>DASUSN010000239.1:0-40197 GCA_036375075.1 Thermoanaerobaculia bacterium | reverse complement strand
AGACAACACGGGCGCGAAGAAGATCGCCTGCATCCGCATGCTGGGCGGCTCCACCGCCGGCCAGTACGCGAGCCTGGGCGACGTCATCACCGCCTCGGTCAAGGAAGCGTCGCCGGACGGCACGGTCAAGAAGGGTGCGGTCGTCAAGGCCGTCATCGTCCGGACCGTCAAGGAGAATCGCCGCCGGGACGGTTCGTACATCAAGTTCGACGACAACGCGGCCGTTCTCATCAACGACGCGCGCGAGCCGGTCGGCACGCGTGTCTTCGGACCGGTGGCCCGCGAGCTTCGTGAGCGCAAGTTCATGAAGATCATCTCGCTGGCCCCGGAAGTCATCTAAAGGAAGCAGACCATGGGACTGTACGGACGTAGCACGAAACAGGACACCACGACCCGCCACAAGCCGCACCTTCGCAAGGGCGACACGGTGGTGGTGCTGTCGGGCAAGGATGCCGGCAAGCAGGGACGCGTGCTCCGCGTCAACGCCACCAAGGGCACGGCCATCGTCGAGCGCGTGAACTTCACCAAGAAGCACACCCGCCCGAACCCCGGCAAGAACGTGAAGGGCGGGATCCTCGAGCGCGAGTCGCCGATCAAGGTCGACAAGCTCCAGGTCATCTGCCCGAGCTGCAACGAGGCCGCCCGCCTCGGCTCGCACCGCGACGAGGAAGGCAACACCGTTCGCTTCTGCCGCAAGTGCAAGGCGAACCTGACCAAGTAGCTGTTAGGAGAAGCCAGCTCTCAGCTCTTAGGAGTACGGGCGGGGCGGCGGTCTCCTGAGAGCTAAGAGCTAACACCTAAGAGCTGGAACAAACAGGACTCAACATCAACCTCGCCCGTACAACGCCGGGCGGAACAAAGGACCCAAGATGTCGGCAAGACTCAAAGAGCATTACCAGAAGGAAGTCCGCAGAAAGCTGCAGGACGAGTTCGGGATCAAGAACCCGATGGCCGTGCCCAAGGTCGAGAAAGTCGTCCTGAACATGGGCATGGGCGAGGCGATCCAGAACGCCAAGATCCTCGACACGGCCGTCGAGGAGCTGGCCACGATCACCGGGCAGAAGCCGGTCGTGACCAAGGCCAAGAAGTCGATCGCGAGCTTCAAGCTCCGCGAGGGGCAGTCCATCGGCACGATGGTCACCCTGCGCGGCGACAAGATGTACGAGTTTCTGGACCGTCTGATCAACATCGCGCTTCCGCGCGTCCGCGACTTCCGCGGCGTGCCGACGAAGTCGTTCGACGGACGTGGCAATTACACCCTGGGCATCCGCGACCACGTGATCTTTCCGGAGATCGACGCGGGCAAGGTCGACAAGGCCAAGGGCATGAACATCACGATCGTCACGACGGCGAAGACGGACGAGCAGGCGCGCGTCCTTCTCCGCGAGCTCGGGATGCCGTTCGGCAAGTAAGAGGAACACATGGCTAAAACTTCAATGATCGTCAAGGCTGAGCGGAAACCGAAGTTCTCGGTGCGCAAGCGCAACCGCTGCAAGCAGTGCGGACGTCCGCGCGGGTTTCTGCGGAAGTTCCAGCTCTGCCGCATTTGCTTCCGTCAGCTCTCGCTCGGTGGCTACATCCCGGGCGTGACCAAGTCGAGCTGGTAGCTCGTCTCTAGACCGATATCAGGAGTCACAGAATGTCGATGACAGATCCCATCGCGGATATGCTCACCAGAATCCGCAACGGAATTCAGTCGCGCCACGATCGCGTCGAGATGCCGAGCTCGAAGCTGAAGGTCGAAGTCGCGAAGATCCTCAAGTCCGAGGGTTTCATTAGCAACTACAAGGTCGTCCAGGAAGACGGCAAGCCGCAGGCCTCGCTCCGCGTCTATCTGAAGTACTCGGAAGACGGCGAGCCGGTCATCCACGGCATCGAGCGCGTTTCGCGCCCGGGCCGCCGCGTCTACCGCGGCAAAGAGGACATCCCCCAGGTGCTGGGCGGCCTCGGCCTGGCCATCGTCTCGACCTCGAAGGGCGTGCTCTCGGGCGCCGAGGCCGCGCGGACCGGCATCGGCGGCGAAGTGCTCTGCCAGGTCTGGTAAGGAGATCGATCAATGTCTCGTATCGGAAAGAAAGAGATCCCGCTGCCGAAGGGCGTGGAAGTCCGCCAGGACGGCAACGCCGTCGTGGTCAAGGGCCCCAAGGGCTCGCTCAGCACGCAGATCGTCGAAGGCATCTCCATGAACGTGGAGAACAACGTCGTGAAGTTCGAGCGGCGTGACGAAGAGGGCCGGACCCGCGCCTTCCACGGCCTGATGCGCGCGCTCGTGGCGAACAACGTCAAGGGCGTGAGCGAAGGCTTCAAGCGCGAGCTCGACATCGTCGGCGTCGGTTACCGCGCCGAGGTCAAGGGCCGCGAGGTGGTGTTCCAGCTCGGCTACTCCCACCCGGTGCGCTTCGCCATCCCCGAGGGGATCGACATCACCGTGGACGCCAAGACCGGCCACATCACCATCACCGGCATCGACCGCCAGAAGGTCGGCCAGGTCGCCGCGGAGATCCGCAGCCTGCGCGAGCCGGACCCCTACAAGGGCAAGGGCATCAAGTACTCGGATGAAGTCATCCGCCGCAAGGCCGGCAAGGCGGCTGGTAAGTAACAGGACCTATACGTCCTATAGGTCCTATACGTCCTATAGGTCCTATCTAGTGGGCCGGGCATGACACCTCGGCACAGAGGAAACCATGGATAAAGCAAGACACAGAGTCGAAGCACGCGGACGGATCCGGGAGCGGATCCGCCGGAAGGTGACGGGAACGTCGGAGCGTCCGCGCCTGGCCATCTTCCGGAGCCTCAAGAGCATTTACGCGCAGGTGATCGACGACGCGAGCGGCAAGACCATCGTCTCGGCCTCGAGCCTCGAAAAGGATGCCGGCGCGAAGGGCGCGAATGCGGCGGCGGCCAAGGCCGTCGGTGCGCTCATCGCGAAGAAGGCGAAAGATAAGGGGATTACGCGGGTCGTGTTCGACCGCGGCGGTTACCTCTATCACGGCAACATCAAGGCGCTCGCGGATGCGGCGCGTGAGAACGGACTGGAATTCTAGGAGATCACATGCAGCGTCCAATGCAGCGTCCCGGGCAGCGACAGGGTGGAGGACCGGGCTCCCAGCGTGGTGACCGCCGTCAGGAAGAGCGTTCCGAAAGCGGGATGATCGACAAGGTCGTCCACATCAACCGCGTGACCAAGGTCGTCAAGGGCGGCAAGAACTTCAGCTTCAGCGCGCTGGTCGTCGTCGGCGACGGCGCGGGCCGCGTGGGCTTCGGCTCGGGCAAGGCCAAGGAAGTTCCGGCCGCCATCAAGAAGGGCATCGAGATCGCGAAGAAGAACATGATCAAGATCGCGATGTCCGGGACGACCATCCCGCACGCGATCGTCGGCCACTACGGCGCCGGCAAGGTCCTGCTCAAGCCCGCCTCGGACGGTACCGGCGTCATCGCCGGCGGTCCGGTGCGCGCGATCCTGGAGTCGGCCGGCATCCAGAACATCCTGACCAAGTCGCTCGGCACCGCCAACCCGCACAACGTCGTCAAGGCGACGTTCGAGGCCCTCAAGCTCCTCCGCACCGAGGAGCAGTACAAGAGCCTGCGCGGCGGTAACGAGGTCGCGGAGGGAGCCGAAGCATGAGCCTCCTCAAGAAGGTCAAGGATAAGATCACCGGCAGGAAGACCATCAAGGTCCGCCAGATCCGCAGCGGCATCGGCTGTCCGGTCGAGATGCGCGAGACCCTCAAGGCTCTCGGCCTCGGCAAGATGCACCGCGTCAGCGAGCGAGTCGACACGCCGGAAGTCCGCGGAATGATCGCGAAGATCCCGCATCTCGTCGAAGTCGTCGAGTAGGAGCTCACCAATGGAATTGAACAATCTGAAACCGAAAAAGGGCGCGCGTCACGCCAAGAAGCGCGTCGGCCGCGGTCCGGGCTCGGGTCACGGCAAGACGTCCAGCCGCGGCGAGAAGGGACAGAAGTCCCGCTCCGGCTTCAGCCGCAAGCTCGGCTTCGAAGGCGGCCAGATGCCCCTGCATCGCCGTCTGCCGAAGCGCGGCTTCACCAACATCTTCAAGAAAGAGTACGCGGTCGTGAACCTCTCCGACCTGGAGCGCTTCGACAACGGCGCGACCGTCGACGAGGCGGCGCTTCGTCAGGCGGGCCTGGTCAAGGGGCAGAACGACGGCGTCAAGGTGCTGGGCAACGGCAAGCTCTCCAAGAAGCTGACCGTCTCGGCCACCAAGTTCTCTGCCACCGCCAAGCAGGCCATCGAGGCCGCCGGCGGTTCCGTCCAGGAGATCCAGTAACGTGCCGAACGTCGTCGATACAGTCCGCAACATCTGGGCGATCGAGGACCTGCGCAAGCGCGTGCTCTTCACGTTCGCGCTGCTGGCGGTCTATCGCCTCGGATCGCACATTCCGACGCCGGGCGTCGATCCCGTCGCGCTCTCGGAGTTCTTCAAGGCGATGGGCGGCGGCGTCCTCGGCTTCCTGGACCTGTTCTCGGGCGGCGCGCTGTCGCGCCTGTCGGTGTTCGCGCTGGGCATCATGCCGTACATCTCGGCGTCGATCATCCTGCAGCTCCTCACCGTCGTCTGGCCGTTCCTCGAGAAGCTCTCCAAAGAGGGCGAGATGGGGCGGCGGAAGATCAACCAGTACACCCGCTACGGCACGATCGTCCTCGCCATCGTGCAGTCCCTCGGCGTCGCGTTCTGGCTGCGCAGCCAGACCTCCCCGGGCGGCGCGCCGCTCGTCCCCGCGCACGTGCAGGACGCGCTGTGGGGCCTCGGCTTCCCGATCATGACCGTGCTCACGCTGACCACCGGCACGGCATTCGTCATGTGGCTCGGCGAGCAGATCTCCGAGCGCGGCATCGGCAACGGCATCTCGCTGATCATCTTCGCCGGCATCGTGGTCGGTCTCCCGTCCGCGGTCGTCGGCACGATCGACGACATCCGCGTCGGCGAGCGCAGCATCTTCGCGATGCTCTTCCTGCTGCTCTTCATGATCGCGGTCACGGCGTTCGTCGTCTTCATGGAGCGCGCGCAGCGCCGCATCCCCGTGCAGTACGCGAAGCGCGTCGTCGGCCGCAAGGTCTACGGCGGCTCGAACACCTACCTGCCGCTGCGCGTGAACACCGCCGGCGTCATCCCGGTCATCTTCGCGTCGTCGATCCTGGTCATCCCGCAGACCATCGCCCAGATGATCCAGCAGCCGTGGGCCACGGCCATCGGCCGCCAGATCTCGATGGGCGAGCCGCTCTACTACCTGCTGCAGGTGGTGGGCATCATCTTCTTCGCGTACTTCTACACGTCGATCGTCTTCAACCCGGTCGACACGGCCGACAACATGCGCAAGTACGGCGGCTTCATCCCTGGCATCCGCCCGGGCAAGAGGACGTCGGACTACATCGACCGCGTGCTGACGCGCATCACGTTCGTCGGCTCGGTGTACCTCGCGGCGGTCTGCATCCTGCCGGAGTTCCTCATCTCGGGCGTGCACGTCGCCCAGATCCCGTTCGGCGTCGGCGCGTTCCTCGACCGCGTCCTGCCGGTGTGGATCACGACGGGCATGGGCCTGAACTTCTACTTCGGCGGAACGTCGCTCCTGATCGTCGTCGGCGTGGCCATGGACACCATGCAGCAGATCGAGTCTCAGCTCGTGATGCGCCACTACGACGGCTTCATGAAGAAGGGCCGCATCCGCGGGCGCAGGGGCTGATTCGCAGTGAAGATCATTTTCATCGGGCCTCCGGGCAGCGGTAAGGGAACCCAGGCGAAGCGGCTCGCGAGCCGCTTCGAGATCCCGCACATCTCGACGGGGGACATGCTCCGGGAGGCGGTTGCCGACGGCACCGCCCTCGGCCAGCAGGCCGCCCCGATCATGGCGTCGGGCGGCCTGGTCTCGGACGACCTGATGGTCGGCATCATCAACGAGCGGATGGCCAAGCCGGATGCTCGTAAAGGCTTCATTCTGGACGGTTTCCCCCGCACGCTGGTGCAGGCGGAGAAGCTGGACGGACTGCTGTCCTCGGCATCAGGGAATGGGGAAGAGCCTCTACGGGTTCTTCAACTGCTCGTCCCCGACGACGCCATCGTTCGCCGCATCACGCTGCGACGGACGTGTGCGCAGTGCGGGGCGATCTACCATCTGGAGAACAACCCCCCGGCGAACGACAGCGTCTGTGACCGCTGCGGCGCCGAGGTCATCGCGCGGCCCGACGATACGGAAGAGGCCGTGCGCAAGCGCCTGGAGTCGTTTCACCGGCAGACCATGCCGGTGGCGACTTACTACAAGTCGAAACAAATGTTGCGAGAGGTCGACGGTGTCGGTCCTCTCGATGTGGTCTTTGAACGGATCGAAAAGTCCCTTACGTAGATGCTCGATAGAATGAAGGGACCGACGCTGAAGAATCGCGACGAGATCGCGACCATGGACCGGGCCAACCGGATCGTGGTCGAGATCCTGGAGATGATGCGGGGAATGGTCAAGCCTGGCGCGACCACCGCTCAGCTCAACGCGATGGCCGAGGAGGAGCTGGCGAAGCGCGGCGCGAAGTCGCCGTTCAAAGGCTACGCTCCGATGGGCCTGCCGCCTTATCCGGCGGTCGTCTGCGCTTCGGTCAACGACGTCATCGTGCACGGCATCCCCAACCGGACGAAGCTGCAGGAAGGCGACGTCCTCGGGCTCGACTTCGGGTCGATCTTCGAGGGGTTCGTCGGCGATGCGGCCATCACGGTGCCGGTCGGGAAGGTGAGCGCGAGCGCGCAGCGCCTGCTCGACACGACGCGGGAGTGCCTGGAACTGGCGATCGAAGAGATGCGGCCGGGCCGCCATCTCGGCGATCTGGGCGCGGCGGTGCAGGAGCACGCGGAGTCCCGCGGGTTCCATGTCATCCGCACGTTCGTCGGCCACGGAATCGGCCGCCGGATGCACGAGGAGCCGCAGGTGCACAACTTCGGCAGGCGCGGGCGCGGGCTCGAGCTGCGGGAAGGGATGGTCCTGGCCATCGAGCCGATGCTGTGTGAGATCGGGTCGAAGCTGCGGTCCCGCCTGGAGCGGGCCGGAGCGAACGGGATGATCCAGGACGTGAAGACGGACGCCGACGGATGGACGGCGCGGACGGTCGACGGTGCGCTCGCAGCGCACTTCGAGAACTCCGTGGCGGTCACGTCCAATGGACCATGGGTTTTAGGAAAATGAGGAAAAAGAATGGTGCTGTTTGATTAGGGCAAGACGAGTTTCCCAACGCGCAGCACCTAGGCCCGAGAAGGAAATCATGTCGAAGGAAGACGCGATTGAAGTGACAGGAACGGTCCTGGAGACATTGCCGAACGCGATGTTCCAGGTCGAGCTGGAGAACAAGCACCGGGTACTGGCGCACATCTCCGGCAAGATGCGCAAACACTTCATCCGCATTCTCCCCGGCGACAAAGTGCTGGTCGAGCTCTCGCCGTACGATCTGACGCGCGGGCGCATCACGTACCGATACAAATAGAGCTGTTCGCTCGTAGCTCTTAGCTGAGGAAACACATGAAAGTTCGGTCATCAGTCAAACGTATTTGCACGAAATGCAAGGTCGTCCGCCGTCAGGGCGTCATTCGGATCATCTGTGAGAATCCGAAGCACAAGCAGCGTCAGGGTTAATCAGGAGCTACAGGCAAATGGCACGTATCGCGGGTGTGGATCTTCCACTGAACAAGCGGGTCGAAATCGGCCTGACGTACATCTTCGGCATCGGGCGCACGCGCTCGAACGACATCCTGGGCCGGGCCGGCGTGGACAAGAACGTCCGCGTCAAGGACCTGAGCGAGGATGACGTTCGCAAGATCCGCCAGATCATCACCGACGAGGGCAAGGTCGAGGGCGACCTGCGCAAGGACGTCGGCCTCGACATCAAGCGGCTGATGGAGATCAACTGCTACCGCGGCATGCGCCACCGCCGCGGGCTTCCGGTGCGCGGTCAGCGGACTCACACCAACGCGCGTACGCGCAAGGGTCCGCGCAAGGGCGCGGTTGCCGGTAAGAAGAAAGCTACGAAGAAGTAAGGAACAGGGACAGACATGGCAACTGCACGAGCACCAAAAGCGGGCGCGCGACGCGCCGGAACCAAGCGCAAGGAGCGGAAGAACGTTCCGCACGGCGTCGCCTCCATCGCGGCGACGTTCAACAACACGATCGTGGCGATCACCGACCCGATGGGCAACATCCTGTCGTGGTCCAGCGCCGGCCGCATCGGCTTCAAGGGCTCCCGCAAGGGCACCCCGTTCGCCGCCCAGGTCGCGGCCCAGAACGCCGCCCAGCTCGCGCAGGAGCACGGCGTCCGCTCGGTCGACGTCAAGGTCAAGGGCCCCGGTGCCGGTCGCGAGTCCGCGATCCGCGCGCTGGCCGCTTCCGGCCTCGACATCAAGTCGATCAAGGACGTCACCCCGATCCCGCACAACGGTTGCCGGCCGCCGAAGCGCCGCCGCGTCTGAGCCGTTCTCGAGTCGTCGAAAAGTTACGCCGAGCAGCAGCCGGCGTAGACGCAACGCATCATGGTGATGCGGGTGCGAAACAACAGGAGGCATAGTGGCTCGTTACACCGACCCCGTCTGCCGGCTTTGCCGTCGCGAGGGAATGAAGCTGTTTCTCAAAGGCGATCGTTGCTTCAAGGACAAGTGCGCCATCGAGCGCCGCAACTACGCGCCCGGCCAGCATGGCCGCCGCCGTTCCAAGGTGCTCGGCTACGGCGTCCAGCTCCGTGAGAAGCAGAAGGTCAAGCGTATTTACGGTCTTCTGGAGAATCAGTTCCGGCTCTACTTCCGGCGCGCCGCCAAGCGCACCGGCGTCACCGGCGACAACCTTCTCCGCCAGCTCGAGCTCCGGCTCGACAACGTGGTCTACTCGCTGGGCTTCTCCTCCTCCCGCGCCCAGGGACGCCAGCTCGTGCGTCACGGCCACATCGAGGTGAACGGCCGCAAGATCAACGTGCCTTCGTACCAGGCGCGTAAGGGCGACGTGATCCAGGTTCGCGAGAAGAGCCGCAAGAACGACCAGATCCGCCAGGCCGTCGAAACGGCGGCGGGCCGCGGCGTTCCGGCGTGGCTCCAGCTCGAGCCGGATCAGTTCCGCGGCACGGTCACGGATCTTCCCAAGCGCGAAGACATCCGTCTCCCGATCCAGGAACAGCTCATCGTCGAGCTCTACTCGAAGTAATCCAATTCGATGGCACTGCGGACGACGCGCGCGCGCGTCCGCGGTGCCGTCTCACGCGAGGAGGCCGCTCCCATGATGTGGTCAGATTTTCAGAAACCCAAAAAGCTCGATTACGATCCCGAGACTCTCACTCCGAATTACGGGCGTTTCACCGCCCAGCCCTTCGAGCGCGGCTTCGGAACGACCATCGGTAACGCGCTCCGCCGCGTCCTGCTCTCCTCGATCGAGGGCGCAGCCATCACGGCCGTCCGCACCGAGGGCGTCCTGCACGAGTTCTCCTCGCTGCAGGGTGTGGTCGAGGACATGACCGACGTCGTCCTCAACCTCAAGCAGATCCCCTTCAAGCTGCACGGCTCCGGCCCCAAGACCCTGTACCTCGAGAAGAAGGGGCCTGGCGTCGTCACGGCCTCCGATTTCGAAGAGGACCCGGACATCGAGATCCTCGACCCGACCGCGCACGTCGCGACGCTGTCGAAGGAAGGCTCGCTCAAGCTCGAGGCCCGTCTCAAGAAGGGCCGCGGCTACGTCGTCGCCGACCGCAACGCCGACACCGACCTGCCGCTGGGCTACATCCCGGTCGATTCGATCCACTCGCCCGTCCGCCGCGTGAACTATCACGTCGAGGGCGCGCGCGTCGGCCAGATGACCGACTACGACAAGCTCATTCTCGAGGTGTGGACCAACGGCGCCGTCTCGCCGCAGGAAGCCATCAGCCTCGCCGCCGAGCTCCTCGGCGACCACCTGCGCATCTTCAGCGCGTTCGAAACGCGCGCCGAGGAGCGTGAGGAGACCGCGGCGCCGGAAGTCGATCCGCGCCTGGCCGAGATGCTCGCCAAGCCGATCGAGGAGCTCGACCTGTCGGTCCGCTCCGCGAACTGCCTCAAGAACGCGAACATCCGCACCCTCGGCGATCTCGTGCAGCGCACCGAGCGCGAGATGCTCTCCACGAAGAACTTCGGCCGCAAGTCGCTCGACGAGATCAAAGACGTGCTCGCCAGCCTGGGGCTCTCGTTCGGCATGACGCGCGTCCCGGTCGGCTCCCGCGCCGACATGCGCGAGTAGGAGATTGCAATGAGACACGGATACTCAAATCGCAAGCTGGGGCGCACGAGCGGTCACCGCACCGCCATGTTCCGCAACCAGCTCGCCTCGATCATCCAGAGCGAGCGCATCGTCACGACCCTGCCCAAGGCGAAGGAGCTTCGCCCGCAGATCGAGAAGCTCATCACTCTGGCCAAGAACGACAGCGTCCACGCCCGCCGTCAGGCGTTCCGCCAGGTGCAGGACGACGCGCTGATCGCCAAGCTGTTCGACACGATCGGCCCGCGCTTCTCGACGCGCCCGGGCGGCTACACCCGCATTCTCAAGCTCGGCGCCCGCCGCGGCGACGCCGCCGAGATGGCGATCCTCGAATTCGTCGAGCGCTCGGCGGACGCCGAGGCGAAGACGGAGACGACGCCGTCGAAGGGCGGCGCCAAGAAGGCCGCCGCGAAGCCGAAGGCGGAAGAGCCGGCCGAGGACAAGCCGAAGCGCACGCGCAAGGCCGCCCCGAAGGCCGAGGAAGCCGCCGGCGAGGAGAAGCCGAAGAAAAAGGCCGCTCCCAAAAAGAAGAAAGAAGAGTAAGCCACTCTCGAACGCCCGCTGGAAACAGCGGGCGTTTTTGTTTGGAGTGCGCGTTGCGCTGTCATCCTGAGCCGCGTAGACGGCGAAGGACCCCCTGGATCAGGCGCGGGCAGCGCAAGTTGCACGGGATCCTTCGCCGCGCTACGCCGGCTCAGGATGACAGGGTGCGCATTCCATATCAGAACGTGCCCTTGGCCCTGGTGATCGTCACGTCCCCGTCCTGGATCGCGATCGCCGGCAACGCGTTCCGCACGCCGATGAGCGGCGTCGCCGGCACCCCGAACGTCACGTCGCTGGCGACCGCTTCGACCCGCCCGCGCGCGCGGCATTCGACGACCATCGTGTCCACGCCGCTGGCCGCCGCGCGATGCCATCCGCCGGGGAGCGAGCCGCGAAACCGCGCGGGACGTGGAGGCGGGGCAACCCCGTTCACCCGAACCACCGTCACATCGCCGTTGAGCATCAGCGTCAGCCGGTTCGCCCCGCGCGAGGAGTGCACGCGCACGGCGAGCTGCTCGCCGTTGCGCGTCGCGGTCAGCTCCACGCGCGGCGCGACGGGCGTAGCGGGCATGAACCACCCGTCGCCGCGCAGCGGGTCCTGATACGGCTGGAACTGCGGGCCGAGGGGCACGGGGGCGATCCAGCGCGGCGAGCCGTCGTCCACATGCGAGAGCGAGACGCGGCGCGGATGCTCGCTCGTCGTCGCCGGCTGCAGCAACGCACCGGCCGCGCAGAGAACCGCGACCACCGCCACGGCCACGCCGGCCCGCACGCTCGCCACGATGGGCGCGAACAACGTCGCCAGGCCGCCGAGGGTGACCGCGATCGACGCCATCATCGGCCCGCCGAAGGTGTCGTAGGACAGGAGCGTGGTCGGGAACATCAGAATCGCAGCGACCGAGACCGCGACCGCGCTGGTGACCGTCTCCTTCGCCCCCGCCACCGCGCAGAGCGCCACGGTGACTGCGGGCACGATGTATAGATACGCCGCGCCCGGAATGGTCAGCGCCAGCGCGATCCCGATCATGTGCCAGACGATGGCGATGCCGTACAGCATGGCCCGCGGTTGCGCGCGCTTGCGGAACAGACCCGCCGCGAGGATCGCCGCCGCGATGCCGGTCAGCCACATCGCCGCGACCGGCAGCTCCGGCCGCGCCACCCACGTCAGCCCCTCGCTGCGCAAGAGCGCCAGCCAGCCCACGCCGGTGCCGAGGAGTGCGGCCAGGATGAGGGCGGTGAACGCGGTGAGGACGCCGAACGTCATCTCCCGCGGCGGCGTCCTGCGCGCGGCGAACACGAGCAGCAGCAGGCCGATCACTCCGATCCAGACGGTCCACTCCTGCGGCCACCAGATCAGGTGGAAGCCGAGCACGTCGAAGTACGTCGCGTCGGTGCGGCTGCGCGCGCCGAGGTCCGCGTCGGCGAGGGCGCGTACCGCGGCCAGGACGTTGTCGCCGTGATGCTGCAGCGTCCGCGCATTCACGTGGGCGAGGTCGTCGTACGGCGTGTGATACCAGGTCACCCCGCGGATCGCCGCGAAGTTCACCGCCGCCTTCCCCGCGCGCTTGAAGATCGTCACGTCGGTGTCGTTCGGCAGCAGGGTGTAGAGCGCGTAGAACAGCGACGTCGCCTGCGGCCGCTCCAGCGTCCGCGCCAGGTGCCGGATCAGCCAGCGGTTCCCCTGGCTCGTCTCGAACATGCTGCTGGGGCCGTACGTCCCGCGCATCTCGACGTTGATCGCCACGGCCACCTCGGCCGCGAGCTGCTCGTCGGCGACGAACGCTTCCGCGCCGAGGAGGCCGGCCTCTTCGCCGTCGGTGATGAGGACGGCCACGGGATTGCGGAAGCGCCGGCCGCGCAGCAGGCGCGCGACGTCGAGCATCGTCGCCACGCCCATGCCGTCGTCCGATGCGCCCGGGCCCGCGCCGACGGAGTCGTAGTGCGCCGTCAGCAGCACGACGTCTTCCCGCCGCGCGCCGGGCTGCCGGGCGAGGATGTTCTCCACCGTCCCGCACGCTGCGGACGCGTTGCACACGAAGCGGCGCTGGATGGTGACGTCGTACTGCATGGCCCGGAGGTGCGCGACGATCCGGTCGCGCACGCGGGCATTGGCCGGGGTCCCGATCGGGTGCGGAACGTTCTCCGCGAGCAGGCCGCGCAGCACGTCCATCGCCCGGACGGCGGAGAAGTCCGCGGACGACGCCGGCTTCGGCTCCGGCCCGCGCATGCGCCAGAGCGCGAGCGCGAAGATCGCAACGAGTGGCAAAAGGACGGCTGCAACGCGGCGCATGGGTCCGCCGATTGTAGGGCCTCTGCAACCCTGCGCCTCCCCGTCCGTATCCGACCTCGGAGGATTCACCCATGATGCGCAAGCTCTTCCTGACCGCCATGACCCTGGTCGTCGCGACTGCCATGTCCGGTGCCACGCGCACGGAGAAGATCGACCGGACCTTCGACGTCCGCCCCGGCGCCACCGTGAAGCTGACGAACGTCAACGGCCGCATCACCGTTTCGGCGTGGGACCAGCCGCGGGTGCAGGTCGTCGCCACGAAGAAGGTCGAAGCCGACAGCGACGACATCGCGGAGGCGCTCAAGGAGCTGCGCGTCGACCTCCAGCCGCGCGACGGCGGCCTGGTGATCGACACCGTCTATCCCAGGAACGAGGGCGGCACCATCTTCTCCTGGATCCTCGGCGACCGGATCGAGGCGCAGGTGACCTACGAGCTGAAGGTCCCGCGGACGATGAACATCGACGTCTCGAACACGAACGGCGGGATCCACCTGAACGGCGTCACCGGGACGCACGAGCTGGACACGACGAACGGCAAGATCGAAGTGGACCGCTGCGCCGGCTCGCTCGACGCGTCCACGACCAACGGCTCGATCCACGCCGAGCTCACCACGGTGAACAAGGGACAGCCGCTGCGCTTCGAGACGACGAACGGCCGGATCGAGGTGGAGCTGCCGGCCAACCTGGCCGTCGACCTCGACGCCGCCACGACCAACGGCGCCATCGACTCCGAGCTGCCGGTCTCGACCACGCGCAGCAGCCGCAACTCGCTCCGCGGCTCGATCAACGGTGGCGGGACGTCGCTCCGGATGCGGACCACGAACGGCGGGATCGCGATCCGGACGGCCGGCAAGTCGTAGCGCCGCAGGTCTCCGCGCGCCGGGCCCGGATCGTCAGCACGATCGCCGGCACGCGCAGGAAGCGGAAGATGTCGATCGCCGCGATGGGCGTCAGGTTCATCGCGGCGGCAAGGATGGCGGCTCGCATGGGATGTAGGGCGTGGCTTCAGCCCGCCCCTCGTACGGGGCGGGCGGGCTGAAGCCACGCCCTACATTATGCCTGCTCGAAGTAGCGGCGCCGCTCCCAATCGGTGACGACCGCGTCGAACTTCCGCTGCTCGGTGCGGAAGAAGTGGAGGTAGTGCTCCACGACGTCCTTGCCCAGCGCCTCCCGCGCGAACGAGCTCTGCTCCAGTGCACAGATGGCCTCGGGCAACGTGTGCGGCACCTGCGGCAGCTCGAGGGCGCCGTAGACGTCGCCCTCGAACGCCGGCGGCGGCTCGGTCTTCTTCTCGATGCCGTCGAGTCCCGCGGCGAGCGTCGCGGCGAATGCGAGATACGGGTTCGCATCGGCGCCCGCCGTGCGGCACTCGATGCGCAGCGACGAGCCGTGGCCGACGATGCGGAAGCCTGCGGTGCGGTTGTCGTAGCTCCAGGCGATGCCCGTCGGCGCGAACGAGCCCGGCACGTACCGCTTGTACGACGACGGGTAGGGCGCATAGAACGCGAACAGCTCGCGAATGTGCGCCATCCAGCCGCCGAGGAACCAGCGGAAGAGAGGAGAGCACTGGATGGGGCCGAGGTGGTCGTCGCCTTTGAACAACGGCTGGCCCTCGGCGTTCCAGAGGCTCATGTGGATGTGGCAGCTCGAGCCCGCGTACCGTTCGTCCCACTTCGCCATGAACGTGACCGCGTGGCCGCTCTGCCAGGCGATCTCCTTCGCCGCGTGCTTGTAGATCGCGTGGCGGTCCGCCATCTCCAGCAGCTCCGCGTAGCGCAGGCCGATCTCCTGCTGCCCGGGGCCCCACTCGCCCTTCGACGACTCGACCGGGATGCCGGAGCGCTCCAGATGCCTGCGGATCGCGCCGATGAGGTGCTCTTCCTTCGTCCCCTGGAAGATGTGGTAGTCCTCGATCAGACGGCCGATGGGCTCGAGGTTGACGAAGCTCTTCTTCGCCACGTCCTCGTACGAGTCCTTGAACACGTACAGCTCCAGCTCCGACGCGCCCTTGGCCGTGTAGCCGCGCTCCGCCGCGCGCGCGAGCTGCCTGCGCAGGATGCCGCGCGGTGCATACGGCACGAGGTCGTCGGATTCCTCCTCGTAGACGTCGCACAGCACGAGCGCCGTCCTGTCCAGCCACGACGCGACGCGCATGGTGGAGAAGTCCGGGACGGGGCGGAAGTCGCCGTATCCCTTCGCCCAGCTCGTGAACTGGTACCCCGGCACCGGCTCCATGTCCATGTCGCACGCGAGCAGGTAGTCGCACGCGTGGATCGCGCTCTCCTCGAGGAAGAACTTCGCCACGATCCGCTTGCCGACCAGCCGGCCGTACATGTCGGGGAAGACGACCAGGACGGTGTCGATCTCCTCGTTCGCGACGAGGCGCTTGAGCTCTTCTACGTCGATTTTGCCTTGCATAAAGTCTTCAAGTCTTCGAGTCGTCGAGTCTTCGAGTCGTCGAGTCGTCAAGTCGTCAAGTCGTCAAGTCGTCAAGTCGTCAAGTCGACGAGTCTCCTCTTGAAGACTCGTCGACTCGAAGACTCGTCGACTACCCCACGTCGATATAAACCGTCTTCCACTCCGTGTAATGATCCAGCGCCTGCAGCCCCAGCTCGCGTCCGAGGCCGCTGCGCTTCACGCCGCCGAACGGGGCTTCGAGGTGCACGCTGCTGCCGGAGTTGATCGACAGGTTGCCCGTCTCGATCGCCCGGGCGACGCGGAGCGCGCGGCCGATGTCGCGCGTCCAGATCGAGCCGGACAGGCCGTACAGCGAGTCATTGGCCAGCGCGACCGCCTCGGCCTCGTCGCGGAACGGCATCACCGCGACGACCGGCCCGAAGATCTCCTCGCGCACGATGGTCATGTCCGGTTTCGCGTCGAGGAACACGGCCGGCTCGAGGTACGAGCCGCGCTCCCGCGCCGTGCCTCCGCACGCCAGCGTCGCCCCCTCGGACTTGCCGGTCTCGATGTACTGCATCACCCGCTGGCGATGGGCGGCCGTGACCAGAGGGCCCATCTCCGTGTCGTCGCTGAGCGGATCGCCGACGTTCATCGCGCCGAACTTCTCCACGAGCGCTTTGGAGAACCGGTCGTAGATCGACTGCTGCACGAGGATGCGCGAGCGGGCGCAGCAGTCCTGCCCCGCGTTGCCGAGGGAGCTGGAGGCGGCGGAGTCGACGGCCTTGTCGAAGTCGGCGTCCTCGAAGATCACGTTCGCCGACTTGCCGCCCAGCTCCAGCGACACGCGCTTGATGTCGTCCGCGGCCAGGCGCATCACGTTCATCCCGACTTCCGTCGAGCCCGTGAACGCGACCTTGCGCACGAGCGCGTGCTTCACGAGCGCCTCGCCGATGACCGACCCCGAGCCCGTCACCACGCTGAACACGCCCTCGGGCAGCCCCGCCTCGAGCGCGAGCTCCGCGAGGCGCAGCGCCGTCAGCGGGGTCTGTTCGGCCGGCTTCAGCACGACCGTGTTGCCCATGGCCAGCGCGGGGGCGGACTTCCACGATGTGATGGCGATGGGGAAGTTCCACGGGACGATGATCCCGCACACGCCCACCGGCTCGCGGAACGACAGCAGCACTCCCGGTGCCGCGCCGGGGATGGTCTGGCCGCCGGTCTTGTTCGTCGCGCCGGCGTAGTACTCGAACACGTTCGCCGCGAGGCCGACTTCGTCGCGCGAGTCGCGGATCGGCTTGCCGACGTTGCGCGACTCCAGCCGCGCCAGCTCGTCTGCGTTCTCGCGGATCAGCGCGGCGAAGCGGTTCAGGAGCTGGCCGCGCTTCCGGGTGTTGATGCGCTTCCACTCGCCCGTGAACGCCCCGTGCGCCGCACGCACGGCCCGGTCCACGTCCTCGGACGTCCGTTGCTCGACTTCGGTGAGAGGCTCGCCCGTTGCGGGCTCGATCAGTGTGGTGGTCATGTCAGTCCGGTGCGGGCAGCTCCGATGCCGGCTGCTCGCCCTGCATCGTATGCCAGCCGATTGCCACCAGCACGATGACCCCGCCCGCGATGGCGAAAACGGAGGGCTTCTCGCCGAGGAACAGGAGGACCCAGATCGGGTTCGCGACCGGCTCGAGCATCCCCGTCAGCGATGCCTGCGTGGCCGTCACGTACTGCAGGCCTTTGACGAAGAACGCGTACGCGATCCCGATCTGGAAGACGCCCAGGAACAGCAGCGCGAGGAGCGACCTGGTGGTCAGCCCGAGGTCGTGCATGACGAACGGGAAGAGCGCCAGCGCGAGGACGACGTTCCCCCATGTCACCGCCGCGCGCGACTTCTCGTGCTCGCGGCGCAGGGCCAGGATCATGGTGGCGAAGAAGATGCTCGAGACGAGCGCCATGGCGTTGCCCGACATTCCGCGCGCCTCGAACTTCCCGACGAAGAACAGCGCCATGCCGGTCATGGCCACCACGATGGCGATCGCGTCCCGCCGCTGCATCTTCTCGTGCAGCACGAGAGGGGAGAGGATCAGCACCCACACCACGCCCGCGTACTGGAGGAAGATCGCGTTCGCCGCGGTGGTGAGCTTCGTGGCCACGACGAAGGACGTCAGGCACGCGCCGTAGCTGACGATCGCGATCAGGAACGAGGGCGTCGGCCGCACGCGCGCGTGCCGCGGGAAGACCAGGAACAGTGTGATCGCGGCGAACACCGAGCGGTAGAACGTGACCTTGAGCGCCGGGTCGGCGACGTACTTGATGCCGATCCCGCCCGTCGACCAGAGCAGAGCGGCGGCGACGATGAACAGGATCCCGGTGCGGCGCGGATTCACGCTCGGGATTTATCACGTTTGAAGCGCATGGTGATGGCGTAGCCCAGCAGGCCGTTGATGACCATGATGCCGTTCGTCACGGCGAACACCCAGTTGCGCACCAGCAGGCTGTAGATCGTGAACCCGACCGACGCGGCCATCTGCCCGACGAACAACCACGTCGACACCCCCGCGCTGGTCCGGTCCTGCCACTGCTTGTGGACCTGCTTCGCGATCGTGATCACGAGAATGAGCGAGCTGGCCCAGCCGATGATTTCAATCATGTTCAGAGAGCAGAAGGCAGAGGGCAGAGCGCAGAAGGCGGCGGGCTGCCTCTGCCCTCTGCGCCCTGCGCTCGCTTAATTGGCGATATACGACCCGCGATCCATTCTCGCGCGCACGTCGCTTTCCGCCGGCGGGCACTGCAGGGGATCCGCGGGCGGCGGCACGACCAGCGCGCATTCGCGTACCAGTTCGGCGAGCGTGTCGATTTCGAGAGGTTTGTTCAAGACGGCGCTGACGACGTCCGGGTCGAGGAACTCGTCGCTGCGCGCGTCGCGTACGGCCAGCACGAACGACGACGCCTCCGGCCGCTCGTCGCGGAAGCGGGCGAGGAACGGCCCGGCGTGCGGTACGTCCATGTCGATCACGATCAGCGCGTAATCGCAGGTCGTGACCTTCTGGAAGGCGTCCTCGGCCGAAGCGGCCGTGTCGACGCCGATCGGTTGATGGCGGAGGATGGTGAAGAGCATCGCGCGAAGAGCGTCGTTGCTCTCAACGATCAGGACTCTCGGTTCACTCATGGAGCCTTGAATCTCAAAAGGTATGCCTAGTTCAGGCTGGATGCCTCGACGGTGGCAGGCTGGGGCGCCACCGTCGCGGAGAAGTAGCCCGTGACGATGTCGACGAGCATCTCGATGTCGAACGGTTTGTGCACCGTGCCGATGACGAGCTCCGTCGTCGCCGCCGGAATGAGGCGCGTGTCGAGGCCTGCCGTGAGCACGAGAACGCGCGGCCGCGCCATGATCGATAGACGCGAGAGGTGGTCGAGCAGCTCATAGCCGCTCATGCGCGGCATCATGAGATCGAGCACCACCAGCGCGTACGGTCTCGCCGCGAGCTGTTCCAGCGCGTCGACCCCGTTTCGTGCGCCTTCCACACGAAACCCGCGGCGTCGAAGAACGGTCTGGAGCAGCGCGCGGATCGCATCGTCGTCATCGACGACGAGAATTCCTTGATCGGATGTCATGCCTGCCAAGCCCTACCACCCACAACCAGCACTGCAGGTTATTTGTAGAGCAAGTGTTACGCCGATCACAGACAAAACAAAATGTAGGGCGCGGCTTCAGCCCGCCCTCGGACGGGGAGGGGAACGCCCCCCGCCCACGAGAAAGGCGGGCTGAAGCCGCGCCCTACATTGGGGAGCCGCGGTCGTCGCTCAGCGAGTCGCGCCGCTGGCCTTCAACTGCTCGATGACACCGGCGATCCGCTTCTTCTGCAGATCCACCGTGGTCATGTTCATCGCCTTCGTGTAGTACTCCAGCGCCTGCTTCCGGTCGCCTTTCACGCCGTACGCCTCCGCGAGGCTGTCGTGGGCATTCCAGGAGTCGGGATGGTCCTTGACGTTCTTCGCGAAGATGGCAATGGCCTCGTCCACCTTCCGCTGGCCGAGGAGCTGGTAGCCGTAAGCGTTGATCTCCGCCTCGGTGGCGATCGCGAGGGCCTCTTTCGTGAGAGTGGCCGCGCCCGCCGCATCCCCTTTCTTCTCCAGAACGAGCGCCTTCGTCCGGAGGCTCGCGAAATTGCGGTTCATCGAGACCGAGCGATCCGCCCAGGCGAGGGCCTCGTCGAGCTCGAGATTGTTCTCGGCCGCCCAACGCGCGGCGTCGCTCCAGCCCTGCCAGCCGAAGCGCGGCAGCCCGCGCAACTGAGCCTTGTAGTTCTCGAGCACGGTGCGGCCCAGGTCGATCTTGATCTCGAGCGGAAGGCGCAGCTTCTCCCAGCGCAGCGCGAGCTGCACCGAGTCGGCGGTCGGCTCATCGAACGTATAGCCCAGGCGCTCCTGATGCGGCGCCGCTTCCGGCCTGGCCGTCACGCGCGCGGCATCTTCCTTCTGGTCATAGCTGAAGCTGCCCCACGCTCCAGTCTCCTTGCTGAAGATCACCGTCCAGTCACCGGTGGCCGGGATCATGTGCAGCCCGTAGGTTCCGGCTGGAATCGGCGTGCCGTTCACGCGGACCGGCGTGGAGAACGAGACCGTCGTGTTCTGGTTCGCGCCCGCGCGCCAGACCTGGCCGTACGGCACCAGCGAGCCCCACACCTGCCGCCCGTTCGCGGCCGGACGGTGATACGACACCTCGAGCTCAGTCAGCCCGATCACTTGCGTCGCCGTGGCGGCAGGGCTTGCGTCGGGCGCGGCCAGCCCCGGTATCTGGCCGGACACCACGACCGGCAGCAGAAGAACGAAGACGGCGATCCAGGAACGGAGTCGGCTCATTTGTCACCTCACTGGTTTGTGCTCGAGCGCCGATCTTATGAGGGGCAACGGTCCGTGCGACGTGTCGGACCCGTGACCATTCGGGCACTATTTCACCAGTTTCGACACAGCGCGGAACTCCTCGGTTCCTGCCACCGCGAGCAGCTCGAACAGCGCCATTTCCGTGGAGCTCAGCTTCGCCCCCTCGGCCACCAGGCGCTGCAAAGCGATGTCGCGGTTCCGCGCCGTCCGCGAGGAGACCGCGTCCGCCGCGATCCACACCTGCCGGCCGGCGCCGAGGAGGTCCTGCGCGGTCTGGTAGACGCACACGTGCGTCTCCACGCCCGCGAGCAGCACCTGCCGCCGGTCCAGCGCCGCCAGTTGCGCGGCGAACGGAGCGCAGCCGTGCGCGGAGAAGCAGTTCTTCTCGATCGGCCGGTAGCCGCTCGTCTCCTCGAGCGTGGCGCGCAGAGGCTCGACCGTCGGGCCGAGCCCCTTCACATATTGCTCCGTGACGATCGCCGGCACGCCGAGGATGTGCGCGCCGCGGATGAGCCGCTCCACGTTCCGCTCCACGTCGAAGCGTTCGTGGATCACCGGCATCAGCCGCTCCTGCACGTCGATCACGACGAGCACGGCATCGTTGCGGTCCAGGCGCACGGGCGTGAGTCTAATGTGACTCCACGAACTTCTTCAGCGAGTCGAGCATCATCCGCCAGTTCTTCTCCGAGTGCTCCTGCGCCTCTTCGGTCGGATTGTTGTCCTGCGTCAGCACCACCTCGGTCCCCGAACCGCCCTCGGCCAGCTCGATCGTCACCGTGTGATAGTTCTCCGGCGCGTCCGGCAGTCCCGCGAGCGGGCTGAAGTGCGTGTACTGCAGCACCCGCGGCGGGTCGACCTTCCGGATCTCGCCCTTGTCCTCGTACGCCTTCCCCTGCCACTCGCCCTTCCACGTGATCGCGCCGCCTTCCTTCCAGTTCGAGGAGACGTTCGTGCCGAACATGTACTCCTTGATCGCGGCCGGATTCACGAGGGCGTCCCACACCTTCGCGGCCGGTGCGTCGATGGTCGTCGACGCCTTCGCGATGCGATCGGTCATCGACGCTGTCACCGTCCACCTCCGGCGAGCGCGTGGATGTTCCCGTCCGGGTCCTTGAACCACGCCAGCTTCCGGCCGCCCGACACGTGGATGTCCCCGACGATCTTCGTATCCGGCAGGTCCGGGTAATGTTCGAACGAGACCCCCTTCTCCTTCAGCTCGCGAACGGTGCCCTCGACGTCATCCACGATCCACGTGACCGCGGTCGCCTGATTCGTCCCCGCGTACTGCGACGGATACACGAAGATCATCGACTTCGGGGACTCGTACGCGAGCGTGCCTTCCTCCTGATCCTTCGACGGCTGGAGTCCGAGGGTGCCTTCGTAAAACTTCTTTGCGACGTCGATGTCACGCACGGCGATCGTGACCGCCGCGTCTGTGTTGCTCAACAGCATGACTTCCTCCTGTGGAAGCGCGATCACATGTCGTGCCCGCGAGGCGCAGTGGCGGCGGTTCGGCCCGCTCAGACGACCCGGTGCAGCGGGTCTCTCCCCCGCAGAAACAGCAGCACGTTCGTCGCCGCGATGCGCGCCATCGCGTTCCGCGCTTCTTCCGTCGCCGAGCCGATGTGGGGGAGGAGCACCACGTTCGTCATCCGCAGCAGCCGCGGATTCACCTCGGGCTCGTGCTCGTACACGTCCAGGCCCGCGCCGCGCAGGTGGCCGCTCTCCAGCGCGTCGCACAGCGCGTCCTCGTCGATCAGTGCGCCGCGCGCCGTGTTGATCACATACGCGCCGCGCTTCATCTTCGCGAGAGTGGCCGCGTTCAGGAGGTGATGCGTCTCCCGCGTGAGCGGCGCGTGCACCGAGACGATGTCACTCGTCGCCAGCAGCTCGTCCAGGGAGGTTCCTCGGCGTTCCTCGGGTTCCTCGGGTTCCTCGGAGGGAGTCGACGTCCGTTCCCCCGAGGAAACCCGAGGAACCCCGAGGAACCCCGAGGAACCCCGAGGAACTCCATCCCGCCGCACCCCCACCACATCCATTCCGAACGCCCGCGCGCGCGTCGCCACGGCGGTGCCGATGCGTCCCATGCCGATGATCCCCAGCCGCTTCCCCTGCAGCGACGCGCCCAGGAGCTTGAGCGGCTCCCACTCGCACCGCTCACGCGCGCGAACCTCGTCGTCCCCCTCCACGATCCGCCGCGTCACCGCCAGGATCAGCGCCAGCGTCAGGTCCGCCGTCGCCTCGGTCAGCACCCCCGGCGTGTTCGTCACCACCACCCCCAGCTCCCGCGCCGCCTCCACGTCGATGTTGTTGTACCCCACCGCGAAATTCGACATGCACCGCAGATTCGGATTCGCCTCCAGCACCTTCCGCGTGATCGGATCCTGCAGCAGCACGATCGCCGCATCGGCTTCGGCGAGGATGGTGATCATGTCCTCCTCCGTCCGCCCATGCTCCGTCGGATGCGCGACCACATCGAAATGCGGCGCCAGCAGCTCCGTCGCGATCGACGGAAAATCCGCCGTCAGCACCACCGTGTACCTCACGCCTTCTTCTCGCGCCCCAGGATCCACCCCAGCACGAACAGAAACCCGCCCAGCGCCAGCAGCTTGATCTCCGTCTGAATGTCCCCGTACCCGAGACCGTAAAGGAGTCCGATCGGGAGAATGATCATCCCGGAGAGCTGGAGGAGGCGTGCGATGAGGGGCGTCATGTAACGGCTCATCCTACCGCTCCGCGAAGCGTTGCGGCTCTGCCGTTTGGAGTGCAGCGCCGAGGCGGTATGATCTGCGGACAACCTGAAAAAAGTCGCGGAGGAAGAAATGAAGCTTCGACTCCTTCTCGTCCTCGCCGTCTCGCTGCTGGCAGTTTCCCTCTCCGCGCAGACCGTCACCGGCACCATGCGTGGGACTGTGTCCGATCGATCTGGTGCGGTCCTGCCGGGGGTGACGATCACAATCCGCAGTACGGGGACCGGTTTGGAGCGCATCGTGGTCACCGAAAGCGACGGCTCGTACAGCGCACCCTTCCTGCCGATCGGCCGCTACAACGTGCAGGCCGAGCTCTCCGGATTCGGAACGGCGCGCCGCACCGACGTGCCGGTCGAGCTGAACCAGACCATCGTGCAGGACTTCCTCCTCGGTCCTGCATCGATGGAGCAGACCGTCACCGTGACCGGGGACGCCGTGGTCGTCAACGTCGCGGACGGCGAAGTCAAGCAGACGCTGCGAGCGAGCGAGATCGCGAGCCTGCCGCTGCCCGATCAGGCGAACTTCCTCCGCATGGCGTCGCTGTTCAGCGGGTTCCAGGAGAATCCGACCAGCGGCCAGGACAACCCGGCGCTCTCCTCGGGCTCGTCGGTGAACTTCAACGGCACCGGCACGCGCGGCGCGACGTTTCAGGTCAACGGCGTGAACAACGACGACGCGTCGGAGAATCAGCACCGGCAGAACGTACCCGCGGCGACCATCCAGTCGTTCCAGGTGCTGACGAACAACTACAGCGCAGAGTTCGGGCGTGGATACGGCTCGATCGTGCTCGTGCAGACCAAGCAGGGGACGAACGAGATCGACGGCGAGATCTACGGATATTTTCAGGACAACAAATACATCACCCGGGACGCCGCGCAGGTCTCGCTCGATCACGGGAAACACTACCGGCGGCAGTTCGGTGCGACCGCCGGTTTCCCGATCGTGACGGACAGGCTGTTCGCCTACGTCAACTACGACGCGATCCAGGACAAAGGCGAAGTGCTCACGACCCGCGGCGTCTTCCTCCCCAGCGATCTCGATCCGGCGAAGCGTCTGACGCTCGGCAACGACACGCCGGCGAATCGCGCGTGGCAGGATTCGATCATCGCCCGCTTCCCGAGCGGCCCGCCGAATGCGACCAACATCGCGTCGCGCGGGTATCAGGGCTTTCAGAACAGCGATCTCCCGAAGCGCGACATGGGCGTGCGGCTCGATTTCAACGCGTCCTCCAGCAACGTGCTCACGGCCCGCTACCAGCGCAGCCATCAGGAGAACCACCCGGGTGAGCTCATCCGCGGCGAGGAGGCGGGTCAGGTCAACCATCAGTCCAGTTTCGGCATGACCTGGACGAATGTGCTGGCCTCGGACACGGTGCACGAAGCACGGATCGGCATCGGCCTCCGCGAAGTGGCCTGGACGATCACCGACGATCCGCAGACTCCCGTCGTGCGCATGTCCGGCGGCACCGGCCTCACCTTCACGATCCTCGGCAACGCCGGAGCGTTTCCGATCATCCGCAATCAGCGCGATCACCAGCTCGTCTACAACGTGACGTCGGCGCGCTGGACGAAACACACGCTCAAGGCCGGGTTGGACGTGCGCCGCTCGTCCCTGGACGATCGCGCGGAGAACTTCAACCGCGGCTTCTGGAACTTCGCCGCCACGTGCCAGGGCGTCGATTACGGGACCGCGATCGCCGCGTTCTGGGCCGGCTGCGTGAACTCGTACACCAAGTCGTTCGGCCCCGCGTACCTGCAGAACCGGCTCGACGAGGAGAATCTGTACGTCCAGGACGACTGGCGGCCCTGGGACAACCTCGTCCTCAACCTCGGCGTGCGTTACGAGCGCGTCGGTGCGCCCGAGGAAGCGGATGGCCTGATCGATTACGGGTTCGACGACAGCGACTACGTCGATCCGCGCCTCGGCTTTGCGTACACGCCGGACTGGGGCGGCAACCGGTTCCTTCGCGCGGTCACGGGTGGCAACGGGAACTTCTCGATTCGCGGCGGATTCGGCATCTCGCATGGCCGCGTGTTCCAGTCCGTGTTTTCGCAGGGCGGGGCGAGCATCCGGTACAACCCGCCGAACGCGGCGACGATCGCGCAGTCGTCGACCAACCTCGCCGACCCGCTCAACGGCTTCGTTTTCGTTCCCGGGCAGGTCACGACGCGCGTCGCCGCGACGTTCGCCGACCCGGATCTGCAGATGCCCGAGGCGCGGCAGTGGAATTTGACGTTCGAGCGGGCGGCCTTCTGGAGGTCGAGATTCCGCGCGAGCTATATCGGTGCGCTCGGCAAGAACCTGCTGCAGTACCAATGGTCGAACGTTCCCGAAGCTCCCGCGGCGCCGGGAACCGCGGGCGCGACGTGGGTGGTCGCGCAGGATTGGCAGTGCGCGGGGACCGGATCCGCCGGTGTGCCGGTCAACGCCGCCTGCCCGAACGCCGTTCCCATTGCGCCCAATGAAGTGAGCCTGCGCGTACCGCGGACCAACGAGCGCCGCCCGGACGCGCGTTTCAGCGACGTCCGCATCGTCTCGAATCTTGCCGAGAGCTGGTATCACGCCGGTCAGCTCGAATGGGAGTCCGGCTACGTGCGCGGCTTCAACGGCCGGGCCACGTACACCTTCGGCAAAGCCCTCGACACCGGTGCGGAAACGACCGAACAGGGGGTCGGCGACGTCGGCGTGTTTCCGCAGCGACCCGGCACGGAGCAGTACGCGAAGGGATACTCGCGGTTCGACGTGCGTCATCGCTTCACGGCGGTGGCCTCGTATGCGTTCCCGTGGATGCGCGAGCGGAGGGACTGGCTCGGCCAGGCGTTCGGAGGATGGACGCTCTCGACCGCCATTCGCGTCGCCAGCGGCACGCCGTACACCATCGTCGACAGCGCCGCGCCGGACATCCTGTTCGTCGGCGCCAACATGAAGCCGAACCGGCCGGTGTGCGTCGATCCGCGTTACTGCAGCGGCAGCGTGACCAGCCCGTCGGAGAACGGTTCGGTCCCGATCGGCGCCTTCCGCCGCGCCACCTACGGCGATACGCTCGCGTCCTTCGTCGGCCGCAACACTTATCGGACCGGCGGTTCGCAGACCGTGGACGCCGGTCTGTACAAGAGCTTCGCGCTTCCGATGGGCACGAGCTTCATGGTGCGCCTCGATTGCTTCAACGTGTTCAATCAAACGCGCTGGTGGATCCCGGGGAACGATTTCAATTCGCCCACGACCTTCGGCCGCGTCACCCAGACCGCTTATGGAGCAACGAACAGCGGCGGCACCGCGCCCAATGCGTTGTCACCACCGCGGACGCTCCAACTGGGGCTCCGGCTCCTCTACTGAGCCGCGTCTCAACCCCGGACCGCTGCCGTCCCGGCGGCTGATGTGGCGGCGTCCCGCGCCGCCACCCCCGGGCGGGCGGAGCGCGCCACGTGGCAAGAAGCTCCAGACTCACTGCTTCGCTACGATCGTCAGCAGGTCATCCTCGAACAGCGGTGACTGCGTCCTCTCCACGATCCTTCCCAGCTCCTCTTCCCCGCGGTAGTAGATGAACGTCGCCACCTTTTCCACGTGCTTGCCGGCGATCAACTCTGCCGGCTTCTGTTTGGAGCGGTCGAGGGCGACGAACTTTGCGGGGAGCTCGACGCCGTGTTGGGCGCGGAGGTCGTCGAGGATGCGGAGGAACTTGGGGACTTCGCGCTGGGAGTCGGCGCACCAGGTGCCCATGTAGACCTCGACGTGGTCGTTGGGCTGGATGTAGGGCTGGATCATCTCCAGGACGGTGGTGTCGGGGGTGTAGTCGGTCTTGCGCTGGGCGTAGTCGGGGATGCGGGCGACCAGGCGGTCGGCGGTCATGGGGCCGATCTCGAGGGGGAGGGAGACGTTGGGGACGCTGATGTCGGCGACGGGCGGGTGCTCGTCGATGGTGATGGTGACGACGCGGTCGCCGCGCTCGGTCTGGTCGACGACGCCGCTCATGCCGTCGTAGACGCGGCCGAAGATGGTGTAGCCGCCGTCCAGGTGGGGCTGGGGGGAGTGGGTGATGAAGAACTGGGAGCCGCCGGTGTCGGGGCCGGAGAGGGCCATGCCCACGGCGCCGCGGGTGTATTTCTGGAGGTTGATCTCGTCGCGGATGGCGTAGCCGGGACCGCCGTTCATGTCGTTGCGCGGGTCGCCGCCCTGGATGACGAAGTTGGGGACGACGCGCATGAAGGACGTGTTGTCGAAGTACTTCGACCTCGCGAGCTGGGCGAAGTTCCAGGCGGTGATGGGGGCGTCCTGGGAGAGGAGGGCGAGCTCGATGTTGCCGCGGGTCATGTGGATGGTGGCGGTATGGGGCTGGCGCGACCAGCGCACGATCTCGGCGTACTCCTCGGGCGTGCGTTGGACGGTCAGCGGCGTGTAGGCCGGCGCCTTCACCGCCTCGGCGGCGACGCGGCGGACGACGGGATCGGGGTCGGCGATGAGGGATTGCAGGGACGCAGCGTCGGCTTTGGCGACGACGGCGATGGCCGCGAGGCGGGCGTCGTTCATGGGCGATTTCTTCTCGCGCTCGATCGCGCTCCGGAAAGTGTCCAGCGGCACGTCTTTCGTGAAGCCGAGGCGCTCGTAGGCGCTGGCGCGGACGATGACGTCGGGATCGGTGAGGCCCACGCGGATGATCTCGAGCTCCGCGTCGGCGCCGGTCTCGGGGATGTTGGACAGCGCGTTGGCGCGCACGAGCGGGTCGCCATACACCGCGTACTGCCGGCGCAGCGTGACGCCGTGCGGCATCGCGGCGGTGGCCTCGAGGACGCGGACGATCTGCCACGGGGTGAGATCCGTGAGCTCGCGCGAGGCGGCGTCCCAGGGGAGATGTTTGGCGATGGCGCCCGCGGTGAGCTCGCGCTCCCACATCGTTCCGTTGCGGAGGGTCTGGAGGAGGCGCGCGCGGGCGGTCTCGTTGCGCTCGGCGTAGTAGCCGACGACGTCGATCATCGACGCCCGCACGCCCGCGTCGGGGTCGTCGGCGGTCGCGAAGACGCGCGGCAGGTCATCGGCGTTGAGGACATCGCGGCTCTTCTCCGCCAGGCGGCCGATGGCGATCGCCGCGTTCGTGCGCACCCACGGATGCGCGTCGCCGAGGGCGGTGCGGAGGGCGTCGAAGGCGGACGCGTCGCCGATGCGGCCGAGGGCGGTGGCCGCGTAGGCGCGGGTGAGGGTGTTCGGGTCGGTCATCAGGAGCAAGAGCTCTTCGCGTGCGGCAGCGTAGGCACGGCGCGCGAGCGAGTAGGCCGATTCCTGACGGACGGCCGAGGAGGAGGCGCCGAGGGCGCGGCGGGCGGCTTCGCTGGCGGCGTCGTCTTCCCAGCGGAACAGGTACCGCACCGCTCGCGCCCGCACTCCCTCGGTGGACGCATTGTCCGCGATGGCGATGTAGCGGGGGAGAAGGGACTTGTCGGCGGAGAGCTTCGAGAGGGCCTCGACGGCTTCGGCGGCGACCGCGGCGTCGGGATCGGCAGCCAGGGCGAGGAGGATCTCCGCGCCGGAGCCGATCTCGCCGAGGGAGAAGGCCGTGGTCTCGCGGACGCGGCGGTCGGCGTCCTTCGAGAGCGTCGTCAGCTCGGGGACGCCGGTCTTGGTGATCGCCCCGATCCGGCCGAGGGCCAGGGCGATGCGGAGGCGGTGGAGCGGGTTCGGGTGAGAGACCCAGGCGTTCACCACCGCGGCGTCATGCTCCCGGCGGTCTTCGAGAGCGAGGATCCGCGCCTCTTCTTCGACGGTGAGTCCATGCGGCTCGGCCGGCGGGACCGGCAGGGCGGGCGGAGGGGGCTGCTGAATGGTGCAGGCGGCCAGCAGAATGACGGGGAGCAGCTTGCGCATGGTGGCGAATCATCACACACTCGCGACCGTGCAGGATCTCGCGATCGACGTGGAGGGCCTCGCCCGCCGTTACGGCCGGCGGTGGGCTCTGGCGGACGTCTCGTTTCAGGTCCCGCCCGCCACGGTCGTGATGGTCGCCGGGCGCAACGGGGCGGGGAAGTCGACGCTCTTCCGGGTCCTCGCGACCGCCATCCGGCCCGACCGCGGCCGGGTCACGGTGGGCGGCTTCGACGTCGTCCGGCACCGCGAGGACGTCCGCAGGCTGACGGCCATCCTCAGCCACGCCAACTATCTCTATGAGTCGCTGACGGCCCGGGAGAACCTGCAGGTCGTCGCGGACCACCTGGGCATCCGCCGCGACGGCGTGCCGGGCGTGCTCGAGCAGGTAAACCTCGGCGCGCGGGCCGACGACGCGGTCTCGACGTTCTCGGCGGGCATGCGCAAGCGGCTGTCGTTCGCGCGCATCCTCCTGCAGGAGCCGCGGGTCGTGCTGCTCGACGAGCCCTACGGGGCGCTCGATCCGCCGGGATTCGACCTGGTCGACGAGGTGATCGGGGAGCTGAAGCGGCGGGGGACGACGATCCTCATGGCCACCCACCAGTGGGAGCGGAGCTCCAGGCTGGCCGACATGGCGCTGGTGCTGGAGCAGGGGAGGGTGATCTGGCAGGGCCCCGCGAGCGAGGCGCTCGCGCACGAGCCGCACGCGGCACCTCCGCTCCGCGGGAGGGCGGTGTGCTGACCGCCGCCCTGCGCAAGGAGCTCCTCCTCCAGTGGCGGACGCGCGGCCAGATGATGGCCGTGTTCGTCTTCGGGGCCACGGCCCTGCTGCTCTTCAGCTTCGCCATCGGGCCGGACGCCTCTGCCCTGCGCACCTTCTCCGCGGGCTTCCTGTGGCTGGGCCTGCTCCTGTCGAGCACCCTCACCCTTGCCGAGTCGTTCCACTCCGAGATGGAGAACCGTGCCCTGGAAGGGCTGCTGCTACTGCCCAGCGATGCCCGCGCGCTCTACTACGCCAAAGCCATCGCGAACTGGCTGCAGCTCGCCCTCCTCGGCATCGCACTCGTCCCGGTCATGGTCGTCCTGTACGACGCCGGGACGCTGCAACTGCTGAAGCTGCTCGGGGTCATCCTACTCGGCACCGCCGGGCTCTCCGCACCCGGTACCCTGTACGCCGGCATGACCGCTCAGGTGAAGGCGAAACAGATGCTGCTCCCTTTGCTGTTGTTCCCCCTGATCGTCCCGGCATTGCTCGCATCCGTGAAAGCCACCTCGCTCGTGATCCTCGGAGATCCGATGAACCAGTCGGGTGCGTGGCTGACGCTGCTCGCCGCGTTCGATCTGATTTACTGGTCACTCTGCGGCCTGCTGTTCGGCCGTGTCGTGGAGGAATGATGAGATCGAAAACGCCCTACGTCCTGCTCGCGCTCGGCACACTGCTGCTGCTGTTCGGCTCGTACTGGGGCCTCTTCGTCGCGCCCTCCGAACGGTACATGGGCGAGGTCCAGCGGATCATGTACGTCCACGTGCCTACGGCCTGGAACTGGATGCTGGCCGTGCTGTTCGCGTTCGGCTGCGCCATCGCGTACCTCTTCACGGCGAACGCGAAGTGGGACTCGCGGATGGAGGCGGGCCTCGAGGTCGGCGTCCTGCTGGCGTTCCTGCTCTGCATCCAGGGCTCGATCTGGGCCAAGCCGACGTGGGGCGTATGGTGGGACTGGGATCCGCGGCTGACGTCCGTGGCGGTCCTGCTGATGGCGTCGCTCGGCATCCTCGCGCTGCGAAGCTTCGTGGACGACCCCTCGCGGCGCGCGGTCTGGTCCGCGGTGGCGACGATCATCGCCTCGGTCGACCTGCCGATCGTCTATTTTTCGGTGAAGTGGTGGAACTCGCTGCACCAGGAGCAGTCGACGCCGCAGACCGTGTCCTCCGCGTTTCACCTGCCGCTGCGCGTGAACGCGGTCGCGGTGCTGCTGCTCATGATCGGTTTCCTCATGCTGCGCACCCGCGTCGCCGCCTTGCGCCTGGAGCGCGAATCGGCCGTGCCGCAGTTGCAGCAGGAAGCAGGAGAGCTCGCATGACCGGAGTCGTCGAGGGCGGTTGGGAATTCGTCATCGCCGCATACGCGATCACCGTACTCGGATTCGCGATCTATGGTGCGTCGCTGGTGGCGCGCCTGAAGGAGCTGAACAAACATGACTGAGAGCGACGTCGCACGCAGAAAGACGCGCCTGTTCATGATCGGCGCGCTCGTCGTCGCCGGCGTCGCGTTCACCGTGATCGCCGCGAGCGGGATCAACAACAACCTCGTCTACTACTGGACGCCGACGGATCTGCGCGCCAATGGTGACAAGGCCTACGGCGCCTCGATCCGTCTCGGCGGCATGGTCGCCAAGAACTCGATCGTGCGGCACGGCGGCTCGAACGTCGAGTTTGTCGTGCACGACGGCGTCAACCGCATCCCGGTGAAGACCTCCACCGTGCCGCCGCAGATGTTCCGCGAGAACATCGGCGTCGTGGTCGAGGGGACGATGAACCGCGCCGGCTACTTCCAGAGCAGCCGGCTGATGGTCTCGCACAACAATGAATACAAGGCGCCGGAGAACGGACATCCGGTGGATCGTAAAGAGCTCGAGCGGATGATGAAGTCGGTCGAGCAGGGAAACACATGATCGCTCCCCTCGGACGCATCCTCATCCTCGCTTCCCTCTTCGCCGCGGCTGCCGGCGCGCTGATCGGCTTCTATGCCGGACGGACGCGGTCGGCCGAGGGGCTCCGGTGGGCGCGCCGGTTCGCGTATGCGTACGCCGCGTCCATCATCGCCGCCACGCTGGTGATGGTCTACGCGCTGCTCGCGCACGACTTCTCGGTCAGCTACGTCGCCCAGGTCGGCTCGACCCAGATCCCGACGTGGGTCACGGTGGTCAGTCTCTGGTCGTCGCTCGAAGGCTCGATCCTCTTCTGGGGCATGGTCCTCGGCATCTACATCGCCGCCGCGACGTACTTCACGCGCGAGCGCCACGAGGAGTACCAGCCGGACGCGATCGGCGTGTGGCTGGGCACGGCGGCGTTCTTCAGCTTCCTCATCGCCGGTCCGGCCAATCCGTTCCACACCGTCGCCAACCCGCCTCTCGACGGCCCGGGGCCGAATGCGCTGCTGCAGAACCATGTGCTGATGGCGATCCACCCGCCGTTCCTCTACCTCGGCTATGTGGGCATGACCATCCCGTTCGGCTTCGCCTGTGCGGCGCTGATCAAGGGCCGCCTCGGCCACAACGTGCTCAAGCCGATCCGCGAGTCGCTGATGCTGCCGTGGATCTTCCAGTCGGTGGCGATCATGCTCGGCGGCTGGTGGGCGTACGAGGTCCTGGGCTGGGGCGGTTACTGGGCCTGGGACCCGGTCGAGAACGCGTCGCTGCTGCCGTGGCTCACGGCCACCGCGGCGCTGCACTCGATCATGGTGGTCGAGCGCCGCGGCATCCTGAAGGGCTGGACGGTGACGCTGATCCAGGCGACGTTCCTCCTGGTCATCCTGGGCACGTTCATGACGCGCTCGGGCGTGTTCAACTCGGTGCACTCGTTCACCCAGAGCGCGATCGGTCCGACGATCCTCGGCTTCCTGGCCGCGTCGCTCCTGTTCACCGTCGCCCTGCTGGCGTTCCGGATCGACAAGCTCGAGCCGGAAGGCCGCATCGAGGGCGCGGCCAGCCGCGAGGCGATGTTCCTCATCAACAATCTGCTGTTCGTGCTCCTGACCTTCACGGTCCTGATCGGAACGGTGTTCCCGCTCATCGTCGAGGCGGTGAAGGGCAAGCAGATGTCGGTGGGCCGCCCGTATTTCGACAGCATGAGCATCCCCCTGGGCGCGCTGCTGCTGTTCATCCTCGGCGTCGGACCGGCGCTCCCGTGGGGCCGGGCAACGGCGGCACAGGTCAAGAAGGCGCTCCTGCCGCCGATCCTGGGGGCCGTGGTTTTCCTGATCGCGGGCTATCTCTTTGGTGCGCGCACGCCATGGACGCTGATCACGCTCGCCTTCGGCGGCTACGCCGCGCAGGTCACCCTCGGCCAGATGTTCGTCCCCATGCTGCAGCGGATGCGCAACGGCGACTCGTTCGCGGGCGCGTTCGTCGAGGGGCAGCTCCGCCGCGGACGGCGCCGGTTCGGCTCGTACATCGTGCACGCCGCGATGATCGTGGTGATCATCGCCATCGCCATCAGCAGCTCCATGCGCACGCAGACGGAGCTCCATTTCGTCAAAGGCCAGACGCAGCAGGCAGGCGGGTATGACGTGACGTTCCAGGGCGTCGAGCAGCGCAGCGAGCCGCACCGCCTCTCGACGATCGGCGTCTTCACCGTCGCAAAAGACGGCAAGGAGATCACCCGCCTCGAGCCGCGCATGAACCAGTATCAGACGATGCGCGAGCCGATCGGCTCGCCCGACGTGCACACGACCGCGCTCCGCGACGTCTACATCTCGCTGAGCAACGTCGACACGCTCAATCAGACGGCCAGCATCACGGTATTCGTCGCCCCGCTCGTCGTCTGGATCTGGCTCGCGGTCATCGCCATGGCCCTCGGCGCGCTGTTCGCCATGATCCCAGCCCGGCGCGCCGTCATCGTGACGACGAGCGAAGCGAGCGGGAAGGACTCCCTGCCGAACCGTACGGCACCGGAGACCGCATGAACCGCACCGTCCTCCTCGTCGGCCTCATCATCGCCGCCGTGCTCGTGGCCGTCCTCTTCGCGGGACTCGGCAAGAATCCGGCGGAGATCCGTTCGCCGCTGATCGGCAAGACCGCGCCGACGTTTGCGCTGCGGGAAGTGGGCACGAGCCGGACGGTGGACGTCACCCAGTTCCGCGGCAAGCCGATGGTCGTCAACTTCTGGGCGACGTGGTGCGGCCCCTGCTGGGAAGAACATCCCGTCCTCGTCGCCAACGCGCGTATGCTCCAGCCCCAGGTGCAGTTTCTCGGCGTCGTCTTCCAGGACAAGGAAGACAAGATCCTCGGCTTCCTCAACCAGCGCGGCTCGAGCTATCCGACCGTCGTCGACGACGCCGGCAAGACCGCCATCGCCTACGGCGTCGGCGGCGTCCCCGAGACGTTCTTCATCGACGCGAACGGCGTGATCCAGGCCAAGTACTCGGGGCCCATGTCGCCGGACGTCCTGCGGGAGAACCTCCAGAAAGTGATGAAGCAATGATCGCCGTTCTGCTGCTGCTCCTGCAGCTCCGGGTGCCCGATGCGGCGCAGTTCGTCGGGCCGCCGAAAGGCGCGCCACTCGCGGGCGAAGCGCTCGAGAAGCGCACCAACGAAGTGGGCCGGCTGCTGCGCTGCCCCGTGTGCCAGGGCATGGCCGTCTCCGACTCGCCGGCCGAAATGGCGGTCAACATGAAGGGGCAGGTGCGCGAGCTCCTCGCGCGTGGCTACACCGAGGAGCAGATCCTCCAGTACTTCGAGAAGTCGTATGGAGAGTTCGTGCTGCTCCGGCCGAAATCGCCGGTGTTGTGGATGCTGCCGGTCGCGGCATTCCTTCTCGGCGGAATCGTGGTGTTCCTGAAGCTCAAAAAACTCGAGCGGGCACCGCCAACCGCCAACCGCCAACCCTTCGACTCCGCTCAGGGCAGGCCGCCAACCGAAGATCCTTACCTCTCGCGCGTCCGCGATCTCGTCTCCGGAGGAAAACAGTGAACGAACCGACCGATTGGGCGAGCGCCGTCGCGATCCTTGCTGCAGGCCTCTTCCTCGGGGCGCTGATCGTCTACTTCTTCAGCCGGCGCAAGGCCACGGCCGTCGTCGCGACGGATCTGGAGCGGAAGGACCTTGAAGCGAAACGCGACGCGCTGGTCGCGCAGTTGCGGGCGCTCGATGACGACAACGTCGAGGAGCGCGCCCGGCTCGAAGCCGAAACGGCGGATGTCCTCCGCAGGCTGGATCGTCAGCCGCAGCCGGCCGGTGCATCTGCAGGCCAGAGTCCTGCGCCTGCTGCGGCACCCGCGATCAATCCCGCCGTCAAAGGCTTCCTCTGGGGCGCGGGCTCCTTCGCCGCCCTCGCCGGCCTGGCGTACTTCGTCATGAACCAGGCCACGCCGCGCCAGGAAGGCGGCAGCCTGACCGGCAACACGCCGGTGATGCAGCAGCCGCAGGCCGCGCCGCAGCAGGTGAGCCCGGTCGTGACGCAGCTCGAGGCCGCGGTGCAGAAGCAGCCCAACAACCTCCAGCTCCGCAACGACCTCGCTCAGGCGTATCTCGAGACCGACAACCTGATGGCCGTGTTCGAGCAGACGAAGTTCGTCCTCGACCAGTCGCCCAATGACGCCCGCGCGCTCACGCTCCAGTCGCTCGTGCGCATGGCCATGGGCGAGGCCGACCAGGCGATGCAGATGCTCGAGCGCGCGACGAAGAGCGACCCGAAGAACCTCGACGCCTGGGTTGCGCGCGCCTGGGTGTACGTCCAGCAGAATCGGATGGACGACGCGGCGCAGATGATCGCCGAGGCGAAGAAGGCGTCGCCGAACGACGCCGCGCGGATCGATCAGGTCTTCACGCAGATGAAGATGCAGGCGTCGGCGCAGCCGGCGGAGCAGATGGCCGGCGGCGAGCTGCCTCCGGGACACCCACCGGTCGACGGCGCGCCTGGGGCGGCGCCGGCACCGGCGGCGCCCGCGGCGTCGAACGACGGGCGCTCCATCACCGTCACCCTCGACCTCGACCCGTCCGCCGCGCGGAAGAGCGGAGTTGTCTTCGTGATCGCCCGCAACCCGATGGGCGGCCCGCCCGCCGCGGTCAAGCGCATGCAGGTGATGTCGTTCCCCGTCACCCTGCAGCTCGGCTCGGCCGACTCGATGATGGGCCAGCCGCTCCCCGACAAGTTCCGCCTCGAAGCCCGCCTCGACAGCGACGGCGACGCGGCGACGAAGCCGCCCACCGACCCCAGCGCGATGCAGAACGACGTCGTCCCCGGCGCCTCGGTGAAGCTCGCGCTGAAGTAGCATCGACAAAATGTAGGGCGTGGCTTCAGCCCGCCTCCCTCGTGGGTGGGCGGCGTCCCCCGCCCCGTCCGAGAGGCGGGCTGAAGCCGCGCCCTACATTGCAGTGTTACACTCGCAGTCCAGCCTCGGGGTGGCCCTAACGGCCTGAGATCAAACCCGTGGAACCTGATCCGGTTAAGACCGGCGTAGGGAAGGCAGATGAATACACTTTTACTCGTCGTCCTCGCCGCCACGCTCAGCGGCACCGTCAAAGATCCGGCCGGCAATCCCGTTTCCGGCGCCACCGTTTCCATATCCAACGTCCGTAGCGTCACCACCGACGCCGCCGGCACGTTCGCCGTCGACCTCCCGGCCAGCGAATACGAGGTGCGCGTCACCCATCCCGGTTTCGAGACCGAGACCCACCGCATTGCCGCCGGCGAGCGCCTCGACGTCACCCTCGATCCCGCGTTCTCCGAGACCATGGTCGTCTCCGCGATCCGTGCCGAGGCGGAGACCCCGGTGACCAAGACCGACATCGCGCGCGAAGAGATCGAGCAGCAGTACCACGGGCAGGACGTCCCGCTGCTCCTGCGCGACGCGCCGGCCGTCAACGCGTTCTCCGAATCCGGCGCGGGTGGCTCCGGCTACTCGTACATCACCCTCCGCGGTGTCAGCCCCACGCGCATCAACTTCACGCTCGACGGCGTGCCGCTGGCGGACTCCGAGGACATGGGGACGTACTTTGCGGACTTCCCCGATCTCGCGCGCTCGCTGGAGAGCATCCAGATCCAGCGCGGCGTCGGCACGTCCACCGTCGGCACTCCGTCTTTCGGCGGCTCGGTGAACATGCAGAGCATCGACCTCGCCGCCAGCCAGCGCGTCGACGCCACCCTCGGCGGCGGCTCCTACGACGGCCGCCAGGCGTCGATCGGCTATCACTCCGGCGCGCTCCCGGGCGGCTTCGCGTTCTACACGCGCGTGTCGTTCCTCGAGAACGAAGGCTTCCGCGACAATTCCGCCACCGAGCAGCGCAACGTCTTCTTCAGCGGCTCGAAGACCGTCGGCGACGCGCTGCTCAAGCTCACCGGCTTCTCCGGCAAGGAGAAGATGCAGTCGTCCTATTACGCCGTCGACGAAGAGACCCTGCAGACGAACCTGCGATTCAATCCGCTGCGCCCCGAGGAGCGGGACGAGTTCGGGTACGACCTCGCGCAGCTCCAGTACATCCGGCCGCTCGGTTCGCAGTCCGACATGACCGCATCGGTCTACTATCAGCGCGGCTACGGCTGGTTCCGGCTCTTCTCCGGCGAGAACGAGCTCCGGCAGTACGGCCTCGACGGCATGCTCCTCGGCTCGATCCTCACGTACTCGCGGACGTCGGGCCCGCTGACGCTGAACACGGGCGTCCACGTGAACCGCTTCCAGCGCGACCACACCCGCGACAACCTCGATCGGGGCCAGCGCGACTACGCGAACTACGGCGTGAAAGGGGAGGCCAACGCGTTCGCCAAGGTCACCTACGCGTCCGGCCGCTGGAACCTCTACGGCGACGCGCAGGTGCGCCGCGCGTCGTTCGACTATCACGGCGACGTGGATATCGACGCCATCGACTGGACGTTCTTCAATCCCAAGATCGGCGCGCGGTATGCGCTGTCCGCGCAGTCGTCGCTATATGCGAGCGTGGGCCGCACCACCCGCGAGCCGACGCGCAACGACATGTTCCTCGGCGAAGACAATCCGCCCGTGGCCTTCGACCTCGGCGCCGTGCGTCCCGAGCGCGTGCTCGACTTCGAGGCCGGCTGGAGCTGGCGCGGCCCGAACGTCGAGCTGGCGGCGAACCTCTATGCGATGGAGTTCCACAACGAGATCGCGGCGACCGGCGAGCAGTCCGAGATCGGCCTGACACTGCGGAAGAACGTCGACCGCAGCTTCCGCCGCGGCGTCGAGCTCGACGCGTCGTGGCAGGTCGTCCCCGCGGTGCGCCTGAAGACGAACGCGAACTTCAGCCGCAATCGCATCAAGCAGTGGACGCAGTTCATCGACGTCTACGACGCCGAGGGGAACTGGACCGGGTCGCGGCCGGTTGATCATCGGAATGTCGAGCCGCTGCTATCGCCATCCGTGATCGTCAATCAGGCCGTCGACTACACACCCAACGCGCTCTTCAGTCTCGGAGGCGTGGCCCGCTACGTCGGCCGCTCCTATCTCGACAACACGAACAACGCGCTCACCGACGCGCCGGCCTACTTCGTCCTCGACGCCAACGCGTCGTATGCCGTGACCGACTGGGCGCGCGTGACGCTGCAGGTCAACAACGTCCTCGACGATGACGGCATCCGCCCGAGCGGCTACAGTTACCTCTACTTCACCGGAGAGGAGCTGGCCGGCACCGCGTATTACTACCCGCACGCGACGCGGAACGCGGTCGTGCTGCTGGACTTCACGTTTTGAGTCTCTTCGAGCTCGTCGCGGCCGCCGTCACCGTCGTGAGCATCTGGTTCGCGACGAAAGAGAACATCTGGTATTACCCGACCGGCCTCGTCGCGCTGGTGATGTACACGTGGGTGTACTTCCAGGCGAAGCTGTACGCGGAGTCCGTGCTGCAGGTCATCTGCTTCGTGTTGATGGTCTACGGCTGGTACGAGTGGCTCCACGGAGGCGCGCATAAGTCCGAGCTGCCCGTGACGCGCACGCCGCGCTGGGCGTGGCTCAGCGGCGTCACCGTGGGCGTGCTCGCTTCCGCGGCGGTCGTCGCGTTCCAACTGCGCTTCACCGACAACCCCAACCCGTACGTCGACTCGTCGCTCTTCGTATGGAGCCTGGTCGCGCAGTGGATGACCGCGCGCAAATGGATCGAGAACTGGATCCTGTGGGTCGTGATCAACACGATCTCCGTTCCTCTCTACGTTGCCCGTGACCTGCTGCCCACGGCGGCGCTCTATGTGATGTTGTGGATTCTGGCAATTCTCGGATACCGCCAATGGCGAAAGACACTCGTCGCATCTGCCTGATCGGTCCCGAGTCCACCGCCAAGAGCCAGCTCGCCGCGCGGGCGGAGCGCGAGCTCGGCGTGACCTGGGTGCGCGAATACGCGCGCGAGTATGTAGAGATGCATGGCAACGAGCTCACCGCCGATGACGTCGAGCCCATCGCGCGCGGCGAGATTGCCAACCTCAATGCCGCAACCGGCGACGTGATCCTCCTCGACACCGATCTGATCTCCACCGTGGTCTATGCCCGCTACTACTACGGCGCATGCCCACCATGGATCGAAAGCGAAGCGCGCAAGCGGCGCGCGGACCGTTATCTATTGTTGGACACGGACCTCGCCTGGAAACCCGACCCCGCGCGCGACGCCGGCGGCGATGCGCGCGAAGATCTCTTCGACGCCTTCCGCGCCGCATTGGACGAGTTCGACACACAATGGGAGATCGTCAGCGGGAATTTCCAAGAGCGCTGGGCGCGTGTAGTCGCGGCCGTCACACAATGTCTCTAGTGCCGTCGTCCGGCTTTCCATAATCTACGCCCACCTCACCAAGCGGCGCACGAAATCCTCGAGACGGCGTAGCCCTCAGAGGATTCGCGTCGCGCATAACCCCGGCCGGGTCGTAATGCCCGAGGTGTATCTAAATCCCAAGGAGAATCCTCATAGTGAAGAACTTGAAAGTCTCTCTCATGCTGTTCGTGCTGGTGCTGTCCCCGATGTCCCTCTTTGCCGCCGTTCCCTGGACCGGTGCGCCCGGAACGAGCACGGTCGACGATGCGTCGACCAGCCTCTATGCGAACGACAACGGTGGGCTCACCTTCAACTCCACCGGTACCGGCACCATCGTCTCGCGTCTCAACGTCACGGACACCACGGCCACCGGCTACCCCAACTGGACGACGATGGAGATCCGCGGCTACGACCCAGGCGTGAACAGCAGCCTGGTGGTGAAGCTGGTCCGCATTTCGTCGGGCGGTACGATGTCCACCATCGCCACCTGCGCCACCTCCGACAGTGCCATGGTCCAGACGCAGACCTGCTCGATCCTCAACAACGTCGACTTCAACTCGGGCTACATCTACAACGTCGTGATCGAGCTCGGCCGCACGTCGACCTCGGTCTCGCCGTTCATCCACGGCGTGCGTCTCTACTAGGTCTCACCCGACGCCCGCCGGTCCCGGACCGGCGGGCGTCCTTTGGAGTGCGGAGGCATCGCCTCCGCTTTCGAATTCGGGTACCTCAGCGCGACAGGCGTGCGAATACGAAAG
>DASUSN010000238.1:0-12466 GCA_036375075.1 Thermoanaerobaculia bacterium | reverse complement strand
CGGCTGCCGGGGCGGCGTCTCGCCGCCCCGGGTGGGAGGTGGAGCGTGCCACGTGGCGAGAGGCTCCGTCCTCCCGAGTACGCGCCGGCGGGACGCCGCCGCACAGCCGGCGGGACGCCGGCGGTCCGATGGGTTTTGAGAGGCCCTGCAATCGCCTCCGCTTTCGGATTCGCACGCCTGCCGCGGTGAGGCAACCGAATTCGAAAGCGGAGGCAATCGGTTGCCTCCGTACTCCAAATGAGCACTGGTTCCGCTTTCGTACGTGCACGCGATGAGGCGCGGATTACCCTCGATGCTTCGGCTAAGGTCGCGGCGCCGCATCGCCGCGGCAATGCCGAGCAGCGCGTCAGCGACGGCGGGCAGCGTCGACACGCCGGAGGCTCTCCGCAACTCGGATGTGGGTGGCGAGATCGTGCTCGCGCTCTTCGGGGGACGGCCAGTCCGCACGTAACGCGGCGACGTGCCGCCGCAGCTCATCGCCGAGCCGCAGCGACTCTTCGGGAGACAGCTTTTCGGCTGCCCAGTGGGCGCGCTTTCGCTCTTCGACGGCCGCCCAGTCGCGGCGTGCGTAAGCGATGATGTCTTCTCGCCTCACCTGGCGAGCATAACCTACCGCCGGTTGGTTGGTGCGGTACCGGACAGACGTGCATTGCCTGCGCCGCTACTTTTCCCAGCGCATGTCCATGGACGAACGTGTGGCAACGCTGCTGATGATGGTTTGCGCGGAGATCCGCTCGCTCGAGCAGGATGCCGCGAATCTCCCGCCGACGGCCGCGGCGTCGTTGCTGGCCGAGGTGAAGCGGCTGGCCACGCGCTCGCGACGGCTGGCGAGGAGCACAGCCGCGCGGCTGCGCTCCCACTGACGCTCTGACGAGCCCCGCCTACTTCGCCGCCTCTCCTCCGTGGTACTCGTCATGGAGCTTGACCGGCTTGCCGACGCGCTTGAGGCGGATGTTGAGCACTTCCACGAAGACCGAGAAGCCCATCGCGAAGTAGATGTAGCCCTTCGGGATGTGGAAATCGAGCCCCTCGGCCACGAGGGCCGTGCCGATGAGCATCAGGAAGCTGAGGGCCAGCATCTTCACGGTGGGGTGCCGGTCGACGAACCCGCTGATCGAGCCCGCCGCGACGAGCATGATCCCGACGGAGATGACCACGGCGGTGACCATCACGGCCAGGTGCTGGGCCATGCCCACCGCGGTGATGACCGAGTCCAGCGAGAAGACGATGTCGAGGAGCATGATCTGCGCGATCACCGAGCCCAGCGACGGAGCTGCCTTCACGGCCTTCTCTCCCTCCGGGCCTTCGAGCTTGTCGTGAATCTCATGCGTGGCTTTGCCCATGAGGAACAGGCCGCCCGCGAGGAGGATCAGGTCGCGCCCGGAGATCTCGGCGCCGAAGACCGTGAACAGGGGAGCGGTGAGCTTCACGATCCAGGCGAGGGAGAGGAGCAGCAGGATGCGCATGATCATCGCGGCCGCCAGCCCGATGTTGCGCGCCTTCTTCTGCTGCGCCACCGGCAGCTTGCCCGCCAGGATGGAGATGAAGATGACGTTGTCGATGCCGAGGACGATCTCGAGGACCGTCAATGTCAGAAGCGCGACCCAGGCCTGCGGATCCGATAACCATTCCATGCGCGGGATTCTATATGCGAACCCGTGCCTTCCAACCGGGCGGTTCCATTCCGCGTAAACCGCTCTGTACGCTAGCGTAAAAATAAAACCCGGCTGTCCGCATTTAAGGAGTAGACTGCCCTCGCACCCCCTGAAAGGCGGTTCTATGAAAAGCGAGGGCGGAACCCTTCTCCCGGACATCGTCCGCGGAGACGAGACGAATTTACTTGCCGAGTGGCTGCAGCATCAGATGAGCGCCGCCGGCATTGCGGGCCGCCTCGACGAAGAAGAGCTGCGCGGCAAGTCGCAGGCTTTTCTTCGCGGCTTCTCGGAAGCGACGCAGAACGGCAACGGCAACGGGAACGACATCGACGCCCCGGAATGGGCGAAGGTGCGGGAAGTGCTCACCGACATCAGCAAGAGCGGCGCACGGCGGGGCCTCTCCCCGGCGGAAACGGCAACCTTCGTCTTCTCCCTCAAACAGCCGCTGTTCGCGCGGATCGCCGCGCGTGTCACCGATTCCAAGGCTCTCGCGGCCGAGCTCTGGGCTCTGACCGTCCTCGTCGATCAACTCGGCCTCCGGACGACCGAGCTGTACCAGAAGGGACGGGAAGAGGTCATCAACCGCCAGCAGCGCGACATCCTGGAGCTGTCGACGCCGGTGGTGAAGCTCTGGGAGGGCATCGTCGCCCTTCCGCTGATCGGCGCGCTCGACAGCGAGCGGACGCAGGTGGTGATGGAGACGCTGCTGGAACAGATCGTCAGCAACTCGGCCTCGATCGCCATCATCGACATCACCGGCGTTCCGACCGTGGACACGCTCGTCGCGCAACACCTGCTCAAGGCGGTCTCCGCCGCGCGTCTGATGGGCGCCGAGTGCATCATCAGCGGGATCCGCCCCCAGATCGCACAGACGATGGTGCATCTCGGCGTGGAGCTGCACGAGGTGGTGACCAAGGCCACGCTGGCCGATGCCTTCGCCGTCGCTCTCGAGCGCACGAACCGGAAAGTCGTCAACGGCCGCGCGGGGGAGGCGTCCCGAGCGTGATCGCGCAGCGCATCCCGATCCTTCGACTGGGACCGTTTCTTCTCGTCTCGATCCAGGTCGACATGGACGATCAGACGGCCGTGTCGCTGCAGGACGATCTCTCGACGGCGATCGTCAAGATGGGCTCGCGGGGCGTGCTGATCGACATCTCCGCGCTCGACGTGGTGGACTCGTTCATCGGCCGGATCCTCGGAACGATCGCATCCATTTCGCGGATCCTCGATGCCCAGACCGTCGTCGTTGGCATGCAACCCTCAGTGGCCATCACACTGGTAGAACTCGGCCTGTCATTGAAAGGCGTTCGAACGGCGCTCAATATCGAGCGCGGAATGGACATCCTCCGTGCCACCGAAGACGAGGGCACGACGGATGTCGACGACGCATGACTCCCTGACCATCAAAACGTCTACGGACGTCGTCGTCGTCCGCAATGCTGTACGACAGGCGGCGGAACGCATGGGATTTCGACACCTCGACGTCACGAAGCTGGTCACCGCCGCGAGCGAGATCGCACGGAACACGCTCGTCTACGGGGGCGGCGGCAGCGCGGCGATCGAGGACGTGCAGGCGGGCGCCCGCTCGGGGCTCCGCGTCGTGTTCGAGGATCGGGGCCCCGGCATCGCCGATCTCCAGCTCGCACTGCGCGAGGGGTACACCACGGGCGGGGGGTTGGGACTGGGGATGAGCGGATCGAAGAAACTCGTCGACGACTTTGCCGTCGACTCGGAGGTGGGGCGCGGCACGCGCGTCACGATGACCAAATGGCGGTAGCGATCTACAGCAGTACGCCGCTCATGCCGGCCGTCCACGCGCGTCACCTGCAACAGATCGCGCTTCCGGTTGCCGACGTATCGCAGGTCTCGGAGGCTCGCCGGGCCGTGGCCGAGCGCACCGCGGCACTGCAGTTCTCCAGCCGCACGGCCGGCGAGGCGGCCATCGTCGCGACGGAGATGGCGGGAAACCTCGTGAAGCACGGCGGCGGCGGCGAGCTGCTGCTGCGCACCATCGGGGAGCCGGCGAATGCCGGCATCGAGCTCCTCGCGCTCGACCGCGGACGGGGCATGGACGTCAGCCGCTGTCTGGTGGACGGCTACTCGACCGCCGCCAGTCCCGGCACGGGCCTCGGCGCGATCCGGCGGTTGTCCGCGAGCTCGGATTTTTACGGGCTGGCCGATCGCGGCTCGGCCGTTCTGGCCACGATCTGGAGGAACACGGCACCGGCCGATGCCGGCAAGTGGGTCGTCGGCGGCATCAACGTGCCGCTGCAGGGGGAGGAGATCTGCGGCGACGCCTGGGTCGTGCGCTGCCATGACGCCGGCCTCGATGCGATGGTGGTCGACGGCCTCGGCCACGGCCCCGAGGCCGCGAAAGCGGCAGCCGCGGCGGCCACGGCCTTTCTGGCCCGCACCGGCCGATCTCCTTCGGAATCGCTCGACGCCGCCGACGCGGCGCTGCAGTCGACGCGCGGCGCGGCGATGGGCGTCGCCGTGATCGACCTGCACGGCGGAAAAGTCTCGTTCGCCGGCATCGGCAACACGGTGGCCATCGTGGTCACGCGCGACGTCGCCCAGCACCTCGTCTCCTTCGGCGGGATCGTCGGCAAGCGCAACATCCACCTGCGCGAGTTCACGTCGCCGTGGTCGGGCGACTCGATGTTCGTCGGTCACTCCGACGGCATCGGCACGCGGTGGAGCCTCACGTCCTATCCCGGTCTCTCCGCCTGCCATCCGTCGCTGATCGCGGGCGTTCTCTATCGTGACTTCGCGCGCGGCCGCGACGACGCGTCCGTGCTGGTGATCAAACCGTGGCCATGACGAGCACGAGATCCAGGCCGCAGACGCTGCCGATCGTGACGGCGATCGTCAAACAGTCGAAAGACTGGATCGGCGCGCGTCAGCGCGCGCAGATCATCGCGGCCTCGCTCGGCTTCAGCGCGCAGGATCAGACCAGGATCGCCACGGCCGTCTCGGAGATCGCGCGGAACGCCTTCGAGTACGCCAACGGCGGCAGGGTCGAGTTCATCGCCGATACGGCGGTGCCGCAATCGCTGCTCGTGCGGGTCTCCGACGAAGGGCCGGGAATCGCGGAGCTGGACCTCATTCTGGCGGGCCGCTATCACTCGCAGAACGGCCTCGGGATCGGCATCACCGGCTCGCGCACGCTGATGGACGACTTCGCGGTCGACACCCGCATCGGCGACGGCACGACGGTCGAGCTGCGCAAGTTTCTCCCGCGCAGCGCGCCTCCGATCACCCCGGAGGTGCTCTCCCGGACGAGCGAAGCGCTGGCCCGCCGGCCGGTCGACCCGCTCGAAGAAGCACAGCACTACAACCAGGACCTGTTGCGCACGCTCGACGAGCTGAATCGCGTCAACGCCGAGCTGCAGGCCGCGAACGAAGCGAAGGACTTCTTCCTCGCCACCGTGTCCCACGAGCTGCGCACTCCCATGACGGCGATCATGGGCTGGCTGCAGCTCCTCGACGTGCAGCATCTCGATCCCGCGACGCGCGCGGAGGGGATGCAGGCCATCCGCAGCGCCGCGCGCCTTCAGGCGCGCCTCGTCGACGACGTGCTCGACGCGGCCAAGGTCCACTCCGGAAAGCTCGAGCTGGACCTCGACGACGTCGACCTGCGCGACGTGATCGAGTCGATGTGGGGCGCCGTGCAGCCCGCGGTCTCGGCCAAGTCGGTGCTGCTGGACAAGAACTTCAACGGCAACCGTCTTCCGATGCGCGGCGATCTCACCCGCTTGCAGCAGATCATCTGGAACGTGATCTCCAACGCCATCAAGTTCACGCCGGCGCAGGGCACCATCAGCATGACCGCCTGCGCGGAAGACGGGCTGATCACCGTCGCCGTCACCGATACCGGCGAAGGCATCAGCGCCGAGCTGCTGCCGCACGTCTTCGAGCGGTTCCGGCAGGGTGCGAATTCGCGGCAGCACGGCGGCCTCGGGCTCGGCCTGGCGATCGTTCGTCACCTCGTCGAGCTGCACGGCGGAACCATCACCGCGGCCAGCGAAGGCGCCGGCAAGGGCGCGTGCTTCACCATCCGGTTTCCCCTGCGCGCCGTGCCGGACGCTGCGTCCGGTCTCGACGAGTCTCTGCCCGTCTCGCAGCGGAAAGGCCGCAGATGATCTGGCTGATCGGCTCAGCGATGGTCGGTATCGTCGCCGCCTGGCTGGCCGGTCGCTTGATGAGAGGCAACGGCCTCGGTCTTTTCGGAAACATCGTCGCGGGTGTTCTGGGCGCCGTCCCCGGCGGATACGCGCTGCACCTCGCGGGGATGAATCTCGGCGCCGGGCTGACCGGCCGCCTGATCGTCGCGTTCATCGGCGCGACGATCGTGCTCTTCCTGGTGCACCTCTTCACCGGCCGTCGCGGCGGAAACAGGTTGTGGTCGTGAGGATCGCCAGGACCGCGTCCGCCATCGTCTCCAGCCGGCGCCGCAGCCGCGCGGAACGGGGTTCCCGGTGACATCCCCCGAACCCACCGTCCTGCGGCAGCATTTCGGGCGCGTGATCGCGCGTCGCACCACCTCTGTGGCCGATGCGAGTGCCGTGGCTGCAGCGGCGCGCCGCGCGCACGACGAGCTCACCGCCGTCTTCGCCCCCCTCATCAGCTCGGCCGGCGTCGTGGCGCTGGCCGGCCGGGCATTCGACCTGGCCCAGCGCGAATATCCGGCGCGCGAGCACAGGGGCGGCCACACTCCGGCCGACGAGCCGTTCGGCGCGATGAGCGACTGGCTGGAGAGTCAGGATCCATCCGCGGCGACCGACGCCGCGGCGGCGATGTTCGCGACGTTCGCGGAGCTCCTGACCGCGCTGATCGGGGAGCCGCTCACGACGCGGTACCTGCAGAAGGCGTGGCCGGACGGGTTTTCCGACGCAGAGCCGAAGGGAAAGAACGCATGACCGACAAGGTTTCGATCCGACAACTCCCGACCCGCGTGCCGGGGCTCGACCAGATCCTGGGCGGAGGCCTGCCGGAGTTTTCCTGCAATCTGATCGTCGGCTCGCCCGGCTCGGGCAAGACCACGCTGGCGCACCAGATCATGTTTGCGCTGGCCACTCCGAAGCGGCGGGCCGTGTACTTCACCGTCGTCGGCGAGCCTCCGCTGAAAATGCTGCGCTACCAGCAGCAGTACGACTTCTTCGATCTGAGCCGCGTCGACGAATCGATCCGCTTCGTCAGCGTCGGCCAGGACATCGCGAGCGGCACGCTCGCTCAGCTCCTCGAACGGATCGTCTCGGAAGTCGAGGCGACCAGCCCCGGCCTCGTCTTCGTCGATTCGTTCCGGACGGTCGCGCAGGCGACCGAAGGAGCGCGCGACGGGGGGCTCGACCTGCAGAGGTTCGTGCAGCAACTGGCGATCCGGCTGACCGGCTGGCAGGCCACCACCTTTCTGATCGGCGAGTATCAACCGACGGAGGCGGATCACGATCCGGTCTTCACGGTGGCCGACGGACTGCTGTGGCTTCATCAGAGCCTCGACCGCAATTCCATGGTCCGGAAGATCCAGGTGAAGAAGATGCGCGGCCAGGCTCCCGTTCCGGGCCTGCACACCTTCCGGATCACGGGCGAGGGCATTCAGGTCTTTCCGCGCCTCATCGTCGGTCCGCCCGACCGGCCGGCGCGCAAGCACGAGCCGCGCAAACGTCTCCTGCTCGACATCGAGGGGCTGGACGAGATGCTCGGCGGAGGCATTCCGGAAGGGTACTCGGTACTGGTCGCAGGCCCTTCGGGCTCGGGCAAAAGCGTCCTGGCCACCCAGTTCATGATGGCCGGGATCCACCACGACGAGCCGGGCGTCCTCGCCGTCTTCGAGAAGCGCCCCAACGAGTACGCGCAGACTCCCCCCGGCGGCCGCACCTTCGAGAAGATGGTCCGGCAGGGAAAGGTGGGAGTCATCCATTCCCGCCCGCTCGACCTGTCCATCGACGAGACGCTCTACGAGATCGTCGAGCAGGTGCAGCGCCTCGGCGCCCGCCGGCTGGTCGTGGACTCGCTCTCCGGCTTCGAGCTGGCGCTCGCGCCGACGTTCCGGGAGGACTTCCGCGAATCGCTGTACCGCATGGTCGCCGTCCTGACCGGCATGGGAGTCACGATGATGATGACCGCGGAGCTGGAGGACAGTTACACCGACCTGCGCTTCAGCCCGCACGGCACGGCGTTCCTCACGGACGTGATCATCATGCAGCGCTACATCGAGCTGAGAGGCTCGCTGCAGCGGGTGATGTCGGTGGTGAAGGTGCGGGGCAGCGCGCACAGCAAGGAGATCCGCGCCTACGAGATCACCAGAACGGGCATCGCGATCGGTGAGCCGCTGACGGGCTACGACGGCCTGCTCACGGGTCATCCCGATGAGAACCCACGCCTCGCGCAGGCAGTAGAACCGCGCAGACAGCGAGGAAGGCCGTGACCACGATGGCCGGCGCCGGCGAGGCGCACGAACCGCAGGTCGAGGTGCGGGAGCAAACCGCGGCCGATGTCCGGGCCGAGTTCGAGGCCCTCATGGAGGCCCTCCGCGAAGCCAACGGCCATCTCATCCTGGCCAATCTGCGGTCCCAGTCGCTGGCCGAGCAGATGAATCAGTTGTACGAGGAGGCGCGGCGCGCCATCGAAGCGAAGGACGATTTCTTCACCGCGCTCTCGCACGAGCTGCGCACGCCGCTGACGTCGATCACCGGATGGGCGGCGCTGCTGATGCTGCCCAGTCCGGACCCCGCGACGGTCGCCGAGGCGGCGCGCGCGATCGCCAGCAGCGCGGCCCTTCAGGCGCACCTCATCGACGACCTGCTCGACGTCTCCAGGATCATGACCAACAAGTTCGCCATCACCGAGGCGAAAGTGGATCTGCGGGAGATGGTCGAGGACAGCGTGAGCGGGATGCGGCCCATCGCGGCGGCGAAAGACATCTCGCTGAGAAAGAGCGCGGAGCAGCCGGTCGTCGTCGATGGGGACGCGTCGCGGCTGCGCCAGGTGCTCACCAACCTCCTGACCAATGCCATCAAGTTCACTCCGTCCGGCGGGGTGATCGAGACCCGTCTGTTTCGCGACGGTCCCTCCGCGGTCATCGAGGTATCCGACACGGGCGAGGGGATCTCCGCGGAGTTCCTCCCGTTTGTCTTCGACCGGCGGGCCCAGGCCAAGGAGAGACGCTTCGCCGGTCTCGGCCTCGGCCTGGCCATCGTCAAGCACATCGTCGAGCTGCATCGCGGCTCGGTTGCGGTAACCAGTGAGGGCGAAGGGAAGGGAGCGACATTCACCGTTCGCCTCCCGTATGCACCATGAGCGACGATCGCGAAGCAGTGAAGGCGTTTGCGCGCGGGATGACGTCTCCCCCGGCGCGTCGTGTTCTGGTCACCGAAGACGATCCGGCGCTGCGCCGGTTGCTGGCTACTGCGATCCGCCGCGGCGGGGTGGAGCTGCAGACCGCCGTGGACGGGGAGGAGGCGCTCAACCGCCTCGTCGAGCGCGAATGGCTCGTCCTCGTCCTGGACATGATGATGCCGAAGGTGAGCGGGTGGGACGTGATCGGCTGGCTGGCCAAGCATCCGGAGCGGAAGCCGAAGACGGTCATCGTGGTGAGCGCCGCCGACCGGGCCCTGCTGAAGAAGCTCGATCCCTCGGTCGTGAACGCCATCATCTTCAAGCCGCTCGACGTGTTCCAGCTCGCGGCCTACGTGAAGTCCGCGTGCGACCTGCACCATCAGGATCGCCGCCGCAAGCGGCTCGTCTCCGAAGCGCACGCGGTGGAGTGACCGGGCGGCTGCCGCGCCGGCGGCAGCCCGCGCCACTCACCGGTTCCCCGCCACCGTTCACCGGCCCGCGCGAGCCATGCGGCCATCCCGGCCGTACCTTCCGCGCATGAACGACATCACGACAACGACGAGCCCTGTTTCCGCGGGAAAACTGGTCTTCGGTCTCGTGCTCCTCGGCGTGGGCGTGCTCGCTTTCGCCGATTCGATCGATCTGTGGGATTTCCGCGACCTGTGGAGGTACTGGCCGGTGGCCCTGATCGCCCTCGGCGTGGCGAAGGAGATCGACGTGCTGCGGACGCGCAGGGGCGACAACGGCTTCGTGCTCATCGCCATCGGCGTCTGGATGCTCGCGGCGACCCAGCGCTTCCTCGGCCTCGACTACGGCAGCGCCTTTCCCCTCGGCGTGGTCGTGGCGGGCCTGGGCATCATTCTCCACGCGCTGGTGGGGGTGGAGAACAAGAAGGAGACGCAGTCATGAACAACGACACAGCCTTCCGTATCACGCCGCGCCTGATCGTCGGCTTCGGCATCCTCGCCCTGGGCATGCTCTGGACGCTGGACAACCTCAACGTCCTGGAGTCCGAGCCGATCACGCGCTGGTGGCCGGTGGTGATCGTGCTGATCGGCGCCGTGCAGCTCTTCGGCCGCCGCTCCAGCAAGGTCGGACCGTTCGCGCTGATCCTGATCGGCGGCATGCTCCTGCTGGACAAGGCCCGGCTGATCGACTTCGATCTCCGCGACGTCTTCCCGCTCGCCATCGCGCTCCTCGGCGGGAAGCTGATCTGGGAAGCGGTGACGCGCCGCAAGGCCGCGGAGACGCTGGGCGACTCGGACTCGGTGATCCACGCGTTCGCGATGATGGCCGGGGTGAAGCGCCGCAGCGTCTCGTCCGAGTTCCGCGGCGGCGACACGAATGCGATCATGGGCGGCGTGGAGCTCGACCTGAGCCACGCGCAGATCCGCCCGGGCGAACAGGTGGTGATCGACGCCTTCGCCATGTGGGGCGGCATCGAGATCAAAGTGCCGCCGCAGTGGCGCGTGGTCGGCGACGTGTTCCCGATCATGGGAGCGTACCAGGACAACACCCACCCGACCGCCGAGCCCGGACCGACGCTGACGATCCGCGGCACGGTGCTCATGGGAGGGATCGACGTGAAGAATTAGGGCGCAGGGGGCAGGGCGCAGGGCGCAGAGGAACGATCATCCGTCCGGTCTCCTGCCCCCTGTCCCCTGCGCCCTGCCCCCTTCATGACCACAGCCATGCATCCCGTCTTCGCCGACCGCGGGCGCCTCGCGCTCTACCTGCTCGCCTGGAGCGTGCTGTCGGTCCTGCTCGCGTTTCTGGTCATGCGGCCCGGGCTGGCGGGCGTGCGGGACGCGCTGCTGCTGACGGTGCCGCCGGTCATGACGTACGCGTTCGTCTGCCTCGCGGCGTGGTACCCGGTGCGCGCGATGCCGCTCCAGCGCGCGCGTACCGGGCCGCTCCTGGCGACGCACTTCTTCGCGGCCGCGGCGCTGAGCGCGGTGTGGGTGATGATCTTCGGCACGTGGGCCGATACGCTCGGCAAGCCGCTGACCATCGACCGCATCGCGGCGCTGTTCGTCGCTGGCGCGCTGCTGTATCTCCTCTCCGTCGCCTTCCACTACCTCCTGGCCGGAATGGAGCGCGAGCTCGAGATCCGCATGCTCGCGCGCGACGCCGAGCTGAAAGCGCTCAAGGCGCAGCTCGACCCGCACTTCCTCTTCAACAGCCTCAATTCGATCAGCTCCCTGTGCGGCTCCAGTCCCGCCTCGGCGCGCACGCTGACCACGCTCCTCGCCGAATACTTGCGCAAGTCGCTGCGCATCGGCGGCGCGGAGGCGATCTCGCTGTCCGAGGAGCTGGAGCTGGTGTCGAGCTACCTGGCCATCGAGCGGATCCGCTTCGGCGACCGCCTGGAGATCGCGCAGGACGTCGAGGAGGGCGTGCGCGCCGCGCGCGTGCCGCCGCTGCTCCTGCAGCCGCTCGTCGAGAACGCCGTCAAGCACGGCGTGGCCCATCTCCTCGAAGGGGGAGTGGTGCACATCACGGCGAAACGCGACGGCGAGGACGTGCGCATCGACGTCGAGAACCGCTGCGATCCCGACCGCCCGTCCTCGCGCGGCGTGGGCATCGGCCTCGCCAACACCCGCCGCCGCGTGGAGATCTTCGACGGCCGGATGGAGCTGGCCGAGACGCCCGAGAGCTTTAGAGTGACGCTGTGGATTCGCTGATCACCACCCTGATCGTCGACGACGAGGCCCCGGCGCGCGCGCTGCTGCGCGAGTTTCTCGCCGACTACCCGCAGTTCGCCGTCGCCGCGGAGTGCGCGAACGGCTACGAGGCCGTGAAGGCCGTCGCCGAGCATCGCCCCGACCTGATCTTCCTCGACATCCAGATGCCGAAGCTCGACGGCTTCGAAGTCCTGGAGCTGCTGGACCGCAAGCCGTACGTCGTGTTCGTCACGGCCTACGACGAATACGCCATCCGCGCCTTCCAGGTCCACGCCATCGACTACCTCCTCAAGCCCTTCACCCCCGCGCGGTTCGCCGAGGTGGTGGCGCACGCGGAGGAGATGGTGCGCCGCGGGGCGCCGTCGAACACCGCCACCGCCGCTGCCTCCGTCCGCAAGCCACTCCAGCGGATCGCGTTCAAGGACGGCGCGACGATCGACGTCGTCCCCGTGCAGCGCATCGACTACATCGAGGCCCAGGACGACTACGTGCACGTCTTCGCCCGCGGCCAGAAGCACGTCAAACAACAAACCCTCGGCGAGCTCGAAGCGCTGCTCGACGCCACGCGCTTCATCCGCGTGCACCGCAGCTACATCGTGAACGTGGAGAGCCTGGCGCGCGTCGAGCCGTACGCGAAAGACAGCCGCGTGGCGCTGTTGAAGGACGGGACGCGCGTGCCGGTGAGCCGCGCCGGCTACGAACGGTTGAAGGGTTTGCTGTAAAGCCCACAACCATGTCATCCCGAGCGTAGCGAGGGACCTGGGCGGGCGGGGCGCGAAACACATGCCT
>DASUSN010000237.1:0-87052 GCA_036375075.1 Thermoanaerobaculia bacterium | reverse complement strand
GAGGCGTAGTTGGCGAGGCCCATGATCTGGAAGGTCTTGTGGATGACGGGGGTGAGGCAGCAGAAGCCGATCTTGCCGCCCTTGTCGATCATCTTCTCGATGATCTCGATGAGGATGGAGATGCCGATGGAGTTGACGATCTTCGTCTCGCGGAGGTTGAGAAGCAGGGCCCGGACGTCGCTATCCATGAGCTCGTACGCGCGGTTGGCGATCTCTTCGCCGCCGACGTTGTTGATGTAGCCCTTCGTGTAGAGGATCGCCCCGTTCGCGCCGCGGCGGTCGACGGCGACTCTGAGTTCGTCTGTCATGACCTCTTCCCGTATTTCACCATGTGGATCGTCGTGCCGTCCGGCCTGGTCGAGATCCCGACCTCGTCCATGTGCGCTTCGATGATCTGAAGACCCCATCCGCGCTTGTGGACGGCGCCGAGCTTCGAGCGGCGGGAGCGCGCCTCGGTGACATCGAAACCTTTGCCGCGGTCGGTGATCCAGATGTCGATGCGCGAGTCGCCCTCGCCGGCTGAGGTGCCGGCGATTCTTACATAGATGCGTTTGTCGGCGCTACCGGAATGCTCGCGGGCGTTGATGCACGCTTCGATGATCGCGTGAGCCATCTCGTCGATGGATTCGGACGGCATCCCGAGCTCCCGGGCGAGATTGCCGGCCGCACGCGCGGCTGCGATCTCGATGTCCGGGACCATCGGGAGCGTCAGCTCCATCTGGCGGTCGGCCGTTGCGGTCATGGCGAGTTCCTCGGCGTCGTCCGGGCGATGATCAGAAAGCGAGGAACAGAGCGGCGGCGGTCTTGACCCACTGCGGGATGCCGCCGAGCTGATCGAGCGCCAGCAGCGCGACCGTGTTCAGCGCCAGCATGCTGGGCAGAACGTAGCCCGCCGAAAGGACGGCTTCGAGTCTGGTGCTGATCGCTTCGCGATTGTGGGTCTGTGCGACGTTGTTCATGATTGCCCCCCGATTTTCTCGGGGCCACACTTGAGCAACGCGACTGCCACGGCCTTGCGATCAGCTCGAAACCTCCTAAGTTGAAGACGCGGCGTAGTTTACACGAACACTCCACCGCAGGAAGAGATTTGGGTCACTGTGGCATTTTGGGACATTCACGGCACAAGCGAGGAAAAGCGGACTGTAACTCATGGCTGGTCTTCGCTTTACTAATGAATGTCCCAATTGTCCCCAGTTGTGGCAATTTGGGACAGCTCGTCACGTTTGCGGTACAGCGTCTTGCGGTCGAGGCCCAGAATCTTGGCCGCTTTCGAGATATTGCCCTTGGTATGGGCCAGCACGCGGGCGATGTAACGGGCCTGCAGCTCCTCCAGCGTGGGCATGTCTCCGGACAGCGCGCTGGCCGGGCCTCCCCCGCCGGTCTCCTCCTCGGGCAACAGCAGGTCGCCGGGATCGATCACGGGATCGGTCGTCAGCGCGAGGGAGCCTTCGATGAGGTTCTCCAGCTCGCGCACGTTGCCGGGGAACGGGTAGCGCATCAGCTTCTGCAGCGCTTCCTGGGTGATGCGTACGTCGCGCAGCCCTTCGCGCTTGCCGTACTTGTCGAGGAAGAAGCGCACGAGCTTGGGGATGTCGTCCCTGCGCTCGCGCAGCGGCGGAAGGACGATCTCGACGACCTTGAGGCGGTAGTAGAGGTCCTGGCGGAACTCGGTTTTCTCGATCATGTCCTCGAGATTGCGATGGGTCGCCGAGAGGATGCGCACGTCGACGGGGATGCGCCGGCGCCCGCCGAGCTTCTCGATCTCGCGCTCCTGCAGGACGCGCAGGAGCTTGGCCTGGAGGGTCAGGGGGATGTCGCCGATCTCGTCGAGGAAGATCGTGCCGCCCTTGGCCAGCTCGAACTTGCCGGGCCGGGCCTCGACGCCGGTGGCCACGCCGCGCTCGATGCCGAACAGCTCGGACTCGAGGAGCGTCTCGGGCAGGGCCGCGCAGTTGATGGCCACGAACGGGCCGTCTTTCCGCGGCGAGTTGCCGTGGATCAGGCGGGCCACCATCTCCTTGCCCGTGCCCGACTCGCCGCGGATGATGACGCTGGCCTGCGAGTCGGCCACGCGCGCGACGAGGTCGATCACGCGCTGCATCTTCGGCGAGTCGCCGACCATGAGGCGGTCCGAGTAGTCGCGCAGCATGCGCTGCTTGAGGGCGCGGTTCTCGTCCTCGAGCGTCTCGCGCACGAGGTCGAGCTTGTGGAAGCGCCGGGTGTTCTCGATGGCCGCGCCGCCGATGGAGCCGATGGACTCGAGGAAGCGCAGGTCGTCCTCGACGAACGCCCCGGCCTTGGCCGCGCCGCGCACTTCCTTGCCGCCCACGCCGATGACGCCCAGGACGGTGTCGCCCGAGATCATCGGCGCGATGAGCAGGTCGCTGCCGGGATTGCCGAAGAACCGGGAAACCGTGACCATCATCGGCTCGCGGGAAGCGAGGACCTGCTTGATGGGCGGCTCGATGAGCAGCAGCTCGGGAGCGGCGAGCTCGAGGCCGAACAGGAAGTGGGTCTGGATGTTGAGCTTCTCGTCGAGGGAGAAGACGAAGCCGGTGGTCGCGTCGAGGACGGCCACGGCCCGGTGCATCAGCTCCTCGAGCAGGTCGTCCTCGGGACGCAGCGTGTTCAGCGCGCGGCCGACGTCATAGAGCGCCTCCAACTGGAGGAGCTTGCGCCGTAGCTCGAATTGACTGGCCGCAGGCATCTATTTGCCGAGGGCTTTCCGGCACTCGCCCAGAAGAAAGTCCCCGTTCCAGGTGTCATAGAACGCCGGGTCGAGCGAGTAGATTCTGATGAGCAGGGCGTGCGCCTCGTCGAAGCGCCCGGTCTTCATCTGCGTCCGTGCGAGAAAGTACATGGACCGGATGGTCTGCGCGTCCTTCGCGTCGCGCTCGACGATGACCCGGAAGAGCCGCTCCGCGTTCGCAAAGTCGCGGCGCTGGTACGCGCACAGCGCCTGCTCGTAGTCGCCGGTCAGGCCGCAGGTGGTCGGAGGCGCGGCGAGCGCGGCCTGGGCGACTAATGCGAGAATCACGGGAAACAGTTTCATCGTCTTCATTATGCGCCTCGGCATTTTAGGCGGCGGAAGGGCCGCATGGGCATTCGGCTCCGCGTGGAAGCGGATCGGCTGGCCGCTGTCCGGCGTGTGGCTGAGGGACGAGTCGCACAGTCACATCCCCGAGTTGCTCGAGACCTCCCGCCTCGACCTTCGCGATCTGGCGGCGGAATCCGAGCTGCTGCTCATCGCCGTCAGCGACCGGGCCATCCCGGAGTGCGCGATCGCCATCCCGGACACGGAGGCGATCGTGTTCCACGCCAGCGGCGCGGTGACGGCGATGCGCGGCGGGTTCTCGCTCCATCCGCTCAAGTCGCTCCCGCCCGTCGGCCAGGCCGGCGACCTGGAGGGGACGCTGCTGGTCTTCGAGGGAGAGCACAGACGGACGGCGAAGCTGATCGCCACGGCGGTCGGGGCGCGCTTCGCGGAGATCGCCCCGCACCAGAAGGCGCTGTACCACGCGGCGGCGGTGTTCGGCTCGAACTACGTCGCGGCGTCGCTGGACATCGCCCAGCGCCTGATGGCGCGGGTCGGACTGGAGGACGTCCGCGAGGACCTCGTCGCGCTGGCGCTGTCGGCGATCGGGAACTGGCGCGGCCACACGGACGAGAAGCGCTTCACCGGCCCGGCGGCACGCGGCGACGAGGCGGTGCTGCGCGCGCACGTGGAGGCGCTCCGCGGCGAGCCGCAACTCGCGGAGATCTACGAACTTCTGGCTGCCGAGCTCCAGGGTGCGATCCTTGCTACGAAAAAGTAGCGGGTGCTAGCATCGCTGGCCTCTCGAAACGGTGCGCTGATGGTCTTCTTCAATTACGCGACGATGCAGATGGCTGCGAAGATCGTTTATTACGGTCCGGGCCTCTGCGGGAAGACCACCAATCTCCACCACATCTACACGAAGACCTCGCCCGGCAGCCGCGGCGAGATGGTCAGCCTGGAGACCGAGACCGACCGGACCCTCTTCTTCGACCTGCTCCCGATCGACGTCGGCGTGATCGGCGGCTTCAAGACCCGCCTGCAGCTCTACACCGTCCCGGGGCAGGTCTTCTACAACACCACGCGCAAGCTCGTGCTCAAGGGCGTGGACGGCATCGTGTTCGTCGCCGACTCGCAGATGGCCATGCTCGACGCGAACATCGAGAGCCTGGGCAATCTCCGCGAGAACCTGCAGGAGATCGGCGTCGACCTGGACGAGCTCCCGCTCGTGCTGCAGCTCAACAAGCGCGACCTGCCGAACATCGCCCCGGTGGAGGTGATGCTCAACGCGATCGATCCGGAGCGCCGACTCGACCACGTCGAGGCGGTCGCGCCGACGGGCGTCGGCGTCTTCGAGACGCTGAAGCTCATCTCGAAGCTCACCCTGCGCACCCTGCGCCGCCGCATGACCGGCGACGAGCCGGTGCGCACTCCCCCTCCGGCCGGCCGCGCGCAGTTCAAGGTCCGCGACGACAACTCCCAGCTCACCCGCACCCTCGGCGGCAGCATCGCCGTGCCGGTGATCGACGAGGACGAGGCGGCGGAGGTGGTCGGCGAAGCCCTCGAGCAGGCGTCGCAGCCGCAGTTCGACGCCGACGCCACCATCGCCGCGGCAAACATCGACCGGCACATCGTGTCCTCGGCGCCGGTCGCGGAGCCTGTGCCGGAGCCGGCGCCGGAACGGGTGGAGGAAGTCGACGAGTCGTCGAGTCGTCAAGTCGTCGAGCAGGAGCAACCGGCTGCGCAGCCCACCCCGGAGCCACTCGCCGACTCGCCGGAGCCACACGTCGACTCGTCGACTCGTCGACTCGACGACTCCACCCCCGAGGTCGAGTTCGTCCAGACCGAAAAGGCACGAGAAGAGGAGCCCGAGGTCAAGACCGTGAAGGTGCGCTCCTCGGTGGACGTGATGGCGGAGCTCGAATCCCTCCGCAAGCGCGCCACCCAGACCACCGTCAAAACGCCCAAGCGCGACGTCCTCGCCGACCTCGAAAGCCTCCGCCCCAAACGGGACCTCCACCGCACCCTCCACCTTCAGCTCCCCCAGGACGTCCTCCCTCGGACCCGCAGCGTTCGGGTTACACTATCCTTCGAGGACGGAAACGCCGGCGTGATCGAGACCCGGGACCAGCAACTGGAACTGGGCGATACCTCCGACGTCCAAAGCCTCTCGGTCAACCTGAAAGTCGATCTCCAATAGGCCGCCGCAGGCCGGGGAAGCGAGGGGGTGCGCGATGCGCAACACATTCCTGTTGTCAGTTGTGGCTCTCTATTGCGTAGCGTGCGCGACGTCCGCGCCCACGCCGGTGGCTGCCCCTCCGACTCCGCTACCGGCCGCCCCTCCGGCGGCGCTCAGGGCTTCGGCGCAGGCCGACGTCGACCAGTTCCGCGCCGAGCTCGAAGCCGCGTACACGCACATCCTCACCCGCACCGACGTCAAGGTGCCGCCTCCCGACGCCCCGGTCGTCGACATCGAAGCCGCGGCGTCGATCCCCATCCCCGAGCACCGCACCATCAACTCCGCCGTCCGCCTCTTCAGCGTGGACATGAAGGACTCGATCCAGACCTCGCTGCTCCGCTCCGGCAAGTACCGGAACCTGATCGACAAGACCCTCGAAGAGCACAAGCTGCCCAAGGGGCTCGCGTACCTCCCGGTGATCGAGAGCGCCTACCTGCCCACGCTCACCTCCCGCGCCGGCGCGTACGGGATCTGGCAGTTCATGCCCGATACCGCGCGCGAGTACGGGCTGCGCGTCGACTGGTGGGTGGACGAGCGGGCCGATCCGGAGCGCTCCACGCGCGCCGCGGCCGCGTATCTCAAAGACCTCCACCGCATGTTCGACGACTGGGCCCTCGCCCTGGCGGCGTACAACTGCGGGCCGGGACGGGTGAAGCGCACGCTGAACGAGGCCGGCGCGTCGACGTTCTGGGAGCTGCTCGACAACGGGTTCCTGCCGAAGGAGACGCGCGGCTACGTGCCGACCTTCTTCGCCACGCTGCTCATCGCCAGCGACCCGGAGACGTACGGCTTCGAGCTGGGCAAGCCGCACGACGCCGACGGGAAGCACGTGGACGTGCGCGGGCCGGTCTCGCTCGCGTACATCGCCGAGGCCATCGGGGTGGACGAGGACGTGCTGAAGGACATGAACCCCGCCCTGCGGCGCGGCGTCGTGCCTCCCGGACGCGCGGCCGTGCGCGTACCGTCGAAGCACGCCGAGACGCTGCTCGCCCGCGCCGACTCGCTGCGCGAGGAAGACGCCTACGTGAAGTTCTGCCGCTTCACCCTGCGCGACGGCGACACGGTCAAGAAGCTGGCCCGGAAGATCGGCACGAAGCCGGAGACGATCCTGGCCATGAACAACCTCGACGAGAACGACCGCGTCTCCGCCGGCAAGTCGATCTACCTCCCCGTCCGCGCCCGCGAGCTCGGCGCGCTGCTCTCGCAGAGCGAGTCGTTCTATGCGGTCCGCAAGGGCGACACCCTGTACTCCATCGCCAAAAAGAACGACCTGAGCGTGGACGAGCTCCGCGACCTGAACGACCTGTCCCGCAACGCGAAGCTGAAGCCGGGGCAGAAACTGCGCGTGTCCGCCCCGCGGGCGCTCACCGCCGGCGGGATGTGAATGTAGGGCGTGGCTTCAGCCCGCCCCCCGGGCGGGGCGGGGGAAGCCGCCCCCACCCACGAAAGAGGCGGGCTGAAGCCGCGCCCTACATTGCCCCCTTCCTTGAAATCCCACGCCCCCGCTGCTAGTTTCGCCGTCCCATGGCCGACAGCAGCGACTACAAGAAGACCCTCAACCTGCCCCAGACCTCCTTCGCCATGAAGGCGAACCTGCCGCAGAACGAGCCCAAGCGGCTCGATCACTGGCGGGGCATGAACCTCTACCAGCGCATCCGCGAGAAGTCCGCCGGCCGGCCCAAGTTCGTCCTCCACGACGGCCCGCCGTACGCCAACGGGCGCATTCACATCGGCCACGCCCTCAACAAGACCCTCAAAGACATCGTCGTCAAGTCGCGCACGATGCTCGGATTCGACTCCCCCTACATCCCGGGCTGGGACTGCCACGGCCTCCCTATCGAGCACGCCGTCGGCAAGGAGCTCGGCTCCAAGCGCGCGGAGATGTCGTCCGCCGAGATCCGCCGCGCCTGCCGCCAGTTCGCCGCGAAGTTCGTCGACGTCCAGCGCGAGGACTTCATCCGTCTCGGCGTCTTCGGCGACTGGGACCATCCCTACACGACGATGTCCTTCGACTACGAGGCCGACATCGCCGACGCCCTCGGCCGCTTCTTCGCCACCGGCGCGGTCTACAAGGGCCTCAAGCCGGTGCACTGGTGTACGTATGACCAGTCGGCGCTGGCCGAGGCGGAGGTGGAGTACCGCGACCACACGTCGCCGTCGGTCTACGTCCGCTTCCGCATGACGGACGAGGCGGTGCGGGAGCTCGACCTCCCCATCGAGAAGCCGCTGTACGCGATCATCTGGACGACCACGCCCTGGACGCTGCCGGCGAACCTCGCCATCGCCGTGAAGCCCGACTTCAACTACACGGTCGTCGAGCACGCCGACGTGAACTACATCCTCGCCACCGAGCTCGTCGAGCCGGTGACGAAGAAGTTCGGCTGGACGGACTACAAGGCGGGGAAGGTCTACAAGGGCTCGTCGTTCGAGCACCTCCGCTACCGCCATCCCTTCCTCCCCCGCGAAGGCGTCTTCGTCCTCGGCGACTACGTCACGCTCGACGCCGGCACGGGCCTCGTGCACACGGCGCCCGGCCACGGCGCGGACGACTTCGCGACCGGCCGCCGCTACGGCCTCGACATCTACACGCCCGTGAACCATCGCGGAGAGTTCATCCCCGAGGTGCCGTTCTGGGCGGGGCTCCACGTGTTCAAGGCCAACCCCCAGATCGTCGAGCACCTGCGCGAGACCGGCGCGCTCGTGCACGGCGAGCAGATCACGCACTCCTACCCGCACTGCTGGCGGTGCAAGAACCCGATCATCTTCCGCGGCACGGAGCAGTGGTTCGTGTCCATGGACCAGACCAACCTCCGCCAGCGCGCGCTCGAGGAGATCGACAAGGTGAAGTGGGTCCCTTCGTGGGGCCGCGACCGCATCTACGGCATGATCGAGAACCGGCCGGACTGGGTCATCTCCCGCCAGCGCCTATGGGGCGTGCCCATCACCGTGCTCTATTGCGAGCAGTGCAACGAGACCGTCTCGTCGCCCGAGCTCTTCGCGAAAGTCACGCAGTACTTCCGGACCGAGGGGGCGGATGCGTGGTACGAGCGGCCGGTCTCGGACTTCTACGACCAGCCCTGCGCCTGCGGCGGCACGAGCTTCCGCAAGGAGACGGACATCCTCGACGTGTGGTTCGACTCCGGCTGCTCGCACATCGCCGTGCTCAAGACCCGGCCCGAGCTGGAGTGGCCGACCGACGTCTACCTCGAAGGGCACGACCAGCACCGCGGCTGGTTCCACTCGTCGCTGCTGGTCGGCGTCGGCATCGAGGGCGGCGCGCCGTTCCGCGAAGTCGTGACGTGCGGATTCATCCTCAACGAGGCCGGCGACAAGATGTCGAAGTCGGCGGGCAACGCCCTGTCGCCGCAGGACGTGATCAAGCAGAGCGGCGCCGACATCCTCCGCCTGTGGGTCTCGGTCAGCGACTACACCGACGACATCCCGTTCGGCCCGCAGATCCTCGCGCGCACGAGCGACGGCTATCGCAAGATCCGCAACACCGCGCGCTTCCTGCTCGCGAACCTGAGCGACTTCGATCCGGCGACGGACGCGGTGCCGCTCGACCGGCTCCAGCCGCTGGACCGCTGGATCCTCGACCGGGCCGCACGCGCCGTCGAGCGCTGCCGGCAGGCGTACGAGGAGTACGAGTTCCACGTCGTCTACCACCGCATCCTCGAGCTGTGCACCGTCGACCTCAGCTCGATCTACCTCGACGCGTCCAAGGACACGATGTACTGCGAGGCCCCGTCGTCGCCCGAGCGCCGCAGCGCGCAGACGGCGATGTACGAAGTGCTGCGCGGCATGACCACCGCCATCGCGCCGATCCTCTCCTTCACGGCTGACGAAATCTACGAGGCCATGCCCGGAGAGAAGGAGGCGTCGGTGCATCTGGCCGACATCCCGAAGCTGCAGTCGTCGCTGTCCGCCGCGGACGCGGACGAATGGAAGCGCGTGCTGCAACTGCGCGACGCGGTGCTGGCGGTGCTCGAGCGCGCCCGCGCGGCAAAGCAGATCGGCCAGTCGCTGGAAGCGGACGTCACCCTGCACGGCGACGTGAAGACCGGCATCGACCTGGCGAAGCTCTTCATCGTCTCCCACGCCGACGTCGTTCCCGCGGGCGACGGCGTCGCGGATGCCGTCGAGGTCGAAGGCTTCGGCCGCGTCGGCATCTCCATGAGCCTCGCCCGCGGAAAGAAGTGCGGCCGCTGCTGGCAATACCGCGAAGAGGTCGCCGAGGAAGGCAACCTGTGCGCGCGCTGCCAGAAAGTCGTCGACGAGCTCGCGCCGGCCGAAATGCCGACGGCGTGATGTGGCTGCTACACTAGCAGCCGCAACAAGGAGGTTATCGCGTGGCCCTGAAATCGAAAGACATCAAGAAGACGGCGAAGAAGATCGTGAAGCAGGCGAAGAGCGCGGCGGCCGAAGTCTCGGAGAAAGCCGGCGATATGAAGAAGATCGTCATCAAAGCGGCGGCCCCGAAGATCAAGGACGCCAAGAAGGCCGTCCGCGCTACGGCGAAGGACGCCCTCAAGTCCGCTTCGAAGACGCTCAAGAAGGCCTCGAAGGCCATCTGATCCCCCGTCGAGTGCGTTACGCCGACCTGCATACCCATACCTATCACTCCGACGGCACGCGCTCTCCGAAGGAAGTGGTCGACGTCGCGCAGGCGCACGGCGTCGACATCCTCGCCATCAGCGATCACGACAACCTCGCCGCGTACTTCGAGATCCGAACGTACGCGGACGAGCGCGGCGTGACGCTCATCCCGGCCATGGAGCTGTCGTGCGAGGTCGACGGCGTCGACGTGCACATCCTCGCGTACGCGTTCGACGCGACCGACGAGCGCATCGCGCGGCGCCTGGAAGGGTTCCGCGACACGCGCCAGAGCCGCGGCTACGCGATCGTGGAGAAGCTCCGCAACCTGGGCGTGAACATCTCCGCCGAGCGCGTGGACCAGCTCGCGGCCGGCGGCGCCATGGGACGGCCGCACGTCGCACGCGCGCTGGTCGAAGCCGGCTACGCCGCCTCGGTCAGCGAGGCCTTCGACAAGTACCTCGGCACGGGGAAGCCCGGCTACATCGGCAAGGAGCGCTTCGCGATTGCCGAGGCGGTGGAGCTGATCCACAGCGCGGGCGGGGTGCTGTCCATCGCCCATCCCACGCTCTACCCCGATCACACCCTGCTCGTCCCGCGCCTCCTCGACGCCGGCATCGACGCGGTGGAGGTGCTGCACCCGCAGGTCGACGACGGCAACCGCGAGCGCTACTCGAACCTGGCCCGCTTCCGCGGCAAGTTCACCACCGGCGGCTCCGACGACCACGGCACGGTCAAGACCAGCGAGACCTTGGGCACGATCAAGGTGCCGGAGTCGATGATCGGCCCGATCCTGGAGCGGTTGTAGATAGGACGAATAGGACGAATAGGACGAATAGGACGTATAGGACTCATAGGACCCATAAGACCGTCCTATTCGTCCTATAGGTCCTATTCGTCCTATTCGTCCTATTTCCCGCCCCCACCCTTCACATACCTCTCCAGCCAGCGGTCCGTCTCCCACATCATGTGCAGCACCGACTCCCGCGCACGGTACCCGTGCGACTCATACGGCAGCATCACCAGCCGCGCCGTCCCGCCCAACCCCTTCATGGCCGCAAACAGCCGCTCGCTCTGGATCGGGAAGGTCCCCGTGTTGTTGTCGTCCACGCCGTGGATCAGCAGCAGCGGCTCGTTGATCTTCTGCGCGTGGGTGAACGGCGACATGCGCATGTACGTCTCCGGCGCCTCCCAGAACGTCCGCTCCTCGGCCTGGAAGCTGAACGGCGTGAGCGTCCGGTTGTATGCGCCGCTGCGTGCCACGCCGGCGCGGAACAGATCGCTGTGCGCGAGGAGGTTCGCGGCCATGAACGCGCCGTACGAATGCCCGCCGACGGCCATCCGCGCGCGGTCGCCGACGCCGCGGCGCACCACTTCGTCGATGATGGCCTGGGCGCCCGAGACCAGTTGCTCGACGTACGTGTCGTTCGGCTCGCGGTCGCCTTCGCCGATGATCGGCATCGACGGGTTGTCGACGATCGCATAGCCACGCAGGAGCCACGGCAGCGGCGTCATCGGATTCACACGGATGAACCGGTACGGCGAGTCCTGCACCTGCCCCGCCGCGCTCGCGCTCTTGAACTCCTGCGGATACGCCCACATCAGCACGGGCAGCCGCCCGTCGCGCGTGGCGTCGTAGCCCGGCGGGGTGTAGAGCGTCGCGGTGAGATCGACGCCGTCCGCGCGCTTGTAGCGGATCAGCTCCTTCTTCGCGCCCGCGAGCTGCGGGGTCGGGTGCGGGTAGTTCGTCAGCGCGCGTGAGGCCTTCGTGCGCAGGTCGCGTACGTGGAAGTTCGGCGGCTGGTCGATGGACTCGCGCCGGGTGACGATCGTGCGGCCGTCGTCGAGCATCTGGACGGCGTATTCGTAGTGCGGGGCGGCGGACTGCCAGAGCCGCGTCGCTTTCTTCGCCGCCAGGTCGTACGCATCGACGAACGGCCGGTCCCCCTCGGACGATGCACCCTCGCCGTTGAGGAAGATCGTCCGTCCGTTGTTGGCGGTGCGCAGGACGAATGTGCCCGACGGCGTCATGCGGGTCATCGGCTTGCCCGGATCGCTGTAGCGGTCCTCGGAGGAACGGTCGCTGAGCAGCTCCGGTGCGGTGGACGGCGAGCCGGGACGCACGCGCCAGCGGCGCACTTTGCGCGTCTTCCACCAGAATTCCTCCACGACCGCCAGGTCGTCGCTGGCCCAGGCGACGGAGTCCGCCCGCAGCGCCAGCGTGACCAGCGTGACGGGGTCGCCCGTGAACGGCGCCGCGAGCATCAGCACGCGGTCGCGCTGCGCCGCCTCCGCGCGCGGGTTGCCTTTGTCGAGCGCCTCGAGCCAGGTGACCGTCGCGGGCTTGTCCGCGCGCCACGTCGCGTCGCGCACGCCCTCGGGCACCGCATCGAAATCGGTCGGCACGTTGTCGGCGAGCGGCAGGTCCGCGATCTGGCGCACGACCTTGCCGTCGCGGTCCCAGACCTCGATGCGCCGCGGGAAGCTCCACTGCGGCACGACGTACGAGTACGGCCGGTGCAGGGTCTGGACGAGGAGGAAGTTCCCGTCCGGCGACGGCTCGAACTCGGCGATCGGACCCGCGGAGCCGAGCTGCTTGACGTCGCCGGTCAGCGTCACGATGGCCAGCCGGGACTGCGCGTGATGCTCGAACAGCGACTCGTCGTACGGCGTCTTGAGGAGGTCCTGGTACGTGCGCGCGGGCGTCTTGCGGCCGAGGTTTTCCTGGACGATCGGGCCGGCGGGGACGCGGGAGTCGGCGGGAGCGGCCGCCGGAGGCGCGGCCAGGCGCACCACGAACGAGTCGTTGCCGAGCCAGTGGAACGGCTTCGACGGGACGGTCGCGTTGAGCGTCACCGTACCGACGCGCCACACCTTCGCCGTGACCGCGTCGCCCGCCCAGAGCTCCAGCGCGTCCTCGGTCGCATTCGTGAAAGCGAAGCTCTTCCCGTTCGCCGCCCACATCGTATTGCGCGCGCGCAGCGGCGACGGCAGCCCGCTCAGCGCCCTCGTGTCGCCGGTCGAAAGCTGCAGCACCCGCAGGTCGCGGTGGTAGGGAGCGCGCGTCTGCTCGTGGTTGCGCGGGTTGAAGCGCAGCCCGGCGAGCTTCAGCTCGGGCTGGGCGAGGTCGGCGATGGTCAGGAACAGCGGAGGCTCGCCCAGGATCGCGAAATCCGCCGGCCCGACGAGGATCGCCGGCGTCGGCGGCGCGTCGACCAGGGCCGCCAGCTCGGCCGGCGGCATCTCGTACTTCTCGTCGGCGGCAGCGGGAAGAACGGAGAGGGTGGCGAGCAGCAGGATCACGAAGCGGCGCACGATGGTCTCCTCCATGCAGAAGCGCCGAAACGATAACAGATGCTCCGCTCTCTCTTCTTCGCCCTTCTCGCCCTGGCACTGATTGGTGACGCGCGCGTGATGCTCTTCGTCATGAACCGCCTCGTCTTCGGCAGCCATCGCGAGGAGAAGTCGCAGTTCCACTGGATGCTCTACGCCGTCCCGCCGCTGCTGCTGTTCCTGACGCTGCTCTTCTGGCCCCTGCACTCGTGGATCGCGGATTTCGCGGACAACCGGATCGTCGATCGCATCGCTCCGGAGCCCTTCGAGCGCGTGCTCCGCTCGCCCCTCATCGCCCAGGCCGGCGTGGCATGGCTGTTCATCGCCGCGGGGATCGGCGTGTACTGGATCGTGGACCGCGCGCGCATGCTCGTGCAGCGGGACCAGCCGGTAGCCGGTACGCGGACGCTCGAGCCCGAGCTCGTGAAGCTGCGGAAGGCGCACATCCCGTTCGCGTCGCTGCGCAAGCTCGGCGCGCACAACGACGTCTACGACATCGAGGTCACGCGGCACGAGGTCTTCGTCGACGACCTCCCGCCCTCGTTCGACGGCTACCGGATCGCGTTCCTCACCGACACGCACGTCGCGTCGTTCATGCGCCGCGGGCTGTATCGCGAGGCCGTCGCCCAGACCATGCGCTTCGATCCCGACCTGGTCCTCCTCGGCGGCGACTTCGTCACCTGGGAACGGCACATCCCCCTGATGGCGGAGGTGCTGCTGAGCGGCCTGGAGGCGCGGGACGGCGTCTACGCGGTGCTCGGCAATCACGACTACTGGGCCAACGGAGACGGCGTGATCGCCGCCATGACCGCGCGCGGCGTGCGCTTCATCATCAACCGGAGCATCCCCTTGCGCCGCGGCGGCGAGACGATCTCGCTGGTGGGGATCGACGAGGTCTACCGCGGCAACCCGGACGTCGACGCCGCCTTCGCGCGTGCCGCGCCGCACGTCCCCTGCCTGGCCCTGAGCCACCATCCCGACGTCATCGACCTCCTCGACGGCCGCCGCGTGGACCTGCTGGTCTGCGGCCACACCCATGGCGGACAGATCCGCGTCCCGTTCTTCGGCTCGATCGTCGTCCCGTCGAAGCACGAGGCCCGCTACGCCAGCGGATTTCACCGGCAGGAGCGGGTGTTGATGTACGTCAGCCGCGGCATCGGCGCGATTCCCCCCCTGCGCATCCTGTGCAGACCGGAGGTCGCCACGTTCACGCTGCGGCGGAAAACACTGTCATCCTGAGCCGGCGAAGCGCGGCGAAGGACCCCCTGCCGATAGCACGCGAAGCGCGCAAATCAGGGGGTCCTTCGCCGTCTACGCGGCTCAGGATGACAGTAAACGCGATCGCCGACATGCCCGCGAAACTGTCTGAAGTCTGGCCCGAGCTCGAGCGCGTCGCGCGCGCCGAAGGTGTCGTGCACCTCGGCGCCAGCTCGCTGGAAGACGAGCACGCGGGGCTGTTCGCCGAGTGGATCGCGCGCGGACACCACGCGTCGATGACCTACCTCGCGAAGAACGCCGCCGTGCGCTCCGCTCCGGCCGAGCGGTTCCCGTGGGCGAGGTCCGTCGTGTCGATCCTCGTGCCCTACGCGTCCGAGCGCCCGCACGCCGAGGGGGCGGCGCTCAGCAACCACATCGCGCGCTACGCGTTGGGAGACGACTACCACGACGTCCTCGACCGCATTCTGCGCAAGCTCGAAGCAGCCCTGCCGGGCGTGAAGACCTGGCGATACGTCGACACCGGCCCCCTCTCGGACCGCGCCTACGCCGCCCAGGCCGGCCTCGGCTGGATCGGCAAGAACGGCATGCTGATCCACGAGACCGACGGCTCGTACTTCTTCATCGGCACGCTCGTCACCGCCCTCGAAAACGACATCGAAGCCGCGACGGTCGCCGACCGCTGCGGCACCTGCACCCGCTGCCTCGACGCCTGCCCCACCAACGCCATCCTCCCCGACCGCACCCTCGACTCCGCGCACTGCATCAGCTACGCGACCATCGAGCACCGCGGCCCCCTCGACCCGCATGTCGCCGCGCACCTCGAAGGCAACACCTTCGGCTGCGACATCTGCCAGGAAACCTGCCCCTGGAACCGCGCCCCCGTCTCCCCCTACCCCGCCTTCGCCCCCCGCGACCAATACCGCGCCACCCCCATCACCGACCTCCTCCGCTTCACCCAGGCCGACTTCTCGTCCCTCTTCACGAAAAGCCCCATCAAACGCGCCAAACTCGCCGGCATGCAGAGAAACGTGGCCGCGTTGACAGAGGAGGCGGACCGAGGGATTCTGAAGGCATGAGCAAAGAGCTGACGGTGGAGGAGCTGCGGGAACGGGCCGACGAATTGATCGATGCCATCGAGCACGGCGAGACCGTCGCGATCCTTCAGAACGGAAAACGGATCGGAACCTACTCACCGTTCATCGTGCAGCGCGGTACCGCCTTCCCGTTCCGAAATCTTCAGATTGCGCCACTGGAAAAGCCGCTCGACGTTGACGCCGTCGCAGTCCTGATCGAAGAGCGCGAGCGCGAGCGCTCGGGTAAGAAGTACGGGCTGTGATCGCGTATCTCGATTCATCGGTCGTCCTCCGGATCATCCTCAACCAAGAGAATCGCCTGGCCGAATGGGACGATCTGCACGAAGGCATCTGCAGCCCGCTTCTGGCTGTCGAGTGCCATCGCACGCTCGATCGATTCTGGAGGGAGGATCGCATCACCGATGCCGACCTCGAAGCCAAACGCGTCGAGATGAGTGCAATCATGAAGCACGCGAGCGTCGTGCCGCTGAACGAGCGCGTGCTGGACGCGGCTTCGCAACCGATGCCGACGATCATTGCGGCACTCGATGCAATCCACCTCGCGTCAGCGATTCTCTATCGCGCGGCTCAACCCGAGAACGAGCGTCCACTCCTCTTCGCCACTCATGACAACCAACTCGCTACCGCCGCCCGCGCAATGCATTTCGAGGTCATCGGCGCGTGAGTCCACGGCTCGCGCTGACGTTCGCGATCCGCGTCAGTCTTTGAGCTCGAACGCGCGGCTCACGATGGACGGGTCGACGGAGCGGTCGAGGTACTCCCAGACCGCAAGGGCGTCGGGGTGGTGGGCGATCGACGGCGCGACGTTGCGCGTGGTGGGATCGGCGATGATCAGCCGTGCGCGGCGGTACCAGTGCATGGCCTCGTCCGGGTTCAGGCGCAGCTCCTCGCGCACGCCCTGGATGAGCAGGTACTGTTCGGCGGGGATGCCCGCCGCTTCGATCTGCGGGTAAGACGGCGCGAGCTGGCGTGCCCGTGCGCGCAGCACTTTGAGCTTGAGCCGCAGCGAGTGCATGTCCAGCGCGGCGCGGTTCATCTCGCACAGCCGCCCGATGGCGAGCCGCAGGAGCTCGGCCTTCTCCGCGATGAGCAGCCCCGCGCGGTAGCGCTTTCCCGCCGCGCCGGTGATCGCCTTCAGCGACGTCCACACGACCTGCGCGCTGACCACGACTTCGATCTCCGACGACGGCACGGCGAACTGCAGCGCCGCGGACGATCCCCGGCGCGGCTCCAACGGTGCGTCGATGCGCGCACCGCGCGCGGAGAGGTCTTCGATCAGCACCGGCCGCCCGCCGAACATCCCCTCCAGCGACGGCGCGACGTAGAAGCGGTCGGTGGACCGCAGCTCCTCGATCCGCTGCGTGCGGTTCGACGTCCGCAGGTGCGCGAGGAGCCCCTGCATCACCTCCGCCGGCCCGTACGTGCGGACGCCCGACAGGAACTTGCCGGCGAACGCCGGATCGGGCTGCGTCCATACCACCGTCGCTTCCAGCGACACCGGCGCGCCCGCGCTGGCGATCTGCAGCACCGCTTTCGTCCCTGCTTCCAGTGCGCGGTCGTGCCGGAAGCGGGCGCCCTTCTCCGAGATGTCGCACACGGCCACCGGCGCCGCTCCGAACGTAGCGGCCAGCGGCGGCGCGAGCAGAAACCGCTCGGCCGTGCGCAAATTGCGGGGGTCGTGCATGACGGGACCGGAACAGCTTACAACGTTCCGCGACGTGTAACATCGCCCGCGCCCGTCCCGTGTGATATGGCTCACCACATGAGCCGCAAGTACGACATCGTCACCTTCGACTGCTACGGGACCCTGGTGGACTGGGAATCAGGCATCACCGACGCCTTTCTCCGCGCCGCGAGCGAGGACGGCGTCGAGCTTCGCCGCGACGAGGTGCTGCGCGCGTATGCGCGGATCGAGCCGGTCGTGGAGCGCGGGCGGTTCCGCCTGTACCGCGATGTCCTCACCGAGACCGCCTCCCGCGTTGCCCACGCCCTCGGCTGGCCGCTGGCCTCGGAGCGCGGCACGTTCCTGGTCCACTCGATGGCATCGTGGAAGCCGTTCCCCGACACCAACCCTGCGCTCGAGCGCCTGCGCGACGCGGGCTATGCGCTCGGCATCCTCTCGAACGTGGACGACGATCTCCTCAGCGCGACGCGCCGCCATTTCACGGTCGATTTCGATCTGATCGTGACCGCCCAGCAGGTGCAGTCCTACAAGCCGGGGCACGCGCACTTTCTGACGGCGAAACAGCAGATCGGCGACCGGCGCTGGCTGCACGCGGCGCAGAGCAACTTCCACGACATTGCGCCGACGAACGCGCTGGGGATTCCGAACGCGTGGGTGAACCGGCACGACGAGACAGGTGGTGCGAAGCCGGCCTACGAGGTGCGGGACATGGCGGGACTCGCGGAGCTGCTGCTGTCATCCTGAGCCGCGTAGACGGCGAAGGACCCCGTGGCATGAGCGCGTCACGTGCTCTCGGCAGGCGGTCCTTCGCCGCGCTTCGCCGGCTCAGGATGACAGGGAGGGCATCGGCTCAGAACCGCCAGCCCACGCCCACCGACACCTTGAGCACCTCGTCCCAGTGCGGGACGTCGTTCCTGGCCAGCGCCTTCGCGTCGAACACGAGCGACAGCGACTCCCCGACTTCCCACTCCACGCCGCCGCCGATCTGGGGGGACAGCTCGTTGTCGTAGTTCGCGCCCGGCGGCTCGTCGGGGGCCGTCACGTAGCGGGCGCCCGCGCCCAGGAACGGACGCCAGCGGGTGTTGTTCTCGAACGAGTAGCGCACGAAGGCGTCGACCGGATACGTGCGGAACTCGATCACCGTCGGGTCGAAGAACGACGGCTGATAGTCGTGCACCTCGCGCGCGATCTCCAGCTCCGCGGACCAGCGCGGCGTGAAGCGGCGCTCGATCGCGAGGCCCAGCCCCGCGTCGAAATTCGCTCCCCCGCCCTCGCTCCAGCCGAAGCCGGGATTCGTGACGAAGAACGAGACGCGGGTGGGTTTCTCGGGGGTCTGAGCGGACGCGGAGACGGCGAGAAGCCCCAGGAGCACCAGCACGGTCTTGCGCATGGCTCCATTGAACTCCCGCGGACCCGCGTCCGCTGCAACAAAACGGCTTACATCACTTCCACGATCATGGCCGCGGCCTCGCCGCCGCCGATGCAGATCGCCGCCATCCCGCGCTTCTGACCGCGGTCCTGGAGGGCGTGGATCAGCGTCACCAGGATGCGCGCGCCGCTCGCGCCGATCGGATGGCCGAGGGCGACGGCGCCGCCGTGGACGTTCAGCTTGTCGTGCGGGATGTTCGCGTCCGTCATCGCTGCCAGCGCCACCGCCGCGAAGGCCTCGTTGATCTCGAACAGGTCGATGTCGTCCACGGTCAGGTTCGCCCGGCGCAGGACGAGGTCGATGGCCTTGGCCGGCGCAGTCGTGAACCACTCCGGCTCCTGGGCCGCCGTCGACTGCGCCACGATCCGCGCGATCGGCTTGAGGCCGTTCTGCTGCGCGTAATCCGCCGACGTCACGATCAGGGCCGCGGCTCCGTCGTTGATCTTCGACGCGTTCGCCGCCGTCACCGTGCCCCCTTCCTTCTGGAAGGCCGGCTTGAGCTTGCCCATCTTGTCGAGCGGCGCGGCGAACGGCTCCTCGTCGTCGATGACGACGGTCTTGCCCTTCTTCCCCTCCAGCTCGACGATGGCGATCTCCTTCTTGAACTTGCCGGTCTTGGTGGCCTCCTGCGCGCGGCGGTACGACTCCAGCGAGAAGTCGTCCTGCTGCTCGCGCGTGAACGAGTACTTCGTCACGCACGTCTCCGCGCAGTTGCCCATGTGCTTGTCGCCGTAGGGATCCCACAGGCCGTCGTGGATCATGAGGTCGATCATCTTGCCGTTGCCCATGCGATAGCCGCCGCGCGCCTGCGGCAGCGCGTAGGGCGCGTTGGACATCGACTCCATGCCGCCCGCGACCGCCAGGTCGTACTCGCCGCAGCGGATGTCGTTCGCCGCGTACATCACGGCCTTCATGCCCGAGCCGCAGACCTTGTTGACGGTCACCGCCCCCGCGTGCACCGGGACGCCCGCGTAAATGCCCGCCTGCCGTGCCGGCGCCTGCCCCACGCCGCCCTGCAGGACGTTGCCCATGATCACCTGCTGGACCTGCTCCGCGGACACGCCCGAGTTCTCCAGCGCGCATTTGATGGCGATCGCCCCCAGCCGCGGGGCCGGAAGGGAGGAAAGCGTGCCCTGAAACGAGCCGATCGGCGTGCGTGCGCCGCCGAGAATGACGATTTCTTTCATTGGATCTCCTGTGTTTTCCACCCGCGAGTTCTATCACGAGTCGTCTGTTAGAATCCCGGCCCCTGTCTCGTAAACAAAGGAGTATTTCCGCATGACCGTCTCCGCCATCACCGATCGCCGGCTCCACATCCAGCCGGCGGAGGTCCATAACGTCCTCGAGCGCCACATGCTCGCGGACGGTTACGAAATCGTCATGGATCTCAGGAAGTCCCAGGGCTCGTGGGTGTTCGACTCCCGCGGCAAGGGCCGCATCCTGGACTTCTTCACCAACTTCGCCTCCTGCCCCATCGGTTACAACCACCCCAAGCTGGACACGCCGGAGTTCCGCGAGCGTCTCGCGGACGTTTCGGTGAACAAGCCGGCCAACTCGGACATCTACACGACGTACATGGCCGAGTTCGTCGAGACCTTCGCCCGGCTGGCCGTCCCGCCGAGCCACGGCAAGCACATGTTCTTCGTCGAAGGCGGCTCCCTCGGCGTCGAGAACGCCATCAAGGCCGCGTTCGACTGGAAGGTCCGCAAGAACTTCGAGAAGGGTACGAAGGAAGTGAAGGGCCAGCAGGTCATGCACCTGCGCCACTGCTTCCACGGCCGCAGCGGCTATACCCTCTCGCTGACCAACACCGACCCCACCAAGACCGACTACTTCCCGAAATTCGACTGGCCGCGCATCGACAACCCGAAGATCGACTTCCCGATGACCGCGGAGTCCATCGCGGACGTCGAGAAGCGCGAGCAGGCCGCCCTCGCGCAGGCCAAGCAGTTCCTGCACGAGCGGAAGGACGACATCGCGGCGTTCATCATGGAGCCGATCCAGGGCGAAGGCGGCGACAACCACTTCCGCCCCGAGTTCTTCCGCGCCATCCGCCAGCTCTGCGACGAGAACGAGATGATGCTCATCTTCGACGAGGTGCAGGCCGGCGTCGGCATCACCGGGAAGATGTGGGCCTTCCAGCACTACGGCGTCGAGCCGGACATGTTCGCGTTCGGCAAGAAGACGCAGGTGTGCGGGTTCGCGTCGAACGACCGCATCTTCGAGATCGAGGACAACGTCTTCAAGCTTTCCTCCCGCATCAACTCGACGTGGGGCGGCAACCTGACGGACATGGTCCGCGCGCAGCGCTACTTCGAGATCATCGACGAGGAGAAGCTGGTCGAGAACGCCGCCACCGTCGGCGCGTACTTCGTCGGCGAGCTGAACCGCTTCCAGGCCGAGTTCCCGAAGCTGGTCTCCAACGTGCGCGGCCGCGGCCTGATGTGCGCGTTCGACCTGCCGGACGGCGAGATGCGCAAGAAGGCCCTCGCCGCGTTCATGCAGCAGAACATGCTCGTGCTCGCGTCAGGCAGCCGCTCCGCGCGCTTCCGCCCGCCGCTGAACCTCTCGATGGACGAGGCGAGCGAGGCCATCCGGAGGATGGAGAAGGCCTTCAAGGACCTTTCCTAGGACCCCGTGCTGTCATCCTGGGCCGGCCAGACGCGGCTCAGGATGACAGTCGCGAGAAATCCCGCGGCCGGCGCGATCTGGTGCGGGAGGCGGTTCAGCGTGAGGCTCACGTGGGACGCGAAGTCCCACGGCGTGGCCAGCGCCTGCGCGAACATCAGCCCGAGCTGCAGCGTCACCGCGATCAGCAGGAACGCCTCGCGGCGGATCGCCTCGCGGAGGAACACCAGCACCGCGGCGAGCACGGCCAGCCAGAACCACGGCTGGTCCGGCGGCGCCTTCACGAACGCGTCGAGCACCTCGGACGGATTGCGCAGCCGCCCGAGGATGCGGCTGACCATGGACTGGTCGGTGAAGTCGGTGGAGAGCTTCAGCACCGCACGCGCGATCATCCACGGCACGACGATCGCCACGGCCGGCCAGAGCTGCAGCACCTTGCGGAGGCTGCGCGTCGTGACCAGCAGCGCCAGCGCCGCGACGCCGATCAGGGCCAGACCTTCGTTTTTCGACGACGCCGCGAGACCCAGCATCACCGCTCCCAGGGCGATGGATCCGCGGCGGAGGAAGAACAGCCCCGCGCAGCCGAACGCCATCACCCCCGCCTCGGCCAGACCGACCCACAGGTTGAGCGTCGGAAAGGCGATGGCCAACGTAGCCAGCGCGGGATGCTTCACCTCGTCCGCGAACATCCCGCGGATGATGGCCAGCACCGAGGCGCACAGGAAGACGTAGACCCAGCCGAAGGTGACGTCGTTCCACGTCTTCGTCATGACCGCGACGAAGTCGAAGAGCAGCGGCATGAGCACGGGATAGTCGGCCTTGCCGATGTACGGAACGGTCGACCAGTCCAGCCCCTTCGTGTCGAAGAACCAGCGCGCCTTCAGCCCCCAGATGCCGTAGAAGTCCCATTCGTACGGCGGCGCCCACAAGGCGAAGATGGCGTACGCCACCACGATCGCGATGGTGACGGCATCGAGAACGCGGACCCTGTCATCCTGAGCCGCGAAGACGGCGAAGGACCCCCTTCCGACGGAGCGGTCAGCGTTCTTGCCACGGGGTCCTTCGCCGTCTCCGCGGCTCAGGATGACAGTGACGGCGAGCGCGAACAGCGGCGCCATCGCCAGGATCACCGACGTCCGCGACCACGGCACGCGCAGCGCCGACAACAGGAACAGGTGCGCCCACGCCGCGCCCGCGCCGAGGAGAAACGCCGTCCCCGCGAGCGTCGCGCCGCGCAGGCGCGGCTCCAGCGCCAGGGCCACCGGCACGCCGTACAACAGCAGCAGCACCAGCACGAGCGGCGTCAGCGTCACGGCTTCCGCCTCAACAGAGCGCTGTCGGCGTCCGACCACACCAGCTCGTACTGTGGATCGCCCCACCCCGTGCGCCACAGTGCCACCACGTCCGGCATCGTCTCCCACTGCACCGGCGGCATCACGTGCCGTCCCGACAGCTCATAGCTCGCGCGCCAGTGCGTGTACGTCCAGCCGCCGTGCGGCGGCGCCATCATCAGCGCGATCCGCTCGCCCGGCCTCGTGTCCGCGCGCACGCGGCCGAGGAACTGCAGCACGCCGGTCTCGACGGGGTCGTTCGCGAACCGCAGCGGCTTGCGGTCGATCGCGCCCGGAGGCGCGGGAGTCTCGGGAGGCCGGTGAGGGGGCAGCAGCAACCGCAGGATCGAGAGGCGCACGCCCCCGGCGAACAGTGCCGCGAGGAGCAGGCCGGCCGCGACCCTGCGCATCATTCCGTCGTGACGGGCGTGCCGGAGGGCACTTCCTCCCAATGCGTGTGCGGCTTGCGGTTCATCACGATGTACTGCCACACCAGCTCGCCGTACGAGTGCGCGACGATCCCGCGCTTCTCATAGAACGGCAGCAGCAGCTTCTGCAGCCGCGGCAGGTTGTAGAACGGCACCCCGGGGAAGTAGTGATGCTCGAGGTGATAGTTCGAGTACAGGAACGCCGGCGTCCAGAACCACGAGCCCTTCATGAGCGTCGACCACTTCGCCGGATCGCGCGGGTCGATGTCGTAGTGCTGGCCGAGGCGGTTCAGGGCGAAGGCGATCGGAAAGACGAAGAAGATCGGGACGACGTACAGCTTCCACGCGATCGCCCAGCCGCCGATCCAGGCAATGGCGCCCAGCACCGAGAGCTGGAACGCGACCGTCGCCAGACGCTCGCGCGCGATGCGTTTTCTCAATTCCGGCTCGTACGACGCCGTCTCCTTCGCCGCCGCGCGGAAGTAGATCGGGAACAGCGCCGGCGTGAAGTACAGGACCTTCAGCCACCGCGCGTTGATCTTCGGCGACAGGTAGTGCCGCTTCGGGTCCTCTTCATCCGAGCCCAGTCCCGCGTGATGGTCGAGATGCCAGCGGGTGAACTGCGAGGACGAGATCCCGCTCGGAATCGCGTACAGCAGGCCCAGGATGCGGTAGCCGCGGTCGGAGGACTTCTCCAGCACCGCGCGATGCACGACCTCATGCAGCAGCACCGTGCAGTTGAACACGGCAAAGCCCGCCACGAAGGCGAACGGCAGCCAGAGGAACCACCGGTCCAGCAGGACGATCGCGACGCCGCTGCCGATGAGCGCGCCGAAGTTCGCCAGCGCGACCAGCGCGTGCAGCAGGGGCCGCTTCTGATGCAGCTCGCGCAGCGCCTCGGCCGGAATCTCGCGGGCGAGATCGCGTTTGAGCTGCTGCGCGTGATCCGAGTAGTAGGACGCCATGGGCTTATGTTGAAGCGAATCTACACGATCGGTCATTCCACCCGCACCCTCGCCGAGCTCGTCGCGCTGCTTCGTGACCATGGTGTCACCCGCCTCGCCGACGTCCGCCGCTTCCCCGGCTCCCGCCGCCACCCGCACTTCACGCGGGAGTCGCTCGAAGAGACCCTCCCCCGCCGCACCGGCATCGCCTACGAGCACTTCGAAGACCTCGGCGGCCGCCGCACGCCACGGAAGGGCTCGCCGAACGGCGCATGGGAAAGCGACCAGTTCCGCGGCTACGCCGACCACATGGGCACGCCGCAGTTCCAAGCCGCGGTGGATCTGTTGCTTCAGGGGACAGGGGACAGGGCGCAGGGCGCAGGAGAAACCGATCTCCTGTCCCCTGCGCCCTGCGCCCCGCCCCCTACGGCGGTCATGTGCGCCGAGGCCGTCCCTTGGCGCTGCCACCGGAACCTCCTCTCCGACGACCTCGTCCGCCGCGGCATCGAAGTCATTCACATCCTCGGACCCGGCTCCGCCCAGTCCCACGTCCTGAACGAAATGGCGAAGATCGACGGCGACCGCGTGATCTATCCGCCCGCGCAAAAAAGAATCTTCGACTGATACACATCTGACGGTCGTTTCTCCGTCTACACTCGCGGATGGCTGCGATGCGCGAGAAGTCGGACAGAGCAGCGGCTCGCGACCCGTTGCTCGACCCCGTGGCAGGCAGCGCGGCCGGCGATGCGCGCAAGGCGGCGATCGAAGAGCTGCTCGCGCGGCACGCGTACGAGCGCGTCGACCGGATCCTGGAGACGAAGCTGCGCCGCTCCGCCCTGCCGTCCGACATGCTGGACGACATTCGCGGCGAAGTCCTGCTCAAGCTCGTGAACCGCCTGCAGCGCATCGACGGCGAGGACGATCCGATCGCCAGCTTCCCGGACTACGCGGCCGCCGCGGCGTACAACACGTTCGACGAATTCGTGCGGCGGGCCTTCCCCGAGCGGGCGAAGCTGAAGAACCGCATCCGCTACGCGCTCCAGCACGACGAACGGTTCGCGGTGTGGGAATCGCGCGGCGTGCTCCTCTGCGGCCTCCGCGCCTGGAGCGGCACGGCACGGACGCACGACCTGCCCATCCCGGCCATCGACGCCGGCGCGGATCTGCGCGATGCGCTGGCGACGCTGTTCGCCGAGACGCGGGCACCGCTGGAGGTCGACGCGGTGATCGCCCGGTTCGCGGACACGCTGTTGCCCGTCCAGTCCACGCCGCGCGACGAGCGCCCGCCCCAGCCGCGGGACCCGTCCGAGGACCTGGAGAACCTGCAGACGCTGCGGCAGCTCTGGGACGAGATCTGCGAGCTCCCGCTGAAGCAGCGCATCGCCCTGCTGCTCAGCGCGCGCGACGCGGGCGGAGAATCGGTCATGCGCTTCCTCCCCCTCACCGGCGTCGCCACGGTCCAGCAGATCGGACGCACGCTGTCCTTCGACGGCGGCCGGCTCGGCGCGTTGTGGCACGAGCTGCCGCTCGAAGACACGCGCATCGCCGTGATCCTGCAGGTCACGCGGCAGCAGGTCATCAATCTGCGTCGTGCGGCGCGCGAGCGGCTGGCGCGGCGCGTGAGAGGATCGGGAGGCACGCGATGACGGACCCCGAAGACGCACTGCGCGCGTTCCGCGAAGGACTCGCCGGCGAGCACCTGACGTACGAGACGATGGCCCGTTTCGTCGACGGGAGCGCGCCGGCCGCCGAGCGCGCCCAAGTCGAAACGCACATCGCCCTGTGCGCCTCGTGCGCGGACGAGGTCGAGGACCTCGCGCGCTTCCACGATCAGCGCCCGCGCGCGGCCTCCTCGACGCGATGGTGGTGGCTCGCGGCGGCGGCGATGCTCGTGGCGATCGCCGTCGCGCTGGTCATCGCAACGCGGCGCACGCCGGTTACGCCACCCGCCGTGCCGCCGGTCGCGACGAAGACCGTCCCGCCGCCGGCTCCACCCACACCCGCTCCGGAGCCCGTGCGCGCGGAGGATCGCGTCGCGCCGGAGCTGCGCCCCGTCCTCGCGGCGCTGCGCGCCCGCCAGCTCCCCGCCGCCGCGATCCTCGCGCAGTTGCCGCGCGTCACCGGAGAGCAGCGCTCGGGCAGCGATCCGTCGCATGCAGTGCATGCGCTCACGCCCGCCGGCGTGGTCCTCGACGAGCCCCGGCCGCACTTCCGCTGGACTGCCTCCGAGCCGATGCGCGTCGAGGTGTTCGACGACTCGTTCCGCCTCGTCGCCGCGAGCGCGGAGGCCGTGTCCGGCCAGTGGCGGCCGGAGCAGCCGCTCGCGCGCGACCGCTTCTACACCTGGCAGCTCACGCGCGACGGCACGCCGCGGGCCGTCTTCCCCGCTCCTCCCGCGCCGCCCGCGCGTTTCCGCGTCATCTCCGCCGCGGCCTCGCGCGCGCTCCAGGCGGCGTCGGGACTCGACCGCGCGCTGCTCTTGGCCCGGGAGGGGATGATGGGCGAGGCCACCGCGGAGCTCGAGCGCCTCGCGGAGTCGCACCCGGACGAGCCGCTCTACCGCGAGCTCGTCGCGGTGACGCGCGGCCAGCCGTCGCCGATCACCCCGAACGCGCCCCAGTAGTACGGATGCGCCGTCGCCGGCGTCCGCATTGCCGCGATCTGCGCGTGCCGCAACGCCGCGGCCACCGTGCCCGGGCCGCCGCGCCGCTGCATGTCGCGGTGAAAGTCGATCATGATCCCCGCCGACGGCGCGGAGTCGATCTCCCACTGCGCGACGACGGTGCGCATCGTGCCGGCCATGAAGAACGCCCACGGCAGACCGATCAGCCCTTCGCCCGTCCGCACGGCGCCACGGCCGGTCGCACAGGCGGAGAGGACGACCAGCTCCGCGTCCAGCGACAGGTCCAGCACTTCCCGCGCCTCGAGCAGGCCGTCGTCCGCGCTCCCCTCGGCGCGATGCGCGAGGACGATGCTCGAATAGAGCGGCTGCCGCGTCTCGGTCAGCGCGTGGGTGGCGAAGTGCAGGACGCCGTGACGGCCGGCCTCGCGCTTGACCGCCTCCTCGGTGGCCTGGCGGCCGAGGAGCATGCGCGAGCCGGTGTACAGCGCGGCGATCGACCGGGCCTCCCTCGCGGCGTCGGGAAGCGGCCCGACCGAGCGCGTCATCGACCGCAGGACCGCCGCCTGCTTCGCCGTCACGTACGGGTCTCCGACGACCAGCGCGCCGGGCGACGGTGCGTGAGGGCGCGAGGCCGCCGCGTCGAGCCAGGCCAGGGACGGCACGCTGAACAGCGCCGCCGTCTCGATGAAGTGGCGGTCGCGCCCGTCGCGCAGGACCGCGAAGGGCACCCGCCACAGTGGTCCGTCCGGCAGGAGCGCGACCACAGGCCGCGCGGCGATCGTCTTGCCCGCCGGCTCGACGAGCAGCCGGTACAGCTCGCGCGCGGCGGACGTGTACGCATAGTCGCGGGTCTCGAGCATCGCCACGAGCCGCGACACGGATTCCGTCAGGCGCTTGCGCGTGACGGGGATGCGATGCGCCTCGACGCGCAGCGCATCGTCCTCGCGCGTGATCGCGAAGAGGATCGTCTCTTCCTCGGCCACGACGTAATCGAGGATCACGCCGCCGGCGTCCGGCAGCAGCACGCGCGGGCGGGCGAGCGGATCGTTGGCGCTCTCCAGCACCGCCGGCCGCGGCTTGGCCAGCATGCGCAGGACTTCGAGATCGGCGCGGGCGTCGGCGAGCGCGGCGCGCAGGTCTTCGCGGAAGCCCACCTCGCCGCTCGCGAGGAGGGCGAGGTTCAGCCGCGCGATCTCGCGCTCGAGCATCTGCATGCGCTCCGCGACGGCGGGATCGGCGACGGCATCGCTCTTTTCGCCCGCGACGGCGTCGCGCAGGGCCCGCGCCTTGAGCATTTCGGACACGCGGAGCGCCTCCTCGTTCCGGCCGTCCTCGACGAGCAGGGTGATCAGCCCGTGATAGGCCTCCGCGCGGTGATCGAAGAGATACACGCGCGACTCGGCGGCGATCCCGGCGGTCTCGCGCTGCGCCTCGACGCGGGCGATCGCTTCGCGGTACGCCGCCGCCGCGTCGTCGCAGCGGCCCAGAGCGCGGAGCGCGGCCGCTTCCGCGGTATGGCCCAGGCCGCGCTGAGTGGTCGCGGACGCGCGGACCGGCGCGGCCATGGCGACGATCGCTTCGCGGGCGCTGGCCAACGCCTCCTCGGCGCGGCCCATGCGCAGAAGCACTTCCGAGCGGTACGCGAGCAGGAAATCACGCGCGGCGACGTCGTCGTGCTCGATCGCCATGCCTGCATTCACGGCCGCGAGCGCGCCGCTGCGATCGCCGAGCCTGTCGAGACAGATGGCCAGACCGCCGTAAAGCACCGCGCGGTCGACGGGCCGCAGTCCGTCCAGGGCGAGCGCGTCACGGTGCAGCTCGGCCGCGCGCGTGTACGCGCCGCGCGTCAGCTCCGTTCCCCCGAGCTGCGTCGTCGCGACGGCCAGGAGATCGCTTCTGCGCAGCCGCTGCGCGATCGCCCAGCAACGCTCGGTATACCGCGCGTCGTCCATGTACCCCGCGGTCTCGAGGATCGCGGCAAGCCGCTGCACCGCGACGAGCTCCCCTTCGAGCCAGCCGTAGCGCCGCGCACGGCTCTCCAGTGCGAACGCCGCCGTGAGCGCGCCGGAGACGTCGCCGGCTCCCTGGAGGAGATGGGATTCCATCGCTCGCGCCATCAGAGGGGTCACCGGCTTCCGGACCGCGTCGACCATGTCCGCGCTCCTGCGCAGATGCTGGACGCCCGCCGGGATGTCGTCGGAGAACCAGTGGGCGATCCCCGAGGAGAACCACGCCCGGGCGATCGTATCGGGATCGCCCGCGCGCTCGGCCAGGGCGAGCGCCTCCGCCGCCGCGGCCCGCGCCTCGCCGGGCGCGCCGTTGAACAGGCGCTGCACGGACAGCATCCGCAACGCCGTCACCTCCGCGGCCGCATCGTTCAGCGCGCGCGCCTCCGCGAGCGCCCACTCGATGCCCTCGCGGCGACGCGCGTCCTCGCCCGGCTCCGCGCAGGCGTCCGTCATGAATCCGAGGACCGCCATCACGTCGGCTTCGGGATGGCAGTCCAGCCGCTCCCGCCGCTCGGCATCGGTCCGCAGCGCCGCAAGCTCGACTCCCAGTACCGCCTCGGCCACGCGCACCGACTCGACCGCCCACCCATCCCCCGCCCGCACCACCCCCACCACCCACCGGCCGGGCAGCATTTCCGCGCTCTTCACCGGCCCCTGCGTCGTCCCCCACCCCACCAGCCGCAGGTGCACCGTGGCACGCTCGCCCTCGCGAGCCACGCGCTCCACCTCCGCCGCCGGCACACTGATGCACTCCACCCCGTCGATGACCGCATCCGCATTCGCCCAGTCCCCCACCCGCGCAATCACCCCCGGCGCCAGCGCATGCAACACCGGAACGTCGTCCACCCGAAACGCGTCCACGACCCGCAACGCGGCCGCCTCCGGGGTGGGGGCAGGGGCGGGCGAAGCGACCGTCAGCGTGGCGGCGAGGAGGAGAGGGAGGACCATTTACAAATAATACGGCGGAGACGATCGCCAAACCTCCCCAGCCGATGGGCAAGCTTACCCACCGGTTGGGTGAGTTTGCCGGCCGGTCTCACCAGGATTGCCCACCGGTTGGGCAAGCTCGCCTACCAGTTGGGCAGGCTCGTCTACCGGCTGGGCGAGCTTGCGGCGACGGCTAGTCGTCGCACTCCACATGGCCCCCCCCAGCCGCGTGTACGAAAACAGGTGACGGTTTCTCAGCCAGGGTACCAGCGCGGTGGCTTCCACCAGCCGACCGCCGCCTCGCTACCGCACTGCTAGAGCATATTTCTTCCCCAAAACCACAAGAATGATTCCCTACCTCCTTCAGTAACTGATATCGCAAAGTCGCACTGGCCGTCGATCGCCTCGTGTAAAGCGAAGCCCAACTCATACTTACAGTCAGACGAAAAGCGCACCGAAACCTCTTCTCCGTTCCCAGCGATCTTCGGGACTGTCGTCACGTGTCGATCGAACAAAAACTCAAGACGTTCGAACGCCGTTCGAACACCATGCACCGCTGCCGAATTCAACGGCTTTACAATCGGCTCAACCCTTAGATTCACAATGGACCGATTCACGGAACGACGCGCGACACGTCTGAACGCCGACAGCACTTCACGGAACCCTTCTGACTCTGCGGCGATGTGCCACTCCCCATCGTGATCACGCCATAGCCGGACTGGAGGACGGACCCCGCCAACTACTTCTTTAGGAGCACGCATACTGTCATTGATCTTCAATCAGCTCATCGGCGGTAGCTTCGCCACGTCGTTCACCGCCAAACGTCGCAGTCTTACGAGCATTGTCGATCGCTTCATTTCCTTTCTCAGCAGCAATGGGCGCTCCCTTCTCTACAATAACTGTCGCGGCGTCCACGTACCACGGCGACGCAAGCCCCATAACAATACCGGCAAGCGTTCTGTAGAACGTATGACCGTCCCGCCTTGCAGTTTGATGATGGCTCCTACTGTTGCCATGAGTCCCAGCTGGATGATGCTTCTGCGTACCCCCAGGATGAGCTGCCGCCTCGATTTCACCGGCAGTCTTCTCCGCCCTGGAAGGAGACTTTGACACCACTTCGACATTCTTTTCAGCCTGCCGTGCCTTGATCGCGCCTTCCTTTGATAGCGAACGCGTTGGCACGAAGCCGGCGATCTCACCGGCCTTGTTATACACCTCCTTCATCAGGCGGAAGAATGTCTCCCTCGCCGAGCGCCCATCAGGATCGATGCGATTGAACGGGATATTCTGGACATATACGTACTTGTTCCACGTCTGCGGTCGCGATAAATCTAAGTCGTCATAAGAAGGATCCACCGTCAGGAACCTTCCCCCGCCCGGCGTGTAATACCGCGCGTGCATGTAGTCGAGGGCTTTGCCCGTGGTCGGGTCGTCGCCGTTGGGTACGTCGCGCTCGTGGCCGGTGAACTTCATCCGCTGATTGCCGGCAGGCGTGAGCTCGACGCCGAAGGGCGCGTAGGTGTGCTCGGAGACTTTGCCGCCCTGGGCGTCGGTGATGAGGCGGGGGGTGCCGAGGTGGTCGGGGTGGAAGTGGAGAGTGTTGCCCGGGACCTCCGCCGCGAGGAGGGCTCCGCCGCGGTAGATGTAGTCCTCCTTCCACTGCCACGCCTCGCCGTTCGCGGTGGTCTTGCGGTATTCGCGCAGCACCTTGCCGGAGAGGTCGCGCACGGTCCAGAGCGAGTCGTCCTCCGCACCGGCGGGGGTGAGGTCGATCGTGGCGATGCGCTCGTCGTCCGCCGTGTAGAGATAGACCTTCCGGTGACCCTCGAGCGAGGCGCGCCGGACCATCCCCAGCTCGTCCGGCTCGAAGGTCGTGCTCCCGATGTACGACGTCATGTTTCCGTCGTCGTCGTGTGTGCCGAAGATCCCGGCTTGCGGCAAGCCCGTCGTCAGGCGGTTCGTCGAGGAGTCGACGCCGAGGTGGACCGGCGTACCGCCGGTCGCGATCGTGAGGATGTTGCCGAAACGGTCGTACGTGAAGTGCTGGTCGTGGAGCAGCCCGTTGACGGAGATCTGCGACGTCTTCAGGCGTCCGTAGGCGTCATAACGGTACTGGGCCTCCATCCCGACGCCGGTCACATTGCCGGAGGCGTCGTATTGGTACGGGCCGAGGACGAGGGTCGACTGGGCGCCGGCGGTCCCTGCGACGGCGGCAAAGACGAGCGCGGCGAATTGGCGCAGGAAGCGGCTCATTTCAGACCTCCACGAAGCTGCTGGATGTGATCGGCGGCAACCGCGACTCCGCTCGCGAGCGGCGGGCCGAACGAGAGCGGCGGCAGCCCGAGCGCGAGCCGCGTGCTCTGCAGCGCATCGCGCAGCTCCGTCGTATGCGCGTGCGCGACGAGCGTCCCCGGCGCCGGTGCGCCGCTGAAGGCGGCCGGGCCGAGATTCTCGATCGCACGCAGCGCGTTGATGGCAGTGCGCAGCTCCGCGATGTGCGCCGCGTAGACCGGGGTCACCCCCGGGACGAGGGGATCGTTCGCAAAGCCGATCGTCGTGGCGACGTCGCGCGCACTCGCGGCCGAGGTCACGCCGTTGCGGACCGCGGCGACGCTGTACAGATACATCCGGCCGGGGACTGCCGTATTGTCCGTGAACGGCGAAGCCTGGGCGTCGAACGTCATGGAGCCCTCGGCCCCCTTCCGCGTCACGCGGAACGAGTCCGCCGTCTCCCCGTACGTCCAACTGACGTACACCTGCGCCGGTCCGAGCGCCGTGGCGACGACGCCGGACGGCGCGCCGACCGGTGCCGTCACCGTGACCACGCTCGCCACGCCTTCGATGTCGAGCGCGCAGTGCGCGTCCTCGGCGCTCACGAGCGTGTAGCTGGTCGTGCTCGACGGGGTCACCGTCCGCTGCACCTCGGCCGCCGACGTCGTACGGTCGAATGTCTCGTCCGACCACCGGTAGGTGAACGGCGGCGTCCCGCGGAACCGGGCGGAGATGACGGCGCTCTGACCGGCGGCGATCTCCTGCGTGTCGCCGACGGCATCGGCCCACCCGCGCGAGACGTAGATCAGGCCGAACTTGCTGGCGGACGCGCCGCAGTCCTTCGTCACCGTGACGTCCGCGCGAACCGGCTGGTCGTTACACGACAAACGCACCGTGATCTCGCGCGTTCCCTGTCCGGACACCAGCGTGCCGTTGGTCACCGTCCACGCGTAGGCCGCCCCCGGAACGGGCTCCACCACGTCGAACGTGACGGTCTCGCCCGCCCAGGCATTGATCTTCGAAACGCGAACGACCGGCGCCGGCGGCTCGCAGGCGGCGGCGCCGTACTCCACGCGGATGACATCCGGCCGGGGCACGTCGTCCTTGAGGGATTGCGTGTAGAGCGGGCCGTCCGTGCCGTCGGCGTTGCGATGCCGGACGCTCTTCAGCGTCCCGCCGGGGTGATAGGCAATGTCGGACGCATACCCCGGCACCGCCGTCAGCGTCCCGCGGGCGTACGTATTGCCGACCACGCGTGCCGGCTCGGCCAGCTGCGGACAATCGGCGCAGCTCGGATAGTCGACGTCGAGCACGTTCCCGAACGTGTCGTAGGCGTACTCGTTCTCGAACGTCCGGTCCTGCGACGCGGTGCCGTTGCCCACGGTCGTGCGGCGCTTCGACACACGGCCGCCCGGGCCCGCGTACGTGTAGGTCTCTTTGACGGTGATGTCGGACGCGAACGGCGCCAGGCGATTGTGCCTGACGGCGTAATGCAGCTTGCCCATCGAGAAGTCGCCGCCCGCGGAGGTGCGGTCATAGACGAATTCCTTGAGGTCGTCGCCGGCGCCGTTCTCGATCAGGCGCAGCCGCTCGGCCGCGTCGTACGTGTACTGCAGCACCTTGCCCGACTGCGCCGTCTTCTTCACGACGTGGCCGCGCGCGTCGTACTCGTACCGGGTCTGGCCCGACTCGGGGTGGACCTCGGCCGTCAGAAACCCGCGGCCGTCGTAGTCGAACGTCCGCTGCTGCCCGTCCATCGTCACGCGGGTCAGGCGGTTGGCGGCGTCGTATCCGTACGTCGTCGTGTAGGCGGTGCCGGCGGAGTTTTCCAGCACCTGGATCAGCCGGCCGGCCCGGTCGCTTTCCTCGGCGATCGAGACCGCGGTGTCGCCTTCGGGCGTGCGCACCGTCTGCGTTCTGGTCGCGAGGCGGTTGCCGACGAACTGGAAAGTCGTCACCGAGCCGTCGGAGGCCGTCACCTTCCTCGCGCGGCCGAACGCGTCGAAGTCTTCCCAGCGCGTGCGGCTCGGCGACGCGGTGCCGGTCCCCCATTCCGACAGGGAAATGCGCCGCGAGAGGTTGTCGTACGCGGTGTCGCGGATGGCCCAGCTCTCGTCCGGCATCCGGCGCCGCTCGCGGACCAGGCGTCCGATGCCGTCGAAGCGGTATTGCAGCTCCGGCGCGGCCGGTCCCTCGCCGGTCCGCACGTGCACCTCGGCCGGAGTGGCCGAGGTCGCGGTCACGTATTCGTAATGGGTCGGCTGCACGCCCGGAGGACTCATGGTCGTGAGCCGGAACTGCCGGTCGTAGTCGAAAACCGTGGGGAGCCCCGCCGCGTCCAGGGACTTCCAGACCATGCCGGTCGGGAAATCGATCACGTTGAAGACCGACAGGAACGGCAGGAAGACGCCGTTGTGGTCGTAGTACCGGGAGGTCCACAGCGCACCGGCCTCGTACGTGTGATCGATGCGATACGTGCCCGCGTTGCCCGCGGGGAGTGGGGCCTCGCAGTCATGCGCGGCGGGGACGGAATGACGGTCGCCGCCGAAATGCTGCTCGCGGGCGACGAACCCGGTATTGGTCTTTCGCGTGAAGACCTTCAGCAGGTCGGTGGTCCCGGACAGGAATTTCGCGCGGACGCGCTGCCTCAGGAGAAAGCCGGTAGCCGGCTCGAAACAGGAGTTGGTGATGAAATGCTGCGACCCCTCGGACACCCTCGATTCCGTGAAGGTGTTGAGGATCCACGGACCGTCCGGCATCTTGAACCCGGGCGTACCCGAGCGCTCGCCGGCGCCCGTGAGCGCATACGTGCCGGCGCCGTCGTTGAAGTTCGTATACGTGGTGCGCTGGTTTCCGGACGTGTAGTTCCCGTTCGTCTGGGCCACGCGATAGTGACCCAGCCCGTCGAAGCCCGAGTACTCCGTACCCGCTCTCAGGCTGCCGTCCGGGAGCAGCGCCGTCAATTCGCTGACGACGCGCCGATTGCGGTCCTTGAAGCAGGGATAGGCATCGCCGCATGTGGAGACGGTCGCGTCGAGCTCGTACCGTACGTACGTTCTCTTCTGCACGGTGCAGCCGGAGACGCAGTCGTGCAGGACCGTCGACAGGAACCTGCCGGAATCGGGATGCGCCGGACTGAAAGGCAGCCCGAAATGCGGCGAGGTCGATCGATCGTCGAAGTAATGCTCGGTCTTGTCCGCGAGGACGCCGCCCGGCAGCCGGCGCTCCACCGTGCGTTTGCCGGCCGACGAAACGTAATCCGTGCGCCCGAGCTCACCGCCCGTGGGACTGCGCAGGACTTTCGACGTCACGCCGACGAGCGCGGGACCGCCGGCGACCGGGTACGGACCATACGTCCAGTCGATCGTGCCCATGGTCGGCAGGCGCATCTGCAACAGCACGCCGCTCTCGTCGTCCGCGCCGGGAGGCGCGTGGTACTGGAACGCGTACGACTCCCCTTCCGGCAGCAGGATGCTCGAGAGGAACCAGACGTTCGTGTGAAAGTCCGGATCGGCGCCCGAGTCCGTCGGCCGCCCGATGGCCGTATAGGTGTTACTGCCGTTCAGGCCGTAGCCGAAGGTCCAGGTCGCGGGGACGCCGCCGAAGCCCTCCAGCTCGACCGAGGACACGATGAAGAACGGGCCGTTGTTCGGACCCGTGTCCGCGCTGCGGAAGTTGACCCTGTGACTGCGGCCGTGGTTGTCGGTGACGATCCAGGCCCGCGTTCCCGCCGGGATGTTCTCCTCGTAGGTGAACTGGACTTTGTTGAGGGTCGAAGACGCCGTCTCCATCGACGTGATGCGGTATTCGGAGCCGGAGCCGTCCGCCGCGAAGCGGTGCCGCTGGCCGTCGGGAAACTCGACGATCTTTTCACTGCCTTCCGTCACGAGCCGGAGGTAGCTGCCGTCGCGCGAGTAGAACGTGTTCGGGTCGACGGCATCGCAGCTCGTCGTGCTGCTCTCACCGGGGCCGCATGCCGGCTCGTGGAGCGTCTCGTAGAACACGTGCTCCGCGCCGTCCGGCGCCCGGTAGCGCCAGTGCGAGGACGCGAGGCCGGCGTCCACATTACTGCCCGGCGGGAGCAGCGCGCCGAAGGAGAGGAACCAGCCCAGCCCCGCATTGTCGCGATTGACGAGATACCGCCAATTGCACCGGAAGGGCTCGACCGTCTCCCTCCTGGGACATTTCAGGTCCAGGACCTGCCACAGGTTCCCCGAATACCGGAGCACGAACGAGTACGACAGGTTCGCGTCCACGGGATAGGCCGGCCCCAGAGGGATGGTGACGTTCAGGTTCCCGTTGAAGAGATTGACCGAGTCCAGTCCGTTGAACTGATAGACCTGATCGGGGCGGAAGCCGCGCGATTTCTCGAGCGACTCCGCCGCGCGCGAAACGAGCGGGCAGAGAACGAGCAGCAGAACGGCGGTCAGACGGCGCATGGCGATCTCCTTTGCGCCGCGTTACTGGAGGCTCAGCAGGACCAGGATCTCGCCGGTGCCGCCGGCGAGCGGCTCGAGCGCCTTCCCGATGATCGTGCCTGGCTGATGGAACGTGCGGCCGCGGATGTCCATCGGCTCCGAGCGCATGGCCACGCCGGACCGGCCGCTGGTGACGAGCAGGTCGCCCACGCGGATCGGCGCGCTGGTGGCGTCGACGCGCACTTTGACCCGGCCGGTCGTCGCGACCTGTTCCTTCGACGCGTCGCCGATGCCGAGAAGAATGCCCGGCTGCTCGGAGACGACGCCGGCTACGGTCGTGTCGTACGGGCGCGACGACGGCATCACTTCATTGGTCCGGCCGGGATTGAGCACGACCACCGTGCCGGGCTCCATGTCCACCGTCGCGGGCACCCATTCGGCGACGTCCTGATACGTGGAGCCGATGACACTCGTCGCGTGGATGCTCCCGATCACGTGCAGCTTGTGCTGCGGCGCCGAGGTGCCGATGCCGACGTTCCCGTCCTTCGTGATGCGCAGGCGCTCCGCGGCCGCCGCATAGCCGCCCGTGTAGACGCGGACGTTGCCGTCGGCGTGATACGCCGCCAGCGCGAGACCGTTGCTCTCGAAGCCGGAGAGCGTGGTCGTGCTCGGCGCGTACGCGGCCGTCACCGCGCCGTTGTAGCTCGGGCCGTAACTGGCCAGCGCTCCGCCTTTCGCGAGCTCTCCCGCGGTGGAGTTCAGGCGTACCACGGAGTAGCCGGCCGGATTGGGGGAGTCGATGTAGACCGGCGCGGCACCGGGACTGCCGGTCTCGCCGCGGATCGTCAGCAGGCCGGACGACGTCGCGCCGATGCCGATCCGCCCGGTGAGGTCGTCGACCACGACCGCGTTCATGTTCGGGCCCTGCGCCGGCGTCGCTTCGCCCGCGCTCCACGTGAACGCAGCCGCATCGGCCGCGGTCATGCCGGTGTATTCGGCGACGAACCCGGAGTACGAGCCCCACACCGCGGTGGGCGTACCGATGCGCATCACGACCACGCTGGCCGTGGCGCCGGGGCGCAGCTCCGTCGCCAGCTCGACCGGAAGGGCGAGCCCTTCGACGTGGCAGGCGGGCTGATAGAGCACCCCATCCGCCAGCAGCATCGCACCGCATACGGCCGTGAACGCCTGTCCCGGCGTCGTCGCGCGGAAGCCGCGGACGGTCAGCGTGAACGCGCCGTGCAGAGGCGCGCCCGCGAGCGGCGTGATCAGCTTCGTGTAGCCGGTGACGTTCGTCCCGTGCTGGAAGAACGGCACGAGCGTGCGGGAGTTGAGGGCGCCGCCCAGCAAGGTGTTGCCGGCCACGTGCAGCTTCGCCGCGGGTGTGGACGTGCCGATGCCGACGTTGTTGTTCGTCCACTGCACGTTCGTGGCGGAGCTCCATTGGGCCGAGGCAGAGAGGGAGAGACAGGCGAGAAGAACGAACATCATGACGCGACGCACGAGAGACACCTCCTGATTTCGACGAAAGCGGATCGATGAACCGGCGGTGTAGACGGCGAAGGGGTAGCCGTATTGGTGCGGCGCGTATAATCCCCGCTCAACAAGGGCCCAGAAATCATGTCCACGGCAGCAGTAGAGACCTCGGCCATCGAGCGGGACGTCGTCCTGGCGGTCGATGACAACGAGCAGAACCTTCAGTTGCTGGAGGAGTACCTCTGGAGCTGGGGATACGACGTCGTGCTCGCGCGCGACGGGCGGGAGGCCGTCGAGCTCTACCCGCGGCACAACCCGTCGATCATCGTCCTCGACGCCATGATGCCGAACATGGACGGCTACGAAGCCTGCCGTCTCATCAAGGGCTCACCGGCCGGCCGTACCATCCCCATCCTCATGCTCACCGCGCTCACCGGCACGGACGACAAGATCCGGGCGCTGGAGGCGGGGGCGGACGACTTCCTCAACAAGCCCATCAACCGCGACGAGCTGCGCACGCGCATCCGCTCGCTGATCCGCATCCGCAATCTCCGCAAGGAGCTCGACTCCAGCGAGAACATCATCCTGACCCTGACCAGCGCGCTGGAGAGCAAGGACCCGCGCACCATCGGGCACGTACACCGCGTGGCCGCGTACGCCGCGCACCTCTGCGACAAGCTGGGGATGTCCGTGGACGAGCGGGAGACGATCATCAAGGGCGCGATGCTGCACGACGTCGGAATGATCGGCGTGCCCGAGGACCTGCTGATCGCGTCGCCGGAGACCGAGGAGGAGCGCGGGCGCGTCGCCGACCACACGCGCATGGGCGCGTCGATCCTCGAGCCGATGATGACGTTCCGGCAGTTCGTGCCGATCGTCCGCTGGCACCACGAGCGTTTCGACGGCAACGGCTACCCCGACCGCCTGAAGGGCGACGCCATCCCGCTCGAAGCGCAGATCGTCGGCATCGCCAACCGCTTCGACGAGATCCATCACGAGTCCGGCCTCAGCGAGGACGAGGCGATGCAGCAGCTCGTCTCCGAAGCGGAGCAGGGCGCGTTCGCGGTCGACCTGGTGCGCTTCTTCGCGTCGTCGCTCGACGAGGAGACGCCGAAGGCCGCGACGACGCTCCACATGCGCCCCCGTCCCGAGCCGACGACGCGGCTGCTGTGCGTCGACGACAACCCCATGAACCGCGAGCTGGTGGCGTCCACGCTGGCCGGTGCGAACATGGAGCTGGTCCTGGTGCGCAACGCGGCCGAGGCGTTCGAGGAGCTGGAGCGCGGGCCGGTCGACGTCGTGCTGCTCGACCTGATCGCCGGCGAGGCCGAAGGCGTGTCGACGCTCGAGGCCATCCGCGCCGATCCGCGCTGGGAATTCCTCCCGGTGATCGTGCTGACGTCGCATCGCAACAACGTCCGGCGGCAGGACGCGATCCTGGCCGGCGCGGACGACTTCATCAACTATCCGCTGAACCGGCTGGAGCTCGTGACGCGCATCCATTCGCTGCTGCGCATCCGCGAGTATCACGCGGACCTCGAGCAGACCCAGAACGTGATCTGCGCGCTGGCCCTGGCGCTGGAGGCGAAGGACCACTACACGCGCGGGCATTCGCAGCGCGTCGGCGATCTCTCCCGCACCTTCGCCCTCTACCTCGGCCTCGCCCCCGGTCTCGCGGAGCGCATCCGCATCGCCGGCCTGCTCCACGACATCGGCAAGATCGCCGTGCCGGAGAAGCTGCTGAACAAGAAAGGCCCGCTCACGCGCGAGGAGTTCCTGCGCGTCATCGACCATCCGGTGATCGGCGAGGAGATGGTGCGCCCGCTGACGACGCTGGCGGCCGTGCTCCAGCTCATCCGCCACCACCACGAGCGCTACGACGGCCGCGGCTACCCCGACGGCCTGCGCGCCGAGGCCATCCCGTACGAGGTGCGGCTGCTGTCGATCGTCGACGCGTACGACGCGCTCACCTCCCACCGCGCCTACCGCCCCGCCCCGCTGACCCACGAGGCCGCGATCGCCACCCTGCGCCGCGAAGCGGCGGGCGGCAAGTGGGACCCGGTGATGGTCGACGAGTTCTCGACGATGCTCGGCGCGGAGGCCCCGGCCTGGGACGAGATCTCGTTACCGGCGCCGGTGCTCAAGCTCGCGTAGCGCCCTCCGTCCCACTCTGTGCCTCTGTGTCTCTGTGGTGAATGCGAGCGCGATCCAAGGCGCACGTTTGCGGGCTTGCGGCGCGCACGCATTCACCACAGAGACACAGAGGCACAGAGTGGGACGGAGGAGCTATTTTTTACGGCTGATGACCTTCAACACGTCCTCGATCGGCAGCGCCTTCACCGCGCCGGCGTCCGTCGCCTTGAACAGCGAGTTGTAGATCGCCTCCTCCGTGGCCTCGATCGTCGCCAGGAACAGCGGCGACATGTCGTCGTTCCGCATCGTCGCCGGGCCGCGGTGCGTGGAGAACGCGATGGCGTAATCGCCGCTGCCGTTCGTCATCGCCGCGCCCGTCCGCGCCAGCCCGGCCATCGCCCGCGCGCCCATCCGCTCGAGGTTCCGCGCGTCCACCGGCGCATCCGTGGCGATCACGATCATGATCGACCCGTCCGCGTTCTCCAGCTCGTTCTTCAGGTAGTGCTTCCCGAGCGCGCGCCCCACCGGCGCGCCGTCGATGGTGAGAATCCCGCCGTAGTTCGTCTGCACCAGCACCCCTACCGTCCAGCCGCCCAGCTTCGCCGGGAGCTTCCGCGACGACGTCCCGATCCCGCCTTTCCACCCGAACGCGACCGTCCCCGTCCCCGCGCCCACACTCCCTTCTTCCACCGGCCCGGCGGCGGCGTTCTTCAGCGCCGCGAAGACCTGCTCGCGTCCGACATGCCGGCCGCGGATGTCGTTGAGCTGCCCGTCATTCGTCTCTCCGACGACGACGTTGATCGACCGCACGTCCTCGTTCCCCGGCAGCCCCAGCATCCAGTCGATGAGGGCGTCCGCCACGCGCGGAACGTTCAACGTCGACGTCAGCGCGATCGGCGACTCGATCTCGCCGAGCTCCCGCACCTGCGTCACGCCCATCAGCTTCCCGAACCCGTTCCCCACGAACACCGCGCCCGGCACCTTCTCGCGGAACAGGTTCCCGCCGTGCGGCAGGACCACCGTGACGCCCGTCCGCACGTTCTCGCCGCGGACCAGCGTGGTCTGCCCCACCCGCACCCCGGCCACGTCCGTGATCGCGTTCAGCGCGCCCGGCGGGAGGATGCCCGGGGCGACGCCGGCCTCCCGCGCGCGCGGACGCGGCTCCGCCGCGGCGACGGACAATGCGACCAGAACGGGCAGTAGCAGACGCTTCAGCATGCTCCCCATGATGCCGCACCCCGGCGAGACCGGAACGATCATCAGGTACACTCCGCCCGATGGCACTCCCGCCAGAGGTCCGCGACACCGCCGAAGCGGCACTCCGACAGTTCTGCGACGAGCATTCGTCGCAGGCGGGCAGCGACCAGCCGCGCTACTCGTACGAGGTCGAAACGAGCTCGATGCTGCTCATCGAGCAGCGCCCGGGCTTCATGAAGCCGGACGAGCTGACCTCCAAGCCGATCGCCAAGTTTCGCTATTCACAAGCCCGCGATACGTGGACCCTCTATTGGGCCGACTCGAACGAGCGATGGCATCGCGTGGGGAGCGTTCCCGCCGCGAAGAACATCCAGGTCCTCCTGCAGGCGGTGCTCACGGATTCCTCCGGAGTCTTCTGGAGCTGAGACTGTCCTTTGAGGGTGCCGGGCTGTCATGCGTGGACGACAGCGGCGAGCCGCAGCACCCGCGTTTCCCTGTGCAATGACGCCGAAACACCGGCGCCCGCTTTGCTTCCGATCCGCCTCGAATTCACATGAGGAGGATCCGATGAAGCCGTCGCGCCTGTTCGTTCTCGTTCCGGTCCTTGCGTTGACGTTGGCCTGCGCCACCCAGCCTCGAGTCTCTACCGCCCGAACCGATCACGATCGCATCAAGGAGCTCATCGACCGCGAAGAGCGGCTGACGCTCGCGATCGCGCAGGGGAAGCGCGCCGTCGTGAACGATCTCCTCGCCAAGGACTTCCGCTGCGCGGTCGCGGATCACCCCTGGTTCCGGTTCGACCGCGAGCCTTCCCGCGGAGCGGCGTGCACCGGATTCGGGCACGAGTGGGCGCGAGAGACGGTCCGCCCCGAGTGGCTCCACGCGTTCCAGAACCAGGCCCCTCGCGTCGCGACCATCGACGACATGGCCGTGAAGCTGACCGAGCGAGGCGCCGTGGTGGTGTCGCTGCAGACCTACACCAACTGGCTGCCGTATTCGGGTCCGCGCCCGAAGCGCTCGCGTGTGACCGATCACTGGATCCTCGACGACGGCGAATGGCGCCTGGCCCAGCGCTTCAGCGAGCCGCTGGCCGCGAACGCCGTGGCGTCGCTGCTGCCGCGATAGGGTGGGGGCCTCCGTCCCACTCTGTGCCTCTGTGTCTCTGTGGTGAATACGAACGTGCGTCGTGCGAGGCACGTGGGTATTCACCACAGAGACACAGAGGCACAGAGTGGGACGGAGGGCGGGACGGCGGCGGGTCCGTCTTGCTACACTCCCCCGCCCAACCGATGCTGGTCCTCCACGATCCTTTGCGTCAGACCGATCTCCCGCGCGGATGCGTGGCGACGATCGGCAATTTCGACGGGATGCACGTCGGGCATCAGCAGATCGTGCGCGGGGTCGTGGAGCGGGCCCGGGAGGTGGGGCGGCCGTCCGCGGTCATCACCTTCCACCCGCACCCGCTGTCGATCGTCGCGCCGGACCGGGTGCCGAAGCAGATCCTGACGCTCGCGCAGAAGGAAGAGCTGCTGCGGGAGATGGACGTCGACGCCATGCTGGTCGTGCCGTTCTCGCACGAGTTCTCCGCCTGGACGGCCGACCGCTTCATCCGCGAGTTCCTCGTGAACGCGCTGCAGGTGAAGGAAGTGCGCATCGGCCGCGACTTCTGTTTCGGCGCGGGCCGCGAGGGCAACCTCGCCAGGCTGGCGGCCGCCGGCGAGCAGCACGGCTTCGCCGTGATGGGCGTCGACGACGTGAAGATCCGCGGGATGCGGGTGTCGAGCTCCGTCATCCGCGACGCCATCACCAAAGGCGCCCTCCGCATCGTCACCGAGGCCCTCGGCCGCACGTTCTTCGTGGACGGGCGCGTCGCCACCGGCCGCAAACTGGGCCGCAAGATGGGCTTCCCCACGGTCAACGTCGATCCCGCGAACGAGCTCTATCCGGAGGGCGGCGTGTTCGTGACCACGTGCCGCTTCGAGAGCTTCGACCGCTCCTTCGAGGGCGTGACGAACATTGGCGTCCGGCCGACGCTCTACGAGAACTACGCCCGCACCATCGAGAGCCACATCCTCGACTTCGACTCGAACGTCTACGGCGACACGGTCCGCCTCTACTTCCACCAGCTCCTGCGGCGCGAGCAGCAGTTCCGCTCCGCGCTCGAGCTGACGAACCAGATCCGCCAGGACATCGCCCGCTCGCGCATGTATTTCCTCAGACATGGCTGATCCGGTCCTGGCGCTCATCCTCGCGGCTTCCTTCTTCCTCGCGATCACCGCGGCCTCCTGGTTCCGCACGCTCGACGGCGCGCTGTGGCGCGAGGCGCGCGTGCCGCTGATCGCCGGCGGGATCTCCGGCGGCGTGCTGTACTTCATTCCGAACGCGATCGCCGTCGGCGTGATCCTCACGCTGGCGGCGCTGTACGTCCGCCTCACCGGCCGCGAGAGCGAGCCCACGGACGGCATGATCCTCGGCGCCATGACCGGCGGCGCGGCGGCCGTCCCGCTCATCGTTCTGGACGGCGACCGCGCGCTGCTGCACCTCTCCGCCTGCGTCCTCGCCGGAGCGGTCGCGGGCTACGGCATCACCTTCGGACTCACGCACGTCCGCGACCAGCTCCGCCAGCTCGCCATCGACGCCGTCACCGCCGCGGTCGCCGTGGGCGCCGCCGCGCTCCCCGCGCTGCTCGTCCGCGGCCGCGTCGCCGACCGCCAGGTCGCCATCGCCGCGGTCGCTTTCGTCCCCCTGCTCGTCGTGGCGACGGTCTTCAAGCAATGGCCCGCCGTCCGCGCCGAGCTCCGCCACGAGGCGGTCCTCGGCGTCATGGACGAGGAAGACGTCCATCCCGCCGCTCACCCCCTCCGCCGCCTCGGCCGCGCCGGCTGGCACGACGCGAGCGCGCACCGCGAGTTCGTGCGCATCGCCAACAAGATCGCCCTGCGCAAGCGCCAGCAGCGCGGACGCTCCGAGGAAGTGGCGCGGCTGTACCAGCTCGAGGTCATCAAGCTGCGCATGGAGCTGCAGAACATGACCCGGATCGACCGCGCCATGCGAGCGAGAGGGGAATTGAAAATTGAAAATTGAGAATTGAAAAAACGACCGATCGCCGCGGTCGTGCCGAGTGCCACTTTTTCAATTTTCAATTTTCAATTTTCAATTCGCCCGGCAGGTACAATGCCCCTCGAATGCGCGCGTGCACGCTCCTGATCGCCCTCCTCGCGGCGGCCCCTCTTTTCGCCCAGACCAAGCCGAATTTCCAGTTCATGCCCGGGCCGAAACCCGGCGGCGGCGAGGTCAAGGTCACCGTGGCCGAGGGCGGCGTCACCGAGATCCAGAAGGACGAGTACTCCATCTCCCAGGGCGGCGTGACCATCGAGTACCAGGACATCAAGCTCGTCGCCTACAAGGTCACCTACAACTACCGCACGAAAGACGTGGTGGCCGAGGGGAACGTCATCATCGACCAGGGGCCGACGCGCATCACGGCCAACCAGGCGATGTACAACCTCACCTCCAAGACCGGGACGTTCTTCAACGCCACCGGCACGATGGACCCGTCGATGTACTTCTCCGGGGACCGCATCGAGAAGGTCGACGAGGACACGTACCGCCTGACCAACGGCGTCTTCACCTCCTGCGACCTCGACCGTCCGGCGTGGTCGTTCCACATCGGCAACGCGGACGTCACGCTGGACGACTACGCGCGCATGCGCAACGTCTCGTTCCGGGCGCGCGACCTGCCGATCTTCTACACCCCGCGCCTCATCTGGCCGACCAAGCGGGACCGCTCGCAGGGCTTCCTGATCCCCCGTGCGCGGTTCACCGACGAGTTCGGGACGCGCCTCGAGAACGGCTACTTCATCCCCTTCGGCGACTCCTGGGACGCGACGCTGTACGCCGACGTGAGCACGGAGAACTACTTCGGCGGCGGCATCGAGATGCGCTACGTGCCGAGCGAGAACGTGAAGCTCGGCGACTTCCGCGCGCGCTTCGTCAACAACGCGCGGGAGAAGCGCATGGAGTGGAAGTACGAGTTCCGCCACGCGCAGGAGAACCTGCCCGGCGGGTTCCGCGGCGTCGTCGACATCCAGGACTTTTCCCGCCTGGACTTCTTCCGCGAGTACGACGACGACACGCGCGTGCTCACGCTGTCGAACATCTACTCCTCCGCGTACCTGACCAAGAACCGGCCGAAGTACTCGCTGAACATCCTGGCCGACCGCCGCGAGTACGAGTCGCTGGAGCCGGCGCCGGTGCAGGTGCCGGGCGAGCCGACGCGCTTCGTGACGGCGCGGCAGCGGTACGAGCAGCTCCCGTCGCTGCAGTTCCGCATGCTCCCGCAGCGCATCGGGCGGACGCCGTTCTACTACACGATGGAGTCGTCGTCGTCGCAGCTCCGCACCGGCTCGGTCGACCCGAACGGCGAGCGCTCGATCGACGCGTCTTATCTGCGCACGGACATCTTTCCGACCCTGTCGATGCGCCTGCGCACGCCGCAGTGGTTCTCCGTCAAGCCGCAGCTCGCCGTGCGCCAGACCGTGTACTCCGCGAGCCAGCAGCTCGTGTGCGACGGCCCCGAGGCGCCGCTGGAGTGCGCGGCGTGCGAGGCGAACCCGAACCTGCCGGTCTGCACGCGCCGCGAGCTGCGCGACGACGAGGGCGTCTCGCGCTTCTACGCGCAGGGGCAGGTCGAGGTCGTCGGCCCGTCGCTGTCGAAGGTGTACAACCGCGCGGCGGGCGGCTTCTCGCGCTTCAAGCACGTCATCGAGCCCCGCATGCGGTACGTGTACACCACGGACGTGAAGAACCAGGCGGAGATCGCGCGCTTCGACACGGTCGACTCGCCGTTCCTCCCGATCGTCCAGGACTCGGTGGAGTACTCGCTGACGCAGCGCCTGATCGGCAAGGAGACGGGGCCGGCCGGAACCCCGCGCGAGGTGCTGTCCTTCGCGCTGCGGCAGAGCGTCGCGCTGTCCGATCCGTTCACGAGCTCGCGCTCGGGCGCGTTCGCCGAGCACCAGTTCACGCCGCTCATCGCCACGCTCCGCTTCAACCCGTATCAGTCGATCTCGCTGGACGCGAACGCCACCTTCGGGAACGCGTCGCATCAGGCGGACTCCATGTTCCTCTCCGCGAACATCGTCGGGACCGGCGACCGCGCAGACAAGTACTTCGGCTTCAGCTACTTCGCGTCGTTCGACACGCCGGGCCAGGACAACGGCCGGAGCCAGATCCGCCTGAACACCGGCTCGTCGCTCGTCCGCGACCGCATCCGCGCGGACGTCTCGCTCAACTACGACATGACCGAGGGACGGTTCCTCGAGCAGCGCTATCTGACCGGCTGGGTGGGGTCGTGCTATGGTCTGGGCCTCGAGTACCGCCGCTATGAAGTGTTCGGCGGGTCGGGAGCAAAGAACGTCTCCAGCTACGGCGTGGCCGTGACGCTGAAGAACGTCGGCACGATCGGAAGCCACTGATTGAGAATTCGCGCGTTGCTGGTGTTTGCGCTCGTCGCGCTCGCGTGCAAGGACCAGGATCGGATCCAGCGCGAAGACGCGCTCAAGCAGAACCTCGTGCAGATGCGGCGTGCCATTGCCGCGTACCACGCGGAGCACGGCCGCTATCCGCACGCCCTCGGCGATCTGGTCCCGAAGTACCTTCCCGCCATTCCCGTCGATCCGGTCGCGCAGTCGTCCGAGTGGCGGGTGACGACCGAGGAGACCGTGCTGCCGAGCTCCGATTTCCAGGCCACCACGGCGGCGAGTGAAGCGCCGGCGTCGGTGGTGATCGACGTGCACAGCGGTGCGCCGGGAGCGGACCGCAACGGCGTGCCGTACGCGAACTACTGACATGCCGAACGTCTACACGTTCAAGGACTTCGAGGGCAGCAGCCATCGCATCCTGCTCGAGCTGATCCGCAAGCACCGCCCCCGCGGCGGAACGCTGCTCGACCTCGGCGCCGCCGGCGGCGAGCTGGGCTCGGCGATCCGCGACCACTTCGACCGCACCATCGGCTTCGAGTACAACGTCGACTGCATCTGCGACCTCGTCGGACGCTTCAACCAAGTCGTGATCGCGGACCTCGAGCGGGTCAAGCAGCTTCCGAGCGGCGTCAGCGCGATCGTGCTGGCGGACGTCATCGAGCACCTGCGCAGCCCGGCCCACGCCCTGCGCCTCGTGCGCGAGTCGCTGGCGGAGGACGGACACCTGTTCATCTCCGTGCCGAACATCGCGAACATCACGGTGCGGTTGGGACTGTTGTTCGGCATCTTCGAATACCGCGACCGCGGCATCCTCGACCACACCCACCTGCGGTTCTACACGATGCGCACGATCCGCCGCGAGATCGAGCACGCGGGATTCACGATCGAGGAAGTGCAGGGATCCTCGGTGCCCATCCGCCTGATCGCGGGAAGGTGGGTGCCGGAGTTTCTGCTGCGGATGGGTGAGCGCGTGCTGACGTGGCTCACGCGGTTATGGCGCGGGCTGTTCGCGTATCAGGTGATCCTGGTGGCGGTGAAGAAGTAGGGAGCTCTGTCGCCCGCTACGCAGGCTGGTTCGTAAGAGCGCCCTTCCCCCCGGCTGAAGCCGCAATGGCGTTCGCTTTAGGGCGAGATCGCCCCTCACCCGGCCTTCAGCCACCCTCTCCCCGCAAAAACCGCGGGGAGAGGGGCCAAGAAATTCGCCTCTCGCGAGATTGGAGCCCGGGAGGACCGCATCTCGCGAGAAACAGGTGAGATAGCCCGCCTCTCGCGAGACGGAATGTTGTGGTCCCCTCTCCCCGCGGTTTTTGCGGGGAGAGGGTGGCCAACGGCCGGGTGAGGGGCGCGCTCGCCTAAAGTGAACGCCATTGGGGCAGAGCCCGAGGCCACAATTGGACGCGGTTGTGGCGTGGGTTGTCGCGTATCAGGTGATTCTCGTGGCGGTGAAGAAGTAGCCGTTCCAGGGGTGCGGGAGCGGGCGGTGGTCACGCTGCGAACCGGATGACTTCCAGTTCGGCGGAACTGTCCGCCCGTGCCAGCAACTCATCCACGCGCGCCATGGTCGCGTCATCGAGGAGATACTCCGTACAGCTCTCACACTGCCGCACCGGCAGGTCCTTGATGATCACGATCGCACGGTCGGTGATCTTGAACGGAAGGTCCGTGGTGATCGGCTGCATCGCTGCGCCGCAGACTCGACAGGTCAGCATCAACGGCTCCTCCTCGTTCTGAGATCGGGCATCCAGTCCACCCACGTCGGCCGGTATGCGGTCACGACACGCACATTGTCTCCCAGGACGTCCACGGCGCACGTGAAACGTCTCTGCTGCAACGACGCCCGTGTAGCGGGCATCAGAGCTTAGCCCCCGGCTTCAGCCGCAATGGCGTTCACTTCAGGAGCGCACGCCCGAGAAAACGCCGGGATGCGGAGCGCCGGCTTCCAGCCGGCCGCTACGCCGGCTTCTAGCCGGCACGGCGCTCGCGGGGAACTATGCCGGCTGGAAGCCGGCGTAGCGGCCGGCTGGGAAGCCGGCGCTCCGCATCCCGGCGTTTTTCTCGGCCTGTGCTCCTGAAGTTAACGCCATTGCGGCTTCAGCTGGGGGATCGTCGACGCGCCCACCGATCAGGCCGCGTAGCGGCCGGCAGAAGCGACAGCAGCGCCAGCAATCCCACCCCCACCCCCGCCGCCCACCACCACCCCCGCCCGAGGCGGCGCGAGAAGACGACTTCGTGGCGGCCGGCGGGGATCGGGACGCCGGTGAAGATCATGTCGGTCTCGATGGGGCGGGCGGGGTGGCCGTCGATGGTGATGGCCAATTCCGGGGTGAGCTTCTCGGATGACGCGAGGTAGAACGGCGCGTCCGAGGACGTCGTCAGGCGTTGTTCGTTGGGGGCGTAGTGATTGAGGGTCACGACCGCGTTGGACGGCGACAGAGCAGGCGGCTGGATGGGATCGTCGGTGATGACGGCCTCGGACGCGAAATCGACGTCGCGGGCGGCCAGGAATTCGGCGTCGTTGAGCTTGCGCAGCTTCGACACCGCGCGGAAGCGCGGCAGCTCGGCGAGGTTGCGGAAGAGGCGTCCCTCGGGGAGCTCGCGGTCGAAGTAGACCGGCGTGGTCACGCGGCCGTAGAAGAACGACCGCGGTCCCTCGGCCTGGAGGACGTAGCCCTTCACCCCGTTCGCGCGGATGTGCAGCGACACGGTCTCGCCCAGGCGGGCGTAGGGGCGCAGGGGAACGTAGACCTTGTTCATCACGTTCGCCTCGTCCCTGGTGAACGCGCGCGTCCACACCGGCGCGCCGTTCTTCAGCAGCGTGACTTCGAACCGTCCGTTGCCGCCGTCGAGGGTCACCGGCAGCTCGATCGACCAGAACGGCTCGGCGTCGACGCGGATGTCGCGCTGCAGCACCATGCCCGGCTTCAGCGGGATCGTGCCGCTCTCCTGCACGCCCGGAACCGTCGCCTTGAAGATGCCCCACTTGATGATGTCGATGTACTTGTGCTCGACGTACCAGCGGATGCCGAGGAGCCCCGTGAGCGGGTCGTCGAAATTGAAGTTCGGCGAGAAGAACGTGATCAGCGTCGAGCGGCCGCTCCACGCGCCCGGCTCCAGCCGCTGGAGCATCTTCCGGTAATCGGCCTCCGAGGAGAAATGCGAGCGGACGTCCTCGACGCGCACGAGCTCCGAGGAGTTCGGCCAGAGGTAATCCATCATCGGCGCGACGCGGAACGGCGGCTGGTCCGACTGCAGGAAGGCGATGGTCGGCGTCGTGGCCACGTCCGCCTGCTCGTGCGTGAGGTACGGGTGGAACCGCCCCGCGAAGAGCGCGAGGTCGAAGGCGGCGAGGATGGCGACGCCGTCGTAGACGAGCTGCTTCCGCAGGCGCGCGGCGGCGGCGAGATAGGCGATCGGCAGCGGCAGGATCAGGCCGAGCCGCGAGAGCGCCGAGTACTTGAAGCCCGGGAGCTTCGCGACGAAGTCCGAGAGCAGCGGCGCGCCGAACATGCACGCGAGGATCAGCACCGCGGCGGCGAGCCAGAACCAGCGCGCGCGTGCGCGGCGGTTGAAGAGCCCGAGGAGAGCCAATGGGAACGCGAGCAGGCCGAGGTAGACCGTGGCCTCGACGTAGTTGTTCTGCACGCCGAGGACGGCGTCGCCCGTCCAGTTCTTGTAGGCCGGATTGCCGAGGCGATCCGGCAGCACAAAGCTCTGCACGTGCCGCACGGGATAGACCGCGGTGAGGCTCGTCGTGCGGCGGCCTTCGAGGTAGCCGGTACGGCGGATGAGCTGGATGAAGGGGACGAGGGTCGGAAGAGCGATGAGCAGGGCGATGACGACGGCAGCGGCGGCGGTCGCGAGGCTGCGCAGCAGGGGTTGGCGGTTGGCGGTTGGCGGTTGGCGGAGGTCGCCGGCCAGTGCGCTCCTCCGCCAACCGCCAACCGCCAACCGCCAGCCGGCATACAACACCGCCACCCACGCCCCGTATGCGATCGCCGCGGGGAACCCCGAGATTGCGTACGCCAGCGCGATCAGCGTCGTCACGATCACCGGCGTGCGCCGGCCGCGGAACGTGCGGCACACGATCCACAGCAGCGCGGGATAGAGTACCGTCGTGTTCGTGATCTGCCACAGCCAGCGCACGGAGTACATCCCCGCGGCGGCGAAGAGAATCGCGCCGATGGCCGCGCCGCGGCGGCCGAGACGCTCTTCGCGGAGCCACAGATAGGTGAAGACGAACGCGGCGTTCAACTTCAGGAACGCCATGGCCGTGTACAGCCACGTCAGCGGCACGAGCAGCGGCAGCAGCGCGAAAGGCGTCAGCGTCGCCGAGGCCGACGAGCCGAAGCCGGGGACGCCGGACGCGATGTACGGGTTCCAGTGAAACGTGCGCGGATCGCTCTTCGCCAGCGCGAGCAGCGTGTAGTACGCCGTCGGCGGATCGTTGATCAGCGAGTTCTGCGCGCGCGTCACGTCCAGCGGCCGCCCCATGTTCCACGGGCTGAAGTTCGCGAAGACGTCGTTCGGCGACACCACCCTCCCCATGAACGCGACGGGGAAGAAGAAGACGAAGTTGAGCACCGCCAGCGCGATCAGAGCGGTGCGGTGCTTGCGAAGCATCCCCGGCAGTCTATCCTGAGGCGCGAAGCGCCGAAGGATCAACGGAGCCCCCTCGAAAAGCGCGCATCGGGCACTGTCGGTGAGGGCACCGTTGATCCTTCGCTCCGCTCAGGATTCGTGAGGGAACGATGAAGAAGATTCTCGTCGCCGCCGACGTGGACCGCTCGCTCGACGAGCGCGCACGGGGCGACTCCAGATTCGAAGTCACCCGCAGGCCGGTGCGCACCGAAGCGGAGCTCGCGGAGCTCGCCGGCGAGGCCGAGGTGCTGGTGACGCGGGCGTACAACAAGGTGAGCCGGCGCGTGCTCGACGCCGCCCCGCGGCTGGAGCTGATCGCGCAGGGCACCAGCGGCATCGACAACATCGACCTCGACGCCGCCCGCGAGCGCGGCATCCGGGTCATCCACATGCCCGGCGTCAACGCCAACGCGGTGGCGGAGCTGGTGATCGGCTTCATGATCGCCATGACCCGCACCGTGCCGTTCTACACGCGGGAAGTCGTCCGCGGCGTGTGGTCCCGCGACGACTGCGCCGCGCGCCACGAGCTCCGCCACTTCCGCGTCGGCATCGTAGGCCTCGGCAACGTCGGCAGCCTGGTGGCGAAGTACGCGCGCGTGTTCGGGATGGAGGTACACGCGTACGACCCCTACGTCGCGGAAGCGCGCGTGCAGACCCTCGACGAGCTGCTGGCCATGACCGACATCCTCACCCTGCACGTGCCGCTCACCGCGGAGACGCGGAAGATGATCGGCGCGCCGGAGCTGGCGAAGCTCGCGCGGGGGTCGTATCTGATCAACGCGTCGCGCGGCGAGGTGCTGGACCAGAACGCGGCGCTGGAGGCGCTGCGGAGCGATCATCTCGCCGGTGTCGCCCTGGACGTCTTCGATCCCGAGCCGCCGGAGGAGGGCTTTCCCGACGATCCGCGGCTGGTGCTCACTCCCCACGTCGGCGGCTGCTCGTACGAGGTGAAGACCACCGTCGGGGGCCGATTGTTCGAGAAGATTGCAGAGCACTACGCTTGACGGCGCTTACAATCGTCCCGTGACCAGACGCACTCTCGCCCTCGTTTTGCTCACTTCGGCGGTCGCGCTCGGGGCCGTCGCCCAGGATGCGGATCTTCGCGGTTCCAGCGGGCCGATCCGTGCCATCGCCAAGCAGCCCAAGCAGCTCTCCGGCTCGCTGGGCGTCACCACCGGCGGCCGCCAAGGCTACGAAGCCACCCTCGGCGGCGCGGTCGTGCAGGATCGCCTCTTCTTCTTCGCGTCCGCCCAGCACAACGAGGGCTGGCAGTTCGCCTCCCCGGCGTTCCAGCCGTCGGACGACGCGTTCGCATTCGACGGCAAGGCGACGGCGCTGCTCGGCGAGCGCAACACGGTCACCGCCGCGGGCGGGACCGGCCGCAGCCTGACGCTCGGCATGCCGTCGTCGTTCCTGTCCCTCCGCTTCGACTCCGTGATCTCGAGCAACACCTTCTTCTCGGCCAGCATCTCGCAGCGGAAGGTGTCGCAGCCGGAGCTGTTCCAGCCGGAGCCATGACCGCGCCGATCGACCGGTTCCGCGAGCTGCACGCCGCCGGCTGTTTCGTCATCCCGAACCCGTGGGACGTGGGCAGCGCACGGCTGCTCGAGCAGCTCGGCTTCCCGGCGCTGGCCACGACCAGCTCGGGGTACGCGTGGTCGACTGGGAGACGCGACAACCAGATCAACCTCGACGACGCGCTCGCGCACTTTCGCGCGATCAGCGACGCCGTCGCGGTGCCGGTGAACGGCGACTTCGAGGGCGGGTTTGCGGCCGCGCCGGAAGAGGTGGCCGCGAATTTCGCGAAGGCCGCGACGACCGGCGTGGCCGGGCTGTCGATCGAGGACTCGACCGTGAACGGCGGGGAGCCGTTGTTCGACTTCTCGCTCGCGGTGGAGCGCGTGCGCGCCGCGAGGGAAGGCGCATCGGGCGTGCTGCTCACGGGGCGGTGCGAGGCGTTCCTGGTCGGGCGTCCGGATCTCGACGAAACGATTCGCCGGTTGACGGCATACTCGGAGGCAGGCGCGGATTGCCTCTACGCGCCGGGGCTGCGCAAGCTGGACGACATCCGGGCGGTGGTGGCGGCGGTCGCGCCGAAGCCGGTGAACGTCCTGGTCAGCAGCGACTTCACCAACGTCGCGGAGATGGCCAGCCTCGGCGTGCGGCGCATCAGCGTCGGCGGCGCGCTGGCGCGGGCGGCGTGGGGCGGGTTCCTCGCGGCGGCCACGGAGATCGCGGAGCAGGGGACGTTCACCGCGCTCATGAAGGGCGTGCCCTTCGCGGAGCTCAACGCGAAGTTCTGATTCCCCCTCCGTCCCACTCTGTGTCTCTGTGTCTCCGTGTGAATACCCACATGCCTCGCGCGAGGCACGTTCGTATTCACCACAGAGACACAGAGACACAGAGTGGGACGGAGGCCGCTAGATGCGGACGCCGTCGCGGAAGACCGCGGTGACGAGGTTCACCCCGAAGTGGTAGACGAGGTGGAGGTACGACGGCGCGTCGAGGAGCACGAGGTCCGCGCGCTTCCCCACCTCGATCGAGCCCGTCTCCCCGGCGAGGCGCAAGGAGTACGCGCCGTTGAGCGTGGCGGCCGTCAGCGATTCCTCGACGGTCAGCTTCATCTGCAGCGTCGCGAGCTGCACGACCGTCTGCATCGACTCGGTCATCGACGAGCCGGGGTTGCAGTCCGTCGACAGCGAGACGATCGCCCCCTTCTCGATGAGCCGGCGGGCCGGCGCGTACTGCGGCGACATGAGAAAGAAGCTCGTCGCCGGCAGCAGGTTGGCCACGGTATCGGACGCCGCCAGGGCGTCGATGCCGCGGTCGGAGATGTACATGAGGTGATCGGCCGACGCGGCGCCCAGGTCCGCGGCGAGCGCGGCACCGTCGGTGTCGGAGAGCTCGTCCGCGTGCAGGCGCGGCACGAGCCCGTACTGCAGCCCCGCGCGCAGGACTTGCTCCCCCTGCTCGCGCGTATAAACGCCGCGCTCGACGAAGGCGTCGTTGAACACCGCGAGCTTCTCTGACGCGACGGCCGGCAGGATCTGCTCGACGATGGTGGCGAGGTAGTGGGGATCGTCGCGCGGAATCTCGTGCGCGGCGAGGCAAGTCGGCACGAGCCGCACCGGCGACTGCCGCGACGCGGCGCGGATGGCGCGGAGCTGCTTCAGCTCATCCTCCAGCGTGAGACCGTAGCCGCTCTTCGCCTCGGCGGTGGTCGTGCCGTAGCGCGCCATCGTCCGTGCCCGCGTGAGGACGTTCGCCACCAGCTCCTCTTCGGACGCGGCACGCGTCGCGCGCACCGTCGAGGCGATCCCGCCGCCGGAGGCGGCGATCTCGGAGTACGTCTCCCCCTGCAGCCGCCGGTTGAACTCCGACTCGCGGAAGCCCGCGAACGGGATGTGGGTGTGGGAGTCGACGAAGCCCGGGATGGCCGTGGCCCCGCGCGCGTCGAAGTCCTGGTCGATCGCCAGCGTGCAGCCGGACTCGGGACCGACGTAGGCGATGCGCTCGCCGTCGAGGACGATGACCGGCTTCTCGTACACCGTCAGCGACCGCATGGCCGCCCCGCGGACCGCGCCGCGGCCGGCCGGCGTCGCGATCTGCGACAGATTGCGGATCAGGAGCGTCATCCTTCGGCTACGCTCAGGACTGGCTCCGCTGCCGGAACAGCGACGTGATCGGCTCCTCGTTCGCCTCTTCCTCGGCGTCCAGGGCAATCATCTGCTGGATCATGTCGATGGTCGTGGTGAGCTTGTTGCGCGCGGCCCGGCGCTCCATGCGCAGGTCGCCGATGCTCTTCTCCAGATCGGCCACGCGCTGCTGGGCCTGGGCGATGAGGCGCTCGGAGAGGAGCTCGGCGTCCTTGACGATCAGCTCCGCCTCTTTCCGCGCGTTCGCCGTCAGGTCCTCGGCCACCTTCTGCGCGGAGAGCAGCGTGTCCTTGAGGATGCGCTCGCGGTTGGTGTGGTCCTCGACGTCCTCGCGCAGCATGGCCACGTCGCGCCCGAGACGGTCGTTCTCCCGGAGCAGCCGCTCGATCTCTTCGGCGACGAGGTGGAGGTACGCGCGGACTTCGTCGGGACTGTAGCCTTTGAGCGCGCGGGTAAAGGTCTGCTTCTGGATCTCCAGCGGTGTGAGGTTCTGCATCACGCCCTCCCCTGCGCAGTTCCTCGGGTTCCTCGGAGTTCCTCGGAGTTCCTCGGGGGCCAACCAGCCAGCCACTCCGAGGAACTCCGAGGAACCGAGGAACTCCGAGGAGCTCCGCCTTCAGCGCCCCAGTATAAGCCTCCCCGCCAGCACCGCCAGCAACTGCCGCAGGAGCCAGATGATCAGGACCAGCACCATGGGCGACCAGTCGATCCCTGCGGTGTCGAAGCGGCGCAGGAACCGGCGGATGGGCCGGAGGAAGGGGCGGGTCATCCGCTCGAAGAGGTCGTTGAGCATCTCCAGCGTCCCGTAGAACTGGCGGTGGCGCCAGCGGAACTTGGAGTTCTGGAGGAAGAAGAGGATCCACGACAGGATGACCCAGATCAGGATCAGCCACTGCAGGATGTCCAGGATGAGGTCGAGCCCGCGGAGGAAGACCAGGAGAAAGTCCATTCAGCCCCTCGCCCCGAAGATGGCCCGGCCGACGCGGACGATCGTCGCGCCTTCCTCGATGGCCACCTCGAAATCGTCGGTCATGCCCATGGACAGCTCCGGCAGCCCCAGATCATCGCGCAATGCGCGCAGTTTCCGGAAGTAGGGACGCACGGACTCCGGCTCGAGGAAGGGCGGGATGGCCATGACGCCGGTCAGGTGCAGCGAAGGCAGCGCGCCGATGCGCTGCACGAGCGCGGGGACGTCCGCAATCTCCGCACCGCTCTTCTGTTCCTCGTTCCCCACGTTCACCTGCACGAGGACCTCCTGCCGCTTTCCTTCGCTCTCCGCGTAGCGCGCCACGCGCTCGGCCAGCTCGACGGAGTCGATGGTCTGGATCACGTCGAACAGCCGGACGGCGTCTTTCGCCTTGTTCGACTGCAGGTGCCCGATGAGATGCCAGCGCGCGGAGCCGGTGACGGACGGGCGCTTGTCGCGTGCCTCCTGGACCTTGTTCTCCCCGGCGTCGGTCATGCCCGCGGCGATGGCGAGATCGACGTCGGACGCGGGAAAGGTCTTCGTCACCGCCACGAGCTTCACCTCGGCGCGCGCGCGGCCGGCGCGTGCGCACGCCGCGGCGATGCGCGCTTCCACGGCGCTGACGTTCGAACGGATCTCTTCAGCTCTCAACAGGCTTACGCTCGAGGACTCGCCCATCCGCGCGATCGACAGCGACGTTCGCGAGACGGTCGGCGTCCTTGTTCCCGGCGCGTAGGGTATGACGAATCGAGAAGCGAGAGAACCGCCGCGCCATCGCTTTTGCCTTTTGGTAAAGGGGGATGAGGTTCGGGTGCCGGACCTTGTACTGGCCGAGCATCTGTTTCACGAGGAGCTCGGAGTCGGAGACGATCTCGACGTCGGTCGCCGATTCGCCATGGGCGACCTCGAGAGCGTCGAGGAGGCCCGAGTACTCCGCCACGTTGTTGGTGGTGTGCCCGAGGAAGCCGCTGACCTCGATGATCTCGCCGCTGCCGGTCTTCATGTACACGCCGTAGCCCGCCGGCCCGGGATTGCCGCGGGCGGCGCCGTCGATGAATGCGATGACTTTCAGGATGTAGGCCTTTCCAGATAGAGGATGCGGTGGCAGCCTTCGCAGTGCACCAGCTCGCCGCGCTTGAGCTGCTGGGCGACCTGCGGACGCACGCGCGTGCGGCAGGTGGAACAGGTATCGCCGTTGACGCGCGACACGGCGATCTGCTGGCGCTGCCGGTAGATCTTGTGGAACTCGTTGCGGAGGCGCTCCGGAATGGTCGCCTCGACCTGGGCGGCCTTCGCCTTCAGCTTCTCCGCCTCGCCCCGCAGGTCGCTGAGCGAGTGCTGCCAGTCGGCGTGCGCCTGGTCGTACTTCGCCTGCAGGTCGTCGTGACCGCCCTTGCGCGCGTCGAGCTGCTGCTGGAAGCCGTCGGTCTCGGTCATGTTCTTGAGGACCGATTCCTCGAGGTCCTTCACGTGCTTGCGCGTGGCGTCGATCTCCTTCCACGCCGCCGCGTACTGCTGCTGGTTCTTCACCTGCATCAACTGCCCCTGGTACTTCTTGAGCAGCTCCTGCTGGTCGGAGAGCTCGCCGTCCACGCGGCGGCGCTCCTTGGCGAGCGTGTCGATCTCTCCCTGCAGACGCGTCATCTCCTCATTCGCCGACTGGTACTCGCGGTCGACGGCCGCGAAGGAGTCGGGCTTGACGCTCATCTGCCTCTCGCGCTCGTTCAGCGCGCTGAGAACGGTCTGCAGCTCCCACAATTTGTCGACTTCGCTCAATGAACCCTCCGGAAACAAAAAAGGCGTTCCATGGTCGGAACGCCTGTGCGGAACGAATCTCCGGCACGAATGGGACAGCGCGCAATGGTCTGGATCTCTCTCGACATCTTGTCGTTGGTGGGTCCACCAGGATTCGAACCTGGGACCTGCCGGTTATGAGCCGGTAGCTCTAACCGCTGAGCTATGGACCCGGACGCGCGATTCTACTCCATCGCGCGCCGTTCACCTCAGTTCCACGCGGTCGCCGATCAACATCTCGCGGCGGGCGTGGATGACGATCGCCGTGGACGTCCCGGCCTCGGTCGTCAGAACGCCGATCTGGCCGAGGATGACGGGCGGCTGGTCGCGCCGCGTGCTCGGGCGGGTCACCGTCAGGAAGTCGCCCGGCTGCAGCCCTTCGTCGCGGCCGAGGTCGATCTGCACGAGGTTCCCCTCGACCAGGCCGAGGTCCCACTCGCGCGAGTCCACGATGTAGCCGGCGGCCTTGCCCGTCGGCGCGTCGCACCACTGCGCCATGTCCGGCACGCGGGCGATGGGGATGGGGAGCTGCGGGATCGGCTTGAGCCGCGCGCCGATGGGGATCTCGCGGCAGGTCTGCGTGACGATCGCCCGCGACCGCCCGTCCTCGGTGCAGAGAATGCGCACCTGGCCGATGTAGTCGTACTGGCGGCCGAGGGCACGGCCGCTGACGGGATGGGTGATGATCTCCATGGGCTGCACGACGAGATAGCTCTCGCCCGCAACCAGTCCCGAGCCCACCCCGCCGCTGACGTAGATCAGATCGCCGATCGTCGCGTCGGCCGCCATCTCCGGAACCGCGCGCGGGACGTACTTGACGTCGACGGCCTCGTGGGACGAGATGTAGTTCGGCATCGGCTCGTTCGGATCGCCGATGTAGCCGTAGCAGTAGATGTCCGACTCGGTCCCGAGAGCGAGGGGACGGCTCTCGTTGGTCATGCGGGCGATGGGGATCCCGCCCTCGGTGGTCTGGGTCTCCGTGAAGCCCGACGACGAGACCTCGCCTCCGCTGGCGCGAGGCGTCACGGGGGACATCGCGCCGGTCTCCCCTTCCGCGACCCGCGGAGCGCCTTCCCCCTCGACCAGGAGGACGTCGCCGGGATAGATCCAGTGCGCGTCGGTGATCCAGGTGTTGGCTTCCCAGAGCTGGGGCCAGAGGTAGGGATCGTTGTAGTACTGCTGCGCGAGGGCCCAGAGCGTGTCTCCGGCCTTGATCTCGTGCGTCCGCGCGCCCGCGGGATAGGTAGCCGGATCGGGAGGGTTGTACGCCGTCCAGTGATCGCCGACGCGATGAAGGTCACGCGGCGGCTGCGACGATTGCCTCTGCGCAAATGCGCCGGTCGCAGCTACCACTAGCAGGAGAACGGGAGCCACCCTACGCACGCCACTAACCATTGTCCCCTCCGGTTCCAGGGAAAGTTAGCGCAGTGCAGGGTTTACGTCAAACTTGGGTTGGTGGTTGGGGGTTGACGGCTGGCGGGAAAGCCCCCGGGTGGGGACCATCTGTGAACCCGAGCGTCGGCGCCCGGAGCGCCGGCGTCCCGCCGGCTGGCGGGCTGGCGTCCCGCCAGCCGGTACTCGGGAGGACGGAGCCTCTCGCGTGGTGCTGCTCTCCTCCCCCGCCCGCCCAAGTGGCGGCGCGGGACGCCGCCACGCCAGCCGGCGGGACGCCGGCGCTCCATCTCGCTGAATCGGCTCGGGGCTGACACGTGCAAAGCAAAAAGCCCCCGGGTGGGGGCCTCCTGTCAACCGCCAACTGCCAACCGCCAACTATCGGACGGTCAGCGTTCCGTCAGCCTCGGGGATCGATCCACCGACCTGCTCCTGGTGGTACTTCTCGAGCTGCTTGGTCCGCTTGTCGTAGTTCTTCATGACCTTCTTCACGTACTGGCGGGTCTCTCGGAAGGGCGGGATGCCGCGGTAGCGCATCACGTTGCCCTCGCCCCCGTTGTACGCGGCGACGATCTTCTTCAGGTCGCCGTTGAAGCGCTTGTCGAGGTAGGCGATGTACTTCACGCCCGCGTCCACGTTCTGCTCGGGGTCGTAGAGGTTGCGCGCGCCCATCCAGCGGCCGGTGCGGGGCATGAGCTGCATGAGACCGCGGGCGCCGACGGGCGACTTCGCGCGGGGGCGGAAGCGCGACTCCTGCTCGATCACCGCGGCCACGAGGGCCGGGTCGACGTCGTACTTCTTCGACTTCTCGTAGATCAGCGCGCCGTACGGGATCTCGGCGCTGAAGAACTCCGCGCGGATGGCGTCGCTGATGCGGTTCATCTCCTCGAAGAAGACGTCGCGCTTCTTGCCCTCCGGCTGCGCCTCGCCCGCGGCCCACTGCTCCGTGGCGATCCACTTCTGGTCGAACAGCGCGAGCTCGCGGGAGACGTAGCGGTCCGGGAGGACCTGCGCCAGCTTGAAGACGGTGTTGCCCGTGAAGTTGCCCTTCAGGTCCGCCACGACCTTCTCGTCGTCACCCTTCACCCGCACGACGCGGACGGCGTCGAGGTCCTTCTGCACGAGGAACTGCATGTTGTTCATCGTCTCGGCGAGACCGCCGATCGAGAGGGCCGTGCCGAGGAGGAGGGCGGCGGCGCCGCGGCCACCGATGAGGCGGGCGATGCGATGGCGCTCAGCCGACCTGCGCAGGTGCGCGAATCGCAGCGAGAGGGACTCCGTGACGGGGGCTTTCCTGGGCATTCACGCTCCTGTTATTTGGTATCGACTACCGGAACGCGACTGAAAACGCCCTGGTCTCCACGGATTATTGCCAGCCGAGGCCGCCTAAACAGCTAAGCGCTGCCTAATCAGTGGTTTGCTCGCCGAAAACTTCTGCCGAGAACCGCTCGATTTTCGTGTCCGGACGCCGCCAGGCGTCCTGCGGAAGGCCCGCTTTCCCGCACGTATGGGCCAGGAACGTCTCCCGGTCCCAGCCGTACTCGGTCGCCACCTGCGGCAGGAGCAGTCCCGCGCGACCGCCGCGGCTGACGATCAGGCCGTCGCGGCCGACCTCGATCGACTCGATGTCCGTCACCACCTCGATGGGGCTCATGACCGAGATCTCGATGTGTACGCCCGCCAGCTCCTCGCGGGTGAGCGGGGGGAAGCGCGGGTCGCGGAAGGCCGCGTTGACCGCGCTCGACGACACGGCATGGCAGAGCGGAGCGATGGGATGGATCGACCCGATGCAGCCGCGCAGGTCGCCGTCGTGCGCGTGCAGGGAGACGAACGCGCCGCTGGGACGGATCAGCTCGGCGTCGAGGGAAGCCTCGTCGACGTGCGGCCGGACGCCGTTCAGGACGGACTCAATCGAGGTCCGGGCGATCGAGAGGAGCTGGGCTCGTTGATTCGGGGTGAGCACGATGACGATAGATGAGCATGAGATTGCGGATGTAGACGATCAGGCCCGCGCTCTGCCCGATGAGAAACACCGGGTCCCGGCGGTGAATTGCGTAAAACGTCGTCACGAGGCCGCCCGACAGCGACAGGTACCAGAACACGATCGGGATGTGGCTGGTCTTCTTCCGCTCCGAGGCGATCCACTGCACGATGAAGCGCGAGCCGAAGAGGAGCTGCCCGGCCAGACCGAACGCGACCCAGAAGTCCCACGAGCGCGGATCGAGACTCACGGCTGCCGGTCCTCGCGCACGTTGTAGTTGAGCATCCGCTTGCCCATCCAGCGGACGGCGAAGCAGTCCGCCAGGCCGCGGAAGGCGCGGTTCATCGCCCCGTACTTCGACTGTCCGAACTGCCGCGGGCGGTGGTTCACCGGCATCTCCACGACCTTATACCCCGCGTACCGCACCAGCGTCGGCAGGAAGCGGTGCATGCCGGTGAAGAGGCGCACCCGGTCGATGGCCTCCCGCTTGACGAGCTTCAGCGAGCAACCGGTATCGGTGATCCGGTCGCCCGTGATCCAGTTCCGCACGCCGTTGCCGATCTTCGACTGCATCTTCCGGCTCCACGTGTCGGCGCGGTTCACGCGCACGCCGATGACCATGTCCGACCCGGACTCCTGCAGGCGCTTCATCAGGCCCGGGATGTCCGCCGGATCGTTCTGCAGGTCGGCGTCGAGGGAGACCACGTACTTGCCGCGCGCCCCGTGCCATGCCGCGTCGAGGGCGGCGGTCTGGCCGCTGTTCTTCTCCAGCGCCAGGACGCGCAGCATCGGGTACTCCGCCCGGCTCGCGCGCAGCACTTCCAGGCTGCGGTCGGTCGAGCCGTCGTCCACGGCCACGATCTCGTATGCCCACTTGCCCTCCACGGCCGCTTTGATCTCGCGGAGGAGCAGGGGGATGTTTTCTTCCTCGTTATAGACGGGGAAGACGACGGAGAGGTCGGGCGTAGCCGTCACGGTTGCGGGAGTTTAACTCCAAAGACGCGCTCGAAATTTTGGGTCGTCACCTCGGCCACGCGCTCGACCGGGACGTCCCACAGCTTCGCCAGGAGCTCGGCGATCTTCACCACGTACGCAGGCTCGTTGTCGCGGCCGCGGAACGGGACCGGCGCGAGGTAGGGCGTGTCGGTCTCGATCAGCACCGCCTCGTGCGGCAGTCCCCGCGCGACGTCCCGCAGCGCCTCGGCGTTCCGGAAGGTGACGATGCCGGAGAACGAGATCACGAAGCCGAGGCCGACCAGCTTCTTCGCCACGTCGAGGGACTCGGTATAGGAGTGCAGGATCCCCCGCGCCCCGCTCCGCGCCAGCACCTCCACCATGTCCTCGGTCGACTCACGGTTGTGGACGATGATCGGCTTGTCCAGCTCTTTCGCGAGCTCGATGTGGCGCTCGAAGACCTCGCGCTGCGTGTCGCGCCCGGAGTGCATGTAGTGGTAGTCGAGGCCGATCTCGCCGATGGCCACGACCCGGTCCTCGCGCGCCAGCCGGGCGATCTCGGCGAACGCGGCGTCGTCGCAGTCTTTCGCGTCATGGGGATGGAAGCCGACCGCGGACCAGACGTCCGCGTTCCTCTGGGCGATCTGCACCGCCTGCGGCGCGTCCTTCAGGTTCGTCCCCGGCACGACGAACCCGCGCACGCCGGTCTCCCGCGCGGCCCGCAGGTTCGCCTCGGCGTTCGACATGGTCAGGTGGCAGTGCGAGTCGGTAAAGATCATGCGCCCCGATTACACCACGCCTCGCGGAGTAGATCAGTGCCGCACCGCGCGTCCGCGGACTACGGTCAGGGGGCGGATGAACACGCGGGAGATGCCGGAGTACGGGTGCTCGAGGGAGTAGCGCGTGAACGCTACGAAGCGCCGGCCGCCGGGGACGCCGAACGGCACGATGTCCGCCCGCTCATCCGGGTCGCGCAGGATCGGCGGCGCGATCGGCGCAGCGTCCCGCACGCGGAAGAACGGCAGCACACCGTCATCGGCCACATCCACCGGCCGCAGGAAGTACCCGCCCTCTTCGATCGTCCCGTAGACCGCGGTGCAGCCCGCGCCGTGACAGGTGTAGTCGCCTCCGCCCCAGGACGGCTGGAGCGCCGGCCAGGCCTCCGGAGAACCGACCTTCGTCACCCCGCCGTCCGGCGTCACGCGCGCGAGCTGATACTCGTAGCTGAATCCCCGCGGCTGGTACTGCACGAGCGAGTACGCCGTCCCGTTCCACCACACCGCCAAGGTGCCGTCGCCCGCCACACGCTTGCCGCCGGACGCTTCGATCTTCGCGTCGAGACGCGTCCCGTTCGCGGCGACGCGGATCATCCGGCCGTCCCAGGCGAGCAGGTAGTCCGTCCCGTTCGACGCGCCCGAGACCATCGACGCCGCCTCGCCGAGCTCGATCGGGACGGTGTCGATCAGCGTGCCGCTCGCCGCCACGCGCGCGGCGAGGACCGGATCCTCGCTCTCGCCGCTGCGTCGCCACACCACGAGGTAGTCCGTGCCGTTGGAGAGAGCCTTCGCCTCGGACTCCACGCACGGCTGCTCGCGGAAGTGCTGGATGCGCGTGTTCACCACCGAGCCGTCGGCGCCGATCCGCGCGGCCATGACTCCCGCGTCGTCGTACCAGGTGACGAGGAAACTGTCGCCGTTGGTGGCGACGCTCGGCCTCGCCTGTTCGCAGGACGTCGTCCCGAGCAGGAGCGACTGCGGGTCGCGCACGTTGCCCTCGCCGTCGACGCGAGCCGCGTACACCCGGTGCGGCGCCGGGACCGAGTTGCGCTCGCGCCACGCGACCAGCGACTGCGTCGCGCCCGACGCCGCCGCCGGACGAATCTGCTCGAGTGCCCCGCGCTCCAGCTCGACTTCCGGCGACGCGCTCAGGCTCGCCGCGTCATGCCCCGCGCGGACGCGCAGGAACTGCGGCTCGTCATCGTAGGCCGAGGTCGCGCTGCGGAGGAACAGCATCAGCGTCGTGCCCATCCCTCCGACACCCTCGAAGCCGTCGTGGATCCGGAACGTGGCACTGTCGGTCGTCACCACACCGTCTTCGAGGATCGAGCCCGTCGCCGAGAACCGCGCCGCCCGCACCTCGGTCGTCATATCGCCGTCGCAGACGTAGAAGAAGACCAGCGCCGAGCCGTTCCAGGCGAGCGTCTCCGACCAGGCGTACAGGCGCTCCGGGCGTCCGAAGCCGCCCGGGATGCTGCGGCGGTCGAGGTTGTGATCGAGGAGAAAGCCGGCGAACAGGGCGTTGTCGGCGGGGCTTGCGGCCGTCACGACGAAGTAGCCGCGGCCGTCGCCCGGCGAGCCCAACGCCGTGAGGCGCCGGCCGGTCTGCACGATCTGCCTCGTCTTCAGGAGCGAGCCGTCGGCACCGAACAGCGCGACGTTCATCGGGCGCGGCTCCGGGCCCGCGTTCTCGACATACGCGACCAGCGCGGTCTCGCCGTCCGTCGCCAGACGCAGCAGGCCCGGGAAGCTCTGCGTCTCCAGGTCGCGAGTGGCCAGGCGCTTCAGATCGGCGTCGTACGTCACCACATGGACGCCCAGCGTCGTCCGTCCAGCGACGACCAGAGACGAGCCGGTCCAGACCGCCGCGGTGAGGTCTCCCGGAGACTCGATCGGCCGGGCCACGCTGTCGAGCAGCGCGCCGTCGCGGTTCAGCCGCACCCAGCCCCTGCCGCCGACGGCGCTCCCGACGACCGTCCAGGCACCGTCGTGCCAGAACACGGCTTCCGGGTACAGCAGCGGCAGGGCGATGGATGTGTCGCCGAGCGGGTTGCCGGTGAGATCGAGCACGGCCGCCTGCGCGCCGCGGCCGATCGACGCCCACACGACGAGGAAACGGCCGTCGCCCGCCGCCCCCTTCATCGAGAACGGGCTCGTCTCCGCCGGCACCCCGACGCGAGGGTGGGAGATCGGCCGCTCGGCCGGATAGGCACGCGCGAACGGAGCAAGGGCTAGGAGGATGAGCGGAAGGATCCGGACCATGGCGGGAGATTATCGCCGATGCGGCGCATTGATGGAGCGCCGGCGTCCCCGCCGGCTGGCCGGGCGGCGTCCCCGCCGCCCGCGCACTCGGGAGGACGGAGCCTCTCGCGTAATGCCACGCTCCCCCACCCGCCCAGGTAGCGGCGCGGGACGCCGCCACACCAGCCGGCGGGACGCCGGCGCTCCATCACGCCACCCGGCCCTCCAGCAGCGACACCACCATCTCCTCGTAGGTCGTCACCGCCGCGAGCAAATCCTTCTTGGCGATCTTCTCGTTTTTGCCGTGGGCGTCGAGGATCGACCCGGGGCCGAACAGCAACGGTTTGCCGAGGTTGGTGAGCCAGGGGACGTCGGTGTTGAACGACACCACCTGCGCCTTCTGCCCCTCGGGCACGACCATGAACTGCGGGGGGTTGCCGCGCGAGTAGGTCACGCGGCCGCGATGTTCCACCAGGAGCTCTTCGAGCTTCGCCTGCACGTCCTCGGGCGTCGTCACGAGGCGGAAGGTCAGCTCGCACTCCGCCTCGGCCGGGATGATGTTCGGCCTCTGGCCGCCGCGCACGACGCCGACGTTCACGGTCGTCTGGCCGAGGACCGCGTCGTGGCCCCAGTCCCTCGCGTTGATCTCCGCGATGGCGGCGACCATGCGGTTGATGGCGGACTCGCCGAGGTGCGGGTAGGCGGAGTGGGCGGCGACGCCCTCGAAACTCACGGTGCACGTGAGCGCGCCCTTCGACGCGCGGGCGAACGTCGACTCCGTCGGCTCGCCGACGACGACGTACTCCGAGCCGAGGTTCTGGAAGGCAACGTTGGCCGTCTTCGCGCCGACCGAGTCCGTCTCCTCGGCGACGACGAAGAGGAACGCGAAGTCCTCGATGCCGCGCGCGCGGAGCCGCTCTCCGGCGGCGATCATCGCGGCGATGATGCCCTTCGTGTCGCACGCGCCGCGGCCGTAGACGAACTCCTCGTCCTGCGAGGACCCGAACCACGGCGGGACGGTGTCGATGTGCGAGTTGAGCACGACGCGCGGGGCGCCGCCGGCGCGGGCGAGGAGGTTGAAGCGCGTGGGGCTGACGTCCTGGCGCTGCGTCGCGAAGCCGAGGCCGGTCAGCTCGTGCTCGAGGAGCTCGGCGACGGCGAGCTCGCTCTCGGTCGGCGACGGCACGTCGATGAGCCGGCAGGCCAGGGCGATCGGGTCGATCATGGGCACCAATTCTATCGGCAAACGCAGAAGGGGCGCCGGCATGTGCCGGCGCCCCTTTCCCGCGCGTCCGCGTGCTCTCTCGATCAACTCACTGCGGGGTCAGCACGAGATACTTGAACGGTTTGTTCGGGCTGCCGGTGGCGACGAACGATCCGTTGGAGACCGACGCGACACCCAGCGTGTTGCCGTTGGAGACTTCGACGTACATCAGGACGATGAAGCTGTTCGGCTTGACGTCCGAGTCCGTGATCCTGAGGGAGCCGCCCGGGGGGAAGGTGTACGGGCCGCCGGTGCTGGCCAGGACGCCCGGGTTGCCCTTGTCACCCTTGTCGCCCTTCGGACCCTGCGGACCCACCGGACCCTGGGGACCCTGCGCGCCCTGCGCACCGGCATCGCCCTTGTCGCCCTTGGCTCCCTGCGCGCCGGTCTCGCCTTTGTCGCCCTTGGCTCCCTGCGCGCCGGTCTCGCCCTTATCGCCCTTGGCTCCCTGCGCGCCGGTCTCGCCTTTGTCGCCCTTGGCTCCCTGAGCGCCGGTCTCACCCTTTTCGCCACGCTCGCCCTGCGCGCCGGTCTCGCCCTTGTCGCCCTTGGCTCCCTGGGCACCGGTCTCACCTTTTTCGCCACGCTCGCCCTGCGCGCCGGTGTCGCCCTTCTCCCCCTTCGCGCCCTGCAGGCCCTGCTCGCCGCGCTCGCCCTTTTCGCCGCGCTCGCCCTGGAGGCCCTGGGCGCCAGCATCGCCCTTCTCGCCACGCTCGCCCTTCTCGCCGCGCTCGCCCTGGAGGCCCTGGGCACCGGTGTCGCCCTTGTCGCCCTTCGCGCCCTGCTCACCGCGCTCGCCCTGGAGTCCCTGCGAGCCGGTCTCGCCCTTCTCGCCCTTCTCGCCGCGCTCGCCCTTTTCGCCCTGCGGGCCGTGGCCCTTCGGGTCCTTCTCGAAGTAGCCGATGACGTCGATGGTCATGTGCGTCTGCTGGTCGACGAGCACCGAGAACGCGTTGTTGCGCAGGACGACCGTCGCCTCGCGCATCTCTTCCTTGCCGCCCTCGAACCAGAGCGCCGGAACGTTGTTGGTGCGGTACGACGCCGGCGCGAGGAACACGGAGCCTTCGCCCGGGGCCTGATAGGACATCAGGCGCACCGCGACCGCGACCGCGTCCGACGGCACGCGCTCGGAGCACGGATTCACCCAGCCGTCCTGCGCCACGAGCACGCCCTTCGGCCAGTACGTCCGGCTCTCCATGATCTGGAACTCCTTGCCGCCCCACGGGTCGCGGTACTGGTCCGCTTCCAGCGTGCTGACGAACCGGCACGGGATGATCTCCTGGAACACGAGAGGTCCGAGGTCCTCCCCGTTCGCGCCCGGCGTGTCCGGCAGGAGATGCGAGCGTACCTGCATGCCGAGGACCGTGTAGGGGTTGTGCTTCTCGCGCTCACCCGCCACCACCAGGATCGGGACGAACACGGCGATCAAGGCGATCGCGACGGAATTACGAATGCTGTTCAGAGTGCGCTTGCTGTTCATGATTGCTCCCTCTTTCTGCATCGCAATTTGCGCCCGAGGGAGAAATCCAGAAAGGACGGTTGGACCGAGCAGTCGTGGGAGGTGAACCGGGCCGATGGCCAGATGACCGCGGGCATTTGTGACGTTCGTCACAAACCAACGATGAACGCGGAACGATGAACGATGAACGGGGGCGTTCCTCGTTCATCGTTCTGCGTTCATCGTTCGTCCCGGCGAGGAACCGAGCCGACCGAACGCCGCCCGTGCCGCCTCACAAATCCAGGAGGTTCTCGAGCTCACTCTTCTTGTGCACGGTCATGGACGACCGCCGCACCGTGAGGATCTTCTTCTCGCGGAAGTTCTTCAGCAGGCGGGTCACGGTCTCCCGCGACGTCCCGATGAGCTGCGAGATCTCCTCGTGGGTCATGGCCACGGGGAAGCGCATGCCGCTCGCCGACGGCTGGCCGGAGTCCTCACACCACTGCAGCAGGAGCTGGGCGAGGCGCTCGGCGGCCGAATTGGCCAGCCCCAGGTTGCGGATCTGGTTCGCGTCGTTCTCGCACTCCTCGATGAGCTGCCGGGCGATGTTGAACGACACGTCCCGGTGCTCCTCCATGAGGCGCACGAAGTCCTCGCGCTTCACGAACTTGAGCTGCGACGGCGCCGCCGTCTCCGCCGTCTGCCGGTACGGCTTGCCCGACATCACGTTCGAGAGGCCCACGACCTCCCCCGCCGGCACCATCCGCGTGATCAGCGTCTTGCCGCTGCCGGAGGAGATGCTCAGCTTCACCTGTCCGGTGCAGACGACGAACAGGCCGCGGGGCGGCTCGTTCTCGGCGTAGAGGATCGTCCCCGCGGGATAGATGTTCGCGAAGCTGACCGCGTCGAAGGCCTTCAGGACGTCGGGGGCGAACTGGCAGAAAAAACTGTCCGTCCGCCATTTGCAGTCGTGGCAGTGATCGCAGATGTCGATCCCGTAGCGGGAGTTCCGGGGCTGAGTGATGGCAGCATTATACCGCATAACGTTCCGTCCCGAGCGGGGGACGAAACGTCCGCTCGCGAGGGCAAATTACACAACCGAAATAGCTTACGTCCGCGCATCCGTTTCGGGACGCATGCGCAGGATCGCCTTGCTCGCCGCGATGCTCGCGGCTTCGGCCGCGTGGGGCGGCGTCGCCTTCGTCTCGCCGCTCGGCGGCGCGCAGGCGATCGGCCCCCAGGCGATCGAGATCACCACGGACGCGGCGTCCGTCGACCGGGTCGAGTTCTCCGTCGACGGCGTGCTGGCCGGGGTGGCCCGCAAGCCGCCGTTCCGCATTGCGTACGACTTTGGAACATCGCTGACCGCGCGGACGATCACGGCCAAAGTGTGGTCGAACGGCTTCCGGACCAGCGAGAGCGCGTCGGTGACGACGGCCGCGCTGACCGCGAACGATACGATCGACGTGGACCTCGTGGAGATCGCGTTGCGCGTCCGCTCGTCGCGCACGGTGAAGGCGTCCGACCTGAAGGTGCGCGAGAACGGCGTCGCGCAGACCGTGCGCGACGTGAAGCCGGAGCGCCCGCCCGCGCATTTCGCCTTCGTCGTCGACCGCTCGCTGAGCATGGGCGGCGGAAAGCTCGAGGCGGCGCTGCAGGCGATCCGCGACGCGCAGAAGCAGCTCCGCCCCGGCGATACCTCGTCGCTGGTGCTGTTCAACCACCACGTGGCCAAGCCGGAGGCCATTGCATCCACGGCCACCCCCGCCCCCTCGGGGGGTACGTCGCTGCGTGATGCGCTGGCGTCGGTGGCCTCGAAGCAGCGGACGTACGCGGTCGTGATCACGGACGGCGGCGACCGGAACAGCGTGCTGTCGGAGGAAGACGCCCTCCGGAAGATCAGCGGCACGAAGACGATCGTCCACGCCCTCGTCCTCGGCGACTCGCACGCGAAGTTCCTCGACCGCGCCGCCGCCAACACCGGCGGCACCGTCGCCCCGGCGACGAAGGAGAGCGTCGGCAAGGCGCTGCAGAACGTCCTGGCCGACATCAACAGCCGCTACCTGCTGGTCTACCAGAGCCACGGCACGAAGCGCGGCTGGCGCACGATCGCCATCTCGTCGCGCCACGAGATCGCGGGAGCGCGCAAGGGGTATTACGCGGAATGAGGGAGGGCGCAGGGCACAGGGCGCAGGGCACAGGAGCCCCCATGTCATCCCGAGCGTCGAGCACCCTGTGCTCTGCCCTCTGCGCTCTGATCCTCCTCGTCCTCCCCCTGACCGCGCAGCAGCGCCTGGCCTCGGATTTCGAGATCGCGCAGATGGAGAAGCAGCTCGCCGGGTCGCGCGACTTCCAGGCGCAGCTCTCCGGGCGTCTGAACCTCGGCGACGTGCGCGCCGCGCGCAACGAGCCGTCGCTGGCGCGGGCGGAGTACGCGAAGGCGCTGGAGCTCGCGGAGCGGGAGCGGGTCGACGCGCGCCGGGCCTCGAGTCTCACGCGTTACGCCAATGCCACGTCGTACGCCGCGCTGGCGCAGGCGAAGCTGGGCCGCGACGCGGCCGCGTTCGCGCTGCTGGAGGAAGCGGCGCGTTACGTGAGCGACGACGCGGAGACGTGGAACCTCTACGCCTCCGCGATGCGCCTCCTCGGGCATCCGCGCAAAGCCGTCAGCGCGGCGAGAAACGCGGTGGCGGTGGCGAAGAAGCCGCTCGACCTCGCCGTCCAGCAGCACGCGCTCGCGACGGCGCTCGTCGACGCCGGCGACGACCGCGAAGCGGAGCGCCTGCTGGTGACGGTGACCGAGGCGCTGCGCTCGCCGGCGTTCGCGGAGTTGCGCGAGGAGGCGGCGGAGCGCGAGGCGTTCGAGGTCTACACCACCGCGCGCGGCGACGTCGCCGCCTATGTCTCGCTGCTGAACCGCGCGCAGTTGCGGCTCGCGGCGCTTTACGAAAAACGGGGCGCCGCCGCCGAGGCGCGCGTGCAGTACACGCGCGTGCTGGAAGGCCGCACCGACGACGTGACCGCGCTCGCGGGCCTGGCCCGGCTCGCCCCGAACGAAGCGGAGGCCGCGCGCCTCTACCGCGACGCCTTCCAGGCCAACCCCTTCTCGCCCGCTCTCATCCGCGAGTATCGAAAGAACCCCGTGGCCCCGGCGACGGACATGCAGCGCGCGCTCGTGCATCTCGAGCGCGGGGAGCTCCGCGCCGCACGCGCGATCTTCGACGCGCTGCTCGCGAAGTTCCCGGCGAACGAGACTCTGCTCTCTCTGCGCCGCGAGTCAGAATCCGGCAACGCGGCCCTGCCGTCGCCCACACCCTCGGCGAACGAGCTCCGCGCGCTGGTCAACGCCTTCGAGCGCCTCACGCCCGAACAGCGCACGGCGCTCGACCGGGCGACGTTCGCGAGCGTCGTGACGTTCGACGGCGAGCCTGGAAACACGTTTGCGTCGGGGACGATCGACGGCGTCGCGTTCCGCTTCTCCGAGCCGACGATCTTCAACGGCACGTTCGCCACGACCGCGCGCCTGACGTACCGCATCCTCGGCATCGGCGAAGGCGACGCCCTGCTGCTGGAGCCCCTCGGACTGGAGGCGCTGCCGTGAAGCGCGTTTTTCTCATGGCGCTGTTCGCGCTGCCGTCGTTCGCGCAGGTCCTCACGGACACGCCGCACGGCGTCGTCGTCGCGCACGACGCCCGGATCGAATGGGCCGGACGGAGCGTGCCGGGTGTCGAGCACGCAACCTTCATCACCGCGGACGCGGACCGCGCGGTCGTCCTGGACGCGCTGAACAACGAGGCGGTGATCGCCGACCTCGCCCGAGGAACGGCGCAGCGCCTCCGCACCGCGGAGACGCCCATCGCCGCGATCTTCGCGAACCGCGAGCTGTACATCCTCGCGCGCGACGCGCGCGTGCTGCAGCACGTGGGCGGCGAGGACACGCCTCTCGACGCCGATCCCTCGCACCTCGCGCAGGCGGGCGGGCGGGTGTTCGTGTACTCGCGCACAGCGGGGGTGTTGCGGGAGATCGGCGGGGAGAAGGTTGAGGTGCCGCCCTTTGCCTCGGACTTCGAGATCGCGGGGGAGCAGTTCTTTTTGACCTACCCGCGCGAAGGGAAAGTGGTCATAGGACGGATAGGACCTATAGGACAGATAGGACGTCCTATAGGTCCTATGAGTCCTATTCGTCCTATCCGTCCTACCACCCTCAACATCGGCTCGGTCCCCACCGACCTCGCCTTTGCCGGAGGCGGAACCGCCCTCACCGCGAGGATCCTGGCGGTGGCCGACCCTTCCGCGAAGCGGGTGTGGCTGGCCGAGTCCACCCAGTCCACCACCGAGGCCGTCGCCAGAGGCTTCCTGCGAGGCCTCCTCGGCCTCGGCCTCTTCGGCGGGCGCGCCTCGCAGTTCCCCACCGGCGTCGACCGTGTCGAGACCCGCGGGAAGGTCTGGATCGCCTACGACTCCAGCACCCGCACCCTCTACCACTTCACCCGCAAGCAGAGCACGGTACTGGCCCGCGGCGTCGCTCCGGGCGCGTTTGCGCTCACGGAAGACGGGGTCGCCTGGTGGGACGGTACGTCGGTTGCACAAAAGAGGCTGAGATGACAGACCGCAAACCTTGTATCCGCTGCGGGCGCGCGATCGACGCGTGGGCCGGCACCTGCCCGTTCTGCAACTGGAGCCAGACCGTGCCGCCGCCCGCGCCCGGGGCAGCGCCCCGCGTGTCCGCCGTCCAGTACAAACCGCCCGAGGAGATGGACATCCGCAAGCTCATCGGCATTGCGGCCGGGGCCATCGTCAGCCTCGTCCTGGCCTTCCTCATCGGCATGGTCATCAACAGCGACGGCGCCCCCGAGAAAGCGCCCGAGCCCATCGAAGAGCAGGCCGCCGAGCACAACGCCGAGAACCTCAAGCCCAAGCGGGCCGATACCCCGCTCATCCCCGCCGGACAGGGCGGCATCGAGAACGAGCCCATCACCAGCGCGCCCGTCCCGGTCGCGCCGGGACAGGTCCCCGACGAATACCAGCGCACCGACGCCACCGCCGTCTCCGCCGACGAATACGCGCAGATCGCCAAGCGCGCGCAGGCCGAGAAGAAAAAGAAGATGGCCGTGCTGGTCGACCCGCGGTCGCTCAGCGGCCCCGCGTACGCGCAGGGACGGCCGGTCACGCCGCAGCCGCAGACCCAGCGTCCGCGCTCGGCGGTCTCCGCGCCGCCGGGATCGCCGCAGACGCCCGCGCGCACCGCGGACGCCGCGCCGGCCGCGCCGATCGCCCGTCCCGCGCGGCGCAGCGTGCGCACCCGTCCGGTACCGCAGTACCAGCCCATCCCCTCGATCACCGGCAGCGGCAAGGCACGCTTCACGCTGATCATCGGAACGGACGGCCGGGTCAAGGACGTCAATGTCGAGCAGATGCTGCGCGGCGGGAACAATGCCGCGCTGCTGGGCGCAATTCAGTCGTGGCGGTTCAAGCCGGCCACGGAGAACGGAGAGCCGGTCGCGGCGCCATACAGCGTTGAAATATCATTCGAACGTGAGTAGCGGAGTCTGTGCAGCGTGCGGCCGGTCCATCGACGCGGCCGCGAAACTCTGTCCGTACTGCGGGGCCGATCCGGCCACCGGCGAGCGGGTCGTCGACACCCAGGCCATCCTGCAGGAGGTCTTCCACACCCGCGAGCTCTCCACCACCGAGAACGTGATGGAGTTCGCCCGCCAGCGCCAGGGCATCGTCATAGCGGTGAGCATCGCCGTCGCCTTCCTCGTCCTGGCCGGCCTCCATCAGTTCGTGACCGCGCGCAACGCGACCGTGGAGACCAACGCGCCCGCCGTGCCCCTCACCGAGATCACGGACGTCGCCAACCAGAAGAGCGAAGTGGCGCCCGTGCCTTTGCCCGACCTCGATTTCCCCTACGAGGGCAGGCCGCAGACGATGCGGACCTTCATCGTCGAGCGCGGGGCCGTGGCCCCCGCACCGCCGGCGCCCGCGCCGGGCACCGTCCAACCGGGTGCGCCGCAACCGGGTGCCGCACAACCAGGCGCAGCCCAGCCGGCTGCACAGCCGCGGCCCGCGCAGCCGCAACCGCAGCTCCCCGCCCGTCCGCCCGCTACGCGATGAGCATCTGGTTCTGGACCATCCTGATCGCCGTCGCGCTGATCGGGTGGATCGTGGCGTACATGATCGCGCAGAAGCCGGTCACGAACGTCCAGCAGCTCATCGCACAGAAACGCTTCCAGGAAGCGGTCCTGGAAGCCGATCGCGCCAACGACCCGCTCCATCGCGCCGAAGCGCTCAAGCTCCTGGGACGCTTCGAAGAAGCCATCGCCGCGTATCAGCAGTCCGACGATCCCGCCGCCCGCGAAGGCATCGCCCTCGTCCTCGCCCACCTCGGCCGCGAGCTCGATCGCGCCCGCGCCCTGATGGAGACACAGATCGCGCAATACCCGCAGATCCAGGAGTTCCAGTCCCTGGCCCTCGCGTACATCCTCCTGCGGAGCGGCGACCGCGAAGGCGCGCTGCGCCTCTATCGCGACAACGTCGAGCTCCTCGAGACCCGCTTCCGCGACGACTACACCGATCCCGATCCGCTCCTCGCCGAGACGCTCTTCCTCTTCGGCGAGCTGGCCGAGGCGAATGGGGAGGAGGCGCGGGCCGATTCGCTGTGGCGGCAGGCGCGCCTCTGGGGGTGGACCGCGACCCAGTCATCCACCCTGTCATCCTGAGCCGCGTAGACGGCGAAGGACCCCCTGATTTGCGCGCTTCACGTGCTATCGGCAGGGGGTCCTTCGCCGCGCTACGCCGGCTCAGGATGACAGAGGCGGAGGGGTGGACCGAGTTTCGCAATCGTGCTCAGGCATGATCAACGCACCGACGATCGTTCGCCTGATCCGCTTTCCGAAATCGCTGCGGCTGGAAAAGAAGGGCAATCAGTACTCCGGGCCGTTGAAGCGCTCCGGCCCGCTCATCCTCAGCGAGCGCCACGACCCCGTCGAGTGCACGTTCCGGCTCACCGATCCGGGCCTGTCGTTCTCCACGGGCGGCAACACGGTCAAAGGCGTCGAGGCCTTCAACGAAGGCGAGCAGCGCGACCTGCTGCTGCCGTGGGCGATCGTGGCCGAGGGCAAGAACCGCCCCGCCAAGATCCTGATGGAGATCGACGTCAACTACGAGGGCTCTGCGGAGAAGCACACGGCGACCGTGCCGCTCACGCTGACCTACGGCGTGCGCCGGGGCATGCTCGGTGCGGTGGCGGCAGGAGCCGCCGCGGCAGCGGTGGCCGTGGCAGCGGCGGCGACGAGCCGCAGGAAGACCATCGTCGCGGACGACGACGAAGACGTCGAAGTCTCGCTCTTCAACATCGCCCCGACCTCCCGCACGAAGACCACCTCGGCGCGCACGGACGTGAAGGGCGCGAAGGTCACCGTGGCCGATGAGGACGAGGTCGAGCTGGCGGTGTACAACGTGCCCCGCCCGCGCGCGCGCAAGGCCGCCCCGGCGAAGAAGGCCGCGTCGTCCCGGAAGGCTGCTTCGTCGAAGAAGGCCTCCTCGTCGAAGAAGGCTTCCCCGTCGAAGAAGGCCTCTTCCTCGAAGAAGGCCTCTTCTTCCTCGAAGAAGGCCTCTTCTTCATCGAAGAAGACTTCTTCGTCGAAGAAAACCGCTACGAAGAAAGCGCCTGCAAAGAAAGCCGGTGGAACTCGCCGCGGATCCTCTGCATCGCGATCGGCGCCGCGCACGGGTGCACGCGGTTCGTCAAAAGCACGAAAAGCCTCCCCGAGTCGCTCCACACGGAAGTCCCGGTAAACCCCATGTGGCCGAAGGACCGCGGCGAGAGGCCCGGTCCTTCGAGCTGCCACGCCAGCCCGCGGCCGTCCGCGTGCGGCCGCGTCGCCTCCTCCACCAGCTCCCGCGGCACCAGCTCTCCCCGCGCGAAGGCCTGCGCGATCCGGAACGCGTCCCGCGCCGTCGCGAACAGGCCCGCGTTCCCCAGCGTCCCGCCCGCGTGGTACGAGTTTCCGTCGTTCGGGTCGCCCCACATCAGCCCCTGCCGGAACCCCGCGAAGGCCACCGAGAACGTCCGCGGCTCGAACCGCTGGCCCCACTCCGTCGCCGCGATCCGCGGCCGCAGCGACTCCGGCGGATCGAAATACGAGTCCCGCAACCCGAGGCGCTCGAAGATCCGCTCCCGCGCCGCGGCGCGGTAGTCGCCGAAGATCTCGTTCAACGCGTAGTAGAGGAGATAGAAGTTGAGGTCCGAGTAGATGACTCCCGACCCGCGCGGAGCCGCGGGTCCGTCCTTCTCGATCGCTTCCAGCACCGAGGGATACGTGAACGTCGGTAGCCAGGCCCTCAGCCCCGAGGTGTGCGTGAGCAGCTCCCGGAACGTGTACCCGCGATACTCGTCATCCAGCGCGATCCGCCCCTCCGCGACCGCCTGCAGGATGAGCGTCCCCGTGACCAGCGGCTTGGTGATGGACGCGCAGTCGTAGATCGTGTCCGTCGTCGCCGGGATGCGCAGCGGCACGGCCACCGCGTTCCCGAGCGCCCCCTCCCGGACGACGCCGTCCACGGTCCCGATGGCGTAACTGGCGCTCGGGAAGGAGCCGACGTCGATTTCGGCGCGGAGAAAGCGGTCGAGGTCCGTCATGGGGTGCGGCGGCAGAGCCACCGCACCCAGACTATTGCACAGACCACGCTTACAGCGACGGCCGGTAGGACGCCGCCATGTTGACCATGCGGTTCGCCTGGCCGGTCGTGAACAGGATCATGCACGAGTCGGTCGTGTAGTCCATGAAGTTCGTGATCGGATCGACGCCCGCGGAGCTGCAGGTGTTGCGGCCCGTCGGGCAGCCCGACGCGGCCGAAGCCTCGGCCGCGGTGTCCGCGACGTAGTCGCCGCTGGTGGTGTTGTTGCCGGTGCCGCAGCCGCCCTGGAACGTGTGGTACAGGCCGAGCCAGTGACCGACTTCATGCACGGCCGTATCGCCGAGGTTGTACGGCGTGGCGCTGCCGCCGTTGATCGACGAGTGCAGGATCACGACGCCGTCCATTCTCGGCGCGCTGGCGCGCTCCCACGGGAACGTCGCCCAGCCGAGCAGGCCGCCGCCCGGATTGGCGGTATAGAAGTTGAGCACGTAACGCGAGTCGTTCGCGGCCATTCCGCCGAAGTAGTTCTTGGCGTTTGCCTCGGCGGTCGTGCCGTGGCCCATCGTGTACCAGGTGCTGTTGTTCGTGCGGTCCGTCGTGCCGCGGACGAACGTGAAGCCGCGGCCGCTGTACGCCGCGTTGAGCGTGGCGATCTGCTGGTCGAGGCGCGAGTCGGAGACGTCGCCCGAGCCGGTCGAGCTGCGGATGACGTGGAAGTTCACCGTGATGGACACGGGATTCGTGATCGAGTCCGTCCCGATGTACGGCGAGGACACCAGGTTGTCCATGAAGTCGGCCTCGATGCGCTGCAGCTCGTTCGCATCCGGCTGATACGTGGCGCAACGCATCCCCGCTCTCACGAATGCTTCGTGACTCACGTACTCGTTCTCGCCGATCGCGACCGCCTGGTCACGCTCCACGGGCTCGAGAGACTGGGTCCGCTGCTGGGCTCCGGCGGTAAAGGGGATCAACACGAGGACGGCAAGAAGGGTCAGGGTCACACGCTTCATTCGTTGGCTTCTCCTTTTCGTTCACGCTCATCGCGAGCGGGCTGGACCAGAGCGAGGACGATGCCGCACGTAGAATCAACAACTTACCGTTAAAGAGGGTCAGAAATAAGGCCGTAACTGCTGAAGCGTGCGGGTCCGGAATTGGCCCGCGGGTACAAATCTGAGCCATTGGTGAGTTCCTCGGAGTTCCTCGGTTCCTCGGAGTTCCTCGGAGGGCCTCGGCGTTGGGGGGCGGGGGTGCCCCCTCCGAGGAGCTCCGAGGAACCCCGAGGAACCCGAGGAACCCCGGTTGCACAAGAACCGCTGCCACCGTGGCGGGGCGCGGGTGCTACGATCCGGCGCCAATCGGTACACCGAAAAAACTATGTTTCGTCTCGAACAGCTCGACATCCACGGCTTCAAGTCCTTCTACGACCCCGCAAAGCTCACCTTCCCCGCGGCCATGACGGCCGTCGTCGGGCCGAACGGCTGCGGCAAGTCGAACATCTGCGACGCCCTGATCTGGGTCCTCGGTGAGAACCGCGCCTCGCACATCCGCGGCGAGACGATGGAGGACGTCATCTTCCAGGGCTCTGCGCGCCGCCGCGCTCTCTCCATGGGCGAGGTCACCCTCACCCTCGGCACCTTCAACGGCGACAGCAACCACCCCATGGCCGACGACGGCAAGATCACGATCAACCGCCGCGTCTACCGCGACGGCCAGTCCGAGTTCCGTCTCAACGGCAAGCGCGTCCGGATGAAAGACATCTCGGACATCCTCATGGACACCGGCCTCGGCATCCGCAACTACTCCGTCATGGAGCAGGGGAAGATCGACCTGATCCTCTCCAACAAGCCGCAGGACCGCCGCAAGCTGATCGAAGAAGCGGCCGGCATCACCAAGTACAAGACCAAGCGCCGCGCCGCGGAGCTCAAGCTCGAAGAGACCCAGCAGAACCTCCTGCGCATCGACGACACCCTGTCCGAGGTGACGCGGAATCTGAACTCCCTCAAGCGCCAGGCCTCGAAGGCCCGCCGCCACAAGGAGCTCGCCGACCAGCTCTCGCTCGCCAAGCGCGCGCTCTACAAGGGCCGCATCCTCGTGGCGCAGGTCGAAGAAGAAGCCGCGAACGCCGGCATCGTCGACGCGCAGAACCGCGAGTCCGAGCTGGCCGCACAACTCGGCACCGACGAGGCCGAGCTGGCCGAGACCCGCACGGTCCACACCGACCGCTCCCATCGCGCCTCCAAGGTCCGCGAAGAGATCGCCGGTCTCTCCGGTGAGGTCGAGCGCCTCCGCTCGTTCCTCCAGCAGTCCGAGACCAACCTCGGCGACCTCCTGCAGCGCATCGAGACCGGCCGTACGCAGATCGCGACGTTCGAGACCGAGGCCACCGAACAGCAGGCGGCGCTCGACGAGAAGACCCAGCAGTTCGAGGCCGCCCGCGCGGAGCGCAACCGCTTCCGCGAGATCGCCGACCAGGTCGAGCGCGACCGCCAGGAAAAAGGCGACGCCGTCCGCCAGCACGAGAAATCTCTCGCCGAGTCGCGCGAGGCCCTCATGCGCACCATCGCCAAGATCTCCGAGGCGCGCAACCAGGTGCACCAGATCGAGATCGCGGTCGAGAAGTGCGAGTTCTACCTGACCAAGCTCACCGAGAGCGCGCGCAAGGCGGCCGAGAGCCGCGACGGCGCGCTGTCGCAGATGTACGAGTGGGAACAGTCCGTGCGCGATGCGGACCAGAACCTCGTCATCACGCAGCAGACGCTGCGCGACGCCATCGTCCGCCGCGACGAGCTCACCGCCCAGCGCGAGGCCATGCGCCAGTCCCTCGGCGCCGCGCGCGACACCATCTCCCAGACCACGTACAAGGTCGACTCGCTGCGCGCGCTGCTGGTCTCCCTCGAAGCGCAGGACGAGGACGTCCGCCGCGCGGTCATGGAGCTGATCCCGAACGCCGTCGCCGCCGCCGAAGGCGTGCGCGCAGCGCAGGGCTTCGAAGCGGCGCTCGACACGCTGCTGCGCGACATCTCCAAGGCCGTGGTGGTCGACTCCAGCGCCACCGCGCACGAGGCCATCCGCCGGCTGCGCGAGCGCGGCGCGGGCCGCGGCGCGTTCATCACTCTCGACTTCCAGCCCCGCGGCGAAGGCTCGCGCCGCGGCGACGCCGCGCACTCCGTCCTCGGCGAAGGTCCGGTGGCCGACGCCATCCGCCACGCGATCCCCGAGGCGTACATCGTCGGATCGCTGTCGGAAGCATTCGACCGCGCGCTGGACCGCCCCAACGCGACCTTCGTCACCCTCGACGGCGACATCGTCCGCGGTCCGCTGGTCATCGGCGGCAAGACCGAGGGCGCGACGCCGGGCGTGTTCTCCATCAAGAGAGAGATCGCCGATCTCGAAGCCCTCCTCGGCAGCGAAGAGTCGCGCGCGAGCGGCATCGCCGCGGAGCTGCAGTCGCTCGAGGAAGAGCTGCGCGCCGCCGACGACGCGCGCATCATCGCCGACGAGCGCGCGCGTACCGCCGAGCAGGAGCTGCGCGAGCGCAAGAGCCAGCGCGAGCGCGCCGGCGCCGAGCTGCAGCGCTACGAGAAAGACCTCGCCGTCGCCTCCGAAGAGCAGACCCTGTACGCCGAGGAGAAGGAGCAGCTCCTCTCCCGCAAGCACGCCGCCATCACGGAAGTCGAGGCCCTCCAGACACGCGAGGCGGAGCTGCACGAGCAGATCCGCGAGCACGAGGAGCGGCTGTCCGGCGCGCGCGAGGCGTTCGAGGCCGTGACGGAAGTCGCGTCCAAGGCCCGCGTGGACGTCGAGAGCGCGACCGGCAACGTGAACGCCATCCAGCGCGAGCACGAGAACCTCTCCCGCATCGTCATCTCCCTCGGCGCCCGCGCCACGCAGCTCCAGCAGGAGATCGAGAGCCTCGTGCGCCGCCAGCAGGAGACCGAGGTCGCGGTCGAGCAGGCCCGCGGCCAGCTCCAGACGTCGCTCGGCAAGCTGCACGAGCTGTCCGAGATGCGCGTGGCCCTCGAAGCCGGGGTCGCGGACCTCGACGCCAAAGTGCAGGAGCTGTCGTCGCGGGCGGTGACGTCGCGCGAGACGTGGAACACCGCGAAAGACGCGCTGTTCGAAGCCGAGCGCCGCGTCGACCGCGCGCAGTCCGCCTTCGCCCTGCTGCGCGAGCAGATCTCCCTCGACCTCCACGCCGGCATCGACGCGCTGGCCGACGTCGAGCCGCCCGCCGACGACGAGTCGCGCGCCACGCTCGAGAGCGACGTCGCGAAGCTCAGCGACCAGCTCGAGAAGATCGGCCCCGTCAACGTCCTCGCCATCGAAGAGCACCAGGAGCTCGAGACCCGCGAGTCCTTCCTGCGCACCCAGCGCGACGACCTCGTGCAATCCATCGAGTCGCTGCGCCAGACCATCCGCAAGATCAACCTCACCTCGCGCGAGCTGTTCCGCGACGCGTTCGCCGCGGTCAACACGTCCTTCACCGAGATCTTCACCTCCCTCTTCGGCGGCGGCACCGCGCGCATGCAGCTCCTCGACGAGGAAGACGTCCTCGAATCCGGCATCGAGCTCGTGGCGCAGCCCCCCGGCAAGAAGAACCAGTCCATCGCCCTCCTGTCCGGCGGCGAGCGCGCGCTGACCGCGATCGCGCTGCTGTTCGCGATCTTCAAATACAAGCCGTCGCCCTTCTGCATCCTCGACGAGGTCGACGCCCCGCTGGACGAGGTCAACACCGAGCGCTTCGTCCGGTTAGTGCGCGACTTCTCCCGCGACACGCAGTTCATCGTCATCACGCACTCGCGGCGCACGATGGAAGCGGCAGACGTGTTGTACGGCGTGACGATGGAGGAGGCGGGGTGCTCGCGGCTGGTGTCCGTGAACTTCGCGGAGATGGAAGGCTAAAGCCGGCGGTCCCGGGACGTCTGGAGTGCCGCGTTGTCCGCGCCCTCGCGCGGGGCCTCAGCGAAACCCGGTGATCCGCATCGCGTCGCGCGACACCTCGCCGCGCGATACGACGAATGCTTTTCGATCCGGGGTCAGGTCGAAGCGGTAAAGCGGCTGCTCGGGGAAGTTCGTCAGGCGCTTCGGCGCGCGGCCGTCGAGGGGAAACCGCCAGATGTTGCTGCGATCGTTCGGCATGGTGTTCAGCAGGAGTGCGCGGCCGTCATCCGCCCACCGGATCATGCTGGTGAGCCCGGCCGGCGCGGCCTCGAACGTTTTCTCCGGAGCGCCGCCGGACATGGGAATGATGCAGATGCGCATGACCTCCCCGCCGCAATAGCCGGCGACCCGCGTGCCGTCGGGCGAGATCGCCGGACGCTGCACGCGATAGCTCGTCAGCGGCGTGATGGGGCCTCCGGAGACCGGCGCCTTCACCAGGCCTGACGCCGTATGGAAGACGAGCGTTTGCCCGTCGGGCGAGAGTGCCGGCAGCTCGGACGTGGCCTCCTCGTACAGAAGCGCGGACCGCTTCTGGCTTCCGTCCGCCGCGATGCGCCGGATCGCCCCGGCCGGGCCATCGCCGGTGAAGATGATCGTCTTCCCGTCCGGGGTGAACACCGGGCCCTGCTTGCGATGGGAATCAGTCGTCACCCGCCGCGCATCCGTTCCGTCGCTGTCGGCGATCCAGAGGTCGTAGTCCCCGCTGTCGAGCGATATGTACGCGATCGACCCGTCGCGCGCGACGGAGAGTCCGTGAGTGCCGACGCGTTTCCCCGCGCGCAGCTTCCGCGGCGGCCGGGCGGTGTCGAACGGAACGAGCCACAGGTCGGCGTCGAACTCCAGTTGGATCGTGACCAGCGCAGACCCGTCGGCCGTGACCGAAACCATCCGGTAGTCGGAGAGGTCGTTGGTGATCGGCCGCGGCTCTCCCGACGGCATCGGGACGAGCCACAACTGTTTATTGCTCGGATAGCGGTTGTACTCGCCGACGACGGCCAGGCCGCTTCCGTCCGGCAGCCACGTGACCTGCTCCGTGACGCCCCAACCGCTCGTGATCACGCGCTCCCGGCCCGTCGCCGCATCGACTTCGATGACGGAAGAGCGATTCCTGGCGGCGGTGGGGCGCACCATGAGGGACACGGCGATCCGTTTTCCATCCGGCGACCATGCAGGCCCGGTGAAGGACGGGGTGAAGGATTGCGGTGCGCGCCGCTTCGCGAGAACGCGGACGTCGCTGCCGTCGGCGTTCGCGACGGCGAGCGAGGTGTCCGCCAACGAGCGCTCGACACGGATCCAGGCGATCTTCTTTCCGTCCGGTGAAAACGCCGGGGGACTGTCGATGCCGTCGAGGATCTTCTCCGCCCGCCCGCCGAGGATCGGCATGGCGTACAGCGTCCCCACGCCTTGTGTCGTGCTTTTCACGACGTAGTAAATCGACGCTCCATCGGGCGAGAACGCGTGTCCCCAGAAGGCCACTGCCCTCGGCGCGATGAGCTGCAGGTCCTGGAGCGTAGCCAGTTGCCGCAGCCAGAGGCCCTGCCGTCCGCCTTCGGAATTCACGTACGCGACATACTTTCCATCCGGGGAGACGGCGGCCAGGATCGCGTTCCCGTTCGTGGTGATCCGCTGGATGGTCAGCGGCTGGCTCTGCGCCGGCGGCGATGGTTGTTTCCGCGGCATCAGCAGGACGCCCGCGACGGCCGCGCTGAGCACCGCCGCCGCAACGATGAGTGTGGAGCGGCGGACTCCCGGTCCGGCGCCGGCCGGTTGAGAGCCTGTCACGTCACTCTCGCGCAGCCGCTTCAGATCGGCGGCCAGATCGTTCGCCGACCGATAGCGGTCCTCCGGCGACTTCGCCAGCGCTTTCTTGACGATCGGCTGCAGTTCCCGCGGTACGTCGAGCGCTGCGGGCCGCGCATGAATGACGTTGAACATCGTCTCCACCACGGAATCGCCGTCGAACGGCGCCCGTCCGGAGACCATCTCGTAGAGGATGCATCCCAGCGAGAAGACGTCGGAGCGGTGATCGACGGCTTTCCCCAGGGCCTGCTCCGGTGACATGTATCCGGCCGTGCCGAGAACCACGCCCGCCCTGGTAGCGCGCACCTCCGTCGCGCGCACCTCCGTCGCGCCCACCGCTGTCGGCTCGCCCACTGGGGTCGGCTCGCTGCGCAGCTTCGCCACACCGAAGTCGAGCACTTTCACGTAGCCGGCCGAGGCGATGATGATGTTCTCCGGCTTCAGATCGCGATGGACGACGCCCGCCTGATGCGCCGCGGCGATCGCCGCAGCCACTTCCTCGGCGATGGCAATGGCCCGTTTCCGGTCGACCGCGCCGCGCACCAGGGCATCGCGCAGCGTCGTGCCTTCGACGAGCTCCATCGCGATGTAATGGAGCGAGCCGTCCTGCCCGATGTCGTAGATCGAAATGACGTTCGGGTGATTGAGCGCCGAGGCGCTCTTCGCTTCCAGCACGAACCGGCGGACGCGATCGGGATCCGTGACGAGATGGGCCGGGAGGATCTTGATGGCGACGTGGCGGTCGAGAGTGGCATCCCAGGCCCGGTAGACGGCACCCATGCCGCCACGGCCGAGGAGCGAGCGGATCTCGTATCGGCCGACGCGCCGGCCTGTGAGATCAGCGTCCGTGTCCATGGGTGTCCGCTGATTTTAGCGGCGGGGTCACTCGACTCGACGAAATTTTGCACGGACATCCGCACCCAACGCTGCGGAGGTGCTTGACGTGCATCCTTCCTTCGGTAGCATCGCATCTGAAGGGAGCCATCCAGAGTGCGAAAAATCGTAACGGTACTCCTTCTCCTCGGAGCGTCACTGAGCGTCTCGGCAGCAGGGGTCGTGGACCTGCGGCCGGATCGCATCGCGGTCCAGCAGGCGTACGACCGCATGTCGGACCCCAACGTCAACGCGAGGGACATCTACCTCGGGCTGACCACCGACATGCAGGCGGACCTCTGGGTCATGCATTTCGAGGAGTTCCTCGCCGCGAGCCCGGACCTGACGACGGAGCAGTACTCGATCGTCGCCGAAGCGATCGGTCTCGTCTCGACCGGACTCCTGCAGCGCCGGCACGGAAACCCCGAGGAAGCGCAGCGCGCGATCGAGTCGCTGAACCTGCTGACGTCGCGGATCCGGAAGGCATTCACCCGCGGGGAAGGAATGGTCTTCGGACAGCTCGGCTACGCGGCGATCAGCACGTCCGTCGCCGCCCTCGCCGTCCGTGGCGCGATCGACGAGCCGGCGGAACGCGGTGACCGGCCGCCGGTCCGCGACATGGCGAGCAACGCCCCGAAAGGTCCGATCGCCAGCAACGCCGACTGCGAGTGCAGCACCGTCAGCGACTGGTGCTACCAATCGCCGACGTCCCCCTACAACCAGTGCTACATCCCATTCCCCCGCTGCACGAGATCCCAGGACGGTTGCGGCACGCTGTGGCAGTACGGCTGCAACGGCTTCTGCGCCTACTAAAGCTCAACCCCTCCTCACTCCAGGCCCGCCAAGGTTTGGAGTGCGGGGGCAATCGGTGAGGCTGAAACGGATCATCGCGGCGGTTCGGCCGCAGCCTCGTAGACTTCCCGGACATCGAGACGCAGGCCGGCGGTCAACGTCACGACATCACCATCGCGTGCGACCGCTCGCGACCACACATCGTTTTCCTCGCGGGTCCACACTTCGATCCGGCGTTCCCGATGGGACATGAGCAGGACCTGCCGGAGGGAACGGATGCTCTTGTAGTGCTCGAGTTTGTCTCCGCGGTCGTACTCCTCCGTGCTTCTGCTGAGGACCTCGATCGTGACCGTCGGATTGGTGACGGCGTTCGGATCCTCCGGATCGCGGTCGGTCGGTCCGCAGACCAGCGTGACGTCTGGATACGTCGCCAGTCCGGACGGCGTTCGCACGCGCAGATCGGCGTCATACGCGCGGCATCCCGTTCCGCGAAGCTGTAGGAAGAGCACGCCGATGACGGCCGCGGACAGCGCTGCATGCTCTGGCGTTCCGCCTGCCATCGCGTAGATCTGTCCGTCGAGGAACTCGTGACGTACGTTGCTCGTTGCTTCGAGCGCGAGGTACTCGTCGTACGTGTAGCGAATCCGATGAGCCGGTGCGGGCATCAAACGATTATCACACGATGCCCGGCGGGCATGCGGCAGCTGTTATCGTCTCGCCGCATGAGACGTTTTCTCGCTGCAGCAATTCAGATGACGTCGACCGGGGACCGCGAGCGGAACGTCGGCGAGGCGTTGAGGCTGATCGATGCCGCCGCGGCGCGAGGGGCCGAGCTCGTCGCGCTGCCGGAGAACGTCGACATGATCGGTCCGCAGGGCGTGAAGGTCGCGGCGGCGGAGCCGCTCGACGGACCGACGTTCACCCGCTTTGCGGAGAAGGCGAGAGAGAAGGGGATCCATCTCCTCGCCGGCTCGATCGCCGAGGTGTCGTCCGTCGCCGGCAAGGCGCGCAATACGTCGGTGCTCTTCGGACCCGACGGGTCGGTCATCGCGGTCTACCGCAAGATTCATCTGTTCGACGTCGACCTTGCGGACGGCACACGCTTTCGCGAGAGCGACGTCGTGGAGCCGGGCGATGAAGTGGTGACCGCGCCGACGCCGCTCGCGATCCTCGGCATGTCGATCTGCTACGACCTCCGCTTCCCGGAGCTCTATCGCGCCCTTGCGGCGAAGGGCGCCGAGGTGCTGCTCGTGCCCTCGGCGTTCACGCTGTTCACGGGAAAGGACCACTGGGAAGTCCTCCTGCGCGCACGTGCGATCGAGAACACGGCCTGGCTGATCGCGCCCGCACAATCGGGACAACACGGCCACGGCCGCGCGAGTTACGGCCACTCGATGATCATCGACCCGTGGGGGATCGTCGTCGCACGCTGCTCGGACGGCCCGGGCATCTGCGTGGCGGAGATCGATCCGGACGTGCTCGGACGGGTGCGGGAAGCGATCCCCTCGCTGGAGCACCGGCGGCTGGGGTAGCGTCGGCACAGAGTGGGACGGAGGGAGCTCACTCAGTAGAATCACCGCCCATGACGCTCGACGAAGCTCTCGATCAGCTCAAAGCGCTCGGCAACGAGAAGGTGCGGGCGCACAACAGGAAGTACGGTGCCGGCGACGACCAGTTCGGCGTCAAACACGGCGATCTCCGGGTGCTGGCGAAGCAGATCAAGACCGACCAGAAGCTGGCCACGGCTCTCTGGAAGACCGGCAACGTCGACGCCCAGCTCCTGGCCGCGCTCCTGATCAAGCCGAAGGAGCTGTCCGCCGAAGAAGTGGACCGGATGGTGCGGACCATCGCCTTTGCGCACGTGGCGGACTGGCTCATCGCCTATGTCGTCAAGCAGCACCCTGCCAAGGAGACGCTTCGCCAGGAATGGATGGCCGCGGACGACCGCTGGGCCGCGCGCGCCGGATGGAGCCTCACCGCCGAGCGCGTCGTCCGGAGTCCGGAAGGGCTCGACCTGCCAGCGCTGCTGGACCGCATCGCGTCCGAAATGGGCAACGCCGATCCCGTCGTGCAGTGGACGATGAACAGCGCCCTCGCGGAGATCGGAATCCACTTCCCCAAACTCCGCAAGCGAGCCGTCGCCATCGGCGAGAAGCTGGGAATCTATCGGGACTACCCGGTCTCCAAGGGCTGCACCTCCCCCTTCGCCCCCATCTGGATCGAAGCCATGGTGAGCCGGCAAGGCTGAGCGAACCTCGCCATTTGGAGTGCGGAGGCAATCAATCGCCTCCGCTTTCGTATTCGCACGTTCGCGCGCGTGCGGGCCCGAATAGGAAAGCGGAGGCGATCTGGAGGCTGTCTCAAAACCGGACCGCCGCCGTCCCGGCGGCTGATGTGGCGGCGTCCCGCG
>DASUSN010000236.1:0-49159 GCA_036375075.1 Thermoanaerobaculia bacterium | reverse complement strand
GGTGTAGCTGTTGGTGATCGCGCCGAAGCCGCGGTCGAACCAGCGGAAGAGGAACATCTTCTTCCCGCCGTGGCCCGGCTTCAGCAGCAGCCGGCACAGCGCCGGGCTGAGCGTCAGGGCGACCAGGCCGGAGATGGCCACCGAGACGGCGATCGTCACCGCGAACTGCTTGTAAAGCTGCCCGGTGAGGCCGCTGAGGAACGCGACCGGCACGAAGACTGCCGACAGCACGAGCACGATGGCAATGACCGGCCCGGTCACCTGCTCCATCGCCTTGATGGTCGCCTCGCGCGGCGCGAGCCCCTCGTCGTGCATGAGGCGCTCGACGTTCTCGACGACGACGATCGCGTCGTCGACGACGATGCCGATCGCCAGCACCAGCCCGAACAGCGACAGCGTGTTCAGCGAGAAGCCGAGGCCCAGCATGACCGCGAACGTCCCGATCAGCGAGACCGGCACGGCCACCAGCGGGATGATCGACGCCCGCCACGTCTGCAGGAAGACCATCACCACGATGACCACCAGCAGCAGCGCCTCGAACAGCGTCGAGACCACGGCGTCGATGGACTCCCTGACGAACACCGTCGGGTCGTACACGATCTTGTACTGCACGCCCTCGGGGAAGCTCTTCTGCAGGCGGTCCATCGTCGCGCGCACCTGCGACGACGCCTCCAGCGCATTCGTGCCCGGCCGCTGGAAGACGCCGATGGCCACGGCCTCCTGGTTGTCGAGCAGGCTGCGCATGGAGTAGAGGTTGGACCCGAGCTCCACGCGCCCGACGTCCTTGATCCGCGTGATCTGCCCCTCGGGCGTCGCGCGGATGACGACGTTCTCGAACTCCTCGGCGCTCTGCAGCCGCCCGCGGGCGTTGATGGAGAGCTGGAAGGTGGTGTCGCTCGGAGCGGGAGGGGCGCCGAGGACGCCGGCGGCGACCTGGAGGTTCTGTTCGCGGATGGCGCGGACGACGTCCGTCGCCGTCAACTGCCGCGCGGCGAGACGGTCCGGATCGAGCCAGACGCGCATCGAATACTCGCCCGCGCCGAACACCTGCACGTCGCCCACGCCGCCGATGCGCGCCAGCTCGTCCTTCACGCGCAGGTGCGCGAAGTTGGAGAGGTACAGCATGTCGTAGCGGTTCCCGGGCGAGACCAGGTGCACGACCATGATGAAGTCGGGCGTGGCCTTCTCGGTGACCACGCCGATGCGCTGCACCTCGGCCGGCAGCCGCGGCAACGCCTGCGCGACGCGGTTCTGCACCTGCACCTGCGCGCTGTCGAGGTCCGTGCCCACGGCGAACGTGACGGTGAGCTGCACCCGCCCGTCCGCGGTCGACTGCGAGAACATGTACAACATCCCCTCGACCCCGTTCAGCGCCTGCTCGAGAGGCCCGGCCACGCTCTCCGCGATGACCTTCGGATTCGCGCCGGGGTAGGCGGCGCGCACGACCACCGTGGGCGGCGCGACGCTCGGATATTCACTGACGGGCAGCTCGAAGAGCGCAATCCCGCCGGCGATGACGATGAGTAATGAGAGCACGACCGCAAAGATCGGCCGCGTAATGAAAAATTGTGCGAGTTTCATCGTGATCCCCCTCCGTCCCACTCTGTGCCTCTGTGTCTCTGTGGTGAATACGCCCGTGTTTCGTGCGTGGCACGTGGGTATTCACCACAGAGACACAGAGACACAGAGTGGGACGGAGACGATTTTTCAGTTGGTCATCTGGACGAGCTGCGCCGTCACCGGAGCCCCCGGCCGCACGCGCTGCAGTCCGTTCACCACCACCACATCCCCCGACACCAGCCCGTTGCGCACCACGCGCAGCCCGTCCACGATCGGACCGAGCTCCACCTCGCGGTACTCCACGGCCCCGTTCTCCACCACGTACACGTACCGCTTGTCGAGGTCCGTCCCCACCGCGCGGTCCTGGATCAGCACCCCCGGATACGAACCGCTCCCCGGCAGCCGCAGGCGCACGAACAGCCCCGGCGTCAGCGCGCGGTCGTCATTGCGGAACACCGCCCGCCCGCGGATCGTCCCCGTGGCCGGATTGACCTGGTTGTCCAGGAAATCCATCTTCCCCGTGCGCGGGAAGTCCTTCTCGTTCGCGAGACCCATGCGGATCTCCACCGAGGCCCGGAGCGACGTCGAAGGGCCGTACCGCAGGAACGTCTGTTCGTCGGCCTCGAAGGTCGCGTAGATCGGATCGATGCTGACGACGCTCGTCATGAGCGTGTCCCCGTTCGACACCAGGTTCCCCGCCGTCACGATGGCCCGCCCGACGCGCCCGTCGATGGGGGAGGTCACGCGCGTGAACTCCAGGTTCAGCTCCGCGGCGCGCAACGCCGCTTCGACAGCGGCCACCTGCGCGGCCGACTCGGCCGCGAACGCCGCGCGCCGCCCGCGCTCTTCGCTCGACATCGCGCTCTCCGCGGCGAGCGTCTCCGCGCGCTTCAGCTCGTTCTCGGCGCGCTCCACCGTCGCCCGCGCCCGCAGCAGCTCCGCCCGCAGCCGGTCCACCTCGGCCTGGAACGGCCGCGGATCGATGAGGAAGAGGAGGTCCCCCTGCTTCACGATCGACCCCTCGTCGAACTTCACCGCCGCGACGTAGCCCGAGACCCGCGGCCGCACGGCCACGCTCTCGACGGCCTCCAGGCGCCCGGTGAACTCATCCCATTCCGTGATCTCCCGCGCCACGACCGGCGCGGCCGTCACCCCCGCGGGCGGAGGCGTCGCGGCCCCCTGGGCGACTGCGCGGTTGCACGCGGACAGCAGCCCGGCCCCGAGGATCAAAAGCGTCAGCATCAGCGTTTTCTTCATGCCGCACAGTCTCGGCTCCGGGGAGAGCGCGGACAATCGGGCAGGTGGGCAGGCGCGGCCTCGTACCTTCGGCCGATGGCGCGATTCGGGTTTTCTGTCATCCTGAGCTGCGTAGACAGCGAAGGACCCCCCGATTCAGGCGCGGGCGGCGCAACCTGCACGGGGTCCTTCGCCGTCTACGCGGCTCAGGATGACAGCCATGAACGAAGACACCCACGACTCCCCCTCCCAACCCCGCGAGGAGATCTTCGGCGGCGGCGAATGCCCCAAGTCCCCCGTCCACCTCCCCGACACCATCGAGGAGCTGCGCGAGGCCCTCACCCGCGAGACCGAGCAGCGCCGCCGTTCCGAGTGCATGGCCCGCATGCAGAGCAGCACCATGCAGCTGGCCCTCGACTCCCTCGTCACCGAGCCCGACATCGACGGCTTCTTCCGGGTCTTCATGAAGACCCTCCTCGAGGAGACCGACAGCCACGCCTGCGGCGTGTTCCTCCTCGACGACGACGCCACCCGCTGCGACCTCTGGATGTCCTACGTCGGCGACCAGCTCTACGCCCGCGACCTCCCCGGCTGGGACGAGCTCCAGCTCCCGCGGGAGAGCATGGCCACGCACCTCTTCGCCCACCGCCCGGGCTGGACCACCACCATCGAATACACCGGCGACGACCCGCGCCTCCCGCAGCCCGTGCGCGACTTCAACCGCGCCGCCGGCCTGCAGTCCCTCGCCGTCACCCCGCTCATGCTCCCCAACCGCAACCTCGGCTGGATGGTGCTCTGCGCCGGCGACGCGCCGCCGGAGTGGGCGCCGTGGCGCAACGCCCTGATGGAGACCATCGCCCGCCAGGCCACGCTCGCCCTGCACCAGAGCAACCTCGCCGAGCAGAGCCGCGTCGAGGCCCGCCGCCAGGCCGTGCTCGAAGAGCGCAACCGCATCGCCCGCGACATCCACGACACCCTGGCCCAGGGCTTCGCCGGCATCCTCATGCAGCTCCAGTCCACCCAGCGCGTCGCGGCGTCGCTGCCGAAGTCCGTGGCCGCCAGCATCGACAACGCCATCGACCTGGCCCGCACCAACATGATCGAGGCCCGGCGCTCGGTCTGCACCCTGCGCCCGCAGACCATGGAGAGCGGCGACTTCGGCGCGGTGCTCGAGCGCACCGTGGAGCTGGCGCGGCGCACCACCGACGTCCCCATCGAGCTCGTCATCGAAGAGCTCCCCGGCCTCGGCGCCGGCATCGAGCGCGAGCTCGCCACCATCGCCCAGGAGGCCCTCACCAACGCCGTCCGCCACGCCCGCGCGCGCAAGATCGTCGTCCGCGCCTCCGCCGCGCGAGGCATCGGCTTCCGCCTCTCCGTCGCCGACGACGGCAAAGGCATCGCCAACGACCGCTTCGGCGCCGGCTTCGGCCTGACCTCCATGCAGGAGCGCGCCGAGCGCATCGGCGCCGAGCTGACCATCGTCACCGCCCCCCGCGCCGGCACCGAGATCGTCCTGGCGTGGGAGCCCGCGTCCTTCACCATCCCTCCCCATGATCACCAGCACTGAGCGCGCGACCGCCACCGTCCTCGTCGTCGACGACCACGCCCTCGTCCGCACGGGCGTCGCGAAGATCATCGACCACGAGCCCGACCTCGACGTCGTCGCCGAAGCCGCCAACGGCCTCGAGGCCCTGGCCGCCTTCGACGCCTACCGCCCCGACGTCACCCTCCTCGACCTGCGCATGCCGGTCATGGAAGGCGCCGAAGTCGTCCGCCGCATCCGCGAGCGCGACCCTCACGCCAAGGTCATCATCCTCACCACCTACGACACCGACGACGACATCTCCCGCGCGTTGAAAGCGGGCGCGAAAGCGTATGTGTTGAAGGACATCTCCGCGGACGACCTGATCCAGTGCATCCACGACGTCCTGGCCGGCAAGACCTACCTCGCCCCGGCCGCCGCCGCCAAACTGGCCGAGGGCCTGTCCCGCGTCCAGCTCACCCCGCGCGAGCTGTCGTCCCTGCGCCTCATGGCCGACGGCAAGTCCAACAAAGAGATCGCCCAGTCCCTCGGCATCACCGAGCGCACCGTCAAAACCCACCTCGGGCATCTGTTCGAGAAGTTGGGGGTGACGTCGCGCACCGAGGCAGTGAAGGTGGCGACGCGTCGCGGCCTCGTGCGGCTTTAAAGGTTTACCCCGAGCGAAGTCGAGGGGTCACGTTAGCACCAACGGCGGACGTCCCACAGGCGCCGCCCGTGAGTCTCAAAGTCGCAAAGTCGCAAAGAGGGCGCCATCACAATCTTTGAGACTTTGCGACTTTGAGACTTTGCGACTTGCCCATGCACCGCGCTTCGTGCAACCGCGCAGCAGGTGCTAAGCCGGCCCCTCGACTCCGCTCGGGGCTACCCCCCTTCCCCCCTCCCCCCAAAAAACGCGGGCGCGCCCTCCCGGACGCGCCCGCGCAAAAAACCCTTACTCCGCGGCCTGCAGCGCGGCCTGCGCCGCTTCCGCGGCCTTAGCGGCCAGCTCCGCCGCCTTCGCCGCTTCCGCGGCCCTGGCCGCCGCCTTCGCCGCCTTCGCCGCCTTGCGCTTGACGATCACCTCGGGCGACACCTTCCGGCCGCGTCCGAGGGCGCGGCGCATGTCCGCGACGTACGTCGCCAGGCCGGCATGCTCCGGCCGCTTCGCCAGGCGCTGCGCGAGCGAGTACGTCGTCAGCGCCTCCACCCCCGCGCGGTTCCGTGCCGCCGTCACGCTGTGGCGGATGAACTGCGCGAACGCCTCCAGCTCGTCCGCCAGCGGCGAGTACGCATCCGCGTACGCCATCAGATCGCGGATCTGCGCCGGCGTGGCCGCTTCGCCCCGCACCAGCGCCTTGTGACTCGCCGTCGCCACCGTCGTCAGCTCCACGAACTCCGCCGGCACCGCCGCCGCGCTGGTCAGCTTCGACGTCTCCAGCTTCGACGCCGGAACGACGAAGAGCGGGATCAGATCGCGCATCAGATTGAGGTCCTGCAGGCGCGCCTCCGCCGAATCGTAGTGGGAAGAAGACGTCGCGGTCACCGGGACCACGGACACACCATTCTCATCCGTGCTCATGAAGAGCCTCCTTTTCTTTCTCGATCGTTTGCGATGGTTCAGTGCAGAGCGATCGGGGAAGCAGGAGGAGCGCGCCCCCGGCAGGTACGGGGAGGGATGTCCTGCGCCGGCAGACGGTCGTCCGCCCGCCGCCGCCGCAGGAGCAAGACGGCAATGCGATCCATGACCCGCGGCTGCCGCGCTCGCAGGAACGCGCGGACCGGCGCCGGACGCGGCGCGAGCACGATGCGCGGCCGGCGGACCGCGAAGTCCGGCTCCGGCACCAGCGCCCCGGAGACGATCCCGTCCCGGACGTCGTCGTGCATCGAGGCGACCTGCTCCGCCAGCCCCGTCACCCGGTCCGCCACCGAGATCCAGCGCAGCGTTTCCCGGACGATCAGCTCCGGAGCGCCATCCCCGCCCTCCGGATCCCGGCCGAGACACGCGTTGGTGGCCGCCAGCGCGTGCGCCGCCCGGGCCAGGCACACCGAGACCGCCACCAGACAGTCCTGGGCCGCCACCAGATGGCGCGAGGCCCGGACCGGACGCCGGCCCGCGCACTCCCGCGAGTCCGCGATCGACCGCACCGTGGCCTCGAGCAACCCGGCCGAAACATCCAGCGCCCGCCGCAGCCTCCGGAACGGCCGCCTCCACTCCTCCCGCCGGGCTCCCCACGCAGCGCGCCCCTTCCGGCGAAGGCCGCCGGCGCCTCGTGGCGCGGCTCCGGGAGGTGTGCTTTGCAGCATGTTGGTAGTATACGGGGTGGTGGGGGTAGTGTGTCAATATAAAATATTAAGAAATTATAGCGGCCGTTTGGGCTGGATTCGATGAACTGGTCAGGAAAGTGGATGAATTTGCCAATGTGAGCCGCGAGAGCCCAGGTGTCTGATGATGGACTGATACCAGAATCTATGCGAACCGTCGTTCAGCGTCCGGGATCGATCTCGGGAGCATCCGGAATCGATATCGCGAGCACCGGGATCGATCTCGGGAGCATCCGGGATCGATCTCGGGAGCATCCGGGATCGATATCGGGAGCATCTGGGATCGATGCCGGAAGCATCCGGGAACGATGCCGGAGGCATCCGGGGGCGATGCCGGAGGCATCCGGGGGCGATGCCGGAAGCAGCCGGGGGCGATCCCGGAAGCAGCCGGGGGCGATCCCGGAAGCAGCCGGGGGCGATCCCGGAGGCAGCCGGGGGCGATCCCGGAAGCATCCGGGGGCGATGCCGGAGGCAGCCGGGGGCGATGCCGGAAGCATCCGGGACCGATGCGGGAGGCATCCGGGGCCGATGGAGGCCGAGCCCGGGAGCGATGCCGAAGGGCTCCGGGATCGGCGCCGGGTTGGTCGGGGATCGGCGCCGGGTTGGTCGGGGATCGGCGCCGGCTTGGTTCGGGATCGGCGCCGGCTTGGTCCGAGATCGGCGCCGGCTTGGTTCGGGATCGGCGCCGGATTGATCAGGGATCGGTGCCGGATTGGTCCGAGATCGCTGCCGGCTTGGTCCGGGATCGCCGCCGGCTTGGTTCGGGATCGCTGCCGGATCGGTCCGGAATCGCCGCCGGATGGGCAGGACGCAGGCTCGATGCCCCTCAGACCTCCGGCCAGGCCAGAGCGGCGAGCATCCCCGGCACTTCCCGGTCCAGCCACGCCGAATTCGCCGAGACGAAGTCCAACAGCTCCCCCGCGAGCACGCTGTCCACCGACCGCCCGTCCCGCGCCGCCACCCGCTCCAGCGCCACCACCTCCATCCGCGGGATGCGCACCTCGAGGTCCGTCAGCCGCACCAGCTCCGGGATCACCGAGGCCACATCCGCCCCCAACGCCTCCTCGACCGCCTCCTGCGACCACAGGTCCATCCCGAACGACACCAGCTCCGCCCACGGGATCTCCAGCCCGCCGCCCCCCTCCACCGCCGCCAGCTCCCCCACCTCCACCCACCCCCGCACCTCCCGCTCGTCCATGCCCAGGAGGGCGGCGGCGTCGGGGAGGGGGTAGGCGGGGCGGGGGTGGAGGAAGAGGGTGCGGATGTTCTCGACGTCAGGCATGCCGCCTCCGATGAGTTACTTTCGCCTTGCCAAGGATCATGGATGGAGTCTACGCCAATGATCCTGTGCAATCAACCAACACATGACCCGCGAGGAGGCCCTGAAAACCCTCGGCCGGCGCGTCGCCGAGCTCCGCCGCGAGAAGGGCCTCACCCAGGAAGCCCTCGCGGAAGCGATGGGCGTGTCCCGGAACCACGTGGCGGATATCGAGCTGGGCGTGCGGAACACGGGCGTGTGGAGTTTGCTGTTGATCTGTCGTGCGTTGGCGGTGGCGCCTGCGGCGTTGTTCGAGGACTTCACGGGGGCGGTGGTGCGGCGGTTGGGGCGGTGACTCATTCTGACTCCAGATGTCCGCGTGTTCCTTGAGCGGCGCGCCTCTCGCGTCTGCTCAGGTATCTAGCAGCGCTGGTGCTGGCTTTCGGTGACGATCCAGACGCCCAGCGATGGGCGAGAATGGAGCGGTGCGCATACAATCGCGGAGATTCGGTTCGGATGCGCAAGAGATGACTGACTTCTCCCATTTCGCTGCAGGTGTCGTCGTCGACGGCCCGCTGCTTCCCGAGCCGATCGAAATCATCACGACCGTGCCTGTCGGTGCCTCGCTCAAGCTCATCGGGAAGGGTCTGCGTACAGCCAAGGTCTACGAGCCGATCCTCGGAGAGGCGCAACTCGCTCAATTGCGAATCACGCCGAAGGACTCGCCGTTCGATGGCGATCCGGAGCGGTTCCGGCTCGGTATCGAGGCTCACCGGCTGGGGTTGGCCTACGAGTACGACCCGTACTTTTCGTTGTCGATTGCTCGGATCGACCCGCTTCCGCACCAGCTCGAAGCCGTCTACGAGTACTTCCTGAAGTTACCGCGCATCCGGTTTCTCCTTGCTGACGATCCCGGAGCCGGCAAGACGATCATGGCTGGCTTGCTCCTCAAGGAATTGAAGATCCGAGGACTGGTGAACCGAACGCTGATCGTCGCCCCGGCCAATCTCACGTTCCAGTGGCAGCGCGAGATGCAGGAGAAGTTCCGCGAGCGGTTCGACCTGATGCGTGGCGACGTGCTCCGGAGCGAGTACGGCCACAATCCATGGCAGGAGAAAAGCCAGGTCGTCACCTCGGTGTCTTGGATCTCTCGCGTTGAAGATGCCCGCAACAGCCTCCTTCGTGCGGACTGGGACCTGGTGATCGTCGACGAGGCTCACAAGATGAGCGCGTCGTCGTCGGACAAGAAAACACTCGCATTTGAGATCGGTGAGGCGCTGTCGCAGCGCACCGATCATTTCCTGATGATGACCGCCACACCGCACAAGGGTGAGGCGGAACACTTCCGCCTCTTTCTGAGCCTGCTCGACCGTGACGTCTACGGCGACGTGAAAAGCCTTGAAGAGGCAATGCGGCGGCAGTCCGCGCCTTTCTATTTGCGCCGGTTGAAGGAGGCGCTCGTCACGTTTCCTGACGAGCAGGGCGATGTCCGGAAGCTGTTTACGAAGCGAGATGTGCGCACGGCAAAGTTCCACCTGAACCCGGAGGAATTCGAGTTCTACGACGACCTAACGCGGTACGTGGAGGACCAGTCCATCAAGGCAGACGCAAGCGAGTCGCAGCAGGGGAAGGCGCTCGGCTTCACGATGGCGATGCTGCAGCGCCGTTTTGCGTCTAGTGTCTACGCCGCGCGGCGCTCGCTTGAGCGCATGCGCGACAAACGCACCAGGATCCTGGAAGATCCTGACAAATACCGCGCCGAGCAACTCCAGAAGCGGCTTCCGGATGACTATGACGATCTGACGGAAGAAGAACAGCAGCAGATCAGTGCAGATCTCGAAAGCGTCGTCGCATCGATCGATCCCGTGGCACTGCGCGAAGAGATCCAGCGCCTCGGCAAGCTGATCGACCATGCCCGCCGCGTCGAGCAGCGCGAAGTCGAATCGAAGCTCGTGAAACTGCGGAGCGTCCTCGAAGAACAGAACATCTTCAAAGACTCGAAGATGAAGCTGCTCATCTTCACAGAGCACAAAGACACGCTCGACTACCTCGCCGGAGACGGCAAGGACGGCCGGCCGCTCGGGAAGCTGCGCGAGTGGGGACTGACCGTGACACAGATCCACGGCGGGATGAAGATCGGAGACCGCGACACGCGCGGCACGCGCATCTTCGCGGAGCGTGAGTTCCGCGAGGAGTGCCAGATCCTCCTGGCCACCGAAGCGGCGGGCGAAGGGATCAACCTCCAGTTCTGCTGGATGATGATCAACTACGACATCCCATGGAATCCGGTCCGTCTCGAGCAACGCATGGGACGCATCCACCGATATGGCCAGACGAAAGACTGTCTGATCTTCAACTTCGCGTCACTGGATACGCGTGAAGGACGAGTGCTGGAAAAGCTCTTGTCGCGTCTTCGCGAGATCAAAGAGGAGCTCGGATCGGACAAGGTCTTCGATGTCGTCGGCGATCTGTTTCCCTCGAATCAACTCGAGCAGTTGTTCCGGCGGATGTATGCGAGACAACTCAGCGAGGATGCGATCAAAGACCGCATCGTGAAAGACATCGATATCGAGCGGTTCCGGCACATCACCGGGTCGACGCTCGAAGGCTTGGCGAAGCGAGAGCTGAATCTCTCGGCGTTGGTCGGCAAATCGGTGGAAGCGAAGGAACGGCGCCTGGTTCCTGAGGTGATCGAAGACTTCTTCACGAAGGCGGGCCCGATCGCCGGCATTCATCCTGTATCTCTTCGCGGCCAAGAGCACGTCTACAAGGTTGGGCGTATCCCGAAGACGCTCGAGCCTCTCGGGAACCAACTCGAGCCGCGGTTCGGGCGGCTCGGACGCGAGTACCAGCGCGTAGTCTTCGACAAACGCCTTCTCGGTGATGACGCTACGGTCGAGTGGGTCACGCCGGGACATCCGCTTTTCGAAGCGGTACGCAGCGACGTCGAGGCGCGTGTGGAGTCCGATCTTCGCCGCGGGAGCGTCTTTTACGACCTTCACTCCAGCGTGCCGTATCGTCTCGACGCCTTCTCCGCCGGTATCGGCGACGGGCGTGGGAACACGCTGCACCGGAAGCTCTTCGTCGTTCGCGTCGAAATCGACGGGACATTGTCTGTGCGTCAGCCGACCGTCTTTCTCGACCTGCAACTCGGCGAGAACGGTGCGACACCACCGGCTCTTGGCGAGCTCCCTGACCGCAGTGCGGCGGAAGTGTTTCTCTATGACTCCGCTCTGAGGCCGTTTCGGGACGAGGTGGCCGTCGAGCGGATGCGAGAGAACGGCATCGTCCGCAAGCACGTCGAGATCTCTCTAGGGGAGCTGATCAACCGCGCGCAGATGATGTACGCCGAACTGGACGGGCGAATCCAGGCGGGCGAGTCGAATCTGGCGGGAAACCTCGCGCAGGCGGACGCACACCTCGGCGATCTCAATCACCGTCTGGACCGACGGCGTGCGGAACTGGAGAAGGAACGTCTCTGTCAGGTGGAAGGCGTCCAGTTCCTTGGCAGCGCCTGGGTGTTGCCGCATCCGGAGCGGGAGGCGCCGGGTGTCGCGCCAATGGTCCGAGACGACGAGATCGAGCGCATCGCGGTGGAGGCGGTGATGCGTCATGAGCGTGAGCGTGGCTGGCTGCCCGAAAGCGTCGAAACGGAGAACGTCGGCTACGACATCCGTTCACTGCAACCGCACCCGACCGAGCCCGGCGTCACGATTGCGGCGCGTTTCATCGAAGTGAAGGGTCGTGCCGGGGTCGGCGAGGTTGCGCTGACCGAGCACGAGCACCGCACTGCTCAGCGCCTGGGCGAAGACTATTGGCTTTACGCCGTCTTTAACTGCGCCTCGTCGCCAAAGCTCCATGTCATTCAAGACCCGGCACGGCTGGGGTGGAAAGCTATTGTGAAGATTGAACACTACGTCGTGGGACCCAACGAGATCCTCAGTGCTGCCGAATGACTGAACCTCTCCGTTACCCGAAGCGTCTTATCGAAGTCGATCTGCCGATTCGAACCGTGTCGCGTGAAGCGCGACGCGAAAAATCCATTCGTCACGGCCACCTGTCGACGTTGCACCTGTGGTGGGCGCGCCGCCCCTTAGCCGCCTGTCGCGCGGTCGTCTGCGGTTCACTTTGGTTCGACCCGGTAGATTCCCTGTGTCCTGCAGCGTTCATCGATGCCGCAAAGGAGCAGCTCAATGCATTCGCCGAGCGAGTTCTCGCGAGCGCAGATCTTGCAAAGTTATGTGCTGCATCATGGACGTTCTGGCGAGATGTTTCTGCCAATCAAGAATCACTCGCGACGCGCACTGCTCTCCGCGAAGCACTCCTGTTATTCATCGCCGACTTTTCAAGTTGGGATGCTTCTGCCAATGCTGAGTTTCTTGCTTGTGCTCGCACTCTCACAAGAGCGGCACATTCTGCCACCGATGCGATCACTGCTGCCCCGGTGGTTCTTGATCCATTTGCCGGCGGCGGCGCCTTCCCTGTCGAAGCTCTACGTCTCGGTGGGGATGTCATTGCTTCTGACTTGAACCCTGTCGCCGTCCTATTGAACAAAGTGGTAGCCGAAGACGTACCTAGGTTCGGTCAGAAGCTCTGTGAGACCTTTTCCGCGGCGGCGGAAGAAATCTCGGTTCGCGTGTCCCGGCGTATCGGGCGGCTGTTTCCAGCGGCGGGTGGTCTGAAGACAATCGGCTACTTATATGCTCGCACGATATTGTCCGAAGCTCCTTCAGGGGGAGCATTCCCGGTGGAAATCCCGCTGATTCGGTCGATGTGGTTAGGTCGACGCCAGTCGGGAGGATTTGCGCTGACGTGGGTCAGGGACGACCGCGGTGCAATCGTCACCGATGTAGTAACCACAGGTGATGGACGGAAGGCGGTGCAGCCGCGGCTTACTGTGGTGCGGGTTACCGGCCAAAACAAAATCGCTGACGGCGGGACCACAATTGGAGGTTCCGCTACCTGCCCGATAACCGGCTTCACGACCCCGGTGGAAAGCGTTCGGCGCCAGCTCCACGCCAGACATGGTGGCGCGAACGATGCTCGGCTGTTGGCAGTAATATACGAAGAGGGTGGCAAGAAGTCGTATCGCGACCCAAACGACGCAGATGTTGCGGCGCTGGTGGACGCTCGTGCCTTGCTCACCGACCGGGAATCGGAGACGCCAGGAACTATCCCCCGTGGAGAGATCAACCATCTCCGTGGCTTCATTAACGTGGTGCTGTACGGGATCAGTAATTGGGGAGATGCTTTCAACGCAAGACAGATCCTTGTGATGGATGAGATTTGCAGCGCTGTCGCTGAAGCGAGTTCGTTCGTATCCGGACCGGACGAGCTCGTTGAGGCGACGCGGCGGTGTCTTGCGCTTGCCGCTGACCGGCTAGCGGATTACAACTCGGCACTCTGCACTTGGCGCGCGGACGGGGAGTTCGTTGGTCATACATTCAGTCAAGGCCAAGCTCTGCCAATGCGCCTTGACTATATGGAGATTAATCCTTTTGCTGGTTCGACCGGTGGATGGAAAAGTGCTAGTCAATGGGTGGAGCGGGTTCTCGGAGAACTGTCAACTGCGGTATTACCCATGGGCCAAGTTATGCGAGCGCCGGCTGGCGCACTGCCATTGCCTGACGATAGTGTTGATGTCGTCTTGACTGACCCGCCGTACTACGCTGCTGTTCCGTATGCGGACCTTAGCGACTTCTTCTACACCTGGCTGCGGCGAGGCCTCCGCAACTCACTACCGGAATTGTTCTCTGCTGATCTGACTCCGAAAAGCGACGAGCTTGTGTCCTTAGCTCATAGGGCCGCGATGTATCGAGAAAAGAACGGCTCATGGTACGAAGCGCGAATGCGTGAGGCATGCGTCGAGATTCGTAGGGTGGCAAAGCCTCAGTCCGTAGCGGTGTTTGTGTTTGCGAATAAAGAAACCGCAGCATGGGAGGCGATGCTGGCGGCTTTAGTCAGCGCGGGGTGGGTCATTACCGCCTCTTGGCCAATCGACACGGAAATGGAAGCGCGGCTGCGGGCCCGCAATTCAGCGGCGCTTGCATCATCAATACACATTGTGTGTCGGCCAAGGGAAACCGTAGATGGGCAAGTCGACAGTTCCTCTGTCGGTGAATGGCGCGAGGTGCTAGCGGAATTGCCTCGGCGGATAGAACATTGGATGTCGCGGCTAGCCGACGAAGGGGTGGTGGGCGCCGACGCGATTTTCGCATGTCTAGGGCCCGCTCTAGAGATCTTTTCAAGGTATGCCAGAGTCGAGAAATTCAGCGGCGAGCTTGTCGCGCTTGATGAATACCTGGAGCACGTCTGGGCAGCAGTTGCGCGGGCTGCACTGGCTATGGTGCTCAAGTCGGCGGAGACGGCTGATCTCGAACCCGACGCGCGTGTCACCGCTATTTGGCTCTGGACCGTTGCTGGCGGTGTCCCCGCCCCAGAAGAAAACGTTGGCATTGACGCTGAGTTCACAGGAGTTGAAGACGTCGATATGCACTTGCAAAAGACCGCTGACACAGGCTTTGTCTTGGAATACGATGCCGCGCGAAAGATCGCGCAGGGTCTCGGTGCCAGACTAGACGAACTAACACACATGGTTGAAGTGAGAAGTGATAAGGCGAGGCTCCTGCCCGTTGTTGAACGCACGCGTCATCTCTTCGGAAAGGCTTCCGCGCCCATTCCTCGACTGGCGAAAGCGAAGAGGAAGCAGCTCGGCCTCTTTGCGGAAATCGATGAAGCCGCGGCGGAGCAGGGCTGGGGCGAGCTTGGTGCACCGGAGGCCAGAAACACCACTCTCGATCGGGTTCATCAATCGATGATTCTTTTTGGTGCCGGACGAGGCGAAGCTCTTAGGCGGTTTTTGATCGAAGAGAAGGTCGGGGACGACCCGAAATTTTGGAAACTCGCGCAGTCGCTGTCGGCTTTGTATCCAGCTAATACCGATGAAAAACGTTGGATTGATGGCGTCTTGGCGCGGAAGAAAGGCTTGGGGTTCGCATGACCCGGCCTGCAACTCTCAAAGATGAGGAGCGACGATGAACTTGAGAGAAAAGCTGTCCTCCGACCCTGAAATCTCCCACGGCAAGGTGTGTATACGTGGGACGCGCATCTGCGTGTCAGTCGTTCTCGACAACCTCGCGGAGGGACTGACGGCCGAGGAGGTCGTTGCCGAATACCCGACGCTGACAGTGCAGGACGTGCACGCAGCCATCGCGTACGCCGCGGAGCTCGCGCACGAGCGGATGGTGCCGATTCCGAGAACGGCGTGATGCAGTTCAAGATCGACGAGAATCTGCGCGATGCACTTGTCGCTTTGCTCTCCGGGCAGGGGCACGACGCGATGACCGTGCATCAGCAGACACTCAACGGGCGGCCGGACAGCGACGTCGCCGCCGCGTGCCGGAGCGAGCGGCGCGCGCTCGTGACTCGATCTCGATTTCTCCGATATCACGGCCTTTCCTCCCGAGGAATACTCGGGCATCATCCTCCTTCGAGTCCGCAGTCAATCCAGGCCGCACAGTGTGTCCATCTTCCGATCGGTGCTGCCGCTGCTCGAAACGGAGCCGCTGGACGGTCATCTGTGGATCGTGGAGGAGCATCGCGTGCGCGTGTGGCACAGGTGATAGAACCCGATGATCAAACCCTGGTACAAAGTCATTACGCCCCGTGAGGATCTGCGCGACGGACGTCCTCTCGACGCTTCCGAATTCGCGGTTCATCTCGATCACGTGCGGGACGGCCGAGCGCCGGCCGTCTACCAGCAGCCGGAGGAGTTCTTCGAGCGGACGTACCTCACGAAGAATCTGCGCGACTTGGCCGTGCAGGTGGCTCGACGGCTCAATGGTGTCAGGGTCGAAACGTCCGCGATTTTCAACCTTTCGACACAGTTCGGCGGCGGTAAGACTCATGCGCTCACGTTGCTTTGGCATCTCGCCCGAGGCGGTGCGGAGGCGAGGCGGTGGAAGGGCGTTTCCGTCATTCTCGACGACGCGAACGTCACGGCGATTCCTCCTGCAGCGACTGCGGTGTTCGTCGGGACGGAGTTCGACTCACTGACGGGTCGTGGCGGCATGAACGGCGAGCCGCTGCGTCGCACGCCGTGGGCCGAGATCGCCTGGCAGTTGGGCGGCGCGCAGGCGTTCGCCCTGGTCGAGGAGCACGAGCGGACGATGACGTCGCCGGGTGGCGATGTCATCGAGCGAATGTTGCCCGCCGGGACACCTGCGCTGATCCTGCTCGACGAGTTGATGAATTACATGAGCCGGAATCGGAAGAGCGGACTGGCGACACAGCTCTACAACTTCGTGCAGAACCTCTCGGAAGTGGCGCGCTCCCGCCCCAACGTCGTCCTCGCGGTCTCGATCCCGGCCTCGGAGATGGAGATGACGGCCGAGGATCAGGCCGACTTCGACCGCATGAAGAAGCTGCTCGATCGGTTGGGGAAGGCAATGATCATGTCCGCCGAGGCTGAGACGGCGGAGATCATCCGGCGTCGCCTCTTCGAGTGGGGCGCGCTGCCGAAGGAAGCGAACGAGACGATTGATACCTGGAGCGGCTGGGTCATCGACCACAAGGAGCTGCTCCCGCGCTCGTTTCCGGCCGAGCAGGCGGCGGAGCAGTTCCGGGCGAGCTATCCGTTTCACCCGTCGCTGCTCTCGGTTTTCGAGCGCAAGTGGCAGGCGCTTCCTCGCTTTCAGCAGACTCGCGGCGTGCTGCGGCTGCTCGCGCTTTGGGTATCGCGCGCGTATGCAGAGGGTTACAAAGGCGCACACAAAGATCCGCTCATCTCTCTGGGGACTGCGCCGCTGGACGACGCGCTCTTTCGCGCGGCGGTGTTCGAACAGTTGGGCGAGGGACGACTCGAGCCTGCAGTGACGACCGACATCATCGGGAAGGATTTCTCGCATGCCGTACGACTCGACACCGAGGGCACGGCCGAGATCCGCAAGGCGCGGCTGCACCGGAAGATCGCCACGACGATTCTTTTCGAGTCGAACGGTGGACAGCAGAAGGGGGAGGCGACGCTCGGTGAAGTGCGACTGGCTGTGGGCGAGCCAGGGCTCGATATCGGGAACGTCGAACAGTGCCTGGAGGCACTGGCAGAGGCCTGCTATTTCCTCACGATTGAGAAGAACAGGTACCGGTTCAGTATTCAGCCGAACCTAAACAAGTTGCTGTCGGATCGGCGCGCGACAGTCGCAGCGGCGTCGATCGACGAGCGGGTGCGAGGAGAAATTCAGAAGGTATTCGGTCCCGCCGCCGGCGGCGTAGAGCGGGTGTTCTTCCCCGAGAAGTCGAACCAGATCGCGGATAGGCCGGCGCTCACGTTTGTCATCCTCCATCCCGATCACGCGGCATCTGCACCCTCCACGTCCACGATGATGACGACGATTACGGCGGAGAGTGGGCAGTCATCGCGCACATTCAAGAGTGCGCTGATCTTCTGCGTCGCCGATGACGTCTCGAGCCTGCGAGAGGAGGCGCGCAAGCTCCTTGCCTGGGAGGAGATCGAGGAGGACGCAGGAGAGTTGAAGCTCGACGAGTCGCAGCAGCGTCAGCTCGTGGAGAACCGGAAACGGGCGGAACGCGACTTGCGGGAATCGGTCTGGCGTTCGTACCGTCATGTGTTTTACCTCGGTGCGAACGGCGAGATGAGCCACATGGACCTTGGCCTGATCCATTCGAGTCCCGGCACGTTGCTTGCCGAATTGATTCTTGCCCGTCTAAAAGACCCTGACATCGTCGTCACGGGTGTGAGCCCGAGCGTTTTGACGCGGAACTGGCCGCCTGCGCTGCCGGAGTGGAGCACCCGTGCCGTTCGTGATGCGTTCTACTCCTCGCCACGACTGCCACGCCTTCTCAGGGCAGAATCACTGAAAGACACGATCAGTAAGGGTCTCGATGCCGGTGTGATCGCGTATGTCAGCAAGCGCCGAGACGGCGACTACGAGCCGTTCGTCTATAAGCGGTCGCTTCTCGCAGCGGAGGTCGAGTTCTCTGATGAGGTCTTCCTGATCACGCGGGAAATGGCAGAGAACTATCTTGCTTCGAAGTCCTCTCCGTCCGGCGTGTCTGTGTCGCCGGCAGTCGCCGTGCCACCACCGTCGAACCCCACGCCTACTGTCCCACTTGACACTCCTGCCGAGACAGAACGGACGACTGACAGTCAGGTCGTTGGGTTTGGTTGGGCGGGAATCGTGCCCCACCAGAAATGGACGAACTTTTACACGAGAGTTCTTTCTAGGTTCGTAGGTGGCGGGAACGTGACGATCCACGTCTCTGTCGACGTTCGTCCGGAGACCGGCGTCGCCATGTCAAAGCTCGATGAGGTTCGTATTGCGCTTCGCGAGCTCGGCTTGGACGAAAAGATTGTCATCCACCGCGACGAGCCCTGAGCGGCTCATCGAGTTCACGGTCGCGAGCCGTACTGCATAGGTCAACGATGGGCTGAACTGGTCCCGTTCGACCCGCCCCGCCTTTGGGAAGCGTGAATACGTCTCATCGCGTATCGTCGCTGCCTTACACTGTGTGCAATTTAGGAATCGGGAGAATGGCGATGCCAGCAAGTGTTGACATCTGGCAGCTGCTCCAGGCCGCAGGTGCGATTGCGACTGCGATCGGTGTAGGAGTCGCGGCGTTTCAGTTGTGGATGCAGAAAACACAGCAAAGGACGGATTTCGAGGACCGGCTCACGGAGCAGTACCGCGACATCATGGCTCAGCTTCCTCTGGAGGCATTGCTGGAAGATCGCGAGCTCGACGCGGATCGATGGCGGAGGGCGCTCCATACCTTTTATCGATACTTCGACCTCACCAACGAGCAGATCTTCCTGTTCCGGCACGACAGGATCTCGCCGGATACGTGGAAGAATTGGAAGGAAGGCATCCTGCAGAACCTGCGGCGGAAGGCGTTCCGTGACGCGTGGAGCGAGATCGCCGCTGCGATGCCCGATTCGTTCGATGAGCTCAGGACGTTGGTGCCGCCGCAGCCGCGCACCGATGCCTTGGGACGGCCCAAGTCACAGTTGGGGTTTGTGCCGCATGAAACTTTAAACAACCAGGCGATCGGCGGGGACCGTATGAGGACGGATGACCAATGACTCGCGAACAACGTGCCGCACAAATCTGGCCGCTGCTGACCTTGGCCGCCTCGCTGCGTTTGACGCTGACGTACAAGCGCGTCGGGGAGTTGATTGGTGCTCCGCCCGTATCGATTGGCGGATGGCTGGAGCCGATCCAGTCGTACTGCTTGGTGCACGACTTGCCCGCACTCACCGTGCTCGTCGTCGGCGAGTCTGATGGCATGCCCGGCTCGGGCTTCACCGGAGCCGAGAATGTGCCCGCAGCGCAGGCGGCCGTCTTTCGTCATGACTGGACGCGGACGCCAGTTCCGAAGCCTGAGGAGCTTGCGCGGGCTCTTGCGGAGCGACCATCGAACGGGGTTCATTCTGCTGCGGAGCGGCCGGGCGACGGCGCCGTTTCGGCGTGAACCAATGGATTCGGAGGATTCGATCTTGCCGTTATTTCATCTAACTGAGTCCGGCCTCGACTCCGTCCCTTCGGAGTCCTTCTCTGCACTCGGTATCAAGGAGCGCAGTCATCTGCAGCGTGTCCTTCGCAGCAAGCTGGACGTGATTGCGCCCGACTGTCTGCTGATCGCCGAGGAGTTCGGGGGGTGGGATCAGGCGTCGCGCAGGATCGATCTCCTGGCGATCGACAAGAATGCGAACCTCGTGGTGATCGAGCTGAAGCGGACGGAAGACGCAGGACACGCCGAGCTCCAGGCCATCCGTTATGCGGCGATGGTGTCGACCATGACGTTCGATCAGGCAGTCGATGCTCACCGGCGGTATCTCGCTGCGCTCGGCAGCACGGAAGACGCACGAGAACGGATTCTGGCATTTCTCCAGTGGGCCACGCCGCAAGTCGACAAGTTTCCGAAGGATGTGCGGATCGTTCTCGTGTCCGCGAACTTTTCGAAGGAGCTCACGACTGCCGTGCTGTGGCTTCGCGATCGGAAGATCGACATCACATGCGTTCGCCTCCGGCCGTATGACTTCGAGGGGAAAACGCTGCTCGATGTGCAGACCGTCATTCCGTTGCCGGAGACGGCGGAGTACCAGGTGAAGGTTCGACAGCGCGAGGAGATCCGGCGTGAGGCTGCGGCATCCTCGGAGCGCAATCAAAAGTATGACGTCGTCGCTGGTGAGGTGGTGGAGCGCGGTCTCTACAAACGACAAGCACTCCATCGACTGGTGCGGGCGCTTACCGAACGCGGCGTGAGCCCTGAGGAAATGATGGACGCCGTGCCGAGCTACAACACGTATCTCTTCGTATCGGTCGCCGGCGACGTTCGCGGCGGGGAGTTCATCGAAGCAGCACGCGAAGAGTGCGTTCGCCAAGGGCGGGCGTTCCATCCCAGCCGCTTCACGCTTCGTGACGATGAGTTGATCCGGTTCGGTGATCGCACCTATGCCGTTACGAACCAGGTCGGCGCGAACCTGGAGACGATACTGTCGCAGTTGAGCGAAGCGTTTCCGCTGCCTGACGTGCGGTGGCAACGGACGGAAGCCGAGACGACGGTCTGAGGGAAAGCGCACCCTATCGGCAGCTCCGCTGCCGCATTCCCCAGGACAATGACGAGCGGGCGGAGGTGACCTGAAAGATGCCGTCGAACAACATCACCCTCGAACGGATGAAGTTGTCGAAACTATTGCGGGCGGTCGATGAGCGGCGTTTTGCCATCCCGAAGCTTCAGCGCGAGTTCGTATGGGATGGGCCGAAGGCCGCCAGGCTGCTCGATAGCATCGTCCGGGGAATGCCGGTCGGAACGATCATGGTCTGGCAGGCGCCACGCACCGAGCGGCTGCACCTGCGGCAGAACTACCACATCCTTCCTCCCTTCGACCCGAAGCATCTCACCGTCTGGTTCCTGATGGATGGACAGCAGCGGCTCTCCGTTCTCCATCACGTCCGTGAGGGTGACGTGCGTCCGAACGCCAGACGGCGAGACATCGACTTCAAGCGTGTCGTTCTGTCACTGGAGGGGGAAAACGCAGGGCAAGTCGTTCATTACCGTAAGCCGGTCGAAGAGACATTCGTGTCGCTCAGCGATGTCCTCAGCAGCCGTTGGCGCACGCTGCTGCGCAGTCTTCCCAAACGCAAATTCGCGCGCGTCGCCGAGGTGAGGCAGGCCGTTCTCGATTATTCGATGTTTCTGATGTTTCAGCGTGCGTCCATCGAGGATGTGCGCGAGGCATTCCTCCGTATCAATACCCAGGGAATGAAGATCAGCAATGCCGACGCGATCTTTGCACGCGCGGAGGATCTGCACCTGCGGGATGTTCTTCACGAAGTGCGTGATGGGCTCGATGAAGCGTTCCGCGACATCGGAGAACAGCCGGTGCTCTTTGCCATGTTGTCGGTGCGCGGCGACAGCGAGGCGCGCGGTGACGCGCTCGAGCGGGCACTCACCAGGCTCGAGCAACAGGTCACGGCGAATCCGTCGCTTCGGAAATCGCTGGAGCGGACCTGGCGCCAGCTGCGCGAGTGCTTCGGCAAGGCTGTTGATTATCTGCGTCAGAACTACAAGATCCTGAATCTCGAGTATCTCTACTCGGATTACATGATCGCGATCCTCGCTCTCTTTTTCTACCGCAACGGCGGGCGCAACGCCGACGCCTACCAGCGTGAACAGATCAACCGCTGGTTCTGGTCGACGACGGTCAGCTCACGCTACTCGGGCCGGAACTTCAACCGCTACATTCGCAAGGACGTCGAGTATTTCACCAAGCTGGCCGAAGGCGGCCGCGTCCCATTCCGGTTTGCTCCCGAGGCGGACCGCCGCGACGTCACACGCGCGCAGTACCAGTCGCGCACCGGTATCACCTCTGCCTGCTACTCCCTTCTTCTCCTTCGCAGACCGGTAAGCATCATGGACGATGGCCTCAACGAGATTCCACTGGAGCGCTACGCGACGCGGGCGAACCGGAAAGACCGGCACCACATCTTTCCTGCCGGTCTGATGTCTCGATTCGAGCAGCCACCCAAGGACTACAACAGCATCGCGAACATCGCCCTCCTCACTGCGCAGGAGAATCAGCGGATCGGAAGAAAGCAGCCCCGCTCGTACCTCGACTCCGTCCGGGACAACGAGAAGACCTTCCGGGCAAAGATGAACCGTCACCTCATCCCGTGTGGGTCGGACAGCGCGGTGTGGGACGAGGACTTGGCAGGAGGCTTCCGGCGGTTTTTGCGACAGCGTACGGGCTTGATCTGCAAGGAGCTCGAGGAACTGGCCGGGATGCCTCTCTTCCGAGGGGACGAACCTCCTGGAAGGTGATGTGGCGTATTCACACCAGATGCGATGACGGACAGGCTTTGAGGTTCCGGTTTGTGATACCTCCAATCGCCGGCGCCGCTCCAGCGCACTCCCATCCGTCATACTTGCCCCCGGGGACGCAAAGACAGCTTTCCGTCACCCCTTCCGGCGGAGGGGGCTCCCTCCTCAATTTCAACCGCCGGCTGCGGCCGGATCGAGGTGGATTTATGCGTCGTGTGGGTTATGTGCTGTTGTTGGTGGTGTTTGCGGTTTCGGCTTTCGGGGTCACGCGTGAGGAGGGCCGTTCGCGGGGTCGGGAGCCGGGGAATGCGGTGGTGAAGGCTGTGAAGAGGGTCGTCCGGGCGCTCGGGGACGGTCTCACGATCCCGACCCGTCCGTAGGTTTGGGGACGTGAAGTCTCGCTCCGGCTCGGCTCCGGAGCGAGACGGTGGAATCGCGCACGATTGCGTGTTCTAACGGCGGTCAGTACACCATTCGCATCGGCAGGCCGCGGGAATCCGTCGGCGGGTCCGGCGGGAGGGTTTCCGCTTCGCGATTCTGGATCCGCTCGGCGGTCCAGAGGGCGGCGAAGGCGTCTAGGATGTCATCGTCGGCGACGTCTCTGCGCTTGTAGCGGGCGCGGATCGTGGCGAAGGCTTGCTCGCCGAAGTGGCCCGCGACGAGGCCGAGGCGCGTCGCTGCGCCTTCCTCGCTCTTCTTCGGCGCGACGATCGGCTCGCGCTGGTTCCAAGCGCGGAAGCTGACTTCGGGGTGGACTTCGAAGATCTTGGGCTTCAGTTCGGGACGCCGCTGCAGGAGGCCGTCGAGCTCGCGGATCTTGGGGTAGATCGCCCACGATTGCTTCGGCAGTTTCTTGTTCTGTGCGGTGAGTGAGCGCGCGCAGGCTTCTTCGTACGTCGGGGCGTCGAGTGCGGCCCGGATGGGCGCGGGGAAGACACTCGTGCCGCGGACCGGGCCGAGGAGGCGGCGGGCCTGCTGATCGCAGAGGCGCGGGCCGGCGTCGGTGAGGCCGATGGGGACGTCGATCGCGATCACGTCCAGCGCCTCGATGTGTCGTACGAGGTCGTCGATGGTTTCGAAGGTTTTCGAGGCGAGGCGGCGGGATGGCAGTTCTTCGAAGATGCAGAGCCAGCCCAGTTTGCAGCCGTCGATTCCCACGAGGTTCGGCATCCGCTGAGGATAGCTGCACGACCCGGATGCCGCGCCACCTTCTCCGCGGGATGGTGTCTGACCAGGGAGGAAGATTCACCGGCTGCCGAAGGAGGACACGATGACGAATTACTACGTCAACAACAACACTCAAGTGAACGGCGATCATGAGGTGCACCGCGATGGCTGTACGTGGATGCCACTCAGCAAGACGTACCTCGGTCAGTTCACCAGCTGTCACGACGCGGTCCGGGCAGCCAGGGCGTACTACTCACAGGTGAACGGGTGCTACTTCTGCTCGAACGCGTGTCACACGCAGTGATCACGGACAGCGGGACGCCGACGTGCTGGGGTGCATTCATCATGAAGTGGCCGGATGTCCCTGAACGGATACCAAAGCGGTGACTCCCGCCCGCCGCCCACCCTCGTCACCGCACTCCACATGAGCCCATTCACTCCAGATCCGTGTCGATGAACTGGTCGACTTCAGCCACGGCCTTCGGATCCGCCAGACCGCGGGACGCCGCCGCTCCAACGCACTCCTCACATCCCCCATACTTTCCCGGGGACGCAAAGACAGCTTTCCGTCACCCTTTAGGCGGAGGGGCCCCTCCTCAATTGCAACCGCCGGCTGCGGCCGGATTGAGGAGGATTTATGCGTCGTGTGGGCTATGCCTTGTTGTTGGTGGTGTTTGCGGTTTCGGCGTTCGGGGTCACGCGCGAGGAGGTGCGTCCCCGCCAGCGGGAGAAGGCAGGCGTGATCGAGATGGTGAAGAGAGTCGTCCGGGCGCTCGGGGACGGGCTCACGATCCCGAGCCGTCCGTAGGCAGGATGAACTGAAAGTCTCGCTCCGGCTCGGTCCGGAGCGAGACGATGTACTCGCGGATGTCCGTGACCAGGCGTGTGGACGCTTTCCGCGACCCTATGGCTTCCGTGAGGTAGCCGAGTGCGGTGATGGCGCGCGTGTTGAGGTGTGCGGCGGTGAATTCGCGCACGAGGGTCTTCGCCAGCACCTCGGCGTCGGTGAACCGGGAAAGGGAGAGCAGGGCCTCGACGAGATCGAGGCCGCAGAGGCCGGCCTCCTCCGGCATGGAGAGGGCGAGGAAGCGCCGCCGGATCGGCCCGAGGTGAAAGACGGCGAGCATGGCGTCGCCGCGGCGGACGAGCAGCCGGCCGCGCCCGAGCTCGATCTTCAGCACCTCGACCGGCTTGCCGAGGCGCCGGTTCAGGGCGGCGGCTTCTTCGAGGTTCGCTTCCGCCGCGGCGAAGTCCCTCAGCTCGAGAGAACAGAAGCCGATGGCCTGGTGGATCGCGGCGAGGCTTTCGAGCTCCATGTCCTTCGTCGACGCGAGCAGCAGGAGATAGATCTCCCGCGCCTCCCGGAAGTGCCGCAACCGCTGGTGCAGCACGCCTTCGGCGATCCCGCAGTACACCAGGCGCCGGGTGTCCGAGTGAATGCGGAAGATCTCTTTCGCTTCACCCAGGCATTGCAGCGATTCGTCGTAGCGGCCCACTTCCTGAAGCGTGATGCCCAGGTCGAAGCTCACGATGGCCCGGTCATGGGCCAGGGCGCCGCTGTCGCGAATGGAGTCGCCGGCGCGGGTGAGGGCGTCGATCGACTCCTGGTAGCGGTTCACGGCGCGGTACGCCTTCCCCAGGTCCTTCCATGCGTGCGCGCGGCATTGCACGGTGATGGGCGCCGGGTATGCGGCCTCGGGCAACGCCTCGGCGACGGACACGGCCAGTTCGGCGATCTCGAGCGCGTGGACGGGGTCTTTGCCGAGCCATTCCGCGAAGAGGTTCCCGAGGCGCTCCAGCGCGCCGGAGGTGAGGAGATCGGGATGGGTCGAGAGCTCGGGCCAGCGATCGCGCGGAGTCGTTGCGAGGAGCCGGTCGACGGCCTCTTTGGCCTCGGCGCGTTCCCGCTCGAGGCGTTTGACGAGCCGGAACACGTCCTGGAGGGAATCGGCTTTCGGGCGGAAGGACAGGCGCCGCGGACCGCGTGGCGTGTCGTCGCTCATCCCGCGTCCTCGAGGTGCTTCTGGACGGCGCACATCATTGCGCCGGTCAGCCACTCCGCCGATTGCGAATGGCGCAGGGAGGCGATGAGCACGTCCGCGGCGAGGGCCTCCGCGTCGTCCGCCGCAAGATGAAACTTCGACGTGGCGAGCTCCTTCAGCATCTCGAGATGCCGCGCGTACACCGCGAAGTCGTCGTTCCCGTCGATGGGCGTATGCAGCATGAAGCTCGCGGAGCGTAGCATCGCGACGGCGCAGCGGTAAATATGGAACTATTACGTGTCTGGCGGCGATGTCACACAGTGATCGCGGGCAGCGCTGCTTTGGAGTGCGGAGGCAATCGCCTCCGCTTTCGTATTCGGTTGCCTCGGCGCGACAGGCGCGCGAATACGAAAGCGGAGGCGACTGCCTCCGCACTCCAAAGTACGGAGCTGGGCACTGAGCGCGGAATAGGTGAACGGGATACCAGAGCGGTGACTCCCGCCCGCCGCCCGCCCTTCTGCTGCAACGTTCGAAACGTAGGGTGCTTCGTGCGCAGTTCGACGTTTAGAATCGTGCGAGATGCAAGGCTCGTTGGGGTAAATGATGGATCGAACGACAATCGTGACTTTGCTCAGAGAGCACCTGCCGGACTTGCAGGCTCGCTATGGAGTCCGTCGCATCGCGCTGTTTGGCTCCGGAGCGCGTGACGAGCTCCGCGTGGACAGCGACATCGACGTACTGGTCGAGTTCGAAGGGCGCGCCACGTTCGACCGCTATTTCTCGCTGCTCGACCATCTGGAGCGAATCTTCGACAGAAAGGTCGATCTCGTCTCTGAGAGAGGTCTCAAGCCACGAGCACGGAGTCACGTGGAAAAGGACCTGGTCCGTGTCGCGTAGCTGGTTGTTGTATCTCGATGACCTGATCGAAAGTGCCGAGAAGATCGGGCGCTTCGTCGAAGGCCGGACGATGGATGCGTTCACCACGGACGAAGCCGTGTTCGACGCGGTCCTTTTCAACCTCCAAGTCATCGGCGAAGCAAATCAAGAAGTTGCCGGAGGATGTCCGGCAGACGATTCCAGGCGCCATCAGTTCGGCACCCGCGCGACTTCGCGATCTGATCGCTCATCACTATTTCGCGATCGATCCCGAGATCATCTGGGAGGTAGCCTCGGAGCACGTTCCGCAACTACTTCGGGATGCGCGAGAGCTGCGGAAGCGTCTCGACGCGGAATAGGTTATTCGGAATCATCGCGGCCCGTAAGTCCTTGAAAGGGATGGAGTCCAATCCCGATTCGACAGGGGCACGACGATGGGTGAGAGAAAGAATGTGGCCATTACGCTCGCGGCCGTCATGACGGTGGCAGGCTCGGCGTTCGTGGGCGGAAACGCTGTTCTCCAGAGCCGCGCAGACGGCGAAGCACCCCCTCCGGTCGTGCGTGCTGTGGATCTCCCGCCCGCGCCGACGCCAGCGCCTGCGCCTGTGGTTGCGCCTGTCGTCGAAGAGAAGGCGCAGGAGCAGCAGCCCGAGCCGGAGGTGACGATCACGGCCGAGGAGCGGGCGCGGCTGGCGGCGGAGATGGGGCGGTGGGTGACGCGGCATCCGCACGAGCTCGTGGAAGTGATCGCGAACCTGGCGGAGCAGAAGCCGCTGCCGGTTCCGGCGACGTTCCTGCTCTCGATCGCGTGGTCGGAGACGCGGGGCAAGGTGCTGGCGGTCTCGCCGGCGGGCGCGGCGGGTCTCGCGCAGGCGACCCCGGCGGCGTATCTGTCGGAGGGGCTGGACGGGAAGCTGTTCGTGACGAATGGGTATCTGATGGGCACGCGCGCGTACATCATGAAGAAGCCGCTGGGGGACGCGCTGGCGATCAGCGAGCCGCTGGTGAAGCGGAACACGCCGGCGGCGCGGGCGCGGGCATCGAAGCTGGTGGCGCGGGCGATCGAGCTGCGGCAGGAGGGGATGGAGGAGCTGGAGGCGCTGCGGCCGGTGGCGAATGACACGTTCTACGTGAAGATCGCGGAGGCGGACGCGCACAATCTCGCCACGCTGCGGGAGCTGGAGTCGCTCATCGAGCGCGGCGCGCCTCGGCCGGCGCTGCAGCGGTACCGCGCACGCGTGCAGAAGGACTACACGCACCTGCGCAATCTGCAGCGGGGCGGCTGGGCGAAGTACGAGCAGGCCCTCACGGGGCAGCGCGACCGGATGCTGGAGCAGCGCTTCGGGCAGAAGGCGGCGACGGTGATCCAGACGCGCCCGTACGAGGCCGGCGAGTACCTCGGCGAGGCGCTCGACGCGCGCTTCTCGCCGACGCAGATGGCGGACTTTCTGGCCGCGCATCTCGCGTCCAAGCAGCAGCAGGCGCGCGACCTCGGCATCGCCGAGGAGAAGCTCGACGCGTGGACGGCGGCGCTGTACAACGGCGGCGCGGTGAACATCAAACGCATGCGCGCGGGCCTGATCGCGTCGCTGGCCGAGACGCAGAAGTACATGAAAGCCGTCCCCGCACGCATGGCCCGCCTGGACCAGGCCCTCGGCTCGTAGCCAGCCGCCAAGGCTCGAGCCGGAGCCGGTCCCGGCGCCCACCGGTTCCTCGGGTTCCTCGGAGTTCCTCGGAGTTCCTCGGCCGAGGCACTCCGAGGAACTCCGAGGAACCGAGGCACTCCGAGGAACCCGCTGGTTACGGCGCTGCCGCGGCTGTCGTACTCTTCCCGGGATGAAGCGCGTCGTCTTTCTGCTCCTCTTTCCCATCCTCGCCTCCGCGCAGCTGCGGTCCGACGCGGAGATGCAGCAGCGTGTCCGCGGGGCGTTGCTCGAGTCGTGGAAGGCGTACGTGCAGTACGCGTGGGGCTACGACGAGCTGCAGCCGCTGAGCAGGTCGGGGAAGAACTGGCACGCGGAGTCGCTGCTGATGACGCCCGTGGACTCGTACGACACGCTGGTCCTCCTCGGCGCGAAGGAGGAGGCGGAGCAGGCGCGAAAGCTGATCGTCGAGCGGCTGTCGTTCGACAAGGACATCAGCGTCAAGAATTTCGAGATCACCATCCGTCTCCTCGGCGGGCTGCTGTCGGCGTATGAGCTCTCCGGCGACGAGCGCTTCCTCCGCCTGGCCGACGATCTGGGCACGCGGCTGCTGCCGGCGTTCGACTCGCCGACGGGCATGCCGTACATGTACGTGAACCTCAAGACCGGCAAGACCAGCGGCGCGAAGTCGAATCCGGCGGAGATCGGGACGCTGTTCCTGGAGTTCGGGACGCTGGCGAAGCTGACGAAGAAGCGGGTCTATTACGACAAGGCCAAGAAGGCGCTGGTGGCGCTGTACGACCGCCGCTCGAAGCTCGGCCTGGTGGGCGAGGAGATCGACGTCGAGACGGGGAAGTGGGTGAGCACGCAGAGCCACGTCGGCGGCGGGATCGATTCGTATTACGAGTATCTGCTCAAGGGCTGGCTGCTGTTCGGCGACCGGGACTGCCGGCGGATGTGGCGCACGAGCGTGCGGGCGTTGAACAAACATCTCGCGGAGAGCGCGCCCTCGGGGCTGTGGTACGGGCAGGTGGACATGCACACGGGCAAGCGCACGGCGCCGGAGTTCGGCGCGCTGCATGCCTTTCTCCCCGCCGTCCTGGCCCTCGGCGGGGATCTCGATCGCGCGCGGCGGCTGGAGGACGCGTGCTTCAAGATGTGGAACCTGCACGGCATCGAGCCCGAGGTGCTGAACTACCGGGAGATGAAGGTGGTGCACGCGGGCTACCCGCTGCGGCCGGAGATCATGGAGTCGGCGTGGACGCTGTACGTCCACACGGGCGACCGGCGCTATCAGGAGATGGGACGCGCGTTCTTCGAAGGCCTGGTGCGCCACTGCCGCACGGAGGCGGGGTATACGACGTTGAAGAACGTGGTGACGAAGGAAAAGGGCGACCTCATGCCCAGCTACTTCCTGGCCGAGACGCTGAAGTACCTCTACCTGTTGTTCGCGCCCGAGGCGCTGAACCACAAGGACGTGGTCTTCAACACGGAGGCCCACCCCTTCCGGCGGCGCTGACTGCAATGTAGGGCGCGGCTTCAGCCCGCCCCCTCGTGGGTGGGCGGCGTCCCCCGCCCCGTCCGAGAGGCGGGCTGAAGCCACGCCCTACATTCGACAGCGTCTACTGCGCGATCACCAGCTCCACGCGCCGGTTCTGCTGCCTTCCGGCCGGCGTGTCGTTCGTGGCCACCGGCGTGGTCTCGCCGAGGCCGGTGACGGTCATGCGACCGGCCGGGATGCCGCGCGAGACCAGGTAGTCCCGCACCGCCGCGGCCCGCTTCTCCGACAGCGACTGGTTCAGCGCGTCGCTGCCGACACTGTCGGTGTGGCCTTCGATGGTCACGGACAACTGGTCGTTGATGCGCAGCTGGTCGGCGATGCGCGTCAGCGTATTGCGCGCGCCGGCCTTGAGCGCGGACTTGCCGGAGTCGAAGAACAGACCCGGCAGGGTGACGATGAAGCCGCGCTCCGTCGTGCGGGTCTGGGCCAGCTTGGCCAGCTCCGCCTGCATCGCCGTGATGCGCTCCTGGCTGGCGGCGTCGCGGCGGGCGAGCTCCTCGCGTGCGCGGGCCAGCTCCGCTTCGGTCTCCGAGGCGCGGGCGCGCTCGTCGGCGATCTGCTGGCGCAGCGCTTCGGCCTGCGTCTCGGCCTCGGTGCGGCGGCGCTCCGCTTCCGCGATGGCGGCCGCGCGCGCGGTCTCCGCGTCGGCGCGGCGGCGGTCGTTCTCCTCCCGCTCCGCCCTCAGGCGTGCGAGCTCGTCGCGCTGCGCGCGCAGCTCGTTCTCGCGCCTGGCGAGCGTCTCGGCGTTCAGGCGTCCTTCGTCCCGCTCGCGCTGCAGCGCGCTCTCGAGCGTGCCGATCTGGTTCTCCATCGACGACTCGGTGCGGCGCTCGCGCTCCTGGATCATGCGCAGGGTCAGCGACTGGTCCTCGACCTGGCGCCGCAGGTTCTCGAGCTCGGCGCTGTTCGTGCCCTGGCTCGTGAGCGCGGCCTCGTAGCGGATGCGGACGTCTTCGAGGGCCCGTTCGGCGGCGATGCGCGCCTCACGGTCCTGCTGGACCTGCGCGCGGAGCTGCTCTTCGGTGGCGGCGGCCTGCTGGCGCAAGCGCTCGACTTCGGCGCGGCTCGCGGCCTCCTGCGCCAGCCGCGAGCGCTCGGTGCGGAGCTGCGGCAGTCTCGGCGTGAGGAGGTTCCGCCGCGCGATGGCCTCGGCACGGATGGCCATCATCTCCGCCACGAAGGCGAGATGGTCGGCGGACCCGTTCTGATCGTAGCGTTTGCCCAGCATGCGGGCGGTCTTCAGGATGTCTTCCGCGCGCTGGAGGTCCGCGGCGGCGACGCGATCGCCGCCCACGGCGCGGGCCGAGGCGAGGGCGTTCTCCGCGACGATGACGCGGTCGAGCGAGGTGGCGCCGGGAGTCCGGCGGGCGGGCGGATCGTAGAGGGCGATCTCGGCGGCGGTCCCGCCGAAGGAGTTGATCTCCGACCGCAGGCCCCGGATCTCGGTGTTCGCGGAGATGAGCTGGGCCACCGCTTCTGCGGCGGCCGCCGCGTAGCCGGCCTCGACGGCCCGCAATCCGGCCGTACGCCGCGCGTCGCGGTCATTGCTGCCCCAGTTGCCGCGCGCGATCTGCAGCCGCCTCGCGGCTTCTTCGTAAAGGTCCCGGGCCAGCGCCTCCGCCCCCGCGGCCTGCGCGGAAGCCAGGGCGGCCTCGGCGTTGGTGAGTTGCGACTGTACTGCTGCTTTCTCGCGGTCCGTCGCCGACTGCGCCCCCGCGACGATGGGCATCATCATCACGGCGAGCACGAGGGCGACGAGCACGCTCTGCTGTTTGAAGGTTCGCATGAAGGGATGGTTGTGCAAGAACCGTGATTGATCGCGCTCGCGGTAGGATGCCGGCGCGCATGAAGATTCTCGTACCGGTCGATTTCAACCCCCTGGCGGCCGCGGCGCTGGAGTATGCGTCGGCGATCGCGTTGCGTGCGGACGGCACGTTGCTCGTGGTGGTGTATGCGGACGTCTTCGAGCCGCCGGTGGACGTTGCCGCGCTGCATGCGCCGGCGTTCTCGGCGGCGATCGAGGAGTCGCGGGCGAAGACGGCGGAGGAGCTGGCGGAGTACGTCAACGAGTATGTGGACGAGACGCTGGCGCTGGAGACGGAGGTGCGGGAGGCGCTGCCGGTGCCGGCGATCCTGGCGGCCATCGCGGAGCATCGGCCGGACCTGGTGGTGATGGGGACGCACGGGCGGGGCGGGCTGACCCGGCTGTTGTTCGGATCGGTGACGGAGGCGGTGCTGCGGGAGTCTCCGGTGCCGGTGCTGACGATCAATCGCACGGATCCGGTGCTGCCGCCGTTGAGCGTGTACGGCGCGCATCCGCTGGCGGAGCTGTTCGAGGCGCAGCGGGTGGAGGAGATGGCGGGCGCGGACCTGATCGTGATCCGCGGCGCGGACCGCGACCTCACGCGCCACGCGCGGGCGCCGGTGCTGCACGTTTGATTTGTTTGACCCCTCGACTTCGCTCGGGGTTATGAGAAAGACGATCCTCTTCTGGCTGCCGCTGGCGGCGACGTGGCTGATGATGGCGGTCGAGGGGCCGTACATCGCGGCGATCGTGGCGCGCATGCCGGCGGCGGCGCACAGTCTGGCGGCGTATGGCGTGGCTACGGCGCTGGCGTGGCTGATCGAGTCGCCGATCATGATGCTGCTGTCCGCGAGCACGGCGCTGGTGCACGGGCGGGCGTCGTATCTGGCGCTGCGGCGGTTCGCGTTCGCGCTGAACGGGCTGGTGACGGCGGGGATGCTGGTGCTGGCGATTCCGCCGGTGTTCCGCTTCGTGGGGGAGACGCTGATCGGGCTGCCGCCGGAGATCTCGCGGCTGGCGCATCTGTCGACGACCATCATGATCCCGTGGCCGGCGGCGATCGGCTACCGGCGCTTCTATCAGGGCATCCTCGTGAAACACCACCTGACGCGGCGGGTCGCGTACGGGACGGTGCTGCGGCTGGCGACGATGTCGGTGACGGCGGTGCTGCTGGTGTGGGGGACGGCGCTCTCGGGCGCGGCGGTCGGGGCGATCGCGCTGTTGTCGGGGGTGCTGCTGGAGGCGGCGGCGAGCCGCTGGATGGCGCACGCGGTGGTGGCGGATCTGATGACGCGGGGCGAGGAGCCGGAGACCGGCGCACTGTTGACGATGCGCGACGTGGCGCGGTTCTACTTCCCGCTCGCGCTCACGTCCATGCTGGCCATGGCCCTCGGGCCGCTGGTGACGTTCGGCCTGGGCCGCGGGCGCGCGCCGATCGAGTCGCTGGCGGTGTGGCCGGTGGTGCAGGGGATGGGGTTCATCTTCCGCAGCGGGGGCGTGGCGTTTCAGGAGGTGGCGATCGCGCTGCGGGGACCGGAGGTCCGCCGCACGGGTCTGTTCCTCGGCGTGCTGGCGTCGCTGGGGCTGGCGCTGGTGGCGTTCACGCCGCTGGAGGACGTGTGGCTCCGGCGGGTGACGGGCCTGCCGGCGGAGCTGGCGTCGTTCGCGGCCGTGCCGATCCGCATCCTGGTGCTGCTGCCGTTCCTCGAGTTCCTGCTGTCGATCCAGCGGGCGGGCTGGATCGTGTCGCACCGGACGGGCGTGGTGACGGTCGCGACGGCGATCGAAGGCGCGGGACTTGCCTGCATGCTCTTTCTGCTGGCCGGACCGCTGGCGATGGTGGGCGCGGTCGCGGGTGCGATCGCGACGATTGCCGGGCGGCTGGCGGCGAACGCATACCTGGCCTTTGCAGGGAGATGACCATGCGCCGATTGGCATTTCTGGCAGTCGTTGCTGTCGTGTTTTCCGTCCGCGCGGATGATGGGTGTGTCGTAACCCATGCCCCCGGTTGTGACGCCACGGTCCTGGGCCAGCTCGCGCCGGGCGACTGCACGCTGTCGTCGGGGCAGTACCGGGACGTGATCGAGTTCCCGGCGTCGATCGGGCAGGAGTTCGCGGTCACGGTGCGTCCGCTGTCCGCGTCGTTCACGAATCCGCTGCTGACGCTGAGCGGTCCGCCTCCGGATGCGTCGACCAAGCCGGCGGTGGTGGGCGGCAAGTACGCGGCGCTGTGGTTCCGGGCGACGCTGACGGGGCCGTGGCGGATCGGGGTCGGATCGACGGATCTGTCGGCCCACGGCCCGTACGCGGTGCACATCGACTGCGTGCCGGACGAGGCGCCGGGACTGCCGCCGGGCTGCATCATCCAGGACCTGGCGTGCAATCAGGTCGGGACGTGGACGCTGGATGCCACGGCGTGTCAGTTCGAGGACGGCGACCCGTACCACCAGTGGGCGGTGTGGGGCGCGGAGGGCGACACGCTGCGCTTCGACATGCGGGGCACGGGGTTCGCGCCGCGCTTCTGGATCTACGACGGGGAGACGGTGTTGAAATCGTCGACCAACGACGGCACGCGCGGGGCGGTGATGACGTACCGGGTCCCGGAGACGGGGTGGTACTGGGTGGTGACGTCGACGCGGGAGGCGTCGGGCGCGGGCGGGCCGTATCAGATCGAGATGTCGTGCGCGGCGTCGGGCTGCCTGCAGCCGTACTTCACGGCGCCGATGCCGGACATGACGGTGACGGACGCCGGTGCGACGCTCTCGCCGTCGCTCGACTACTACGGCGGCGGCGGGCTGACGCTGGAGCTGGTGGACGCGTCGAATGCGGGCACGTACGCGTCGTCGCGGACGGCGTCGGTGCAGGCTCCCGCGGTGACGAAGCCGACGCGGGTGTTCCTGCGGGCGTCGAACGAGTGCGGCTCGAACAACAGCAACGTGTTCACCCTCCGCCCCGAGGGCACCAAACGCCGCACCATGCGCCACTGACAATGTAGGGCGCGGCTTCAGCCCGCCCCCCGGACGGGGCGGGGGACGCCCCCCACGGGGGGAGGCGGGCTGAAGCCACGCCCTACATTGGTTCTCACGCCAGTTACGCCCTCGCCAAGGATGCACGCAGGCGCGCGTCGCGGAGCCAGAGGCCGAGCCACAGCGGCACGAAGCTACGCCCGGTAGAGAATTTGACAGCCGAGGTAGCCTCGGATTCGTGAGCGTGATCGAGGCGGTACGCGACCGGGTGCAGGACGTCGTCGAGCGGTTCTGGGGGTTCTCCTCCCTCCGTCCGCTGCAGCGGCAGGCGATCGATGCGGTGCTGGCGCATCGCGACTCGCTGTTGGTCGTGCCGACGGGAGGCGGGAAGTCGCTCTGCTTCCAGGCGCCGGCGCTGTTGCTGGACGGGCTGACCGTGGTCGTCTCGCCGCTGATCGCGCTGATGAAAGACCAGGTCGACGCGCTGGTCGCGAACGGGATCGCGGCGGCGGCGCTGAACAGCGTCACGCCGTCCGAGGAGCAGCGCGCGATCGAGCGCAGCGCGCTGGACGGATCGCTGCGGCTGCTGTTCGCGTCGCCCGAGCGCCTGGCGCTGCCGGCGTTCCGCGCGTTCCTGCAGCGCGCGAACGTGAGCGCCTTCGCCATCGACGAGGCGCACTGCATCAGCCATTGGGGGCACGACTTCCGTCCCGAGTACCGGCAGTTGCGCGAGCTGCACGGGCTCTTCCCCGAAGCGTCGATCCACGCGTTCACGGCGACGGCGACCGAGCAGGTGCGCGCGGACATCTGCACGGAGCTGCGTCTGCGCGAGCCGCTCGTGCTGGTGGGGGACCTCGACCGGCCGAACCTCCGCTACCGGGTGCTGCCGCGCGGCGACGAGGTCGCGCAGATCGAGGAGGTGATCCGCCGCAACGCGGGCGAGGCGGGGATCGTGTACTGCATCCGGCGGCGGGACGTGGACGTGGTGAGCGCGGCGCTGGCGTCGCGGGGACACCGCGCGGTCGCGTATCACGCGGGGATGACGCCCGAGGAGCGGCACGCGGCGCAGGAGGCGTTCGCGTCGGAGCGTGCGGACATCGTCGTGGCCACGGTGGCGTTCGGGATGGGCATCGACCGCTCGAACGTGCGCTTCGTGGTCCACGCGGGGATGCCGAAGTCGGTCGAGCACTACCAGCAGGAGTCGGGGCGCGCGGGCCGCGACGGGCTGGTGTCCGAGTGCGTGCTGCTCCACGACCCCGGGGACGCGGCGACGTGGACGCGGATCCTGGAGCTGGGCACGTCGGACCCGCGCCAGATCGAGATCGCGCTGGAGCAGCTCGAGGCGATGAACCGCTTCTGCATGTCCGGCGTGTGCCGGCACCGCGCGCTGGTGGAGCATTTCGGCGGGGCCTGGACGCGCGACGGCTGCGGAGCTTGCGACCTCTGTCTCGGCGAGCTGGAAGTGGTGGAGGACTCGACGGTGATCGCGCAGAAGATCCTGTCGTGCGTGGTGCGCGTGCGGGAGTCGTTCGGGGCGGCGCACGTGGCGGGCGTGCTGCGGGGCGAGCGCTCGGCGCGGATCGTGGAGCGCGGGCACGACGAGCTGTCGACGTATGGGCTCCTGCGCGAGCACGACAGCCGCGATCTCCGCGCCTGGATGGCGCAGCTCGTGGCCCTCGGCGCGCTGATTCAGGACAACCATCCGCGTCCGGTGCTCCGTCTCGGCCCGGCGGCGCGTCCGATCCTCCGCGGCGAGGCGGAGGTGCGTCTGCTGCGGGTGAGCGCGGCGGCGATCGGCGAAGGCTCGGAGGACTGGGCGGGCGTCGACCGCGCGGTATTCGAAGCGCTGCGGACGTGGCGCCGGGAGGCCGCGGCGGAACGCAACGTCGCGGCGTTCGTGCTGGCCGGCGATCGCACGCTGCGCGAGCTGGCGGCGGTGCGGCCGTCGTCGCTGGAGCGCATGCGCGCCGTCGCGGGCCTCGGCGAAGCGCGCCTGCGCGACGACGGCGCGGAGCTGCTGCGGGTGATCGACGCGGCGTGCGCCGGACGCGAGTTGGCGCGCGACGTCGCCCTGCAGACGCCGCGGCCGCGCGCCGCGCGGACGACGCGCACGACGGCGTCGAAGACGGAGTCCGTCCGCCTGCTGCTCGAGGACACTCCGATCGAAGAGGTCATGGAGCGCACGGGCCGCGCGCGGTCCACCGTGCTCGGCGACCTGTGCGGGCTGATCGAAGAAGGCAGCTACCGTCCGTCGCTGCGCCTCTGGATGAGCGAAGAGACCGAGAGCGCCATCCGGCGTGCGGCGGCCGAGGCGGGGATCGAGCGGCTGCGGCCGATCCGGGATCTCCTGGGTGAAGAATTCTCGTACGACGACATCCACATCGTCGTGGCGGCGATCCGCAGGGAGGGCCGATGAGCGTGCTGGAGTTGACGGAGAGGGTGGTAAGACGTTATCTTACCGGGGTGATGAAGACCACCATGTCCTCGAAAGGACAGATCGTTCTGCCGGCGGCGCTCCGGGAAATGGACCGCCTCGAGCCGGGGGAGGAGTTCATCGTGGAGCGCATTGAAGCAGGAGAATACCGGCTGGTGCGGCGCACGCCCGTGCCGAACGAGGGCGTGGTCGACTGGCTGCTGGAGTGCCCGGAGAAGGGCTGGTTCACGCCGATCGAATCGGAATCGACGGATTCGCTGTGAAGTACCTCGTCGACGCGAACGTCCTCAGCGAGCCCACGAAGCCAGCGCCGCATCCGGGCGTGGTCGAGTGGTTGCGAGAGAACGAGCGGGAGCTCGCCGTCGACCCGGTGATCGTCGGCGAAGTGCGCTTCGGGATCCTGCTGCTCCCGAAGGGCATGCGCCGCACGCGGCTGGAGCGGTGGTTCGACGCGGGCGTGCAGCGGCTGCACTGCCTGCCGTGGGAAGCGGAGCACGGGCTGCGCTGGGCCAGGCTGCTCGCCACGCTGCGCACGTCCGGCCGCACGATGCCGGTGAAGGACAGCCTGATCGCCACGACCGCGCTGGTGCACGGTCTCGCCGTCGTGACGCGCAACCGCGCGGACTTCGAAAAGGCGGCGGTCACGGTGGTGGATCCGTTCGCGGGCTGAAGCCGCGATCAAAAATGTAGGGCGCGGCTTCAGCCCGCCTCTTTCGTGGGTGGCGGCGTTCCCCCTCCCCCTTCCGAGGGGCGGGCTGAAGCCACGCCCTACATACCGAGGGGCGGGCTGAAGCCGCGCCCTACATGTCGTGGAGTTACGGTCGTGGATCCAATCTGCGGCGGATCGAAACCTGTTCGCGCGCGCTGACGTCTCCCAGAGAAACAATGTGTGGAGGCGCGTGTCCCCATCATTCCGGGTCTCCGCCAGGACGTGTGGACGTGTTGACTTTTTTATAGCTGACGTTTATAACAATATCTTCCGCGTTTCCATCAAATCGCGTCCACGCATTGTACAGACGGAGTCATCGTCCCTTACGTCGCCGCCGGTGCCGACGGGCCCGATCTTTGTCTGCGGCGGAGCGGTTCTGCAACCGACGGGGCGAAGCTTCGACGGATCGTCAGAGGAAACCGACAGGCCGCTTCTCATCGTGACCAGAACCACCGCTTTTGACGAGTCCATCGATGTTTCCGTTAACGACCGAAATGCTGACCAACTGCTGCCCGATGGATCGCATCCTCGACAACCCGGGCGCGGCTCGGTGCGGTGTTTTTTTTAACGGCACAAAGTCACTTATCGGTCACGGTTCTGGTGTGGAGCGCGCGTGATGCCGGAGACCGTGTTCATGTTCTCCGGACAGGGATCGCAGTACTTCCACATGGGCAGATCTCTGTACGACGGCAATCCTGCGTTCCGGAGCTGGATGCTGCGGCTCGACGAGATGGCGCGCGCCGCGGGAGCGCCGGTGCTGGACACGCTCTATGCGGACAGCAATACGAAAGGCCAGCCGTTCGACCGCACGCTGTTCACCCATCCCGCGATCTTCATGGTCGAGTACTCGCTCGCGCAGGCGCTCATGGAATCGGGCGTCCGTCCGGACCTGGTGCTGGGCGTCAGCGTCGGCTCGTTCGCCGCCGCGGCGGTGGCGGGCTTCGTCGACGTGGAGGACGCGCTGAAGGCGGTCATCCGGCAGGCGATGGCGGTCGAGGAGGCCTCGGAGCCGGGCGGGATGATCGCCATCCTCGCCGATCCGGTGCTGTTCGCGGAGGAGTTCCTCCGCGGCCACAGCGAGCTTGCGGGCGTCAACTTCTCCACGCACTTCGTGGTCTCGGCGAAGCGGTCCGAGCTCGCGCCGATCGAGAGCACGCTGAAGCAGCGCAACGTGACCCATCAGCGGCTCCCGGTCGTCGTTCCGTTTCACTCGAAATGGATCGACGACGCGAGGGTGCCGTTCGAGACGTACATGCGATCGGTGTCGTACAAGCCCGCGCGCCTGCCGATGGCGTGCTCGGATCGCACGGAGGTGATGTCCGAGCTCTCCACCGGATATTTCTGGGACGTCGTGCGCAACCCGATCCGCTTCCGCGAGACCGCGGCGCGGCTCGAGGAGCAGGCGAGCCGGCGCTGGGTGGACGTCGGCCCGGGCGGCACGCTGGCGACGTTCCTCAAGTACGGCCTGCCGCCGGGCCCGAAATCCACCGTGCATTCGATCCTCACTCCGTTCGGTACGGACCAGAAGAACTTCGCGGCCCTGACGGCGGCTGGACACTGAATGCGCGTCTTCGCCGTCTCGGACGTACACATCGATTACGACACGAACGCAAAGTGGGTCGCCGATCTATCGGATGAAGAATTTCAGGACGATGTGCTCATCCTCGCCGGCGACGTCACCGACACGCTGCGCCTCCTGGACTGGTGCCTCGGCACGCTGGCCCGGAAGTTCCGCAAGGTGCTGTTCGTCCCGGGCAACCACGAGCTGTGGGTCATCCGCGAGGACCGCGACAAGCATTCGCTGCAGAAGTTCGACGACGTCTGCAAAGTGGTCGCGGAGAGCGGCGCGTCGATGGAGCCGTTCCACGCGCGCGGCGTGGCCATCTATCCGCTGCTGGGGTGGTATGACTACTCCTTCGGCGAGCCGACCGAGGAGCTGCGGTCGATCTGGATGGACTACCGGGCCTGCCGCTGGCCGGGCGGCTACACCCAGCGCGACGTCACGGAGCACTTTGTCGCACTCAACGACGTCTCGCGCAACGCGGAGCGGGGCAGGCTGGGCGAGAAAGTGATCACGTATTCGCACTTCCTGCCGCGCATCGACCTGATGCCGTGGTTCATCCCGAGCGCGAGCCAGGCGCTGTACCCCATCCTCGGCACGACGCTGCTGGACGAGCAACTGCGCCGGCTGAAGTCACAACTGCATATCTACGGTCACAGTCACGTGAACCGGAAGGTCAGAATCGACGGCGTGACCTATATCAATAATGCGTTCGGGTATCCGAGCGAGACCCGGATTGCGTCCAAGAAGCTGATGTGCGTTGCCGAAACGTAAGTGGGATGTGAGCCGTATCTGGTGAACCGATGATTGCTCTCGACTCCGACGACATCCATCTCTGGCTCTCCTCCTACGAGGAGATCGCGGACGAGCGTCTGCACGCCGCGTATCGCGAGCTGATGAGCGCCGAGGAGCGGGTGCAGGAGCCGAGGTTCTACTTTGCGCGGGACCGGCGGCGGTATCTGGTCACGCGGGCGCTGGTGCGCACGGTCCTGTCGCGGTACCTCCCGGTGCGGCCCGCGGACTGGAAGTTCGTCCCGAACGCGTACGGACGTCCGTCGGCCGCGAACGCGGAGGCGCAGGCCGCGGGGCTGACGTTCAACATCTCGCACACGCACAGCATGATCGTCCTGGGGATCACGAAGAACCGCGAGCTGGGCGTGGACGTGGAGAACATCGCCGCGCGCGAGGTCTCGATCGCCGTCGCGGACCGCTTCTTCGCGCCGCAGGAAGTGCGCGTGCTGAACGCGGCGCCGCAGCACGAGCAGCATTACCGCTTCTTCGAGTACTGGACGTTCAAGGAGTCGTACATCAAGGCCCGGGGCATGGGCCTGTCGCTGCCGCTCGACAAGTTCAGCTTCCAGTATCCCGGCGAAGGCGCGGTGGAGATCGCGATCGACCAGGAACTGGCGGACGACGCGGAGCGGTGGCAGTTCTGGCAGTTCCGTCCCACACCGGAGTACCTGGTCGCGGTCTGCGCCGAGCGGCGCGGAGACGCGCCGCGGGTACGCGTCCGGCAGACCATCCCGATGCTCAGCGAACAGCCGCTGGAGCCGCAGTTTCTGCGCACATCCACTCGCGTGCCCCAGGCACGGCCAATTGAAACGGGGAGCTTGAAATGATCGCTTACGTCTTTCCTGGTCAGGGTTCACAGAAGCGCGGCATGGGGCAGGGCCTGTTCGACGAGGTGCGCGAATACGCCGCGGTGGAGAAGGACGTGGACGCGATGCTCGGCTACTCGATGCGGAAGCTGTGTCTCGAGGACCCGGAGAATCAGCTCAAGGAGACGCAGTTCACGCAGCCGTGCCTCTACGTGGTGAACGCGCTGCACTACTACAAGGCGGTCCGCGAAGGCGGCCGTCCGGAGTACCTCGCCGGCCACAGCCTGGGCGAGTACAACGCGCTGCTCGCGGCGGGTGTGTTCGACTTCCTGACCGGGCTGCGGCTGGTGCAGAAGCGCGGGGAGCTGATGGCGCAGGCGAAGAACGGCGGCATGGGCGCGGTGATCGGCATGGACGCTCCGACCTGCGATCGCGTGCTGAACGAGAGCGGCCTGACGAGCATCGACATCGCGAACTTCAACTCGCCGCTGCAGACGGTGATCTCGGGGCCGCTCGAGGACATCCGGCGCGCCGGCCCGTTCTTCGAGAAGGCGGGCGCGCAGATGTACATCCCGCTGCAGGTCAGCGCCGCGTTCCATTCGCGGTACATGGCCGATGCGGCGAAGGCGTTCGCGGAGTTCCTGGCGCCGATGACGTTCTCCGCGCCGCGCATCCCGGTGGTCGCCAACGCGACGGCGCAGCCGTACCGGACGGAGGGCGCGTCGGAATCGGTGAAGACGCTGCTGGCGCGGCAGATCACGCACTCGGTGCAGTGGACGCAGACCGTGCGCTATCTCCTCAACCAGGGCGTGACCCAGTTCAGCGAGATGGGACCGGGCAACGTGCTCACGCGGATGGTGCAGCAGATTCACCAGCGGAAAGCGGCGTAATCGCGTACTGGATTGAACACTGGAATAAGCAGGAGAGCGCGGCGGTACTAGCGGCCCACAATGCCGATTCTGAGCAAAGAGAGCGACATCTTCCCGGAAGACTTGTTCGACCTTCCGACGGCGGAAGCGCCCTGGGAGATCGCGCATCTGCGGAGCCGGCAGGAGAAAGCCGTGGCCCGGCTGCTTTACGACGCGCGCAAACCGTTCTACCTCCCGCAGGTCAAGCAGACCAAGAAGGCCTCCGGCAGGACGTTCATCTCCCATCTCCCGCTGTTCCCCGGCTACATCTTCGTGCGCCGGGTGGACGGTCTTCGTGAAGCGTTGTGGCGCACCAGCGCCGTCGCGACCATGCTCGATGTGCCGGACCAGCAGCAGCTCGGGCTCGAGCTGCTGCAGATCCGGAAGCTTCAGACCAGCGGCGCGATCCTCACCCCGCGCCTGGAGCTGGTCGCGGGCGACGCGGTCCGCATCGAGGAGGGCGCCTTCAGCGGCTACATGGGCGTCGTCGTCCGCGAGCGCGGATCGCTGCGCCTGATCGTGTCGGTCTCCATCCTCAAGAAATCGGTCGAAGTCGAGTTCCCGCGTCACGTCCTCGCCCAGGTCAAGCGAGACGAGGCCGCCGCCGTCCGCTGCAAGGTCTGACCTTCCGCTCGTAACCTTACGCGGCACCAACCCCCTCCAGCAGCTCGGGAAGCCTTTCGCATGACCCAGACGGAGGCAGTATCCGCAAGACCCGGCGTCCTCACGCCGGCGGTCGTCACGCTCGACGTCCGCAACCGGACGATGAAGAACTTCAACTACCTGGTGGTCGATCCGGCCACGCGTCAGGCGGTGATCGTCGATCCGGCGTGGGAGATGGACAAGATCGATCGCGCGGTCGCCGATGCCGGCGCCACGGTGCGCGGCATCCTGGTCACCCACTCCCATCCCGATCACATCCATCTCGCCAATCCGCTCGCGGTGAAGTACGACTGTCCGATCTTCATGTCCAGAGCGGAGATCGACGCGTCGCGCTTCACCGCGAAGAACCTGGTCGGCATCGACACCCGCACGATCCACGTCGGGCAGATGCAGGTCGAGCCGCTGGCCACGCCCGGACACACGCCGGGCAGCACCTGCTACCTCATCGCCGGCAATCTCTTCACCGGCGACGTGCTGTTTGCCGAAGGGTGCGGGATGTGTCCCGACACCGAGGCGGCGCACGCGATGTACGCGAGCCTCGAGCGGTTGAAGACGCTCGAGCCGAGGACCCGGGTGTTCCCGGGCCATTCGTACGGACAGCCGCCGGGACGGCCCATGCTGCAGGTGAGGCGTGAGAACATCTACCTGCAATTCCGGGACAAAGAATCGTTCGCGACGTTCCGCCTGAGAAGCGGCCAGGGCAAAGCGGACATGGTCAGTTTCAGTTGAAGACGAATCTCGAAGGAGACAGCAGATGAGTGTCGTGGGAATCGAGGCAATCAACGTGTTCGCGGGCAGCGCCTACGTCGACGTGGGAAAACTGGCGGCACACCGCAACCTGGACGGGGCGCGGTTCGCCAACCTTCTGATGAAGGAGAAGACCGTCGCGTTGCCGTATGAGGATCCGATCACCTTCGGCGTCAATGCAGCCAGGCCGTTGATCGAGGCCATGACTCCGGAGGAGCGGGACCGGATCGAGATGGTGATCACCTGCACGGAGTCGGCCTTCGACTTCGGCAAGTCCATGAGCACCTACTTCCACAAGCTCCTCGGCCTCAACCGCAACTGCCGCCTCTTCGAGCTGAAGAACGCCTGCTACTCCGGCGTGGCCGGCTTCCAGATGGCGGCCTCCTTCATCCTGTCCCAGACGTCGCCCGGCGCCAAGGTGCTGGTCATCGCGACCGACATCTCCCGCTTCCTCGCGCAGAGCGGCGGGCAGGGGCAGAGCGAGGACTGGTCGTTCTTCGAGCCCAGCGCCGGTGCGGGCGCGGTGGCGATGATCGTCAGCGACGTGCCGTACGTCTTCCAGCTCGACGTCGGCGCCAGCGGCTACTACGGCTACGAGGTGATGGATACGTGCCGCCCCGTCGCGGACAGCGAGTCGGGCGACTCCGACCTGTCGCTGCTTTCGTATCTCGACTGCTGCGAGGGCTCGTGGCAGGAGTACAAGAAGAGGGTCGAGGGCGCGGACTTCGCCAGCACCTTCAGCTACCTGGCCATGCACACGCCGTTCGGCGGCATGGTCAAGGGCGCGCACCGCGACATGATGCGCAAGGTGGTGCGGGCGAATCCGAAGGACATCGAGGCGGACTTCAACCGCCGCGTGATGCCCGGCCTGACCTACTGCCAGCGCGTCGGCAACATCATGGGCGCCGCGATGATGCTGTCCCTGGTCAGCACCATCGAGCACGGCGACTTCACGGCCCCGCAGCGCGTCGGCTGTTTCTCCTACGGGTCCGGCTGCTGCTCGGAGTTCTTCAGCGGCGTCGTGACGAAGGAGGGCCAGGACCGCGTGCGCGCCCGCGGCATCGGCGACCAGTTGAACCGGCGCTACGAGCTGTCGATGGAGGAGTACGACCGCCTGCTCGCGAACAGCAACGCGGTGAAGTTCGGCACGCGCAACGTCGTCCTCGACGCCGACTTCCTCCCCCGCGCCCGCACGGCCCAGGGCCCGGACACCTACGTCCTCACCGAGATCCGCCAGTTCCAGCGCCTCTACGCGCCGGCATCGGCGGCGGCGAGCAAGGTGTCGTTCGCCCGCGACGAAGTGGCCGCCGGGGTGTGAAGCTCGTTTGGAGTGCGGAGGCGATCGATCGCCTCCGCATTTCAGACCTGACCCCTCCGCCTTATGTGCGGTCACCGCCGGCACGAAATGGCCGACGGACGTGACACTTGCTCGATCTCGCCGCGCTGGTGCAGCAGCCGGGCGCGCCACTCGTAGTGGAGCACGTGATCGCGGCCGGGCACCGGGAGCGTTTCGCTCGCGCGTGCGAACACTTCCGTCCCCCGCGCATTTCGTGCGATCGTCCTTGACGCCCCGTCGTGCGCCGCAGGGACTCGTAGGTGTAATCGCGCGCGTATAGCTTGCGCTCGAGCTCTTCGGCGTCGAGTTGCAGGAGGAGCGCGGGACGGTGGGCGAGGAAGCGCTGCACGCGATAGCGCTCGCCTCACCGGTCATCCACCGCGGGCTCCTACGCGACCCGGTGGAAACTCGACGAACTCGATCTCGGAGAGACCCGCGGCCGCCTGCACGTGCGGCGGTGCCATGCCGGGATCTACTTGAAGCATCGCCCGCTGCATCTGCCGCGGCGGCATCGCGACGCGTTCTGTGGGTCGTCGCGCATCATCTATTGCACCGGACAGCCGGCGCGCCGAAGATGGTTAGCCATAAGCGTGCGCGGGTGGCGGCTCGCCCCTTTCGCCGATCTGGCCGCGTGGTTCGTGCACCATTTGCGCGATGCGCTCGATCTCAGCAACCCCGCCGTGCGGCGCACGGGTGGCCGACGAGTCCCTGCGGAGCTGATTGCCTTCGTGCGATCCCAGGTGGTCTGCGGGAGCATGGAGCTCTACAACCCCTGCACGGCATCACGCTGCACATCGCGTGTGATCTCCAGGTCGAACACCGACAGGCCGTCGGAGCCCGTAAACTTCAGCGACTCGCCGGCCACGAAGCCGAGAAACTCGATGCGTCCCGCCTGCCAGCGCGGATCAGGAATTCTCAGTCCTCGAGTACTTCGAACCGCTCGTCATATCGTCCGGCGTGCTCCTTCCGGAACTCCGACCCGCCGCATAGATGTAGATGCCCATCAGCAACTCATCGAACGCGAACGGCCGTCCCGCGTCGCGCGTCACGATCCATTGAGCGCCTATGGCGGCACGCTCGGCGAGATCGTCACTACACATAGTGCGGAACACGGCGACGCTAACGCGTTCAATACCTCCGCGATTGCTCCGCCGCTCATGTCGCGATGACCTCGAATCCTCCGCGTCCGCAGCGCCAACAGCGCCAACTCTCCAATGCCTCCGCCAACGGCGCATTGCCGACGGTACGGACGACGATGGAGATCGCAGGGGGCATCAGGAATCGCAACGAAAGTAATTGAGCGCGTTCGGCCCTTCCAACTCGCGCTCGTCTTGAGAGCGAGTAAGTCAGAAACGCTAACTAGTGCCTACAACCGAAACCGATCGAGTGTAGTCGTCAACGATATGGCTCCACCTTGTCATCTGAAGAGCACAGTTCATGTGTACCGCTAAGGCGCGCTCGTTAGCGCACCGTGTCATACGTTCGAAGCAGTCACGATTCAAAGAAGTGCCACTGGGTGCCCACGTCTGCACATATGAACGGTCTGCGCCCGAAGGATTGGTGATGTTTACTGTGGTTGGAACGGCTTGCATGATTCGTCCAATCTCACCGCAGTATGCCCCAGCTTCTTATAAGCCCCGGACGATGTGTCCAGGTCCATCCGACACTTTTCAAGGCCTGATTCCGATTGTTTTTGGTGTCCTGGACAGGTTGTCGCCTTGCAAGGGCCATATTTCACCTGCCAGGGGTAGGGAACTCCCGGGCTCCGTCACTCCTTACATGAGGCAGAGTGAGACCCGGGGATGGCGGTGATCGAAGCCGCCTCCGCGGCAATCAGGAACCTCTCGGTTCTAAGAGCTACATCGTCGTTGGAGGGTATGGCGTTGAAGAAAACGTTGTTGGCGGTGTTCATCTTGCTTCTGGTGGCTCCGGTTCATGGGCAACTCAAGCATCGCACGTTGCGTGGCGAGGTGATGCTGCGTAACAACCGAGGCGACCTTTACAACCTCGTCGTCCTCGTCGACTCCTACGCGGCTGGCAAGAAGCGCGACGGAAAGGTCGATCACATCTTCGGTATCCGTTCCGATGAGCCTTTTGGCATCGTGAGCGAGCGGATCATGGACGCGCAGGTGACCGTCGAGGCCGGGCAGGTCGCGGTGTATTCGAAAGCCGATGATCGTGCGTTCGTGTTGGCCGTCCCGGGCCATGAAGAGGTGGCGTGGCTGGCACCTGCCACCGACGTCCGTACATTTCTGGGACATTCGATGGTGGCGAACGAAGGTGTTTTCGACGCCATGCTCGCGGAGCCACGCCAAGGTGGGCTAACGTCGAACTTCACGCAGAGCACCGATCCCGGCGACCCGATGGGTGGCAGCGCCGGCAATTGTGCGGCCGGTGGGTCGGGTTCGTCCTTCTGCGGCATCTCGTGCCGAATGGGGAGTTCCCTGTCTTGTGAGGTGACGTGTACGGACGGCCGTTACGCATGCTGTTCCTGTGATAGCGTCAACGGAGCCCGATGCAGGTGCCGTCTCTACGGCACCTGACAAGAGGCCCGTGACAGCACGACGACGAAAAGAAGCCACTGCTGTGCGGGCTGGCCCTCTCGAGTCGCACCGCCTGAACGCCTTGCGCTGCCGTCAGTAACGGATGAACCGCAAACGAGATGCGAAACCCGATGACGAGGCGAGCCTCAGGATTCGGAAGCTCGAGCTCGAAAACGAGAAACTCGCGCATGAGAACTCGCCGTCTCAGAAACGCCTTGAATGGTGGAAGACGTTTGCTGCTTTCAGCAGTGTAATCACCGCGTGCGTCGCCATCGCCGGGATCGCAGTGACCACTGCGCAGTGGCGCTCCGGGATCAGTCAGGCCGAGGAGAATCGCGCCGCGACAAGACTGGCGGAGGGTATTTCCCATCTCACTTCGGCGCGAGAGTCCGAGCGGCTGGGCGGAATCGTCGCACTCACTTCATTTCTGGAGGGCGATGATCCCCGCAAAAGTCTTCAGGTCATCCGCGCGATCGTGAATCAGCTTGCACTGGAAGATTCGGAGTTGGTACGTCGCGCCGCACTCTCCGCTCTCCGCGAGTTCGATCCGCGCTCATTGCCAGAAGAAGACCGCTTGCGGGCGCTCAACAGCGCGATATCCGTCAACCGCAAAATCGCATACGACGCTGTCGCGCTTGTCTACTCTGCCGATCCCGCCGACGACCAGGCCCTAGAAATCAGCCGTCGGGTCGTGAACCGTGCCGGTTCGCTCGCATCGGTTGTCTCTCTGTTCGTGCGTAAAGGCGTGATGACGCCCGATATGACGGGCCTGTATCTCGCGGGCGCCGAATTTCAAGGATTGAAGTTCCCGCACGGCACACGCTTCACCCAATCGAATTTGAGCGGTGCCAACTTTGCCGGTGCGTATCTCGATGGCGCAGATTTCAGCGACACCGACCTGAGCTCGACTAAGTTCAAGGGCGCCATCCTGACGGGTGCGAATTTCACCCGCGCCTCGTTGCGATCCGGCACGATACCATTCAAGTATCTGCGGATACCAGTCGGCTTGGCAGGAGGCCCACTTGCGATCTCGGGACCGTCTTTCGAAGATGCCGACCTCAGACGTGCGTCGTTCAAGAACCATACACTGTTCGGCGTGTGGGCGGAAGGCGAACCCAGCGTGATCCTCAAAGCTACGTTTCGCGGCGCGAAGCTCGATGACACCGACTTCGTCGGGGCAGGTGTGGTCATCCTCGTCGAGCCGAGGTCCCGGTCCGTCCTTTTCGAGCCCGATCTGAATATGGGGAACAGAACGTTCGGCCAATTCGGCTTTTCGGGACGTCTTCGTGAGAATGCAGCCGCACCGGTGCCGCTTCAAGCGGAATTAGCGACTTATCGCGGGCCATTTCTTACGGTCGCAAGAGCGTTCGACAGTTCTACGTGGTGCAAGGCAAGGCTGCCGGCAGCCTTACGTTCCATACTCTCCGCATACAGGCCGGCGCCCGACGCCCTCAACCTTTGTCGATGACGCGGTGCGGGACCGAACGAGCGAGAGTGCTGTCGGCTCGGTCGCATCCGCAGGCACGTAGAAGGACGCCAACCGGGTAACTCTGGAATGTCAGGCTGAACTTTACCCTTGACAAGCCAAGACCGATCGGTCGAGTATGCACATAAATACGGAGAAAATGTGAGGCAAGCCCTGCTGGCGGTGTACGTGCTGCTTCTGGTGTCTTCGGTTCACGGACAATTGAAGCATCGTGCATTGCGTGGCGAGGTGGTCTTTCGCAACAACGGCACCGACCTTTACAACCTGGTCGTGTTCGTCGACTCGTTCGCGGCGGGCCAAAAGCGCGATGGGAAAGTCGACCACATCTTCGGTCTCCGGTCCGAAGAGGCGTACGGCGTTGTGAGCGAACGGCTGCCGGAGGCGCAGGTGACTGTCGAAGCTGGACGGGTGGTGATTTATTCGGAGATTGACCACCGGGCGTTCGTCCTGGCCGTACCAGGATACGAACAGGTGGACTGGCTCACCTCCGAGACTGGTGTCCGCACGTTCCTGGGGCATTCGATGGTGGCGAACGAAGGCGCCTTCGGCTTGACTTCCACCGAGCTGCGCGAGGGTGCGCTCACGTCCAGTTTCACGCCGCCCGGCGATCCGATGGGCGGCAGTGGAAGTTGTACGGCCGGAGGGCCGGGGTCATCTTTCTGCAGCGTTTCGTGCCGTGCGAAGGGGGCCTTGGCCGGCGAAGTGACGTGCACGGGCCGCAACTACGCATGCTGCGCCTGTGACACAGTCACGGGCGTGAGGTGCAAGTGCCTGAACGGCACCTGACCGGTGCGCATTAATTCGACTTTGTCAGATTCAAGCAGGCGTAGAGGATCTAAAATAGGGAGCGAGGAATGACTGATGGGCCACGGCCCACCACGGACGTAAATCGAAAGGGAGGATTGCCGATGCCAAGCGCTCGCTACGAGCGATAAGT
>DASUSN010000235.1:0-77291 GCA_036375075.1 Thermoanaerobaculia bacterium | reverse complement strand
TGGCTTCAGCCCGCCCACCCCCGGGGGAGGCGGGCTGAAGCCACGCCCTACATTGGATGATGGCCAGCGGCACGAGCAGCAGGATGGACGTCGGCCGCACCAGTACCGCCACCCCAAAACAGAACCCCGCGAGGACGTCGAAGCGCGGGCGCTGCCTCCCCTCCACCGCTGCCACCATCGCCGCGAGGGACCACATCGCCGTGAGCACGTCGCTCATCGGCTGCAGCGCCTGGAACACGAATACCGCGCAGAAGCCCATCAGCAGCGCGGCGGCCAGGCCCGCCAGCTCGGAGTGCAGGCGCTTCCCCAGCCAGAACGTCAGCAGCACGAGGACGACGCCCGCAAGCGGACTGACGAGCCACGGCGCCTGCGCCCAGCCGCCGATGCGGGCAAAGAGCGCGAGATGAATGGGCAATCCGATGGGATAGAACGACGCCATGCGCTCGTTCGGCAGCGGCACGAAGCCGAGGGGCGGCTGGCCGGGAGCCGGTCGCGGAAGCGTGGTCTCGCCGCGATTCAGCATCCGCGCGAGGTTTGCGTAGCCGCTGCTGTCCGCGCCGAAGACGCTCTCCGAGCGGTTCGCGATCAGCACCGCGGCCAGCAGGAACGTAAAGACGATGAGGATCGCCCGCTTCATTCGATCCTCACCAGTTGCACGGCCACGGTGCGCGTGTCCGGCGCCGCGAGTTTATAAGTATGTGCGGCGCGGAAGAGCAGCAGCGGCTGCTCGAGCGGGACATCCGCTGTGATGGTCTGCCCGCGGCCGACGGTCACGCGCGTCGCGTTGATCCGCACCTCGTTGTCGATCGTTGCGGCGGCCGGCAATCGCAGCGTGACCCGCGCCACCGCCTTGCCGCGCGGAACCCGCACCTCCGCCTCCCGTTCCAGCCAGCGCCAGCTCTCCCCCGCCTCGTTCCGCTCGATGCCGAACACTCCGCGCAGCGGCGCGAAGCGGTGCTCGATCGGGATCAGCGACACGTGCCGGTAGCGATTGTTGGTCAGCTTGCCGTACGCATCGGCCTCTTCGCGCGAGAAGACCCGCGCGCCTGGCTCGTTCGCATTGCCATGCGCGAAATGGAGGAGGGGGAGAGTGTCGTCGACGTGCGCGCGCAGGATGTCGTCGAATGCCCCCATCCTGTCATCCTGAGCCGCGGAGACGGCGAAGGACCCCGTGCGAGTTGCGCCGCCTGCGCCTGAATCAGGGGGTCCTTCGCCGTCTCCGCGGCTCAGGATGACAGACCGGGCAAATGGCGCCGTCTCCTTGTCCGCCAGCACCACCACCCCACCCGGGATCGCCCGCGCGGCCTCCACCGGCGGCGACGGCCGCATCACCCGATCGCGCAGGATCGGATACGCGTACCACACCGACAGCGCCGCGATCGCCGCCGCGCCGATCCAGTGCACCCGCAAGGCGCGCAACCCCTCGGCGGCAACCAACGCGGTGAAGATCAGCGACGGCACCGCGTAGCGCACGCCGTCCGCGGGATCGACGAACGCGATCCCCATCGCGACGTGGACCACCGCGAACCAGAACAGCACCTCCAGCTCCGCGGTCCACTTCCGCAGCAGCGGACGAACGCCCGCGGCCACGGCGACCAGCACCGGCAGGAACACGAGCTTCGATCCCCAGGGATGCAGGAGGAACCGCGGGATGCTGAACGCCGGCGACGGCAGGTTTTCCGGAATGCTCACGAACGGCAACAGGACGATCACGAACGCGATCGACGCCTGCACCCGCTCCCGCCGTTCCTTCAGGACCAGCATCAGCGCGGCGAAGAACATCGCGAACGCCGACGTCACCCCGCACGCCAGCGCCGCCGCCGTGAACACGCCCACGAGCACCGGCTTGCGCAGCGACACCAGCGCCAGCGCCAGGAACAGCCACGCCAGCGCGTCCAGCCGCGCCGCGGACGCGTGTACGAGCACCGCTGCGGAGAACGAGAACAGCAGCGACGCCAGCGGATCGCGCATCGCCAGCACGACGGCCGTCGCTACCGACGCCAGCACGCTCACCGCCACCATCGCCGCGAACGGGAACCGCAGCTCCGAGGCGTCCCATGGCGTCCGCGGCAGCGTCGCCACGCGGGCGAGCAGCACGAGGACACCGATCAGTAACGGCCAGCGGCCCATGGGTGCCTCTTATACTCCGGCCCCATGCGCATCACCGCACTGTTCGCCGTTTTCCTGACCCTCACGCTGACCGCGCAGGAGCGCGGCGTTTTCGTTCAAGACATCGACCGCAACGCCGACGCCTGCACGAATTTCTACGACTACGCGAACGGCGCGTGGCGCACCGCGAACCCGATCCCCGCCTCCATGGACCGCTGGAGCCGCCGCTGGGCCTCGGGGGAGCTGAGCAAGGAACAGCTCCGCACGATCCTCGAGGAGGCCTCGAAGCGCAGCGACTGGCCGTCGGGCTCGATCGATCAGCAGATCGCCGATTTCTACGGCTCCTGCATGGACGAGAAGCGCATCAACGCCCTCGGCAGCAAGCCGATCCAGCCGCTCCTCCGCGACATCGACCGCATCCAGTCGCGGGCCGCGCTGCAGGAGATGATCGTCCGCCTGCACGACCTCCAGATCTTCGTGCCCTTCGGCGTCGTGTCGTCGCCGGACAACCACGACCCCAGCCAGGTCATCACCCGCGTCTTCGCCTCCGGCCTCGGCCTCCCCGACCGCGACTACTACTTCAAACCGGACCCGCGCTTCGCGGACGCGCGCGCGAAGTACGCCGCGCACGTCGCGGAGATGTTCGACCTCGCCGGCCTGCCGTCGTCGAAGCAGGCCGCGAATACGGTGATGGCGCTGGAGACGCGTCTCGCGAAGTGGCACCTCGACAACGTCCAGCTCCGCGATCCGCGCGCGACCGATCACAAGTACATGGTCGCGACGGTCCGGAAGCTCATGCCCCACTTCGACTGGCCGCGCTATCTCGACCGCACGGGCATCCCGCAAGGCGACATCAACCTCGACCAGCCGCTGTTCATGCAGGCCGTCGAGCGGGAGCTCGCCGCGACACCGCTCAGCGCGTGGCGCACGTACCTGAAGTGGAACGTCATCAACTCCACGGCGCCGCATCTCAGCGATCCGTTCGCCGAGGCCAACTGGGCGTTCTACAGCAAATACCTGGGCGGGGCGAAGGAGATGAAGCCGCGCTGGAAGCGCTGCGTCGAGACCGAGGACAGCCTCCTCGGCGAAGCCCTCGGCCGCCGCTACGTCGAGCGCTACTTCCCGCCCGAGGCCAAGGGACGGATGCAGGAGCTGGTGAAGAACCTCCTCTCCGCGATGGGCGACACCATCCGCGAGCTGGACTGGATGACGCCCGCGACGAAGCAGCAGGCCCTCGCCAAGCTGGCGACGTTCAACCCGAAGGTCGGCTATCCGGACAAGTGGAAGGACTACAGCTCGGTCGCGGTGTCGCGCGACGCGTACTTCGAGAACGTGCAGCGCGGACTGAAGTTCGGCGTGGAAGACGACCGCGCGCAGATCGGCAAGCCGGTCGACCGCGGGCGCTGGGGCATGACGCCGCCGACGTCGAATGCGTACTACAACTCGTCCTTGAACGAGATCGTCTTCCCCGCCGGCATCCTGCAGGCGCCGGCGTTCGACGTGAAGGCGGCGGACGCGATCAATTACGGCGCGATCGGCGTCGTCATCGGCCACGAGATCAGCCACGGCTTCGACGACCAGGGCGCGCAGTACGACGCCGAGGGACGGCTGCGGAACTGGTGGACCGACGAGGACCTGAAGCGGTTCCGGGAGCGGACCGAGTGCGTCGTCGACCAGTTCGAGGGCTACTTCATCGAGCCGAACATCCACCACAACGGCCGCCTCGTCCTCGGCGAGTCGATCGGCGACCTGGCGGGCGCGAAGATCGCCTACCTCGCGTTCCAGAAAGCCCGGCAGACCCGCCCCGCGCAGACCATCGACGGCCTCACCCCCGACCAGCAGTTCTTCATCGCCTGGGGCCAGTTCCGCGGCGACGCCATCCGCCCCGAGACCCAGCGCCTGATGGTCCAGGGCGACCCCCACCCAACCGGCCAGTACCGCGTGGTGGGACCGCTGTCCAACATGCCGGAGTTCGCAAAGGCGTTCGGCTGCAAGGCCGATGCGCTGATGGTGCGGCCCGCCGCAACGCGTTGCGAGGTGTGGTGATATGGAGTGCGGAGGCGGCCGATTGCCTCCGCACTCCAAATGGCAGGCTCGGGGTGACAGCCGGTTGCGTCATAGGTTGTTGCAGCGTGACACCTTTTGCCACGAGATCCGGCCCGCCGCGCCGGTAGGATGCACCGGATGCATTCGACGAAAACCCATTCGGAGCGTGCCACGCTCCCGGTCTTGTTGATGGCGGCGCTCGCGGCGGCTTGCGCCAGCCAACCCGGTCGCTCCCCGGGCGGGGCTCCGGCCCGGCACGAACAAATCGATGCGATCTTCCGCCCCTGGGACGACAGAACGACGCCCGGATGCGCCGTCGCCGTATCCCGCGACGGCGTCCTGGACTACGCGCGCGGCTACGGCATGGCGAGCCTGGAGCACGGCATCCCCATCACGCCGCAGACCGTCTTTCCCGGCGCGTCCCTGGCCAAGCAATTCGTCGCCTTCTCGGTCGCATTGCTGGCGCAGGACGGCAAGCTGTCGCTCGATGACGACATCCGCAAGCACCTGCCGGAGATCCCCGACTACGGCCGGACGATCACGATCGCCCACCTGATCCACCACACGAACGGTCTGCGCGAGCAGCACCAGTTGCTGAACCTCGCGGGCTGGCGCGGCGGGGACAGTTACACGGAAGAAGACGTCCTGCGGATCCTGAGCCGGCAGCGCCGCCTGAACTTCGAGCCCGGCTCCGAGATCGTCTACGGCAACGCCGCCTATACCCTCCTCGGAGTGATCGTGCGCCGCGTCTCCGGCCAACCGCTGCGGGCATTCGCGAAGGAGCGGATCTTCGAGCCCCTCGGTATGGCCGACACTCGCTTCGGCGAAGACCATACCGAGATCGTGCCGCGGCGTGCGCCGGCCTACAGCTCCCGTGCCGGGGGTGGGTGGAGCGTGAACGTCCCTTTCGGGGCTTCGACCGGATTGTTCACCACCGTCGGCGACCTGCTGAAGTGGGAACAGAACCTGATCGATGCCCGGGTCGGCGGCCCCGCGGTCGTCGCCTGGATGCAGACCTCCGGCAGGTTGAACGACGGCACCGAGACCGGTTATGGCGGCGGCCTGATCCTGGACGACTATCGCGGCCTGCGGACCGTGCGCCACGACGGCTTGGACGGCGGCTACCGCGCCGAAGCCGTGGTCTTTCCGGACCAGCGTCTGGCAATCGTCGCCTTGTGCAACGCGGCGACAGTCGAGCCGACGGACCGCAGCCGCAGGATGGCAGATGTCTATCTGAGCGACCAGGTGAAAACTCCTGCACTCGCGCCTGCGGTAGCGGCATCGGACACCGAACAGGCCGCATGGGCGGGCGTGTACTGGAGCTCGTCGACCGACGAGGTGGTACAGCTGGAGTGGAGGGATGGCGCCCTACGGCAGGCCGGGAGTCTCACGCCCTTCGTTCCGATCGGCGACGGCATCTTCCGGCCGAGCGACCAGCCGCACGAATGGCGGTTCGTCACGCCGGCTGCCGGCGCGCCGGCGGACGTACAACCCGAACTGCGCATCCGCGATGCATGGCGGACGAGCAGGGTCTTCCGCCGCGTTTCATTGCCGCTCCCGGAGGCGGAGGCCCAGAACGCGTTCGCCGGGCAATACCACAGCGACGAAACGGAGATGACGTACACCGTGCGGGTGGCCGAGGGGCGCCTGAGACTGACCTGGCCGCGCGGATACGACATCGCGCTGGAAGCCGTCGGCGGCGATCGTTTCGTCGGCTCACGCGGCACCGTCACGTTCACGCGAACGGCGTCCGGCAACGTCAATGGGTTGACGGTCAGTAACCGCCGCCTGCGGCGGTTGTTCGCGGCTCGCGTTCCGATCGACGCGCCGGTGAAGCGCTAGGCTCGGGTCATCTGGCGGCGTGCGCGAATTCGACGCTCGAGCTCTTCCGGTCCTCAAAAAAAGCCGCGAGTCTGCTGTTGAGCCATCTCGCATAGGTCAGCGGTAAATAGTGTCCAGCGGACTCCAGTTGTTCATGGGCCGCCTTTGGAACTTTCGACCCGATGTAACTGGAGTGGGAGGGCGGTATGATTCTGTCGCTCCCACCGGAGATCACCAGAGTCTTCACCGCGAGGCGTGTCACCTCGTCTGACAGATCACAAGCGAGCGCGCACCTGACGTAATGCAACGATACGAACGGTGAATAACAGGCCTTGAAGAAACGGGGCATCGCCTCGCCGTGTTTCTTGAACGATCCCGGCAGTTTCTCGTCATTGAGAGCATTCAGAATCTCAGAGAAATCACCGGCGGTTCCAGCCTGCTCGGCCAACCTGGCCGAGGAGTTCACAAGAGTCAAAGACCGGACTCGCTCGCCGTTTGCTCCGGCCATGATCTGTGCGACGAGGCCCCCCATGGACCAGCCAACCAGATGGATCGGCCGGAAGATGTTCAGGCAATCCAGGACCTCGAATGCGTGGCGGCTGAGATCGTGGAGATCACCGTTCCGGTACTCGGTACCGCCATGACCCGGATAGTTCCAGGAGATGACCCGATACTTCTTCGACAGCATCCGGAACTGCCGTACCCATACCGTCGGAAGGCACCCGAACGGCGACAACAACATGACCGGGTCTCCACTGCCGGCAACAATCACCTCGGTCTCGCCAGCTCCGGGCAAGTCGAGCTGCCGTGTCTCCAGCTCATTGACTCCGCGGAACAGCTGCCGATAGATCTCGAGAAACGTCCCGCGGTATTTCCGTTGCTCGAGATTCACCGCTCCGGCCTGCGTTTGAACGGTCTCGGCGCAGTCGATCTGCCGGCCTCCGGCCGGGTCGCAGGAGTCGAGATATCTGGCGACGGCATCCACCGTCGGGTACTCGAAGAAGATCGTCGGCATCAGCTCCAGGCCGTAACGCTCGTTGATCAGGTTCCCGAGCATCGTGAATCCGAGAGAATCAAACCCGTACGCCAGCAGATTCTCGTGCGGGTCGATTTCCCGTGAAGGGACTTTCTGCAGCCTCGAGACAAGGTCCACGAGCTCCCGCCGCACGGAATCCGCCGCGGGATGCACCGGCAGCGCTCGCGACATGTCGGCGCGGGCGGTGGAAGCACTTCCAGGATCGGCGCAAGCCAAAGACAGTCCGCCCATGGCCACGACGGTCCGGCCTTGGCCATCGGTTATGTCGACGGTATACCGTTTGTTCTGCGGGTCGGAGCTCTCGTCAACTCTCATGTACGCGTAGCCGGAACCGGCCAGCGTTCCGTGGAGATGAAGCTCCTTTACGGCGTAGGGGACCGGCAGAGTGCTGCCGGGATGAGTGAGCATGTGCCAAAGGGCGACTGCATGCAGAGCTCCGGTGAGCATTCCCGCGCTGAGCATCAATGCGGCGGGCTCCTCTTCGGCACCTTCGGGCATGAGCAGCGCCGCCAGGGCCTCTTCGGAGTTGAATTGCATCGAACGCAGGGTCCGAAAGCTCCCCTTCATGGTTTCGCCACCGAGGTTCTTCAAAGTCGCCGCCGCGACGTCCTCCGCAGAAACATCGACCGAGCAGCGTCCCTGGATGTCTTCGAGGGCCAGGGGATGCTCACGGCCTTCCGGCCGGTCGAAGTAGAACATCGAGCCCTGAGAATGAATGAGGGTCTGCAGCTCGCCGTCGACGATTCTTCTCGTGGTGATCTGATAGCGAGAGTGCGGCCCTTCCTGGAAGAGTCTGGTGAATACATCCAGCGGACGGCCGGCGAACCGCAGCGGCTCACTCCAGACGACATTGCGGAAGCCTGTGACCTTCCGGTTCATCTTCGCTTCCGCCATTCGCGCCAGCTCGAGGTACATGACGCCCGGCAGCAAGCCGCCGTGGTCGCGCAGGAAAAACTCCTTCCCGCTGAGTGTGCTCTTGAACTCGGGAGCACTGGGAATGAACGTCCCGGGGCTCCGGGAGGCCGCTGCGGACATAGCGGCCTGCGCAACGCCTGGGGGGTGTACCTCCACCCGGCGCAAATGCAGGCCCTTCATGCTGACGCAGATTCGCCCGTCCGCGTCGAACATGTCGACGTGCAGCGTCTGGAGTCCGGTGTCGACGCCGGCATCTTCGCGCCGCAACCAGGCCCACAGTGACGACGGACAGCTGCCGATGATGTCGGCTTCTTCCAGCGCATACGGCAGAAAGAGGCCGGGCGCGGACCCCTCATCGCTCATGGTAAAACCGACCGCCGCGTGAAGGGCCGCGTCGGTCATGCAGGGGCTCAGCCTGAGCGCATCGCTCAACCCGGGATCGGCGGACGGAAGCCGAAGCTCCGCCAGGATCTCGTCGCCGCAGACACTGAGCGAGCGGATCGCCTGGAACGCAGGACCGTAAAGAACGCCGAGCGACTCCAGCGTCCGATAGCATTGTGCTGCTGTGTAGCGCCGGCGGCCAATCCTCGCCTGCAGGGCTTCGCGATCGATCGACCTCACCTCTTCGATGTCCGGGAAGGTCACGACGCCCTGGTGATGGGACGACGCATCTTCCGCCCTGATTTCGTAAACGACCTGACGGCGGGCATTCTGCTTGAGCCGTAGCTGAACCTGCAGCGGGCGATCGCCGGCGATCAGCGGGAGACTCCACACCAGGTTTCTCAACCGGACGACCTTGGGGCGGTCGGCGCGCCCGCCTCGAGCGGAGGGATCGAGCTGCTCGGCCGCGAAGCGGGCCATTTCCAGGAATGCCGCGGCCGGAAGCGTTCGCTTTCCGCCGACGACGTGGTCCGTAAAGAAAGTCTCGCTCCCTGTGAATCTGGACGTGAATCCGAGCTCGAGGAAGTTGGAGGTGTTCTCATGGACCAGCGGATGCAGATGGTCACTCGCGGTCGTTTGTCTGTCCGTCGAGGGATGAGGAGCGACCCAGCACCGTCGCTTGGCGAACGGATATGTCGGCAGGCCGATCCGTCGCGGCTTCGGTCCGCGGTGTAACGAGCTCCAGTCGACGTCGGCCCCCGAGACCCACGATTCCGCGATCCTGGAGAGCTTTCCGTCGGTGTGCTTTGCCGCGTCGAGATCCCCCGAATGAAAGATCCCGGGCGTCCTGCGGCCGGAGACGAACGCATTCAGCATCGTGACGAACGAATCCACCCCGTCGGCCACGAAGGCGGCCCGGACCTTCATCGCCTCGCGGCCCGTCTGCAGCGTATGGGCGATGTCCTCGAGCCCGATCTGTTGGAATCCGAGGAGTCGCTGCTCATCACGCTCGAGAAACTGAAGAAGGCTCGAGGCCAGTGCCAGGAGTTGGTCTTCCGTTCGCGCCGAAAGCGGGATGACCTGGCTGGCAGAGGAGCTCGAGCGGTCGTGGCGGTCGAGCGCTTCCTCCAGGACCAGATGTCCAATGATCCCGCCATAGCCGAAGTTATGGACGCCGACCCTGCGCGGCACAGCTTTGCCCGCCTTCCACTCAGGGGCCGGCCAGGGGGTATTCGCGCTCAGCACCTCCCCGGCGAACGGTCCGTCCTTGGCGTCCCAGTTGAGGACCTCGAGGTTCTTCACCCCGATCAGACAGTCGTTCCGGAGCGACAGGATCGCCTTGATGACCGCAATGACTCCGGACGCCGCTCCGAAATGACCGGTGTGCCCTTTGACCGTGCCGATGCGGATGGGACTCGCGGCCCGCCCGGCAAAGACGTTCTGATACGTCCTGAGCTCCGTCGTGTCGGCCACGCGGTCGCCGGTACCCTGCGCCTCCACGTAGTCGATGTCAGCGGGGCTGAGGCCCGAATGAGCGAGCGCCTCCCGGATCACCTCGACATGCGAGCCCGCATTGGGCGCGGTGAGAAAGACTCCTTTGCCGCCGTGCTTCACCACCATTGCCTTGATGACCCCGTAAACGGGATCGCCATCTCGTACCGCGGCGGCGTGGTCCTTCAGCAGCAGCAGTCCCAACCCCTCTCCGCACAGGTGACCGGACGCCGACTTGTCGAAAGGCTTCACCATTCGCTCGTTGGTGAACATCCCCAGCTTCCGGTTGACGACGAAGAGACCGGGATTCAGAAGAACGTTGACGCCTCCGGCCAGAGCCATCTCGGACTGCCCGCTACGGATGGAATTGACCGCCTCGAAGATGGCTGAAAATGAACTGGCGCACGCCGTGTCGATCGCACTGCTGGGTCCCTTCCAGTTGTAATAATGGGAGAGCCGGTTCGCCAGGATCGAATGCGCGTTGCCGGTGTTGATATAGCCGTCGAGCGGGCATCCCGACGCGCTGATGATGTGCAGATAGTCATGCTTCTCCGCCCCGATGAAGACGCCGACATTCCGCCCGGATAGAGAGCCGGGAGCATAGCCTGCATTCTCCAGGGTTTCCCATGTGGCCTCCAGCAACAGCCGCTGCTGGGGGTCCATCAACTCCGCCTCTCTGGCGGAGATGTCGAAATGCCGGTAATCGAAACACTCGATGTCCCTCAGGAAGGAGCCGTGAAAGCAATCCGTCTTGTCTCCCTGCTTTGGGTCTCCCGAATACGCACGCCAATCCCATCGCTGGATGGGCACTTCCTCGATGGACGACCTCCCCTCGAGGAGATGGGTCCAGAACTCGATCAGGTTCCGTGAGCCGGGCATTCGGCCGCCGATTCCGATGATGGCAATGTCCCCGGACCGCGCGTACGACGGCGCCGGCTCGGAAGTTTGCCGGCGAGCGCCTGCTCTCGCGCCGTACTGAACGGACGATTCGGCCTTGGGAAGGCCGGCGTTCTGCCTTCCGCCGGAACCCTGCAGAAACTCCTGCGCGTGTCTCTCGAAGAGAAAGCCGCACAGGTCGTTCAGAAAAGGATGATCCAGGAACGTGGCCGGATCGAGATCGACGAACGGATACTCGTCGGTGATTCTGCCTGCGAGCTCGGTGAGGCTGATCGAATCGAACCCGTAGTCGCCGAAATGCCGGTCGGCCTGAATGTCATCGCAATCGACCTTCGTGATCTCCGCAACCATGCCGGTAAGGCGCAGTTGAAACTGCTGTCGGATGGCGGCCTCGGACGAATCACGCTTCACCGTGGTTTCCGGAGCGCTGCGGGACGTCCCTGGATCCGGGATGTCGCCGGAAGACACCATGAACTGACCGCCGCTTCCACGGAGAAGAAACCGCAGGGTCGCCAGACCTTCGCGCGTACCCATCGGCGTGATTCCGCGCCGCAGGAGCCGCTCGGCAACCGCGGGACGAGGATGCATGCCACCGTCCTGCCATAGAGGCCAGTTGATGGATAGGCACTTCCCGGCTCGCTCTCCGGCTGCTCGCAAGACCTCGCGGGCATGAGCGAAGTGATCCAGAAAGGAGTTCGCCAATGCATAGTCACCCTGCCCGATGCTGCCCCGATGAGTGGCGATGGACGAGAAGTTGATGAAGTATTTGAGCCCCCGGTCCCGGGAGCAATGATCGAGGTAATGAGCACCCAGGATCTTGGGGCGGATGACGTCGCGTACCGACGGCAAGGTTTTGTTGACGATCCAACTGTCACGAAACACGCCCGCCGCGTGGATGATCACGTTGACGGCCCCGAAGGCGGCGTCTGCTTTCGCAAACAGCGCGCGGACTTGATCCGGGTCGCACGCGTCGGCTTGTTCGTAGATCAGATTGGAGGCGTATTGCCGGACGAAACGTTGGAGATCGCCCGGCAGCTCGTTTCTGCCCGACCTGGCAAAGACGACACACTTCAGGTTGTAGCGCTCGATCAGCTCGGCCGTCAGCAGCCGGCCGATTCCGCCAAGGCCGCCGGAGATCAGAACGACGTCTCCGGCGGTGAAGGTCGGGGCGCTCGACTCATCGCGAAGATCGCAGGGCTGCCAATCCTGGAAAACCCTGACCCGCCGGTCACCGCTCTCGAGCGAGACTTCCTCGTAGTGTCCCGGCATCATCGCTTGAAGCTCAGAGCAGATGTCGGCAGCCCGTGCCGGCCGCGCCTGCAGATCGGCGAGCCAGAGGGTTTTTGCCGAGCTGCTCTTGTTCTCGAGCACGACGGTCTTCAACAGGCCGGTGAGCACGCCGGACAGTGAGAACATGCCCCGCTCATCCGACACGCTGAGGTAGCGGACGGCCGCCGCCGGAAGCGACTTCATGACCCGCTGAATGGCGAGAAAAGCGAAAAGGCATCTGCCGAGAAAGACGGCCTCCGGGACGGATTGATCCTGTTCCCGTGATTCGATGATCAAAACGTCTGCGCTACGAATGCTGCGGTCATCCAAAGCGGTCAGGAAGGCGTGCCCGGCGAAGGTCGATGATGCCGGGCTGGCGAGCCCGAGCAAGAGCTCGTCGGAGTCGCACAGATCGATCTGCCGCTGGATTCGGGACCGCTTCTGCAGCGACTCGAGGAAGGGCATGTTCCGAACCGGGATCCGTGAGAAGTTGAGCACCACCAGCAACTCGGCCGGCTCGCCTTGCGCGCCAGGTGACGGAGGTTGCGGCCTCCAGGAGGGACTGCTGTGATGCACGGGCCGTGGAGCATCCGCTTCGAAGGATCGAATGCTCTTATGCAACGCGGACAGCGCGGTCATCGCCTGGTCATCGGAGAGCAGGCCGGCCTTCAATTCATCGACCAGGTGGGCAACGGAGGATGGCGTCTTCGGCTCCATAGTCTGTCCGCGCTGCTACGCCGGCCGGCCGGAGAGCTCTTCGACCAATCCGTCCGCATCCAGAACACCGTCCCTCAGCCGCGATATGAGGATCCGGTAATACTCGGACTGCGGCGGTACCGGATCTGCCGGCATGCCGGAACGGCGTGTCCCTTTCGCTATGTATTGGGATTCCCAATCGAGATGAATCGCCTCGTTCACACGGAGCGCCGCCTCGCGTAAATCCGCACCTGTGATCTCGTTGCGGTCGTGCAGACGGTCCAGTGCTTCTTTTCCCAGGCCCGCCAGGATGCGATACCGGACTTCCTGTAATGACTGATCATCGCCGGCATGCTTGAAGAGTCGCTGATCGACCAGCACTTTCAAACGTTCCGCCGCCTCCTGGTCCGGATGCGGGCCTCTCAGGCGATAGATGGCCGGGAACGACGGGTAGCCCAGAAGGCGCCAGAACTCATTGAACTCCTGATCCGGCCTGGGAAACAGGCCCAGCCTCAGCCCGAATTGGAGACACGCAAGAGGGCCGTTGATGGCGACATGGTCCTCCGTAATGCGCCGTCGCAATTCGCTCTCGGTGAGCGCATCGGTTCCCGACAGGAGCCGCGCATACCAGCGCGAGATCATCTCCGGATGGTAGAACGTGCCTGAAAACGCCACCGGCAACGGGCAGGACGCATTCACGAGGGTCGGGTTGCGTTCATAAAAGATCCCCATCGAGAAGTCGGCGGGGATTGAAATATCCGGCAGGAAGCCGTGCGCGGCCCCGGTCTGATAGCCGGTGCAGAAGACGACCGTGTCGACGTGCACGGGGGGCTGCGAGGGGTCGGCGAAGCGGACCTCATTGCCACGGAATGCTTCAATGGCCGACACGATCGGGCGAATCCGTCCTTCCGCGACCAGGGGGATCACCTGGTCGTTGATGTGCGCGATGGGATTGCGCCGCAGATCGTCGGGGCCCGGCATCAGGCCCGATTGCTGATACGCATCGAAGTACTGTGGCATGGACCGCCGCAAACGCTCGAGCATCAGGCCCGCGTCGGCCCACATCAGGAGACTGGCCGGGGACAGGAAATCGTTCGGCACGAAACCGGCGATCCGCGGCATGACCAGCTTACGCGAGCGCATGCTCCAGTGGACTTCAGCCGCGCTCCGCGACGCCTCGGCTGCAATGTCCATCCCGCTCACGCCGTTTCCGACTACGAGCACGCGCTTGCCGTCGAAGATGCCGCTGTCGTAGTACTGGCCGGCATGAAAGACCTCTCCCCGGAACGCATCGAGGCCCTTCACGTGGGGCGTGAACGGCTTCCAGTACAAGCCGTTGCACAGCGCGACGCCGTCGAAGGTCTCCCATGCCGGAGCGGACCCGCCGCTGCGTACCAGGACATCCCACCGGCTCTCGTTGGCGCGAACGGAAAGCACTTCTGAGTTGTAGTGGATGGACGAGCTCAGATGAAACTGGGCAGCGTACCGGGCCAGATACTCCTGGAGGTGTTCCGTCGCATAGAAATGATCCGATGTGAGAGGGGGGTCGAAATCGGAAAAGAGGCTGGTGTACTTGGAAGTCTGGAACCGGGTGTTTTTGTAGGCACCCGCGGTCTTTCCCTTCCTGACGTTCCAGATGCCACCCAGCGACTCCTGCGTTTCATGGACGACCGGCTGATGGCCTTCCTCCAACAAGGACTTGGCCATGACCAGACCGGCCGGGCCCGCACCGATCACACAGATTCGCCGACCTCCGGTCCCGCCACTCGCACGGGTTGCCGGTTTGCCAGGACTGGCAGCAGGCCGGTTTTGATTCAGACTCGATATCCAGTAGGACGTCTTCGCGAAGGGATAGAGCGGGAGACGCAGGCGGCGCGGAGCGACCGGCCCATAGAGCTTGTTCCAGTCGCAATCGGTGCCGTTTACCCAGAGGTCCAGGAGCTTCTCGTACCTTCGCTGGCGGAGCCATTCCTCGACCGCGCCGGCCAGCGGTTGTTCGGCCGCTTGCCCGCGTCTGACCTGTCCGCGGAAGATTCCGGGAATCCGCGTCTCCTCATCTTCGAGGTAGTCCCGTAACCTGTCTTTGAGCTCGGCAATCGAGCTGACGACCACGGCGAAACGCTCGCCCAGGGCATCTCGTCCGAGCTGGAGAGTGTAGGCCAGTGCCTCGAGATCGGGCGCCTCCGGCTGGTCGAGGAACTTGCAGAGATTCTCGACGCACTGACGGAGACTCTTCTCGCTGGCAGCGGAAAGCAGGATGGCCACAGGCGATTGCGGTGCATGGCGTTCCGCGGCAACGGCCGGTTCCGAATGTTCCGCGATGACGAGATGTGCGTTGGTCCCGCTGAAGCCGAACGCGCTGATCCCGGCCATCCTCGGCTGTCCGGGCGGTACCTCCCAGGCCGTGCGCTCGGTGTTCACGTAGAACGGGGATCCGGTCAGATCGATGTGCTCGTTCAACTGCCGATAGTGAACGGTGGGCGGGATCTGTTTGTGCTTCATGGCCAGCAGGACCTTGATGACCCCGGCAATACCCGCGGCCATGAGCAGGTGTCCGACGTTGCTTTTCACGGAGCCCAGCGCGCAGCGGTGTGAGTCGGCCACGCCGGCGAATGCGCGTTTCAGCGCGCTCACTTCAATGGGGTCACCGAGCTTCGTTCCCGTGCCGTGTGCTTCAATGACCTGGATCTCTTCAGGGCTGATCGAGAATCGTCGATGTACATCGGCCATCAGCCGCACTTGAGCATCGGCGCTGGGCGCCGTGATGCCATTGGTTCTACCGTCCTGATTCACTCCCCAGCCGCGGATGACGCCGGAGATCGAATCGCCGTCTCTGACGGCGTCTTCCAGGCGTTTGAGCATCACAACCCCGACGCCCTCACCGGGGACGAACCCATCGGCGCTCTGATCGAAGACCGCGCAGCGTCCGTTCGGTGACAGCATGCCCGCTTTGCTGGCGAGGATATGCATGACCGGGCCGGCCAGCACACAGACACCGCCGGCAAGTGCCTGGTCGCACTGTCCGAGGATCAGACTGTCGCAAGCCTGGGCAATCGCCACCAGCGACGAAGAGCAGGCGGTGTCGATCGAGAGACAAGGCCCCTGGAGGTCGAGAAAGTACGAAGTCCGCGCCGCGATGAGCGCCGCCGATCCGCCCGTGAATCCCTGCGCGTTCAACCGCCCGCCGTCGGTGGAGAGTTGCGCATAGTCGCCCGTGGCACACCCAGCGAAAACCCCGCACCGGCTGCCGGACAGAGCGGAAGGGCGGTATCCCGCGTCTTCGATGCAATGCCAGCAAGCCTGCAGGAAGAGCCGCTGCTGCGGGTCCATCAATTCGGCTTCGCGTGGCGAGATGTCGAAGAAGAGCGGATCGAAGAGATCGGCGTCGTCCAGGACGCCCATCCACCTGCAGTTCGTCTTGCCCGGCGCGCGAGGATCGGGATCGTAAAACGCATCCAGCGGCCAGCGGGAGCCCGGGACTTTCGAAATGCAGTTTCTCCCGGAATCCAGGTTTCCCCAGAATTCGGCGAGGTCTCTCGCCTCAGGGAACTGTCCCGCCATCCCGATGATGGCGATGCCGGAGTCCCGCCGTTCGGCGGCGCGCGATAAACCTGGACCGGAAAGGCTGCTCGCGGCCGCCGTTGCTCCGTTCTCGGCACCGAGTGGGCTGAGCTCGTGTGAACCCTCCGAGCGTGGAAGCATCGTCCGTTCGGAAAGCCGGGACAACAGATGGGTAGCGAGATCTCGAATCGTGGGGTGGTCGTAAATCGTGGCCGCTTCCACATGCAGGCCGACGTGGGTCCTTAGTTTTCGCGTCCAGATGACGGCGGTCACCGAATCGACGCCCATGTCGAGGAAGTTCACGTCGTCACGGATCTCACTGACGTCGAAATGCAACTCTTCCGCAAGAGAGCGGCACAGCGAGTAGAGCACCTCCTCTGCAGAAGGCTCGCGTCGCGGACCGGACCCGGGCAGTTCGGCGGGCTGTGCGGATGCGAGAGACGCGGCCCGTGTCCCGAACCCATTCGCGATCCTCTCGGCAGCCTCTCCATTGCCCACGAAGGTGAGCTCGTGCATGGCCAGCTCACGCTCGATGACGCCATCCAGCCTTTCGCGAAGGCTCCCGCTCCGCTCGGCTTTCTGCCCGATCAGCGCTTGTCTCGAGGCCATGGCCAGCCGAGAAGCGATCGACAGCGCATGACGATGAACCCGAGCCCGCGGCAGCACGGTGATGCTCGCGTCTCGCGACTTGAGCTCGCGGCCCTTGTATGGATTCCCCGTAAAGAGAATCTCACGACCCAGTTCCGGTCCCAGACGGTGAGGAAAGATGAGGGTGGAGCCGGCACCGGGGGTGAAGCCGTATTGCATGTAGGGGGCGTGGTAAACGCTTTCCTCGGCGAGGATGGCCAGGTCGCAGAACAATCCCATGGCCCAGCCTGCGCCCGCGGCGTGTCCCTGCATCGCGGCGATTACCGGCAATTCACAGTCGAGCGGTAAACGGTAAATCGCGGCGTCGGTGAAGCGCGCCGCGCCCCGGGCAATCGCCAACAATCCCTCCCTGGTCCCTCCACTCGCGAAATACTCACCGGATCCGGCCAACACCACGGCTTTGTAATGGGGCACTGCGCGAACGTGGTCAAAGGCTTCCGTCACCGCCGCGACGAGCTCCGGCGAGAACATGTTTCGTCCGCCTTCATCGCAGAGCGCAATGCTGACCACCCCGTTCGCATACGCTTCCACCCGGACCAGCGAAGACGAGAGTCCGATCCGTGCCGGTACGCCGAGCTGCACCACGTCCTGCTCACGGTCCTCCGGAATGTCGAATGCTGATCCTTCTGACTTCACGCCGTTCTCGTAGAAGGGCTCCCGATGGGGGCTATCTGCGGCCCGGCCGGTGAATGTCTCCCAATGACTGCGCATGTCTCGGGCGAAGTGCTTCTTGAGCTCGATGAGCGACTGGCGGGGAGCCTGGGCCATCTGTGCGGCCAGCTGTTCCACACAGCCGTCGGTTTCCGTTGCACTAGTGACCATCAGGCCGCAGGCTTTCAAGTCCGCACCTGAAGCCGCCCCGTCGTCGAGCAGGAGCATTCGCGCGATGCGGCTACCGAACCGCTCCTTCAACAGGAGCCACTCGCCGCCGGATGCTTTCCAGTCTCGTCTTCGGTAAAGATGAGCTTCGCTGCAGAGCACCAGATCGCACAGGGAGGCGAGTAGCCAGCCCGGTAACCGGCCTTCCTCTTTCATCACGGCGACGACTGGCGTGCTGTGATCCAGGAGAAGCCGGCCGAGTTGCTGGTGGAGCGCGCGAGCGTCGTTCGCGGTTCCGGCCGCAAGGGAAACCGACTCGATCCCCTCCAGCAGGACGACTTTCGTCCGCCGGTCGCCTTGTGCGGCAAGAAGGCATCGCGCGAGATCCTCTACTGCCTGCGGCGTAGCCTCGTAGCGCCCCTCAGTGCCCACCGTGATCCGGGCGACGCCGTCCTGGCCGGGGTGAAGAGTCGCGGAGGGGCTCGTCCGAGGAGGAGCCAAGACCGTGGCCATGTGGGGCGGGCCGCCGGGATTCCCCGGACTGCTCAATTGGATCTTGCCGCGTGCAGGGGTCTCGTTTCGATCCAGGTCCGGGAGACGGTAACGGTTAGCCGCGAATGGATAGGTCGGGATGCTGATGCGCCGAGGCTGCTCGCCGCGGTACAACAGACGGAAGTCGACAGCCTGCCCTTCGATCCAACGGCGCAGTAGCTCGGCCGGGGTCGCAACTTCCGACGAGAGCGGTGTGCGATCTTCCCTGCTGAGATCCCGCGGCGTGGCGACCCGTGCCCTGCGCAGCCCTGGAATGGCCGGATCGCCCGCCAGAAATCGCTCGAGCAACTCCCGGAGCTCTTCCATTGAGGCAGCCGGGAACCCGACGCGCTCGGGCATGCTCTCGCGTCCGATCTGGAGCGTAAAGGCCAGATCCAACAAACGAACGGCCGATGCTTCGACAAGCTGGCGGCTCACGAAGTCCAAGAGCTTCCTGGCGTAAGCCTCCAGCCGCTCCGAGTCCAATGCGGAGATGACGATCAGGCGGGCGGGATGCTCTTCGCCAGGTCCGTGCGGTTTTTCCATCGGATTACTTTCTGAACTCCTGCAGGATCACGTGGGCATTGGCGCCTCCCGCGCCGAAGGAGGAGATGCCCGCGATCCGCGGCACTTCCCTCGGTTCGCCATCGATCTCGACGACGGGGCGTTTCCAATCCTGAAGCCGCCGCTGCAGGACGAAAGGCGTATTTTCAAAATCGATGTTCGGATTCGTTTCCTCCGCATGGAGGCTCGGCACGAGTTGCCCGTGCTCGAGCATCAGCAGCGCCTTGGTCAACCCGGCGATGCCGGCGGCGGCCTCCAGATGGCCGAGATTCGACTTCACGGACCCTAAAGCGCAGAAGCCGTTGGCCTCAGTGTCTTTGCGGAATGCCTGGGTCAGACCTGTGATCTCGACAGGGTCCCCCAGGAGCGTGCCTGTACCGTGGGCTTCGATGTAGCTGACCCACCGCGCGTCGATGGCGGCGCGCTCGAGCGCTTCACGAATCAGCCGGGCCTGCGCGACCGGGTTGGAAACCGTATACCCGTTGGTCTTGCCGCCGTGATTGACGTGGGTCGCTTTGAGGATGGCGTAAATGTGATCCTCGTCCTGGATCGCCCGGGACAGGGGCTTGAGCACGACCGCCCCAACCCCTTCACCCGGGACGAAACCGTTCGCTCCCTTGCCGAAGCTCCTGCAGCGTCCATCGGCGGACAGCATGCGTCCGGAGCAGAGCTTGATGTAGGACAGCGGGTGCAGATAGAGATTGACTCCACCGGCAAGAGCCATCCCGCACTCTCCAAGGTGCAGATGACGGCAAGCTTCGTGGATCGCGGTAAGGGAAGAGGAGCACATCGTATCGACGGCCATGCTCGGTCCGGTGACATCGAGAAAGTAGGAGACCCGGTTGGCGACCGAGCTGAAGGATGTATGCGGGTACACGAGATGTCCCCGCTGTCGTAACTCGGGGCCATAGAGCTCGTAGCCCGTTTTCGTAATGCCCGCAAACACGCCGAAACGGCGCCCGCAGGCCGCTTCCAGACTGCTCCGCGTATAGCCCGCGTCTTCCAGCGCTTCCCAGGAGGTCTGCAGGAACAGGCGCTCCTGCGGGTCCATCATTTTGGCTTCACGCGCCGAAATTTTGAAAAACACCGAGTCGAAGGCGTCGTGGTCTTCGAGGAAGCTCCCCCATTTGCTGTAACTGAGTCCCGACTGTGCGGCATGATCGGGATCCGGATGATAGAACCCGCTCATTGGCCACCGGTCGGAAGGAATCTCTACAACGCTGTCCTTCCCGTTCCTCAGGTTCGACCAGAACTGCTGCAGGTCATTCGCCTGAGGATAGCGTCCCGCAATTCCGATGATTGCGATGGGCTCCTGGGCGATCCGTGAAGATGACGCGGGGGACCGAGGCGATGCGTGCACGATGGACATCGAAAGCGGCGGAGTCTCCGGACGGCCTGCGCGCTCGCTGCAGGCCCACTCCCTGCACTGCCGGGGATATTCGTCGATGAGACGGGAGCCCAGTGCGGCAAGGGTCTGGTGTTCGTACAGCAACGTCTTCGAGATGTTCCCGAACGCCCGCGCCAGCTCCAGGTTCATGCGGCTCACGATCACTGAATCGATGCCGTAATTCTCGAGGGGCTCGTCAGAACCGATTTGCCGGATGGGAATCCCGGCGATCTCACCGAAGCATTGCTTCAGGCGCAGCACGATATCGTCCAGGAGCGTCGGGGAAACAACCTCCTCCTGTGGAGGCGGCGCCGGGGCTGGGCCGGCTGGCTGATTGCCCATCAGGCCCTGTCTGAGCAGCTCCAGCGATCCGGACAGCACCAGGACCTGGGGATCTCCGGAATGCAGTGCCTGTTCGAAAGCGGCCAGTCCCTGGGATGCCCCCATGGCCTGCATCCCCGTGACCTGAGCGATGTACTGCTCCATCTCCCCGTCCAAACGCATCCCGCCGTCCTGCCACAGAGGCCAGTTGATGGAGAGTGTCCGTCCACGGCGTTGACCCCGGAGTTGCAATGCGTTCCGGTATTCGGAATACGCATCCAGAAATGCGTTCGCCGTCCCATAGTCCGCCTGTCCGGCGTTTCCGGCGACTGCGACGCCGGAAGAGAACAGCGCGAAGAAGTCCAGATCGAGATCGCGTGTGGCCTGGTCCAGAAAAACGGCACCGGTGACTTTGGGCGCCAGCACCGATTCGAGCTCGACGACAGACTTGTTGACGATGAACTGGTCCTGAATGACGCCGGCGGCGTGCAGGATTCCGTTGGGTGCGCCGAACTTCGCGACCGTCTCCTGGATGAGATCCTGTACCTGGCTCCGTTGACTCACGTCGACACGCCGGTAAACGACAGTCGCGCCTCTGGTGGCAAGGGCTCGAATTTCTTCGGCACGCCGTGCATTGAGGTCGGACCGTCCCGCCAGAATGATCGTGGCGTTTTTCGCGCGGCGGGCAATTTCCTCCGCGAACAGGAATCCGATTCCCCCTGCCCCGCCTGTGATCACGTAGATCCCGCCGTCCCGCCACGGCGAACGGACTCCTTCGGAGAACGCTACTTCCTCCCAGGACAACGTCTCGCGCCGGTTCCGGAAGTAGCGGACCAGCGTGTCCTCCGGCCGCTCGCGGTTTTCCTCGAGCTTCTGCAGCAGGCTTCCGGGATCCTCGTCATCCGGCACGACGAGGATCTGGCCGAAGAATCGTGGGTTCTCCAGGTGCGCTGTCCTGAGCAGGCCCGCCAGTCCCATCAGAAGCTGCTGTTCGGAGCTCTCCCCGATCAGGATTTGAACGAGACGGCGTCCTTGCGAGTCTCGCGTTAGAAGATCTTTCACGGTTTCGAACGCCTGAACGGAAAGATCGGTGAATCGCAAATCGATACTTTCATGGCGGGAGCGAAGATCGACGCAGCGACAGCTTTCGAGCTCCGCCTCGACCAGACCCGCGGGCAACCGATCGCCGAGGGACGACAGGACTACGTGAGCCGCGTATCGAGATTGCGGCGCCTGCGCCGCGATCGGATCAGGTCTCCAGATCGGGCGCGCGAGCAACAATCCCGGGGCGGTGGCCGGCAGCGGTAAATCGCGCGCGGGACGCTCATCGGCGCGGATCCAGCACCGCTCCTGAGCGAACGGATAAGTCGGGAGGCTCATACGCCTGGGGGGATCGTCGGTATAGAGCAGGCTCCAATCGACAGACCGGCCCCGGACCCAGTCACGCAGAAGCCGTTCATCATGACGTTCGCGAGCCCACACCGCCGCCTGTTTACCGTTTGCTTCCGCCCGGCCGTTCGTCTCGCCGCCCTCTGCCCTGCCCCGGAAGATGGCCTCATCGTCCGGCACTCCCGCGAGAAACTTCCGCAGCTGTTTGCCCAGGTCATCCCATGAAGTGACGATGAGGCCCAGCCGTTCCGGCATTTCGCGCCTGCCAACCTGGAGTGTGTAGGCGGCGTCTCGCAAGTCTGCGGAGGATTGGCCGTTCGTCTCGTCCTCGACGAAGGTCAGGAATTTCCGCGCGTATGCCCTCAGCCGCTCCTCGTCTGCGGCCGACAGCACGATCGCAACGGATACCGCCGACGGCTGTGGACGTCCGATTGCTGGTTTGCGCTGGTGCTCTCCGATCACCACGTGGGCGTTGGAGCCACCGGCCCCGAACGAAGAAACGCCGGCGATCCTCGGCAATGCCTTCCCGTTCGCGACCCGGCACGGCCACTCCTTCAGTTCGCGGTTGACTCGGAAAGGCGTCACGGCAAAGTCGATGTTCGGATTGGCCGGTTCGGCATGCAGCGAAGGAACGAGCTGACGATGCTGCATCTGTAAGAGGACTTTGGTCAGTCCCGCGATGCCGGCCGCCGATTCACAATGTCCGATATTGGATTTGACCGAGCCGATCCAACAGGTCCGATCCGATCCACCGCCGTTTCGAAATGCTCCGGCCAGGGCGGCGATCTCGAGGGGGTCTCCCAGCTCCGTGCCCGTGCCGTGGGTCTCGAGATAGCTGATCGCACTGGGGGCGATTCCTGCTTCCGCCAAGGCTTGGCGAACCGCCTTCTGTTGAGCGTCCGGGTTCGGCACACTGTAGCGCGCGGTCTTCCCACCATGGTTGATGGCGGTGCTTCTGATCACCCCATAGATGTGATCGCCGTCCCGCTCGCTGTCTTCGAGCCGTTTCAAGACGACGACGCCTACGCCTTCGCCCGGAACATAGCCATCGGCACCTGCGCCGAATGGACGGCACCGGCCCTGTCTGGAGAGGAACTGTGCTTCGCTCAAATTCGCGTACTTGTCGGGGTGAAGATTCAGATTCACCCCGCCGGCGATGCCCATACTGGTCACACCGTCCCTCAGGTCCCGCACCGCCAGGTGAAGACAGGTCAGGGAACCGGAGCACATGGTATCGACCGTCAGGCTCGGGCCGTGCAGGTCCAGCACGTAGGACACCCGGTTGGCGATGCTGGCAAAGCTGTTCCCACCGCCCAGGAGCTGGTACTCGCCGTACATGACGCCTGCGTAGACGCCCACGCGGCAGGATCCGTCAGCATCCTCCGGCAGTCCATGGCGCGCATACCCCGCATCTTCCAGTGCAATCCACGCGTGCTCCAGGAAGAGCCGCTCCTGGGGGTCCATCACGGAAGCTTCCCGCGGCGAGATTCTGAAGTACAACGGATCGAATTCTTCAACGCCGTCGATGAATCCACCCCAACGGCTGGCGTGGGCTCGTGCTCCGTCGCCCGTGCAGTACGTTCGCCAGTCCCAGCGCTCGGCGGGGACTTCGGTAATACAGTCTTTGCCTTCGCGCAGATTGAGCCAGAACTGGCGGATATCTCGCGCTCCAGGATAGCGGCCGGCCAGACCGATGATCGCAATGTCCCCAGTGGAGGCAGCGTGGGGCACCGGTGTCGGCCAGCCGCGGCCGAGGGTGCGGAACGGGATGGAGGCTTCCGACGCGCCGATCCGCTCGGCCCCATCGAGGCTGGGAAGTTTTTCGATCCCGAGTGCGTGGTGCTCCAGGAAGTAGGAAGCGAGTCGTTCGAGCGTCCGGTACTCGAAGAACAGCGCCTTCGAGAGCGGGCCGAAGACCTGTTCCAGCTCGCGGACCATCTGCATGCTCTTGAGGGAATCAAGACCGTACTCGCCGAACGGGACGTCGTCCTGGAAACGCGTCGGCGGCACCCGCACGGTATCCGTGAAGAGATTGCGCAGATGACGCTGCACACGGACTCTCTGCGCATCGTTGCCGCTGGTCCGCAACACCTCGTCCCGCTCCCGGAGATGCCCGGCCGCGCGGCCGGCGATTCCTTTTACACGCAGACGGACCCGGCCTGCCGAATCGATCAGATCGATATCGAGCTTCGCGCCGGGGCTATCCTCCCCGGCATAGCGTGCCCACGCCCACATCGATGCTTCGCAGGGGCCATGGACCTCGAGCTGGTCCATGGAGAATGGAGGCCCTGCCGGCAGGGACGCTCGCGAAAGCGCCAGGCCGATCGACGCCTGCAATGCGCCGTCCAGAAGACTCGGATGAATCGGCCAGTGGTCGAGAGTATGCGCGGCTTCGACCGGCAAGCGGAGCTTCCCCAGCACCTCGTGACGATCGGCGTAGACGTCGACGAGACTGCGATGACTGGGACCGTATTCGACGCCCATCTCACGGAATGCCGCATAGCATCGTTCGCCGTCGAAGACGGTTCCCGAGCCGGCGGTGAGTCTCGTCCGGATTTCCGCAACGTCGACCTGCGGTGCGGCACTCCGGCGGCAAAGGGCGGCGGCCCCCATGCTTCGTACCCGTGGCTGTCCGTCGGATCCGTCCCGTGTGCTGATCTCGAAGCGGATCGCGCCATCCTCTCCACGCGTAGTCCGGACATCCACGTCGCAAGCGCCGGCCTCCGCCACGATCGGCTCGATCCAGACGACGTCATGGAGGCGGACCAGGACGTCATCAGAATCACGGCAGGACTTCAGAACGGCCGCGTGGGCCAGGGCAAGGTGAACCGCGGCAGGCACCACTTCCTGGCCATTCACGACGTGGTCTGCGAGGAAAACCGGAGTCCCATGCAAGGTCGACCGATCCTGCCGGCTGACGAAGTCGAAGAGATCGCGATGCGGCGGAGCGGCCTTCGCCGGCACATCCTCAAAAGCGAGCCGGTGGCTCTCCCTCGCGAATGGATAGCTGGGGAGACTCACCCGGCGTGTCTTTTTTCCTCGGTAAAGCTTGTTCCAGTCGAAATCCACTCCGTTGACCCAGAGCTCGAGGAGCTTCGAGATCTCTCGTCTCTGCAGCCAGCTCTCCACGGCAGCCACCAACGCCCCGTCGCTTTGGAACAGGGATTCCCAGGTCTGGCCGCGCTGCACGCTGCCGCGGTAGACGCTCGCGAGGTCCGATTGGCCCGCCAGTACCGCTGCCAGCCTTTCCTTCAGTTCCCCGATCGACTCGACTGACAAGGCGAGGCGGTACGCCTTCGCCTCCCGGCCAACCTGAAGGGTGTAGGCGATCGCGTCGAGGCATGTGTCCGGTCGACGCTCGAGGAATCGATACAGCCGGCCGGCGACTTCATTCAAACCTTCGGCGGTCTTGGCCGATAGCACGATGCCGTGCACTTGCTTCGCTCGGTGGGATGCAGGCTCCACGGCCGCGGTGAATTCTTCGACGATGACGTGAGCGTTCGCGCCGCCCGCGCCGAATGATGAGACGCCGGCCAGACGTGGACGCACTTCCGGTCCGCTCCCGTAGTCCCGAATGGGACGCTGCCACTCTTCGAGTTGCGACTGCACGAAGAAGGGCGTGTCCGGAAAGTCGATTTCGGGATTCGTGACTGCGGCGTGCAGCGACGGCACGAGCTGGCCGTGCCGGAGTTGAAGCAGCACCTTCGTCAGGCCGGCGACGCCAGCAGCGCTTTCGCAATGGCCGATGTTGGACTTGATCGAACCGATCGAACAGAACTGACGATCCCTGGAGAATGACCCGAAGGCGCTTCGCAAAGCGCTGATCTCGATCGGGTCGCCGAGGGGTGTCGCCGTTCCGTGAGCTTCCAGATAGCTGATCGACCCGTCGTCCACTCCCGCAGCCTCGACCGCCTCGGCGATCAACCGCGCCTGGGCCAGAGGATTGGGGACGGTATAGCCGTTCGTCCTTCCGCCTGCGTTCAAACTGCTGCCCTTGAGGACTCCGTAGATGTGGTCACCGTCGGCCATGGCTTGTGCCAGAGGTTTGAGCACGACCGCGCCCACGCCCTCACCGACGACGAAGCCGTCGGCATCCGCCCCGAAGGGCGAACAGCGGTCGGTCGCGGAAAGCATGGTCATTCGCGTCAACCCCAGGTAGTGAGACGGCCGAAGGATCAGGTTCACGCCTCCCGCGATCGCGCATTCGCATGAGCCGCGCGACAGGCTTTCCATGGCCAGATGAATGGCGGTCAGGGAAGACGAGCACGCCGTGTCCACCGCCAGGCTGGGTCCCTGCAGATCCAGCACATAGGAAACGCGATTGGCGATGGACCAGTAATTGGCTGATGGCCCGAAGTCGCTGTTCATCACGCCCACAAAGACGCCGACTCGACGAGTCTCGCTGAGCGTGGCAGGGGTATGCCCGGCATCTTCGATCGCCGCGTAGGCAGTCTCCAGGAAGATTCGCTCCTGGGGATCCATGCGATCCGCTTCTTCAGGGGAAATGTGAAAGAACAAGGGGTCGAATTTGTCCGCGTCCGCGATCCATCCTCCCCACTTGGTGTACATCCCGTTCCCTTTTCCGCTCTCCGGATGGTAGTGGGAACGCCAGTCCCAGCGGTCTGCCGGAATCTCGGAGATGCAGTTTCGTCCGGCTTGCAGGTTGTCCCACAGCTCATCGACATCCCTGCTGCCCGCATAACGTCCGCTCAATCCGATTACCGCGATCTCGACGCCCCGGCGCCCTTCGGTAACGCCGGTGGAAATGGCGGGAAACTGGGGAGACGTCAAGTGGGGCTGGTCAGCAGGCGCAGCGCCGGCGTGCGTTGTGTCCGCGGGAGGAGTCTCGACATGACCGATCTGCCGCATCACCGCAGCCGGCTGCGTTTTGATGAGATGTCCCGCCAGCGCCGCGATGGTCTTCGCTTCGAACAGAAGCGTGCTGCCGATTCCCTCGAACCGTTCGCGCAACAGATTCGTCAGTTGCACCACCAGGATGGAATCGAGACCGTAGAGGTCCAGGGGTTTCGTGGGATCGATCGCCTTGCGCGGCACGTTCAGCACCGGGGCGGCGAGCTCGATGAGAAATGCGATCGTCTTTCCCTCGAGATCAGACCGGCTAGCCCTGTCCGTCTCCACCGATAGTGGTGCCCCGCGTCCCCGATCGACAACCGTTCGCCGGATGAGACCATCGCTCGAAGCCGCGATGATCTGCTGCCCCAACGCCAGTGCTCTGCCACGCGAATGACTGATGTCGTGAAACCCCTCTGCTTTCAGGATCGCCGTCCAGGTCTGCGGTGCCAGCCCGGGACAACCCGGTATGCGCAGCGCCGGATCCTCGTAAGACCACCAGTCATCGAGGAGTCCGAACGTGACGTGAGAGAACAATGAGAACGCACTCAGCTCGTTTAGCAGCAACAAACCGTTTCTGCGCAATGTCGCTTTGACGTTGCGCAGCGTGCGCCGGATGTTTCGTGTCGCATGCACTACGTTGGCGCCGATCACGAGGTCGAAGCTGCCGATGTCGATGTGCTGTTCTTCGGGATTGCGTTCTATGTCAAAGACCCGGGTGCGGAACCACGGGTAGACCTTGGCGTAGCGCGCGTCGGCCTGCTTGAGGAACACCTGCGAGACGTCGGTGAATGCATATGTGTCGACATGCGCCGAAAACGCCGCGAGCTTTTTCAACAGCCCGTCAGTCGTGCCCCCGGTGCCAGCGCCGATCTCCATGATGCGGATGCGTGCCTCGGCGTCGGCGGCGAGACGCTGCCGGACGTACTCGACGACGAGGTCATGAACGGCGGCATTGAAGTGATCGGCGACAGGATTCCCATTGAAAATGCCTTCCACCAATCCCGTCGATCCGGCCGGGAAGAGGACGTCCGTCGCATTCGCCCTGCCTGCCAGCACATCGCCCAGGGACCGGCAACACGCTTCGGCCAGTTCGCCTGCCGCCTTTCTGGCGGGATCGGATATCCAGAATCGTTTGTGGCCCTCCCACTCCTTCCACGCATCATCGAGGTCGATGGACTCCGTCTCCTCGTCAGCGAAAAGGGCCAGCGTTCGCACAACCCATCGTTCGTGGGGACCGGAATGCTGTCCCGGCCGTGATCCGCCCGGCTTCCGGAGGGTCGACCTCAGCTCGGGGAGGTGACCGCGGATCTGTTGGATCAGCAGCGGATCCAGCGCTGCCCACTGTGAAGCGTAATCCTCGCATGCTCTGTCGAGCTCCGCGGCCTGATGCGAGCGGGCATCGGCATCGACGGAGCAGCGTGCGATGGTCACAGGAAGCTGTTGCAGCCTCAGGTGCCGGTCGACGATCGACTGCTCCAATGCTTCGGGGCGCAGGATCCTCACAAACCCGAGTTGGCCGGCCGAGTCTCTCGAGAGCAGTCGCGAAAGGGCTCTCATGGCTTCGTCAGGATCGGTCGCGCCGAGGCCCCCTTGTTCCATGCGCTGCCGGTAAAACGGATGGGCCACTGCGCCTGTATGACCCCAGTAGCCCCAGTTCATGACCCTGACCGCGCACCGCCAGTCTCGTGCGAGCCGCCGTGCGAATGCGTCGGCGAAAGTGCTGCCGGCCGCGTAGTTGCTTTGGCCGGCGTTGCGACTGAACGAGATCAGGGAGGAAAAGAACGCCACAAAATCCAGAGGCTCTCTCTCGAAGACCTGCGCGAGACGAACACAGACATCCGCCTTGGCAGCCAGACCGGCACGAAAGTCCGGCTCGCGCATGTTGGCGAGGCTCCGGTCCCTGAGATCGATCGCCGAGTGCACCACGCCGTGGATGTGCGGATGCCGCCGTCTGATTGCGGCGTACGCCTGTTGCAGGGAGTCACGGCTCGTGGCATCGCACTGTATGTATTCCGGTGCCGGGCCGAGCTTTGCCAGCTCTATCATCCTGTCGCGGATCGCGACATCGAGCTCGCGCCTGCCGATCCAGAAGACGTGCGCCTGATACCGCTCGATCATGAACCTGGTCCAGATGGCGCCGATCCCTCCCGCGCCACCGATCACCACGTACACCCCGTTTTTCCGATAAAGGGAATCGGCGTCGGTGAGGCCGTCGACCTGGATCAGCGAGAGTGCGTGCCATTCACCGCCCCGCCAGGCAAGGGTCTCGCCGGAGGAGCAGTCCGGAAGCGAAAGGAATTGCGGGACCGGCAGTGTCGCGCTTCTTTCCAGATCGACGATCCGAATGCACCATTGAGGCTGCTCTTTGGCAAGCGATCCCATGAAGCCGTGCGCCGCCGCCTGTGCGGGATCCAATGATTCGCTCGCCGTAACCTCCTGAGCTTCGGTGGTGACGACGGTCCATGTCAGCGGCTTCGCGTCGTACCCAAGGGAGAGGGCCGCTTTCACGAGACGGAAGAGCAGGGTTGCGAATGCGCCCGTCGTCTCGATCAGCGTTTCACTGGTCAGCGACGGCGGAGGGACATCGGGCGCAAGGCACACAATGTGATCGATCGGGCCTTCGGCACGCAGAACCTGAAAGATCGCTTCCGGCGAGGCATCCGGCTCGATTCGCAAGCGCCGCGCTTGCGGGCACACCGTCCGGATCGCGTCGAGCTGGGCATCGCTTCCGCCGACGACCACGATCTGGTCCGACGCCGCAGGAAGTGCGCCGCTCTGCGCCGCCACCGGATCCCATACGGGCGCCAATGTGATGCCCCGGTCGAGCGCTCCCTGATCGATGGACCTGCTGCAAAGGCCGTGGATCGCGATCAGGGCATTGCCGTCGTCGTCACACAGCGTGAGATCGAGCTTGCGGGTGCGAGCCTCGCCGGTGCTGTTCACCGCAGTCTGGATCCACACCCACATGGAAGACGTGCACGGCCCGAAGATCTCGAGATCATCCATTGCAAACGGCAGGAGCGGTTCCTCCGGGGACTCGCGCTCGGCGTGTTCCGCCAGGATGAGGCCGGCGGTCGCCTGTAGAGCTGAGTCCAGCAAAGCCGGATGAAGCACGAAGTCCGGTCCGGTCTCAGAGGCCGCTTCGGGCAGACTCAGTCTGGCGAGCACTTCACCCCGGCCCGCAAAAACGACCTCCAGACCCTGATGGGCAGGGCCGTAATGGATCCCCATTCTCTCGAAAACGTCATAGCACTGCTCGCGGCTGAAGCGGTGGCGTTCCAATCGCGCACGCACGTCTGCGAGATTCACCACGTCGCGCGCATTGCGATACGGCACAGATTCCGCGATCCCCTGACAGTGCGGCACGGATCCGTCAACGCCGGAAAGGACTTCGAAGCGGAATGCGTCGCCGTCTCGTGCAGTCAGAGAGACGACCAACTCCTCACTCCGGTTGCCGATCGTTACCGGCCGAAGCCACATCACGTCCCGCAGCCGTACGTGGGAACCTGCCGGGCAGCGTTCGAGCTCCTGAAATGCGGCGCGCGCCATCTCGAGATAGACAACCGCGGGCAGCATCTTCTCCTCACCCACCACGTGATCGGTGAGGTAGAACTCGTGCCCTGTCAAAGTGGTGCTGAAGCGCAGCCGGGAGTGGCCGGAAAGATCGCGGTGCAGAAGCGGATGGATCGAATCAACAGCGAGGATCGGCGCTCCCGCCGTCTCGCGGTCGGTGTACCAGTATCGTTCTCCCGCGAATGGGTACGTGGGAAGGCTTACGCGCTGCGGACGGGCAGATTCATGAATCTGTCTCCAATCCACATTGAGGCCGTTGACCCACAGCTCCAGCAGTTCGTTCCAGCTCTCCTCAGCCAACCATTTCCCGACGGCTTCCCTGACGACATTGTTTCCTGCGAAAAGCGCAATGACTCGAGGCTCCCGGTCGGCTCGTCCGCGCCAGATACCGCTGCCGGGGGCCTGTGATTCCAGAAATCGCTCCAGCCTTTCCAGGAGCTCCTGCTTGCTACTCGCCGTCAGAGCCAACCGCTCCGGCTTGTCCTCGCGGCCGACCTGGAGCGTATACGCAATCTCATCGAGGGTCGCCGATGGGCCCTGCGCTACGAACGCATGCAGCCTCCGTGCGGCTTCGAGCAGCCGGTCGGAGTTGTTCGCGGAGAGAACGATCGGGCATGTCGAGCTCGCGCTTCGGCGATCCGGGGCCGGCCGATCCGGGATGTACTCCTCCAGCACCACGTGGACGTTCGTGCCGCCAACGCCGAAGTTGCTGACCCCCGCCCTCCGCGGCAGAGGATTCTGATCTTCATCCAGCAGCGACACCCAGTCCTCGGTCTGACGGGCGAGATAAAACGGGCTGCCGTCGAGGACCAGATAAGGATTGGGCTCGTGCAGATGAACATTCCCCGGGATGCGCTGGTGCGCGAACATCAACAGCACCTTGATGAGGGCGCAGATGCCGGACGCGGCCTCGAGGTGGCCGGTATTGGTTTTCACCGATCCGAGAGCACAGTGCGGCTTCGCGGTCGCAGACAGATCCCACTGACGGTAAAGCTCTGCAAAAGCGCCGGTGAGGCTCTGAACCTCGATGGCATCCCCGATCCGGGTGCCGGTTCCATGCGCTTCGATGTAAGTGACCGTGCTCGGATCGACGGACGCCGACCGGTAGGCCGAAACGATCAGCTGTTCCTGCGCCTTGGGGTTGGGAGCGGCCAGCGAAGAGGACTTGCCCCCGTGATTCTCCGCGCTGCCACGGATGCACGCGTAAATATGATCTCCGTCTTCGATTGCCCGGGAAAGGGGCTTGAGATAGACGGCGCCCACACCTTCTCCTCTGCCATAACCAGCGGCGCGTCGATCGAAGGTGCGGCAGCGGCCATCCTCGCTCAACATGCCCGCCTGGCTGGCAGCGACCGTGACGACCGGATCAGCGATGATGTTCACCCCGCCGACGAGGGCGCCCTCACAGGCACCGGAGCGCAGGCTCTCCACGGCGCGATGAACGGCCACCAGGGAGCTCGAGCAGGCCGTATCGATCACTTCACTCGGGCCGTGGAAATCGAAGATGAAAGAAGCCCGATTGGCGATCATGAAATGGGAGAGCCCCAGCTCGAGATCCTTTCCGGCCCGGGCCTGCCGGTACATGTCTCTGTAGTCGGACGTCGTGACACCGACGAAAACGCCCGTCATGCTCCCGGCCAGCGTACTGGCCCGATATCCGGCATCCTCGATCGCCGCCCAGGCCGTCTCCAGAAAAAGGCGGAACTGCGGGTCCAAGGCAGTGGCTTCGTGCGGAGAGATCCCGAAGAATGCGGGATCGAATCGATCGGCATCGGCAATGAAACCGGCACAGTTGACCTTCGTCTTGCCGGCTTCGAATTCGGAGTCTCCGTAGTACTTCCGCCAATCCCACCGCTGCAAGGGGACTTCGCTGATCAGGTCGCGGCTATTCTCCAGGTTCGCCCAGAATTCGGTCAGGTTCGACGAGCCCGGAAATCTGCCGCTGATTCCGACGACGGCGATCGGTTCCCGGTCTCGAGCCCGGGCGAGAGCATCGGCGCGTGAGTGGCTTGGCTCTGCGCCCGGCCGAAGCGCGCGGCGATCCCGGACCTCGAGCTTCGGTACCGCCTGCCCCTCGGGTTGATTCGCGCCGGCCGGGACGGGGAAGTGCTTGTCGCGCAGGAGGGCCCCATGGCGATCGACGAGGTATCGGACGAAAGACCGCACGGTCGGATACTCGAAAAACACGGTAGGCAGGAGCTCGAGCTTGTAAAGACGATTCAGAAGGTTCGTGAGCTCGGTAAAGGCGATCGAATCGAAGCCGTACTCCGGCAGACTCGTGCTCAAGTCCATTCTCTCGGGCTCGATGTTCTGCAACCGGGCCGCGAGTGTGACCACCTGCCGGCAAACGGCGTCGCGCAGCGCGCCTTCGTCCTCCTCCTTCGCCGGCACGCCGGATTCGAGCGGTTGCGACGGCTGCGTCCCGGTTCGAACATCAGACAGGCCGAACCAGGCCCGGATCTTCTCCGGGTTTCCCGGCGCGACGAGCACCTGATCGTGACCCGCCGTCAGCGCCCGTTCGAAAATACGGAGGCCGCTCGGAACGTCCATGGCGCGGAGGCCCGTGCGTTGCTCCATGAGCAATTCGCTCTGGCGTTCCTTCCGCATACCGCCTGCGCTCCAGAGTGGCCACATCAGCGCACACGTCACGCCCGAACGCAGGCCCAGGGCAGCCTGGCGGTTCCTGTGGCTCGCGAATGCGTTCAGAAAAGCATTCGCCCCGGCATAGTCCGACTGGCCCGGATTTCCCCACGCGGAAATGGATGAATAAAGGACGATGAATTTCAGCGGGAGGTGTCGAGTGGCCTCGTCGATGGCTAACAGACCGTCGACTTTCGGGGTCAGGATCTGTTTGACCTCGGTTGTGGACTTGCGGGCGATGTAATCGTCCCGGACCACGCCGGCCATGTGTACGACGCCGTCGAGGGCGCCGAATTCCGTGGCGATGAATTGCACCATCGCGCGCACGTCTTCTTCGTTCCCGACGTCGCTCTGTCTGAAGATGACGTCTCCGCCCTGGTCACGGACTTCCCGCAGAAAGGCCTCGGCATCTGCATCCAACGCCGATCGGCCGGTCAGGACCAGCCGCACGCCTCGGGTCGTGGCGAGATGGCGAGCCAGTTCTCGCCCCAATCCCCCCATGCCACCCGTCACCCAGACGACCGGGTTGTCCTGGAGCAAGGGGGGGACGCCCATTCCCTCGCGGGCGAACTCGATCTCGGCGAGTCCGCCTACGCGTCTGACCCCGGAAGCATCGAGAAACACCTCCACATCCGGCCCGGCGTCCTGCAGTTCCTCCTCGACCCTCGACAGGAAATCACCGGCAGTCGCTTGCCGTGCGTAGGTGAGTACCTTCGCCCGTATTTTTCCGCTCTCCAGCCGCGCCGTGCGCAGCAGGCCGGACAGAGCGGCATGGGCGTGGCCATTCTCATCGTCCGGGAGCAGCACCAGAAACGGCTGCGGAAACTCCGGGCTCCGCCTGAGGCAGGATTGAATCTGTTCGTAGACGTGAACGAAATTCTGCTGGATTCCGGCTACCGCGTTTTCGCCAATGAAAGGCAACTCGGTGATCAGGGCGTCGGGAAACCGCTCATGCAGGCCCGCCTTCATACCCGAATCCTGTTCGCCCAGCACGAAGACCGGCCGTTCGGTTCGATGCGCTGCGCTTTGACGGAGAGCCTGGTTCCGCCGGCAGGGAGCCATGAAGATCGTGGAAGCGGTCCCTGTCCGACGCGCAGGTCGGGACGTGAAGCCGCGGAGCGATACGGCTACATTGCCTTCCGCATCGACGATGTCTATGTCATGGCACGTGTCGGAGAGCGACTCGCCCGCCGCCATGCGCGCATGTGCATAGGCGGCTCGTGGAAGCTTTCCGAAGATCGTCAATTCTCGCAACGCGAAGGGGAACCGAGGCTCTCCTTCCGGATTCCTGAGCGCGCACCAGAAATCGACGGTCGCCATCGCGCCACTGAGGGTGCTCGGATGCAGCTCGTAACCGTCGCCGTTTTCCTCACATGTGGCCGGAAGCACGATGGCGGCGAGTGCTTCCGAGTCGTTGCAGGACAACGATTCGATCACCTGGAAACTCGGGCCGATGATCGATGTCCGGCTGATCTGCCTTGTCAGCCTCGCCAGCTCTTCGGCATCCCCACGCCGGACGCAGCGGTCGCGGATGCCTTGAAGATCGACACGTAGCGGCGAGGCTCCGAGCTTGCTTCTGTCTCGGACCACGGACCCCTGAAAATGAACGGCCGGCTCGGATGTGCCAGGCGGTCGAGAGAAGATGCTGACGTCCTGAACATCGCAGCGAATGGTCACGTGGAGCGGCTCCTCACCCTTGGCCCGCAAGGGTCGCGTCCACGTACAGTCCCTCAGGCCGATGACGGCACCATCGCCGGTCAGACTCGCGGCCGCCCGTGCCATTTCCAGATAGCAGGCGCCGGGAAGCACTTTCTCTCCTTGGATGACGTGATCTCTGAGGACCTGCTCCGCTCCGTTGAAGACGGTGGTGTACCGACGCTCCCCGTTCCCTTCGGAAACGTCGCGATGAACCAGAGGATGAAGGACCTTCCCATCGGGCAGAGGCCGCGTTGAGTACTCTCTCATCCGTATCCGGACGCGGCCCTGCTCATCGCAGAGATCGAGGTCGTAATGCTGCACCTTACCGTCAGGCCGGTGATCTCTGGATGGCCTGATCCAGACCCACATCGATGGCGTACAAGCACCAAGAACGGCCAATTCACCCAGAGCGAATGGCACCGACGGCGCGGACGGCGCAACATCCAGGGCGATGATGGCCTGCAGCGCGGCGTCCAGCATGCCCGGGTGAAGAATGAATGGGTTTCCGGCCGCCCCGGCGGATTCAGGGAGGGACAGTTTCGCCAGGACTTCGCCGCCGGCGGTATAGATCGCCTCCAGCCCTCTGTGGGCCGGGCCGTAGTCCATTCCTCGCTCTCGCAGAAGCCGATAGCAGGCCGCGGGCGTGTATTCGGTTGCGAGCTCCGAATCGCAGATCTTCGCTCGCACCGCCGCGAGATCGAGTTTCAGATCCTGTTCGCGCCGGACGAAGATCACCACCCCCTCGCAATGGACGATCGTTTCCCCGGCGGCGCGATCGCTTCCTGTCGAGATGGAAAAACGGATCTGGTCGTTCGCGTCGACCGAAAGCTCGACATCGACGTCGTTCGGCTGATCGTCGACGGCGAATGTCTGAAGCCAGACCACGTTCTTGAACAGCATGGTCGAGCTTCCCTCGGGATTGAACCGTACGAGAGAACCGGCCGCACGAGCAACCGCCTCTCTGGCCATTTCGAGGTAGGCAACCGCGGGCATGGTCTTCCGGTTCATCAGGACATGCGCGGCCAGAAAGGGCTCGTTGCCGCTGAATGTAGAGGTGAAACGCTGCCGCGAAAGATTGGACGTGTTCCGATGGAGCAGCGGATGAAGCAGGACGGCCGAGGCGGTCTTGCCGATCGGTACTGGCTCTACCGGGATTCCGTATTGTTCCCGGGCGAACGGATACGTGGGGAGACTCACCCGGCGTGGCTTGGCCTCCAGGTACAACTGCTCCCAGTCCACCGGAAAACCGTGGACCCATAGCTCGAGGAGCTTCGCGTACTGCCGTGTTGCTATCCAGGAAGCGGCCAGTTGAGGCGCGTCTTCATCCGTGATGAACAGCCCGGAAGCCTCCTGCTTGTTCCTGCAACTGCCCCAGGAAACGCCCGCAGAATCCCCTTCTACGAACTTCCGAAGTCTGCTTTCGAGCTCACCGACCGACTCCACGGCGAAGGCGAGACGCCACTCCATGGCCTCGCGTCCCACCTGCAGCGAGTATGCGATGTTCACCAGGTCCGGGAGCTCCCGCGCCGGCCGCTGAGCGAACTCCAAGAACTTGACGGCATAGGCTTTCAGCTGCGATTCGCTCTTCGCGGAAAGCACGATGAGATATGGCCCCGCGGCCGTTTGCCCGGCCGCATGCCCATCGGCGTACTCCTCGACGACGACATGTGCATTGGCGCCGCCGGCTCCGAAGGAAGAGACCCCCGCGATTCGCGGAAATGTCTTTCGCTTCCCATCGACTTCCATCACCGGCTGTGGCCAGCTCTCCAGATTCCGTTGCAGCACGAAAGGTGTGTTCTCGAAGCAAATGTTGGGATTAGGCTCCTCCGCATGCAGAGTCGGAGCGATCTGGCGATGCTTCATCTGCAGGACCGCTTTCGTGAGACCCGCGATTCCCGCAGCGGCCTGCAAGTGACCCATGTTCGATTTGATCGAGCCCAGAGCACAAAAGCCGCGATCGTTCGTGTCTTCCTGGAATGCCCGGCAAAGACCGTTGACCTCGATCGGGTCGCCGAGCTCGGTACCCGTCCCATGCGCTTCGATGTAAGTGACCGCACGGGCATGAACGCCGGCCTTCCGAAGCGCGCCTTTGATCAGCTCACCCTGCGCAACGGGGTTCGGCACCAGATAGCCGTTGGTCTTTCCGCCATGATTGACGTCGGTGCCTCGAATCACCGCGTGGATGAGATCGCGGTCCTCAATCGCTCTCTCCAGACGCTTGAGCAGGACGACGCCCACCCCCTCGCCGGGCACGAAGCCGTCACCGGCGCGACCGAAGCTTCTACACTGGTCACTCTGCGAGAGCATGCGATTGGAGCAGAGCACTACGTATTCGGCAGGGTGCAACTGCAGGTTCACGCCACCGGCCAGCGCCATCTCGCATTCACCGCGCAGGATGTGCTCACAGGCCTCGTGTATGGCGGTCAACGACGACGAGCACATCGTGTCGATGGGCAGGCTTGGTCCATTCAGGTTGAGGAAATGCGACACGCGGTTCGCGACGGAGCTGAAGGACGTGTAGGCGATCGACGATGCGCCTTGCTGCCATTGCTGGTGCCCGTACAGTCCGAATCCTGAACGGGTGACCCCGGCGAAAACACCGACTCTGTTGGCATGGGCGCGTTCCAGCCGCTGCCTCGTGTAACCGGCGTCTTCGAGCGTCTCCCAGCAGCATTGCAGGAACAGGCGCTCCTGCGGGTCCATGATCGCCGCCTCGCGGGGCGAGATATTGAAGAACAATGCGTCGAAGTTGGCGTAACCGTCCAGAAAGCCGCCCCATTTGCTGTAGCTCTTTCCCTGCTTGATGGCCTCCCCGGCGTCAGAAATGTAGAACCGGTCGAGCGCCCAGCGGGAGGACGGTATCTCCGTGATGCAGTCCCTGCCATCCCTGAGGTTGTTCCAGAGCTCCTCGAGTGTGTCGGCCTTGGGATAGTGCCCGGCCATGCCGATGATGGCGATGGCATTGCCGGGGTGAGCGGCAGTGTGGTGCTCGACGTGCTTCACCCCGTGTTTCGCCGTACCGGTCGCCGTCCGGACCGTGCTCCGGCCGGGCGAGAACACTCTGTGCAGGGCCTCCGGTTGCGTGGCGATCAGCCGGTGTGCGACGGCGTCGACAGTCTGCGCCTCGAAGAACAACGTGCTGCTGACCTCTCCGAACTGCTTCCGCAGGGCGTTGGTGAGCTGCACGATCAGGATCGAATCGAGCCCGTACTCTTCGAGCGGCCTGGTCGCGCTCAACTTGCGGCTGTCGATCCCGAGTGTCTCCGCGATCAGCTTGCCGAGATGCACGACTGTTTGGGAGTGCAGCCGTGCCAGCTCGGCTGATTCCGCCGGCTCAGACCGCACCGCTTCCGCATCTTCTGTCTGTACGTCCACGATCTCCGGCCGGTGCTGCCGGATCACGCCGTCACTCTCAGCAGCGATGACCTGCTGCCCCAGATTCTGTTGGTCATCCATGAGCCGGACACACTGGAATCCCTCTTCGCGGAGGACACGGACCCAGGTCTCGGCGAAAAGTCCCGGGCTGCCGGGCATGCGGAGCTCGGAATCTTCGAATCGCCACCATCCATCCAGCAGGCCGAACGTCAGATGAGAGAACAGGGATGTGTCACTCATCTCGTTGAGGAGCATCAGTCCATGCCGACGCATTGCGGCCTTCACGTTTCGCAAGGTCTGCCTGATGTCCTTCGTAGCGTGCAAGACGTTCGTCGCGAGGACCAGATCGAAGTGACCGGCCGGAACATCCTGCTGCGCCGGCGGCCGCTCCACATCGAAAAGCCGGCACGTGACGAACGGACTGCCGTTCGCGCGAAGCCTCTCGCCCCGCGCCAGAAAAGCTCTGGAGATGTCGCTATAGCAGTACTCTTCGATGTGCGAGGCGAAGGGTCCGAGCGCTTTCAGGATCTCGACGGTGGTGCTGCCCGTGCCTGCGCCGACCTCCAGGACGCGAATGCGCGCACCCGGATCTCGGCTGACCCGCTCGAGCAGGTAGCCGCGCACCAGGTTCTGCAGGCGATCGTGAAAAAGGTCCGAAACCGGGTTATCTCGGTAAATACCCTCGACGAGCCGTGTCGAGCCATCGGGAAAGATGACGTCGGTCGCTCGCCTGCGCCCCGTCAGCACGTCGGGTAGCGCGCGCCAGCATCTCTCCACGAGCTCCAGCGCCGCGGTTTTGCTCCGGTCCTCTGCCCAGCGAGATCTCAGACGTTGCCACGCTTCTCCGCACTCCTCCAGGCTTGCACCGGGCTTCTTCGCCTTCTGCAGCAGGATGCAGCTCTGCTTCAGCCATCGTTGATGCGCGGGAGCCAGTGATGCGTCCGGCGCCGGCTCGAGCTCGTCATCGATCAGGTTCTGCGATCTCAGGCTGGCGCAAAGCAGCTGCAGCAGAACGTCTTCCATTTCCGGCCAGCGGAACATGTCTGCGGCCGCAACTTCCCCGGGACTCTCTGCAGACGTCCGGGCGTATCCATTCAGCCGGCCGATACAGGACGGAATTGTCGTCGCGAGGGACGTCACGGTCTCGGTCTGAGCCCTGAGCGCGGCCGCGTCAGCACTGCGCAAAGCCATGTATCCGAGCTGACCGACTGGTGTTTCGCTGACCAGTTGCGACAGAACGGCCATCCCCGCGTCGGCCTCGATCGGTACGACCCCTCGCCCTGCCAGATAACGCTGTTTCGCCGCCGGCAACTGCTTGCCGGCCCCGAGATCCCAGTACCCCCAATTGATCACTTTCACCTTGCCGGGGAACTGCTGGGCGAGCCGCAGCGCAAACGCATCCTCAAAGGTGCTGCCGGCGACATAACCGCTCATGCCACCACTTCGAAAGAACGACGCCATGGCCGAGAAGAACAGAAAGAAGTCTGGCGACTCCTGCTCGAAGACCTGGACCATCCTCGCGCAGATATCGATCTTGCTCGACAGGATCTCGCGGAACAAACGCTCATCCATTGTGGCGATGCTCCGATCGAAGGGCCCGACAGCCGAATGAACGACACCATGGATTCGGGAGTAGCGGCGTCTGACCTCGGCGCACGCTCGTTCCAGACTTCTCCGGTCCCGCGCATCTGCCTGCAGATACTCCGGGATGAGCTCCCCTACCGCGGTCCTTGCTCGCCTGCCCCGGATCTCGTCGTTCTCTTCGGTCCTGCCGATCCAGATGACTCGCGCCTGATGGTTGGCGATCATGAAGCGGGTCCACACCTCGCCAATGCCGCCCGCCCCTCCGATCACGACGTATACTCCGCCGTCCCGATAGAGAGATCGCTCTGCCTCCAGCTTGTCGATGCGGGCCAGCGACGGCTCGAGCCATTCCGTACCGCGGCGAGCCACTACGCATCCACTGGGCCGGTGAGGAGCCCGGAACGCTTCGTCGATGGGAGAAACGACGGACTCCAGATCCACGACCTGAACATTCCAGGCCGGAAGCTCTTCAGCCAGCGAGCCTGCCCAGCCGTGGATTCCTCCATGGGCAGGCTCCAATTGCTCGTAAAGCGGAATCGGCGCCGCGCCATGGGTGACGATCGTCCAGTGCAACGCTCGCTCCCCGTATTGCAGAGACAGCAACGCCTTCGCAAGACGAAACAGATGGATCAGCCCGGAGTCCTGTGCGTCGATCAGCGCATCGGCAGACAGGGACCGGAGCGCGCAGCTCGGGACGATCGAAACGATGCGATCGATTCTGCCGGCGCCCTGGAGCCGGCGGGTCAGGTCGGAGATCTCGTCCTGCGAGCTCGCCGTCAGGTAACGGGCGTGCGGATGACACCGCATGACCGCTCTTTTCGCTTCTTCATCCGCGCCGCTGATCAGGATCGTCTGACCGGCGGCCGATCCGGCATCGTGGCTCTCTGAAATCCGGATGGGATTCCACACCGGCGTCAGCGAAACGCCCGTCCCGTCCTCCAAAGAGGCGCCACCCTGCACGCGAGCGGCCGCGGTCCGCAGGCGCGCGAACGGATACGTGGGTAAACTGATCCTCCGGGGCCGGTCGCCGTGGTACAGCAGGCTCCAGTCAATCTGCGCCCCCTCGGCCCACAACGAAGCAACCTCCTCGAACTTCCGGCGTGCGAGCAGTTCCAGAACCGCCTCCGCGGCAAGTGCAGGCTCCCCGGTTCCTCGCGCCGCTCCTTTGAAGCAGCCACTGACGGGCCACGCGCCACTCGCATATTCCGACAGTCGCTGTTCCAGGTCGCCGAGGTGCATGACGACGAAGATCGCCCTGGCCTCCATTGCCTTGCGTCCCACCTGGAGGGTGTAGGCGAGGTCGGCCAGAGAGATCGACGATGAGCTGCCGACGAATGCCCGCAGGGTTTCGACGGCTTCTTTCAGACGGTCGTCATCCCTGGCCGAAACAGGCACGAGATACGGGCCGGCGCTCTGGAAGTGTGTGCGCGCGGTCTCGAATTCTTCGAAGATCGCGTGCGCATTGGTACCACCGATACCGAAGGAACTGAGTGCCGCTCGACGCGGACCGGGCCCCTGCCTCCACGGCATCGCTTTGTCCACGACATAGAAGGGCGATCCCGCAAAATCGATCTCGGAATTGGGGGTCGAATGATGAATGGACGGCGGAAGGGTTCTGTTCTGCAGGCTCAGGAGGACTTTGATGCAGCCTGCCAGACCTGCCGTCGTATCGAGATGGCCGATGTTGGCCTTGACCGATCCGATCCCGCAAAACTGTTTCTTATCGGTATGCTGCCGATAGGCTTCGCTGAGGGCGAGAACCTCGATGGGATCGCCCAGCTTCGTCCCCGCGCCGTGCGCCTCGACGTAACCGATCGACTCGGGCGCCACTCCCGTTGCCTGCAACACCTTGGAGATGACAGCCGATTGACCCTTGACGCTCGGCGCATAGTATCCGGTCTTGTCCGAGCCGTCATTGTTGATGCACACACCCCGCAGGAGCGCATAAATGTGGTCTCCGTCCGCAATCGCCTGCTGCGCCCTCTTTACGAGAATGACGGCGACACCCTCCCCTGGCACCATGCCGTCGGCTTCCGCATCGAAAGGCCTGCAACGGCCGTCACGCGAGAAATTGAGGTCCGGCTCGTAGAAATAGCTCTGCTGGGAGGGAGCGAACAAGGTAGCGGCACCGACCAGGGCACACTGCGCGTCGCCTGCTTTGAGACACTGAGCCGCCAGATACAGACCACTCAATGACGATGAGCAGTTGCTATGCAGGAACAGGCTCGGTCCGCGCAGTCCCAGCTGATAAGAGATCATGGAGGGAATCGTGCCCCCCTGCGCGAGAACGAGCGCACGATACGCGTCCTGGGCCTTGACGAGCCCAGTCTGGGAGGGAACTGACGGCTGAGAACTGAAGCCGGCAGACATGAAAACAGCCGTTTGCGGGATATCCTCCGGCACGTAGCCGGCATCCTCCACGGCCTGCCACGAGTGCTGCAGGAGCAGGCGGAACTGCGGATCCATCAGTTCGGCCGTCGTGCGGGGGATCTTGAAGAACTCCCAGTCGAAGCATTCCTTGTCCGCGATCGTGAAGCTCAGCGGAACGACGGACGGATCTGTCGCGGGAGATCGGCCACCGGCCGATGGTTCGTCCGGCAGGCGGGAGCACTCTTTGCCCTCGACGAGATTGCGCCAGAACTCGGCGGCGTTTTCCGAGCCGGGGAACCGGCACGAGACGCCGATGACGGCGAGACTGGTCTCCAGGTAAGGGAGCTCGCCGTCGAAGCAAGGGCTCGAACCGCTACCAGGCTCCTCCCGGTGCTGCGCGAGCAACTCTTCAACGTGACGGCTCATCTGCCGGACGCTGGTATGTTTGAAGAGAGCGGCTACAGCGACCTTTACTCCAAATGATCTGCTGAGTCTCTCGGCAAGAACGATGATGGATACGGAGTCGCCACCGGCTTCGAAGAAACCCTCGGCGGCGCCGATGTCGTCCCGGTGCAACACGTCCTTCCAGGCTTCCCATATCCTGCGCTCGACGTCTGACTGCGGTTGGATGATCCCCGTTCTCTCTGCGGTGCTGCGGATCTCCAGACCCGCCAACGCAGCGCGGTCCGTCTTTCCGTTCTTCGTCAACGGAAGACCGTCCACGACGATGAAGTGAGCCGGGATCATGTAATCGGGGAGCTTTTCCTCGAGGTAGCTCCTCAGCTCATGGCGGTTGGGCGGTTCATCCCCGCCGACGAGATACGCAATCAGGATCCGGTTGTCAGATCGGTCCTGTGCGATGACCGCGCAATCCTGAACGTTCGGGTGCGCGCTCAGGTGGTGCTCGATCTCACTGAGCTCCACACGGTAGCCGCGGATCTTCACCTGCTGGTCGATCCGCCCGAGATACTCATAGCCGCCGTCAGGCAAGCGCCGGGCGAGATCGCCGCTTCGGTACAACCGGGTTCCCGGCGCCGCCGGATCGGTGATGAACTTCTCTGCGGTGAGATCTGCCCGGTTCAGGTATCCCTCCGCAAGTCCCGGGCCTGCGATCACGATCTCGCCGGGCTCACCTTCCGTCACGGGTCGCAGTTGCTCATCGAACAACTGAATGCTCAGATCGGGAAGCGGAACACCGATTTTGCCCGGTGCGGTCTCTGCGAGATCCGCAGTGGATAGCGGGTAGTACGTAACATGCACGGTCGTCTCCGTGATGCCGTACATGTTGATCACGCGAGGATTGGCGTCACCGTGCCTCCCGAACCAGGACGCGAGCTTGCGCGCATCGCACCTCTCACCGCCGAGGATTACGTACCGGAGAGCCGGCAGGCCGGGCGAGGGCACGCTGTCTTCATGACGAATCAGGCGATGAAATGCTGAAGGCGTCTGGTTGAGAACCGAGATGTTTTCCGCGACGAGGAGCTGGTAGAGCTCCTCCGGAGAACGCCGGACGCCGTGCGGGGCAATGACCAGCCGGCCGCCGTGCAATAAAGCGCCGAACATCTCCCATACCGAGAAATCGAATGCGCACGAGTGGAACAGCAGCCAGGTATCTTCGGGACCGAAGTGGTACCACTCGGAAGTGCTGGAGAATAGCCGGACGACGTTCCGATGCGCGATCAGGGTGCCCTTTGGCTGTCCGGTCGTGCCGGACGTATAGATCACATAAGCCAGGTTCGTGTCCGTCACGTCCTTCCGGAGGACCGGCGATCCGCTCGCGTGACGTTCGACGTCGATCCACTCGCGATCGAGCAGGAGAATCCGAGGGTCGTTTCCCGGCAACGGCCGCCAATTCCGGTCGATGTCGCTGCGGGTCAAGACCAGCACCGGATCGCAATCCCGGATCATGAAGGAAAGGCGATCGCCGGGATTGTCCGGGTCCAGAGGAACGTAGCCCCCCCCCGCTTTGAGCACGGCCAGAATGGCCACCACCATGTCCAGGGAGATGTCGAGACAGACCGCGACCAGAGAGTCGGGGCAGACACCTTGACGCTGCAGATACGCGGCGAGTTTGTCACTCCTCGCGTGAAGCTCACGATAGGTCAGCGTCTCGCTGCCCAGTTGCAGTGCGATGCGCTCGCCCTGCAGGAGGGCCTGCGACTCGAACAGGTCGTGAATGCAAGGTCCCGCCATCTTCACCGGAGCTGCGTCGCCCGCGGCAAGGTCCTGGATGGCCAGCCGCGGATCGGAGGTCAGGTCCGCGAGCAACTGGAGATACCTGTCCGTCAGCCTGGCCGCCGAGCTCCGCCCGATCGTTGCAGAGTCATACTTGAGGCTCAGGGTGAGCCCCGACCTCCGGTTGGCAACCTCCAGGGTGAGCGGATAGACGGCAGCCTGATGAATCTCCTCGACGAGCTCGAAAGGCAGCTCGCTCTCGAAGGCGTCCTGCAATGCGGTCAGATCGCCGCCAGGCAGGAAGCTCTGATAAGCGAATACAGCTTGAACGGGGTCTCCCTGGAACGTCCCCCGGGGAAGCTCGAGAGCCCGCACGACAGCGTTCAGCGGATGTGCATGGTCCAGGGCTTCGGCAACCGTGACGTGCAATTTTTCGAGAAAGTCCGTGCAGCGCTCCCGACCTGCGACGTCGCTGCGGATCGCGAGCAGGTTCACATACTGCCCGATCAACGGATCGAAGCGACTGTCCGGGCGTGCCGTCGCGGGCACACCTACCACGATGTCCCGCTGCCCAAAGGTTTCGCCCAGCAGCAATTTGTAGGCGCCCAGCAAGATCGTCGATCCAGTGATCCGGAGCTCTCCCGCCAGGGACTTGATGCGTTCGCTCAATTCAGGAGACAAGCTGCGCATTTCGGTACAGCTTTCGATGCTCGCGGGCGTGGTCGCGAACGGTGTAGACCCCAGACGCAAAGCAGGCAGCTTTCCTGACAGCCGCCGCTTCCAGTACGCGATGTTCCGCGCTCCTCTGTCTCCGGCCAGCATGCTCCTTTCCCAGTCGACGAAATCCTTGTACCGGGCGGGCAGTGGCTCAGGCTGAACGTCCGCATTGTGGAGAAGGCTCCGGTAGCCGCCGAGAACCTCTTTCAGCAGGAGGGCGAGGGAATGACCGTCGCAGATGAGATGGTGAGCGGTGATCAGCAACAGCGACTGCTGGCCGGCCTCGGCGAACAACTGAACGCGGTACAGCGGCCCCCGTTCCAGGTCGAATGTTTCATCCACCCTGCCCTGGAGGCGGGCGAGAACCTGCCCGCGGTCCAGCCGTGAAAGATCCTCGTATTCGAACGCGACCGGAAGGGAAGGGAGCGGCCGCTGGCGAGGTGCGCCGTCCTTCTCGGCGAAAACGTGATTCAGCACGGGATGCCGTTTCACCGCAAGGCGGCACGCCTGCTTCACCAGGTCCGGCCGCAACTCGGCAGAAACGCGTACGCAGATCGGAACGTTGTATCCGTGCAGCTCCGGAAACATTTTCTGGAGTGACCACAGGCCTTTCTGAGCTTCGGAAAGGGAGTAATCATCCAGGTGACTCTGCTTCAGCTTCTGGAGCTCTTTTGCCGTTGCGTCGAGAGACAGGATGCCGCGCCTGCATGCCGAAAGGATGTCCTCTAAGTTCATGACCGTTGACTCTGATGCGCGCTCCGGGTGCGCGCTCCTAAGTGAGGTGCGGATTTCTGACGTCCAGCAGACGTTCGATGCGGAGGTTCACTCCGCCGGAAACACAGCCTAACGGAGTCAACTCGTGCGTCGCTTGGTAGTCCTCGGCGAGACGAAATCGGTATCGCGTCAGGAACAAATGCCAGAAAAGTTTGATCTCCAGCGTAGCCAGAAGGGAACCGATACATGAATGAGCACCTAGACCGAAAGGGAGGAAGTCGTGGCGTTGCTGTTCCGCACGTTCAGAAGCAAACCGCGCGGGATCGAACCGTTCCGGATGGGCCCACAACGCGGGGTCGAGACCGACGAGGCCCGTACAGGCGAAAACGAGAGTTCGCGACGGAATCATGTAAGGGCCGACGCGGCATTCTCGTAGGGACACGCGAGGAGAAATGGCGGACACCGGATACATTCGAAGCGTCTCCTTCCAGACGCGCTCCGTTTGCTCCATGCCGTTCAGGTCAGCGAGGGTGGGGTGCTCCGGAACCTGCATCGCTTCAGCGCGCAGAGTCTCCTGCCAGTCGGGATGCTTCGCGAGCAGGTAGACCATGCTCGTCAGGCCCATTGTGGTGGTATCGAACGCGGCGAAGACCATGCCGAACATCAAGTCCACCAGTTGATCGTCATCCAGCTTCTGCCTATTGCCTTCGGGTCTGCAAAGCTGGCTGAACAAGTCGTCGCCGCCTTCGACTCTCCGTTTGGGAATCAGCCCGTACATGATGCTGCTCAGGGTCTCGACGGCTTCCAGGCCACGCCGCCATCGGCGATTCAGCCTGCGGCTCTTCACAATTGCGGGAATCGCCTGCCAGTAGTCGCGAGTCGCCGTTTCAATGCGTGCAGATTCGCCGGGATCTTCGATCCCGAAGAAGAGGCGCGCGGCGAGCCTGGAGAAGATTCTGCGCGCCTCGGTCCTGAATGTGCGCACGCCGCTGCGCGGCCAGGAGGAGAGACTCCGGTCGAGCTCCTGCTCAATGATGGTCAGATAGTTCGACAGGGCGCGGCTGCTGAACGCCGGTTGAACCAGATTGCGTGTCTGCCGGTGAGCCTCGAAATCCAGCGACATCAGGCGGCTTCTCTTGGCGGCGGGAATGTTCAACGACAAGCCCCGCGTCACTCTTTCGACGGCCAGCGCGGTAGACCAGCAGCGCCCTTCATTCTTCAATACCTGCACGATGACCTCGTGGTCGCCGACCACGACCACCGGATAGGGGCCGAGCTGATGCCTGAAGATTTTGCCGTAGCGACCCATCTGCTCGACGAAGTACTGCAGGCCTTTGCGTTTGTAGGCCATGCCGGCTTTGATTCCGGCCACGATCCCGCTCGTTCCCGGGATCGTTGCTGGCACCTTGGCCAGCGGCGGATACGCCTCGGGACGATCCGGGGTTCTGATGCCGGCAGCGCGTTCAGGGGCGGCCGCAGCCATAGGCATCTCGATCGCCTCGACTCCGGCCTTTCCCGCGTTTTCCCGCTCGGGGCTCATTCCGTCTTCTCCGCTTGTGTCGTCAATGGAATTCGTAACCGCGAGGAGCGCTGCCCAGAATCTCGTCGACGTCATTGAAGTCGATGAGACCAGCCTTTAGATGCTCCAGGGCCTCGATGACACGCGCTCGTCGCGGCTCTTTCTGATGGGGTGCGTTCCACAAATGGGCTGCGGAGCGGGCTCTCAACTCCGCAAAGTCGTCTTCCCGCGAAGCGAGGAGCTCGCCGACCGGCCGTTCCGGACCATCGACCATCGCGAGCACCAGGTCCTTGACCAGAGATGCACACTCCCGGATGTCCGAATGCCGGAACAGGTGGCGGCGGTAGGAGGTAATGAGATGGATCCGTTCGCCGGCTTTGAGGATCTGAAAAAACAGGGTGCCGAGAGCCTGTTCGTCTTCGGCGCCTTCTCCTTCCTGCAGCAGCTCCTCGGCGAGCATCGAGCGGCCATGGTGCATACCGGGAGAACCGGCATCCAGGTCGGTGCTGTCGATAGTCACGTCGCTGAGCTGCCGGAAGTAATTGTCGTAGTCGTTCAAGCCGGTGATTCTCAAGAGGTCGGAGAAGCGGACCTTGGCGTGGCGGAGGCCGTTGAGGATGCTGCTCTTGATCGATCGCAGCACATCCAGAACTGCGCCATCCGCTTCGAACGCGAGTGAAAGAAACGCGACGTTGGTGAAGTCACCCGGCGTCTGCATCAGAGACTTCCTGTCGCGCTGGCTGTTGATGAACTGAAGCGAGGCTCGCTCATTGCCCATGCCGCGAACGAGCATGAGCGTCACCGCGGCTGTGAACAATTGCGTGTAGGTGATTCCGAAATCGCGGTTGAAACGCGAGATCGCCGCGGTCTCCGCCGGAGAAAACTCCAGGAGATGCCGCCGCGCGGACTCGGCGAGCGATCGATCGACTCTGTTGGGATCGCTGGTATAGGGAAGGCGCGTCGGTTCCCATCCGGCGGCAAGGTGATGCCGCCAATATTGAAGAGACTCACCCCCCGCGTAAGTCTCGCCGTCGAATTGCCGCAGTGCGTATTGCCAATAGGGCTCGACCTCATTGGACGTGCCGAGCGGCCGCCCTTCCAGCAGCGCGTGGTAATGCTCCATCAGCTCCGCGAAAATCAGGCTCGGCGTGAACGCGTCGGCATGAGCATGGTGCATGACGAATCCCAGGTATGCCGCGCGCTGCGTCCGGCAAAGCCAGACTTTGAACGGCATCCCCGGAGCGAGAAGCCGGTTTCTTTCCCCGGCAATGAGATCGTGGAAGGCCTCGACCGCGGGAAGATCAACGACCGTGATGTCAGGGACCGTTTCGGGAACGACGACCTGACACCACGCACCACGAAGCGGAAGGTGATACGTTCGCAGCAGATCATGGTCACGCAGGAGACGGGCCATGGCCTTCTCCAGGACCGGCAGATCGATCTCCTGTGCCGGCAACATGTAGACGTGGTGGATGTTCCACGAAGACTGCTTCATCACCTCCGAGTGGTACAAACTGCGTTCTTGCTCCTGCGACTCCGGCGCAATCAACATCCCTCCAGGCAGTTCGCTCATCGATTCGAGCTGTTCTGGCTGAAGCAAGCTCAGAATGCGCTCGATGTCTACGGATTCGTGAGCCACGAAATGCACGGTTCCGGCGTCGCGCAGAATGGCGACCCCGCTCTGGATCAGCGCTCCGGCAAAGGACACGTCCGGAAGCGAGCCGTTCGCACGGCCGGTCTTTACCGGCCGGCTGGCGAAGTGCAGCTCATCGGAGGATCGGGACAGGCTGGAGAAGAACCAGTTCGCTTCGGGCGCATGCGGCCCGCGCGGCAGCCGCGGTCGGGGCCGGGTCTCAGGGGCCTGGCGACTCCGAACATGCTCGATGCGGTTTGCCAGACGCTCGATGTTGTTCAGTTCAAGAAGGTCGGTCAGGAAGAGATCGAGACGGAACCGCTCGTTCACGGCCGCGAGCAGACGCATGCTCATCAGCGAGTCCATCCCGAAGCGGCTGAAGTGGTCCTGTGTGTTCACGTCGTGCGACGGCTGACCGGTCAATTCGGAGATCAACTGCTGAAGGAGCGCGGCGACGTCTTCGGACTGCTCTGGCAGCGGATCCTGCGGCGCGGACGCACCCGCCCAATAGCGGTTTCGGGCAAACGGGTAATCGGGAAGAGACAGGGGGCGCATGTCCTCGGGCCGGAAGTGTCCAGTCAGTTCCAGCCGGATTCCCTGGACGTAGGCCGAGGCGAGTTGCAGGAGATCGTCCCTCGTCAGCTTTGGGGCAGGCAGTCCATGCTCCCCGTTCGGCGGAGGAATCGCCGGAACGGCGCTCCCGAGCACACAATCGTCCGGTATCTCTCCCCGCGCGACCATCGCCAGCCGGCCTTGCAGCTCCTCGAGACTCGACACGACCAGGGCACAGCGCTCTGAAAAATGGGCCCGTCTCAGCAGGAGGTTGGCCGAGAGGCGCGTCAAGGAGAGATCCGGCGCGCTCGTCACGCGCCGGCTGAGATCGCGGCAACGCTGCGCCAGCGCTTCTTGCGTCCTGGCCGACAGCACGATCAGGACGGCCTGGCTCCGCTCGGGAGTCTCGGCCGACATCTCGCTTTGCTGCGGTGATTGTGCGAGGACCAGGTGGACATTCGTTCCTGTGGCACTCAGAGAGTTGACGGCAGCCCTGCGCACGCCCTCCGGTGCGGCCTGCCAGGGGATCGTGCAGTCATTGATGAAGAATGGCGAGTTTGCGAGATCCAGGGCTGGATTGAGTGTCCCGAGGTTGACCGTAGCGGGAATCTCCTCGTGGCGCAGCGCAAGCAGCGCCCGGAACAGATGAGCCATCCCCGAGTTGGCGAAGGAATGTCCGACGTTGTTCTCGATGCTCCCCAATGCGCAGTACTGCCGCCGTGCCGAAGACGGGCCGAATGCCGTCGTCAGGGCCTGAACCTCAATGGCATCTCCGAGCCGCGTACCGGTCGCATTGGCTTCGACCATCGTGACCGTCGCCGGGTCGATTCGAAACCGCTCGTAGACTTCGGCGAGCAAACATGCCTGCGCAGCAGCGCTCGGACTGGCAATCCCGTTGGTTCTGCCGTTGTGATTGTTTCCCCACCCTTCAATCACGCCGTGAATTCGATCCCCGTTCAGCTCTGCTGCGCGCAAGGGCTTCAGAACGACCGCTCCCACGCCCTCGCCCGGCATCATGCCGTCGGCACGCGCATCGAACGCGCGGCACTGTTCCGTCGGAGAGAAGAGCTGGTACTGACAACCGGTGACGAGGAAATTGGCGGTGGAATAGATCATGGCCCCGCCGGCGATGGCGGCGTCGCATTTGCCGAGTACCAGCTGATCGCAGGCCTGCGCGATGGCCAACAGTGATGAAGCGCAGCCCGCATCTACCGAATGGCACGGCCCGGTGAGGTTCAGCTGATAGGCGACCCTGCCGGGAATCGTGGAGCTGGTGACGAGCATCGACATCCCGGACACTTCCTTGAGATGCAACGTGTAGTCTCCGCCGCTCCCGCAGAACACACCCCAGCGGCTTCCCGATAAACGATAGGGATCTACTCCGGCGTCTTCGATCGCGTGCCAGGCCGTCTGCAAAAAGAGCCGCTCGGCGGGCTCCATCATCTCGGCTTCACCCGCAAGGATCCGGAAGAAATCAGGGTCGAATTTGTCGATATCCGACAGGAAGCTCCCACTGCGCACATAGGTTTTCTGCGGAAGCTGCGCCGGATCGTAGATGCTGTCCGACTTCCAGTTGCGCTCTTCCGGCAACGGCGTGAAGGCCCGGCGGCCTTCTCTCAGCATGTGCCAGAGCTCATCGAGGGTCTCCGCGCCTGGAAACCGTCCAGCCATTCCGACCACGGCGATATCGGTGCTTCGAGCCTCTCGCCTCCCTGCCCCGGCTGTCCGGACGGGTTTCGGCGCGGGCCGTGTGCGCCCTGATGCCCTCATGGCGTCGGCGATCACATTGGCAACCGCCTCGCGGCCGAGCTGCACGTTGAACAATTCGAAGTGGTCGTCCCCTTCGATGACAACAGTCTCCAGTTCCGGCAGAAGCTTCCCCCAGCCGGCCAGAAAGGGCGCCAGAGAGCCCTTCGCGCGCTCCACCCTCACGAGGTAGTCGGGACTGTAGACCTCCGCGGAGCTCGTTTGCGCCGACTTCGTGCGCATCAGAATGGCTCGCAGCTCGTGCGGCTGTGGAAGCGGCTGAGCGCGATACCGGGCCAGGCTGTTGATGTTGGCGGCGTGAATCTTCTCCATCGACCGCAAACGTTGCTTCAGGATGCGCTCGTCCTGCTTGACGCCGCGGCCGCGGACGAGGCACACCAACGAATCCACCAGCGCTTCTCCCGAGCATTCACCGACTTCCTCCGCGGTGATCTCCACATCCCGCCATCGGGCTTCTCCGAGTCTTTTCTTTTCCCTGAACTCGGGGTCCACGTGCAACATCGCAATCATCAGGAAGTTGGCATTCATGACGAGGTTCTGTCTGTGCTCGGTTTCCCACAGGCGAGCATCCTCGTCGACCTCGATCAACGGCGACTCCCCCAGTACGAGCGTCGCGACTTTTTTGCCCGATCGCTGAAGATTGCGGGCGCATTCGTATGCCACCGTGCCGCCCATCGACGCTCCGAACAGATGAAAAGGCCCTTCCCCGTCGACGTCCGCCAACACCTGGGCGTAGGCTTTCCCCATTTCCTCGATCGTCTCCCGCGGGTCTGCCGCAGTGAGGAATCCTCGCGACTTGATCCCGATGAGCCGGATCCTGCCTTCCAGACATCGCTCGAGCTTGGAGTAGAGACCGACATCTCCCGAGACCGGATGAATGCAGAAGAGAATCGGCCCGTCGCCTTCGATCTGGATCGGAACGATTTCCTCATGCCGTTTGACCAGTTCCCCCAGACGGTCTTTCAACGAGCCGCCCGCCGCCCGCACCGGTTCGTGCCGGGGCGGGGGCTCGGGCGCACTTGCCTCCCGCGGCTGCCGGCGGCCGGCGATGTGCTTCGCCAGGGCATCGATCGTGGGATGGTCGAAGATCAGTGTCTCGGCGAGCGGCATGCCGAGCTTTCGCGACAGCTTCTCCATGAGGCGAACGACGTTGATCGAGTCGAGCCCCAGGTCGAAAAACGGCGATTCTTCGTCTACCGGAGTACTCTCGCCGATGAGGAGAAGCTCCCGGACGGCGTCGATGATGGCCGTGCGGGCCAGCGTCGAAGGTCGTTCCGGCTCGTGAACGGCCCTCGGAGCTTTCGCCGGATTTTCCGAGTCCAGCGCTTCGACCGTGGCCGTGTGCCAGAACTTGCGGGATTCGAAGGGATAAGTCGGCAGGCTGACGCGGCGGTGCGGCTTGGCGTCGTACAGTTTGCTCCAGTCGATGGCCACGCCGTTTGACCAGAGCCTGAGGAGCTTGGAGAGCTTTCCACCGCGCAGCAGCTTCTGCACCGCCGCACCCAGCTCGTCGTCATCGGAAAAGACCTCGGCCAGCACCCCGCGATTTCTGCCGGTGCCCCGGTACCTGTCTTCGTCGGTATCGCCATCGAGGAAGCGCTGGAGCTTCTGTTCCGCTTCGTCGACGGAGTGAGCGACGAAGGCCAGCCGCTCATCCATGGCATCCCGCCCCACCGCGAGCGTGTGACTCAGATCGTCGAGACTGATCGCCCGGTTGCCGCGAATGAAGGCCGCCAGCTTCGCAACATACGCCTCCAGTTGCGGCTCGGTTCTGGCGGAGATCACGATCGCACGCGGCTCTTCATGTCCTCGGGGCTCCTGCCGGGACGCTCGCTCCACGTATTCTTCAACCGCTATGACCGCGTAAGCGCCGCCCGCACCATAGGAAGTAATCAGAGCCCTGCGCGGCATACCGGCGGATGGGTCCCAGGCCCTGGCTTCCGTGGTCAATCGGAACGGACCGTCACTCCAGGAAAGCGACGGATCCAGCTCCCCGGCCGACGTCAGCGTCGGAGCCAGAGCGCCATGCTTGATCTGCAAGAGCACCTTGGTCAGCTGGCAAACCCCGGACGCCGCCTCCAGATGGCCCAGCTGGGGCTTGAGGCTGCCCAGATCGCAAGGCACCGCCCGATCCTCGAAGACCTGGCGCAGAGCTTCGAATTCGATGGCATCCCCCATCGCCGAGCCGTTTGCCGCAGATTCGATATAGCTCGGGGAGTCGATGTCCCAACCAGCGCGCTCGAGAGTCATGCGCACGAGCTCGCGCTGCTGGACCAGGCTCGGAACCATATAGCCGCGCGTCCTGCCCCCATGACTCACGCCAGTCCCCCGGATGACGCCATAGACCTGATCGCCGTCCCGGACCGCGCTCTCCAGAGGTTTCAACAACACGGCCCCGACGCCTTCGCCGGGCAGAAAGCCCTGGCCGTCGGCGGAGAAGCAATGAATGCGGGATGCGCCGGTGACCATCCGGTCGTGGCAAAGGTCCACGAACGTGCGTGGATGCAGGTAGAGGTTCACGGCGCCCGCGAAAGCCAGTTGACATTCCTGCCGGCGGATGTGCTCGCAGGCTTCGTGGAGAGCCGTCGCGAAAGACGAACACATCGTGTCGACAGCCATGCTCGGCCCCTTGAGGTCGAGATGGAACGACACTCGATTCGCCATGGAGCTGAACGAAGTACGGGGCAGCCGTACCGATCCCGCCGTCTGGTGCGAGCCGAGCAGGTGAAACCCGAGTTTCGTGACCCCGGCGAACACGCCGACCGATCCGCCGTACAGGTCGGCGAGCGACTTCACGGAATACCCGCTGTCCTCGAGTGCCTCGCGGCAGGTGGTCAGCATCAACCGTTCCTGCGGATCGATCGACCACGCATCCGCGGGGGCGATGTTGAAGAACAGCGGATCGAACTCGGCGAAGCCCTCCAGGAACGCCCCATGCCGGCAATAGCTCTTCCCCTGATCCCGCGCCTTCTGCGGATCGGGCTCATAGAAGTCCTGCAGCGGCCAGCGATCGGATGGGATTTCCGTGATGCAGCTCTCGCCACCCTTCAAGCGACGCCAGAACGTTTCCAGATCCGCCGCGCGCGGGTAATGTCCGGCGATCCCGATGATCGCGATCGGCTCTCGAGCAGGCTGCGTGGCGGCCCCCGCACGAGAGCTGCGTTTCGATGGAGCCGGAGAGGCAGGGCGGGAGACCCGGTCAACGTCCGCCGCGGTCCACGCGGCGCATTCGAACGTGCGGGACGTAGTCAGAAAGTGGCTCAGCTCGAGAAGGGTGTCGTACTCGTAAAACAGTGTTTTCGGGAGACGGCTGAAGGACCGGCCGAGCTCCTGGTTCAACCCGGCGACGATCACCGAGTCGATCCCGTAGTTCCCGATCGCCTCCCGTACGTCGATCGACTGCACCGGGAACTTCGTGGCCGCCGCGAACAGGTTCTTCAGCCTGGCGAGGACTCGGGAGTCCAGCCGTTCGCGGTCCTCCTCGCCCATAGCCATCGATTCCGAGTCGACGGACGGCGACGGCCCGGCTGCATCGGGCGCGGTGGCGGAAGGCCACTGTTCCGGCGTCAACGCAACGCACGGGTATCGCAGACCATAACTGCGCGTCAGAGCCCGCACGCCGGCCGGCGTGTCGAGCGGGTGCCGTGCGGCGGGATGGTCGATTCCCGGGGCGGCGTGCATCCCCCCCTCTTTCCAGAGCGGCCAGTTGATCGCCAGCGTCCGGCCCTGGCGTTTGCCGCGGATCATCAGTTGATGCCGGTATTCTGCATAAGCGTCCATGAACGCATTGCCCGCGGCATAGTCCGACTGTCCCGCATTGCCGAAGGCGGACGTCGATGAAAAGAGAATGAAGAAATCGAGCGCCAGATGCCGTGTGGCCTCATCGAGCACGACCGTACCCGTCACCTTCGGCGCCAGGACAGCCTCGAAGTCCGAGACCGACTTTCTCAGGATGAAGTCGTCTCTGATGACGCCGGCGGCATGCAGGACGCCATCGAGTCGGCCGTAACGCCGCGTCACATCTTCAATGAGTGCCGTCACCTGTCCGCGGTCGCAGACGTCGGCGCGGCGGTACTCGATCCGCGCGCCGAGCGTGGCGATTCTCGCGACGCTCTCCCGGGTCGCGGCGCTCGGTTCCGATCTGCCGGCCAGAACGACAACGCTGCCACTCGACCGGCGTGCGATCTCCTCGGCGAAAATCTGCCCGAGTCTCCCGCCACCGCCGGTAATGAGATAAATGCCGCCGTCTTTCCACGGCAGTGCGGCGTCGTCGCCTGCCTGCGAGATTCTCTCCCAGCCACGTACCTCACGAATCCCGTTGCGATATCGGATCTCCTTGTCTTCACGGCAACTCCCGTTCGTCGCAATCCACTGCCGGATCTCACGCTCGGTGCAGTCCCGATCGTGCAGAATGAGCTGGCCGGAAAACCGCGGATTCTCCGCCTGCGCGGTTCGCAATAGACCCGACAGACCGGCGAAGAGCTGCGCGTCCGGACGCGAGGGCGCGACGACCTGAACGAATAGCTCGCGGTCGGGCTTGCGCCCCAACATCTCCCGGACGGCCATGAACAGCTCGGCCGCCACTTCGGGGAATTCCTCTTCAATGGGCCGGCGGCCGCATTCCACGTCGACGACCGTCGTCCCTTCGATCCCATGGTCGCGCCGCGTGCGTTCTGACCGCCGGTCATGGAGCCGGAAGACCAGGTGCTCTCGATGGTCCTGGCGGGACCCGTGTCCGGTGATTGCCACGGGTTTCCAGCTTGGCCTGTACATCGCCGGTTCTTCCGGCTGACCGTCTTGCACCGGGCCGTTGCCGGCTTCCATTGGTTGCGGTAACCAATACCGCTGACCGGCAAAAGACCGCGTGGGCAGCCAGGCACGACGCGGCTGACGCGGACCGTAGAGCAACGTCCAGTCGAACGATCCGCCTGCGACCCAGTGCAGGAGGATCTGGTCGAACTGCTTCTTCTCGACCCAACCTGCCAGCCGGCTGGATTCATCCGGATCGAGACCCGAAGAGGCCGGATCTTCCCGTCGGGACCGCGAGCGGCCTCGGAAAATGCGGCCCTCCCCGTCGCCGGACAGACAGTCACGCAGATGCTCCTCGAGGTCGTTCATCGACCGGGCGAGGAACCCCATGCGCTCCGGCATTGCCTCGCGGCCGGTCTGCAACGTGTACGCAAGCTCCGGCAGCGCCAGAGCCACGCCATCGGCGGCCTCGGAGCGCACGAAAGCCAGCAATTTTCCGGCGTAATCGCGCAACTGGCCCTCGGTTGCCGCCGATAGCACGAAAAGCGAGGGCTCCGCCGTTCCATCCAGCGCGGTGTCGGGCTCCTCGGGAACGACATACTCTTCGACGATCACATGCGCGTTCGCACCTCCGGCGCCGAATGAAGAAATGCCGGCGATTCTGGGGTGCTCCTTTTCAACGCCGCCGGTCGCGAATGCCGGACGCCATGGCGCCAGGTCCTGCTGCACGACAAAGGGCGTCCGCTCGAAATCGATCCGGGAATTGAGCTGGGAAGCATGCAGCGAAGGCACGAGCTGCCTGTATCTCATCTGCAGCAGCACCTTGGTGAGCCCCGCGATCGCCGCGTTGGACTCCGTATGACCGATATTCGATTTGATCGATCCGATTGCGCAATACGCAGCATCTCGTTTGCCAGCTGATTGCTCGAAGGCCAGGCACAATCCTCGGATCTCGATGGGGTCTCCGAGAGGGGTTCCCGTGCCATGGGCTTCCACGTAGCTGACGGCACGGGGATCGACGCCGGCGCGCTCCAGGCACGTTCGAATGACCTTGCTCTGCGTTTCCGGACTGGGTACGGTGAAGCCGTTGGTCCTGCCCTCGTTGTTGATCGCGGTCGCTCGAATGATCCCGTGGATCTGGTCTCGATCCGCCTCGGCCTGAGCCAGCGATTTCATCATCACCGCGCCGATTCCCTCGCCCAGAATCGTGCCGTCGGCAGCTTGCGCGAACGGTCTGCATTCGTTCCCGGGGGAGAGCATGCCCGTTCGTGAATATTGAATGAGACGGCTCGGATGCAGAATCAGGTTGACGCCGCCCACGATGGCCACTTTGCAGTCGCCGTTCTTGATACTCTCGCAGCCGAGATGGAGGGCGGTGCCGGAAGAAGCGCAGGCGGCATCGACGGCAAAACTGGGGCCCTGCAGATCGAAGACGTGGGAGACGCGATTGGCGATCTGGTAGTAGTCCGCGAGCCGGTACCCGTCGCTTCCGGCGAGGGCTGCGGCGTTCTCCATCACGCCATAGTCACTCGACGTGACACCCACGAAAACGCCGGTGTCGCGGGGGAGCGTGCTTCTCGTGTATCCCGCACTCTCCAGCAGCCCCCAGACCACCTGCAGGAAAAGCCTCTGCTGGGGGTCCATCATCTCCGCCTCTTTGGGCGAGATTCCGAAGAGCTTCGGCTCGAAGCGATCGACGTCGTCGATCAGCCCGGCCCACCGGCAGTAATCCATGCCGACGGCTTCAGGACCCGCGGCCGGAAACAAGTGCTTCCGGGTCGTGATCTCCGAGATACAGGACCTTCGGGATTTCAGGTTCTCCCACAATGCCGGGAGATCGGGCGCGCCCGGATAGACACCGTGGAATCCGACGATTGCGATCGGCTCGTTGTCGCGCCACCGCAACGGCTCGTTTCGTGAGGTCCGTTCGAGGATCGACGGCACGGGAGCCGGCCCAGCGACTCCATATCGGTCGCGTACGGCTTCCGGGTAGTTCTTCTCCAGGTATCCCGCGATCTTCCCGATGGTCGGACACTCGAACAACAATGTCGGCGGCACCCCTTTGAAGCGAGAATCCAGTTCGACGGTGAGATCGACGATTGCGAAGGAGTCGAGCCCCAGAGACGCCAGCGGCTCGTTCTCGGCCACTTCTTCGACGGGAATCGATGACGCCGAGGAAAACAGCGTTTTGAGCTCGTCCACGAGAGATCCCGCACGCCGCGGTTCCTCCTCCCGAGCATCGGCTGGAACCATCCGATGGCCATCGTCGATCGCGCGCACGAGCTCGTGGAAATCGTGATGGGCACGGGCGGCGCTCAACAGCAGATCGGGGCCGGCTTGTCGCGCCCTTGCAGTACCGGCCGGCGGCGGGGGGCCCGGAGCCGGAGCATCCCGAACGCTGCGCAGTCGGCACAGTTGCTCCGGCAAGAAGGTGTAGAAGACGTCGTCGCCCGCAAGCTCCTTACGTCCGCCCTCGCCCAATTGCTCCAGAAAGAGCTCGACCGGGCGGTTCTTGGCCGTGCGGCGAAACAGAAACCGAATCCGGCTCACACCCTGCGCTTCCGAGTACGTTCGCAAGGCTGCCATGACCGCGTCTTCCACGCCCCGGCCGAGAACCCGGCAACTGAGAAGAAAGGTATCCACGGTCAGGACCGCGGCCTCGATTCGAAAAAGCAGCAGCCCCGCCGTTCCGTAGTCACCAAAGCGGTCGCGCACGTCGATGACCCAGCTCGTGACCTCGTTCCGAGCCGCCAACACGCTGATCTCGCTGTCCGTATATCGTTTCGAGGACGTGTTGAACTGATTCGTGCGCTGGATCAGCTGGGACACGCGGCCGATGTTCGCCGCCGAGATCGGGCGATAGTCGATCGTCAGCCGCAGACTCTGCAGAAACGTCTCGAAGCTCGAGGACTGCTCCCGATGACGGGCCCGGTCCTGTTCGCTGCGATAGTACTGCGCTCGATTCCGGTCCTCCGCCGTCACGACCAACCGGTCGAACACCCACAGGTGCTCCAGGACGTCCGTGGTCCCGGAGCCGACCTTCGAAATGCAGACTGCCAGCACTTCGGGATGCGCCATTCGGACTTCTTCGCATTCGACAGGATCGTCGTCGAGAAATACGAAGGCATCGAGCCCTAACCCCAGGGACCCGGCCAGGTCCGAAAGATTTTCCGATTTGGGAAGCCAGTTGATCCTGTGAGCGACGACGTCCGCCCGGTCGAGGACCATGCCGGAGTGACTGTCGAACACGCGCCAGACATTTTCTTCTTCGTTCTTGCTGCACAGACAGAGCAGAAATCCCTTTTCCACCTGGTCTTTCAGAAACTGTTGCAGCCTTCTGTGATCCTCCGTAATGGCGATCTCCGAAATTGTGTCTTCACCGCACAAACCCGACCACAAAGTATTGTCGCAATCGACTACGATCACTTTATAGGGCTGCTGCGTGAGGGCAACGTAGCAACGCGCGATCAACGTTCCGAGAAAGTGATAATAGGAAGGCGTATACGGGATGCGAGCCAGCGCGGCCCGCTTCCTGTCATGGAAATCCGAGACCCCGTATAGTCGGTGAAAGTCCGCGCTCCGGATTGCTGTGACTCCGGGAATCTCGCCGCAGGCGCGAAGGAGACGTTCTTCCTGCGTGCTGAAGTACTGCTGCCATTGCGCGTCGGTCACGAATGGCTCCGAGGCTGGACAGAAAACCACCAGCATGGACCGGTGCGCGCTTTCCTGATGTTGACGAAGCGCGGACAGGACATCGTTCGACACGGACTCGAAGTGTGCCGTTTCCACCTCGAACGCGCGACCGTGGCCGCCGGAGCCGTCCGGGCTCTCATAAAGCCAGTCCTCCAGCCGTACCAGCATGACGTTCAGGCCACGCCGCCGGCCGCGGTACCGGCTGGCAGGATCGAGCAATTCACGTGCAATCAGGTTCTGCGGCAGGACCTCGGCTGAAAACAGGCCGCCCAGTTGGTCTCTCCAGAAGTGCTGAGCGTGCAGGATCGGCTGCGCCGTGAACGTCGCCGCTGTGACCAGAACGTCCGCCGCGTCCGATGAACCGCCCGGCGAAACTGCATCCTCGAACCTGTCGGCCATGGTCCATTGCCGCGGCGCCAGATGCTCGAGCTCCTGCAGAACGCGCGCGGCGACAGGGGCCGTCGCCACTGCGTGTGTGATGTTCGCCGGAGTATTGGCCATTTCCGTCAATAACGCAGGTGGCCGGACAATCAGCAGGGATATCTTCTGCGAGCCGTCGAAATACCGCCGCGCCAGACGTTCCGTTTCGTTCTTCAGATGTACGTAATGCCCATAATTCCTGGGCCTCGTCTCGACCATCGCCGACGAGATGGCCACACAATGCCCGCCGCTCTCCTCCAGAAGAGGAACGAATGCTTGGAGAGGTGCTCGGATGAGCGCCAGGTTCCGTTCTATGTAGCGGTCCGCTCGCGACGCCGTGGCGGGTCCGGGCTCCATGTGCATGGGCGCTTCGCAGGCGTTGCAGATCAGGATGTCCAGCCGTCCGAACTTTTCGGCAATCGTGACCTTTGCCTGCTCCCAGAGCGCACGATCGCCTGCATCCCCCTGGAGCAGGATCACCTGCCCCGCGGCGTCCCGCAGTTGCGCCTGGAGGTCCTGTGCCAACCTCGTGTTGCGGCTGAAATTCACGAAGACGTGGCAGCCGCGAAGGGCCAGGGCTCGGACCAGATCGGCGCCCAGGCCTCTGCTCGCGCCCGTGACCAGCGCGACTTTGTTCTGGAAGAACGCCGATGAGCCCAGAAGGCTGCGAATTTCTCGCAGTGGAGTCGGCGCAAGCTCCTTGCGCACGAAAGCGCGCGCCTCGATGCTGGCGGCATGGCGGGCGCCGTGAAAGCATCGAACGACGATATCGGCGGAACGGTAATGCGTGTTGTATGCGTCCACCGCGGCCGTGTAATCAACCGCCTGATTCTCGAGCTGGTCCGGAAACTGGATCGTCAGCTTCAAGAGGAGACTCCGCTCGCCCGGAACCCTCATCCCCACGATGTAACTGGACAACAGCACGAGATTCACGGCGGCATCGCCGAGCCAGTGCGGAATGAATCCGGCGCCCACGAGCCTCTGCGCCGGCGTCAGCGCTTCATAATGCCCTGTAATCTCCAGCCTGCCGCTGAGCTCTTCATCGGTATGGCGCGACGGAACGGTCTCGAATGAGACGCCGCTGCGCATTATGAGGGCTCGATGGTTCTCTGCATCCGACGGAGGGCGCTCGACCGCACTCTCGGTGAACGTCAGTTGGCAGCTCAACAGAACCAGCACACCGTCGAGGAGCTTTACGGTCGTGATGTCTGCGTTCCCGGCGACAGCGAGGCGGTATTCGACATCGACGAACACCGGGCCTCTGAAGTCGATCTTCATGGAGCGGACAGTCTTCCGCTCGCATTTCAGAAGTTTCAGGCAGGACAACACGGCCAGCAGGCCGTGAACGATCGGACGACCATAGGCGGTGTTATACGAGTATTGCTCATCGAGGTGGATGGGGTTGAGATCGTGGCTGATTCTGGAAAACGCCGTTACATCGTCGCGAGAAATCCTTACCTTCGCGTCGTTCTCGATCATCATCAGGTATCTCTCTCGAGTCACGGATTGCGAGAGACGCCAAACGCGACACCTTTGGCCGGACCTCCCTCCCGCTGACCGGCCGGCAATGGCTCGGCACACACGCGGCCATTGTGCAGGCTCTTCCGCCACCCGCGGACGGCACGAGCGTGTAGCTGCACTGCAGGCTGGCCACCACGGCTGCGGTCATGCTTGGACGATCCCGGTATGAGAGCTTGGAATTGTAGCAGAATGGTTGGCCGCTCGTTCGATCCACTTGCGTCGGGACGCTCGATTGAGATAAGGTGCGCGACGGGTCTTAGTTAAGGAATCACTCCCTGCCAGAAGAAGCAACAGGACGGTATCTGAACCGGCATACCGGAGCTACATCGTCATCTTTGTGACGAGGAGCTTCGACGCGATGTAGTGGCAGGCGTCCGTGCGCCCGGGAGCGCGTTCCCCAGAGACCGATGATTGCAGGCTCCAAACGGCCCCGGTTGCGGCCCAGATGGTGGTGTCCCGGCTTTGGGCGATCCCCGGAATCCTCGAATTCAACCCGGCGCAGTCAAACACTCACCTATGTAAGGAGGTCAGATGATCGGCAAGCCTCTCATGTTGAAAACGGATCTCGCGTTGAGTCCATCTGTCGTGTCAGGGTACTCGTCGCTGCAACAGACCCTTCACACGCTGCTGGAGTCGAACCAGTTTGGCAGTACTCTGTACAAGACGCTGGCAGGCGGACCCAAACTCTGCTGGTTCATCCCGTTCGACGGCGTCATCGATGCCGCCCAGTTCCCGAATCCTTTCGATTCGGCACGCGCCACGCTGGCCAACGGTTTCGCTGACGTCACGCGCACCGTGCAGGACACCGTCCAACACGTCTCCAGTCAGGTCCTGGTTCTGGACAAAGCCGCGAGCCACGGCGAGCCCGCCGCTCCGACCTTTCTTTATGAGACCAGGCTGGCGTTCGCTCCTGCCGGAGCCTTTCACCTGCACGAAGCAGCGCTGACCGAGCGCTTTGCCGCGGTCTTTGGCGGCCAGCAGTCGAACGGATTGGCCGGCTATGCCTATAAGACCCTCATCAGCCCCGTCTTCGACTGGTACGTCGCCTTCGAGAACCTGGCCGATCTGGATGCCGCCCTCCGAGAACTGCATCAGATGCTCGCCGAGGCGACGCAACTACGCGATTTCTTCTCGACCGTCACGTCCATCGAAAGCTGTATTCTGAAAAAGGTCATCGAGAAGTAGCCGGTCCCGCAGGGTCACAGCCTGCTGGACGACTCCGTCAACGGCCGCCGCAAGGCGGCCGTTTTCGTTTACCGGAAGTACGCCCGATCCAATCCCATCCCCGGATGGTGCTTGGGTCAGCGACATGAGAATGCGCGCAAGCCGAAGGAACCAGAACACCCTGCCGGCGGCGAGGCGCGGCAGACGATCCGCGCATCCACGCCGTCGTTTCCATCATCCAGAGCGTTGTCTAAACACAAAGGACGCTGGCTGAACGCCAGCGCCCTTTTCGTTACCAGAGGGCTCTAAGTTCGTGAAGGACGATTTTCGCACACGTTATCGCCAGCGTGATCAGACCAACCAACCTAACCATGAACCGCTCAGCATGCTCGAACGACCGCGTGTTCATGCGGACATTCCCTTCCTCAATGACGGGTATACGGTACGCCTGACGGCAACTCTGTGCAACTCACGCCCGCGCAATGTGCAGCCCGCCGACTCTATACCGGCGCGTCATCGCCATCGAGGAAGCAGATGTGGAGGCGCACCATCAGCTCGCAAACCTCTACGCGTTCAGCGGCGACGTCGCGCAGCGCGCATCACGCATCGTCGAGATCCGCGACGGGAGAATCACGAGCGACACGCGCAACAAGTGGTGGTGTAGGAACCGGCCGGATGAAGCCGCCCCCTGGCACGCAGGACGGATACACTAACGTCCATGCGCCGCCTGCTCGTTTTTTTCCTCCTTCTCGCCGCCGCCTGCGCGAGTTCCTCGGGAGCGCGCCCGAGCGACGTCGCCAGGCCCGATATCCACGTGCGCCAGGCCGGCTCGATCGTCTTCGACTCGGGGTCGCACGCCCCAGTGACGATCGACGTGCACATCACCAACAACGCCACTGTGCCGCTGCGCGTGCGGGAGATCGAGGTAAGTTCGCCCTATCCGCCGGGGATGATGCTGCACGACATCCGGCGCAAGGCGCAGACCTTCAACGAGACCATCGCGCCGGGCGAGTCGCGCCCCCTCCGGCTGGTGGCGGCGGTGGTCTCACGGTCGACGCAAACTCCGTCCAGCGGCCCGCTGGGCATCATGGCCAAAATCCGCTTCGAGGCCAACGGGCGCGGCTTCATGGAAGTGGTCCTCGAGCGGTTTGAGGGTGTCGGCGGCTAAATGTGACCACGGCTCGGGCTCGTCGTCGTGCACGACTTGCGGCACCGGCACGCCCTCTAAGTGATGACGCGATGATGCGCTGCCCCTTGGCTCGGTTCAGCACAGGGCGCACGCTCCACCCTGCGCCACATCGACCTCGTTACCGTGGAGCTGAATTGCGACACCCGGTACGTCGACGTCAGTCAGCCGAGAGACATCGACGCCCTCCTGCGCGAGAGCGGACTCTTCCCCACCTTCGGCATCGGCGTTCCGGAAGGCGGAATGCGCCTCTACGCCCGCGCGCGGCGATGCCGCGTTATCAGGCCGAGGAAGGGGAGCAGGAGGAGCTCTGACCACTGCGGCCGAAGCGCGCCGCTCCGCCGAGCATCTGCATGTCGGCCGCGTAGCGTTGCAACCCCGGCGGAGGCTCGGAGCAAGACCTCATACAGGAACGGGAGCCAAAAGAGACGTGGGCGGTGGAAGAGCCGTTCGTCCTTCGTTCCATGCCGACCGATGAAAGAGTCCGCTTTAGGCCGCCGCAAAAGGCGTCATGCCTCGTCCCTCACGCGGCGACACTACGCGCCGGGCGTGACCCTTTTGTCGGATACGTTTACTCATCAATGGCTTTCTCCACCACCGCCCACATCGCTGCGGCCCAACGAGCGTATCCAAGGTCGGATGGGTGCAACCCGTCTGAGGAGAAGTACTCCGGGTTCGACCTGAGCAACTCGCCGCTCGACTTATGGAGATCGACCAGCGGCACCCCGTGCCGTCCGGCGATGTCCTCTATGGCTTTGTTGAATTGTTCCAGCCGTAAGCGGAGGGACTCGCCAGACCCCGCCTTCAAAGCCGGCGCGGAAGCGACGTCAGGGAGGTTCGCCACGACTATCACCCTGCCGGGCCGCCTTACCTTCGCGACGAGCGTCTCGTAGTCCCCGGCAAACTGTTGCGCCTCCCGGCCACGTAAGAGGTCGTTTACGCCCACACAGATCGTGACGAGCGTCGCCTGTGTGTCTTCTAGCTGAGTGAGCTGTTTATTGACCGCATCAGCCGTCGTGGCGCCAGCCATGGATAGGTTGAATAGAGTGGAACCCGGCCTCTTCTGCTCTATACGCGCGAAAAGGCGGTCGACGTAGCCGCCGCCGTCTCTAGCGCCCAAGCCTATCCCGGTCGAGTCTCCGACCACCACGTATACAATCGGGGGCGCGCTATTGCCTGCTGTAGAACTCGGGCGGGCGCAACTTACACAGAGGAGAGGCGTGAGCAACAGGCTTAAAAATACCCTATGGCCGGGCATCAGGATATTACGCCCCGCCGTAAGACAGGCCAGTACGATTACACGCGTGCGTTTGATGGGCATTCCTTCCGGCGAGGGATTCGGCCTCGCTTGGCGGCATTCGAGTTGTAACCCTCCGCGGGCGGAAGCGCGCGCTTGATGCGACCGGCCCGCTTCCGCCTGCGGAGAATCGTGCTTCAGAGGATCAGAGCGTTTCGGATTGCCCGGAGCAGCCCTGAAATCGCCCCCGCCCGCCTGAAGAGTTATGGGACGGACATCAGTATGGCTGTACGTCGCAGAATGTAAGGGGTTCGTTACCATAACCGCCACAGGTGCAGCTACTGAGGGACGGATCGTAAGGATGGCAGTCCTCATCGTCATACCACCCGTCGCCGTCGCTGTCGAGCCGGTCTCTCCCCCACCCCGTCATGGTTGCGGAGCCGACCACGTTCATGTAGTAGCCGTCGGCTGTCTTGTTGGTCACCCTCACCTGATAGGTGCCCGAGTAGACGTGAGACAGGTCAGGCATGTTTGCCTCCAACGACGTTCCACCCCCTAACACGGAAGTCGCATGGACTGCCCCGACCAGATAGCCGTTGCCGTCGTAATAATCAACCCTCGGCATGCCGTAGGTGGTATCGAAGCTATTGCCGGTGATGGTCCCTGAGGTGGGCGGGCTTGGCAGGTAAACCGACGAAGGGCTGGCCGTGAGCGCCACGCCCAAGACGTTACCGAAGCCCACGCGCAGGCGGAGTTGGGAGCAGTTCTCGCCCCCGTGCTTCGGAATTCTGAAGGTCCCGTCCGGTTTGACGTTGCCGGTCCGCACCGTGAGGTCGCTGTAGGTGATGATCCACGGCGCGTTGGGCGGCCCGCCCGAGTAGTTGCAATGGTCTATCAAGGCGCCGCACCCCGAGAAGGAGAACGCGAGGCAGGCCGAAGAGAGTGTGAGCACGGAGAGCCGGAGTATTTTTTTCACTACTTTTTACCCCCTTCGCTGTGATTGAGAAGATTATCTATGCCGGCCTTAAAGAAGAGCTGGGGGGCAGACGGGTGCACCAGCCCACGCGGGCCGTAGGGTCGTCCAGAGACGTCCTTCTGCGCCTTCTTCTGTTCCCTCGTCACGCGCGCATCCATCCTCTTCTGAACGATGATCTGCTCGATGTCGCTGCGTGAGTCGGTAAGGGGGTCGTCGGCGGCCACGGAGTAGGCGATGAGGAGCGCCTGCGTCGGCGTGACGCCCTGCTCGACAGCTCGCCCGAACTGCTCGGGTATGGCGGCGCTGAGCACAGCCGCGCGGTTGTTTACTTCTTCTTCAATCATCGGGCGCAGCGCGGCGCGCAACGCGGAGTCACCCTGCTGGCTCCACTCGCGACCCGACTTCGCCTGCTGAATGAACTCCCTCTGAGTCAAGACGCCCCACCTGCCGTCGGCGCGCGAGCGGATTTCACCGTGCTCGTCGGAGGAACTCTCGGCGGCGAGTTCGATCTCTTCGTCCGTGAGGGTTGCCAGCCGGTCGACGACCGCCGTTGTGAGGTTGTCGGTCAACTCGCCGAGGGTGATGTGCTTAATCTTGCCCTTCAGCACGTCGCTTTCGGCCTTCGTCAGCCTCTTCTTCGTTTCGTCCGACATCCGAAGGCCGGAGCGCCAATAGATGAATTCGTTTGCGGACCCGACCGCCTCGTCTATCTGCTCAGCCGTGGAGGCGGCGGACGCGAAGCGGACTTCGCCCCCGACCCCCCTGCGCAATCGCGCCGCCGGGGCCTGTTCATCAGCCTTGGGGGAAGCCTCCGTCCGAACATTGGACATGTGCCGGGCGGCCGCTGGCCCTACTATGACGAAGGCGGCCACCAGCGCGAGAGCGGTCGAGCGTCTTCGTCCTAATCGTTTAATCAAGCTCATAGCATTCTCCTTACAGGGCAACGGGTGAGAGCAGCTGAGCACCTTCAACAAGGTGCTCAATTTTGATGAATCTGCAGGGACCCGGGGGTACAAACGCGGCGGTGAACGCGGTCGACCCTCGCGTCTAGCATTCTTCATGCACCCAAGATCGGCACTGCGATGGCGTTATAGATTGGGTTTTTGTGGGAAAGTCGTGGAATCCGGCGGACTCTCCATCACTCAACTTGCGACACTTCTCGGAGCTGACCCAAGCATTATCCGGGGATGGGAGATCGGCACACACGCGCCATCGACAGACTCTGCGGCGAGACTTGAAGATTGGTTGCGTCCCCGCCTCGCGCGGTAAGGATCTCCCCGTGGCAAGTCAGGAATTCGTCAGCAGCTCGATCACGATCTGATCGGCCCAGATACTCTGCTCATTGAGCGTCCGCAGGTTAAACCCATCCAGTCGTCCGCGCGGAGATTGCGACCTCACATGGCGTTCTACCTTCGCACCGCCCGGCGCATCGTAGTGGTCGGCAGACTCGCCGAGCCTTGAGGCGCGGGATATGCGCGGATACCACATATTTCCCACAAAAACTCCACATCTGAATTCGTGGTCGCGTCGATCTTGATTGAACATCGCACAGAGGCTGAAGGAGAATCACGCTTGCACAGCTTTATCAGAATCCTGACCGTCACGGCGCTGCTGTCCGTCTCGCTCCTTCTCACACCCGCCGCGAGCGCCGAGACGCTGCGGTTCGCCTGGCCCGACGGCGCGTCGGCGAAGGTGCGGACGCGCTCCGAAGGGCGCAACACGGGGATGGGCAAAGACATCATCTGGGACATGACCGCGGACTTCACGATGCGCGTGAAGCGCGCGGGCGAGCACGTTCGCATCGAGCGCGCCGGCTTCTCCGGCTGGAAGGGCACCTACCCGCCTTCGCTCGGCGGCGGGGCCGACCGCTTCACGGACATGATTCCGACCTTCATCGTCACGAGGGACGGCAAGTTCGTCGGCATCGAGGGGCAGGAGGCGGCGCGCGCGCTGATCAACCGCTCGGTCGAGCAGTCGGGCGGGTTCGACGCCGCGTTGCGCAACATATTCGAGACCGCGACGAGCGACGCCGCGCTCCACGCGATGGCCAGCGACCATTGGGCCACGCTCGTCCTCCTGTGGGAGGACGTCGAGCTGGACGCGGAGCGGACCTACGAGCTGCGCAACACGGCCGCGGTCCCGCAGTTCGGCGGCGGCGAGCTCGAAATCAACGGCGAGGTCCGATTCGTCAAAGAGGCCCCCTGCGCCACGGATCAAAGCGGCCGGCGCTGCGTGCACTTCCACTCCGAGACCTCGGCCAACAGGGAGCAGTCGGTCAAGCTCGTCGAGTCGCTCATGAAGCGGGCGCTGGGCGGCGGCGGCCCCGTCTTCACGGACTTCGACCAGCGGTTCAAGGTGGACATCATCCTCGACAAGGCGACGACGCTGCCGCAGCAGCTCACCCTCACACGGCTCCTCACCATGGCTTTTCAGGGGAGCACCGACCGCGGCTCGGACGAGATGACCAAGACCTACGACTTCGAGTGGACGGTGCCCGGCGTCTCGACCCCTCTCCCACCCGCCGCGAGCGTCGAGACGCTGCGGTTCGCCTGGCCCGACGGCGCGTCGGCGAAGGTGCGCACGCACTCCGAGGGGCACCGCATCGGGCTGGACGCCGACGGCACCTGGGACATGACCGCGGACTTCACGATGCACGTGAAGCGCGCGGGCGAGCACGTTCGCATCGAGCGCGCCGGCTTCTCCGGCTGGAAGGGCAGTCACCCGCCTCTGTTCGGGGGCGGGGGCGATCGCTTCGCGGACATGATTCCGACCATCATCGTCTCGAGCGACGGCAAGTTCGTCGGCTTCGAGGGGCAGGATGTTGCGCGCGCGCTCATGAGGCGCTCGATGGAGCAGTCCGGCGGGTTCGACGCCGCGTCGCGCAAAGAGTTCGAGACCGGGATGAACGACGCCGCGCTTCGCGTGTTCGCCAACGACTTCTGGTTCATGCTCGTTGACCTATGGCAGGGCGTCAAGCTGGGCTCGGACCGGACCTACGAGCGGCGCGACAGGACCATGCTCCCGCTCGGTGAGTTTGAACTCACTGCCGAGGTCAGATTCGTCAAAGAGGGTCCCTGCGCGGCGGGGCCAAGCGGCCGGCGCTGCCTGCACTTCCACTCCAAGGTGGCGGTCAACAGGGAGCAGGTCGTCGAGCGCGTCGAGTCGCACAAGAAGCGGGCGGCGGGCGGCCCCGTCATCACGGACTTGCAGCAGCAGTCCGTGGTGGACATCGTCGTCGACAAGGCGACGACGCTGCCGCAGCAGCTCATCATCACGAGGCTCTACGGCATCGAGACCACGGTTGAGGGGCGCGCCGAACGCGGCGGGCAAACGAACACCAAGACCTACCACTTCGACTGGACCGTGCCCGGCGGTGAGCAGAAGAAATAGGGGCTGACTTTTCCGCTGGCGTCGTGGGTTTCCGCGCCCGCGGGCATCATGCTGGAGACGGCGGTCTACTCGCCCGCTGGCCGGTAGATCCTTGATTTCAATGAAAAACGTGGTTGGCGACGTGTAGCGGCTGGGATCGAGCCCGCGCCGATGAAAGAATCGCCCGGTTTCGACTGGAGGCCCCAGGGCGCGAGTCTCGGCGTCCGTGTTCGCCGCGCGAGAACGGCAGCGGGGCTCTCCATCGAGGCCCTCGCGGCCGCTGTCAGACTCGACCCGAGCACCGTAGGAGAATGCGAGATAGGTTGGCGTGAGCCGTCGAGGCGATCTGCGGCGAAGCTCGAACGATGGCTATCTGGCAAATGATCGAATCCATCAATGCCGGGCGCATCGTCGAAATCAAGCGAGCCCCTCTACGCCGACATCGCGAGTTGGAGGACGCCGTGGACGTCCGGTGAGTCTCGTCGAAGTGACGAAGGAGAATTGGTCTTTTCGGTGGCGGCCGCGCCACCTACGCGTGGTATGTGGAGTGGGGCAGCGCCAGCTGCCGCTTTCGATTGCGATAGCGACGAGCTGCCGCGGATGGTGGAGACTCGCGAAAATGGCGCCGCAACGAGGACAAGGAGCCAGAGGTCTAGGTCGCTCGCGTGATTCGACGCGAGCATACGCCGTCCCAGAGTGTAACCGACAGTTGTCTCGATCGTCGTCCGAGACTGGCGGCTTTGACCCCAAACCGGCACGCAACGGGTAGGGACTTCGGCGTCTCCGTCACACCTTTAGGTGAGCGAGGCATCATGGCGAGAGAACGTCTTGCTACGTTCGTACAGGTATCGGACCTTCATTTCGGGATTCCGGATCAGACATCGAACAGTGCGCCGATACGTTCCACCTGGGAGATGTGCGCCTGGTTCGATGGCCTGCTCGGCCATGACTTCCTCGCATTGCGTCACCTTGAAGCTTTCTTTGACCGTCTTCAGGAAGACGAAGAAGCTCGGCTCATCGTTACCGGGGATGTCACTCGGTCCGGAAACGACGGTGAGTTCGATGTCGCTGACGCCTTCCTGCGCGACACGCACACCTTCCCGAACGGATCTGCCGTTGGCCTGCATGATTCTGGATGGACCGAGTTGGCCGTGCCGGGAAATCATGATCACTGGCCCGGCAACGGCGGAATCTTCGGAGGCCCATCCCCCGCCGTGCTTGATCCCTTCCTCGCGCATGGCTCGGTGATAACGATCCCCTTGTCCCGCGGCTACTCGATTACGTTCTTGAAGATCGACAGCGATGCCGACGTCCTGAATGTCGGCTGGGATCGTCTTTGGGCGCGCGGCAGCTTCGAGAGCCAAGTCACGTCGCTCGACGCGCATCTCAGCACGATTCCCTTGGGCGAGAAGGAAGTGCGGGTCCTTCTTCTGCATCATTCGATGTCGCGTCGCGGCTTCTCCCTTACGGCGAATCCCGGATCCCGCACGGCAGTGGCCAGACTGCTGTCCCGGCATGGAATTGCGCTGGTTTTAAACGGACACACGCATGTTCCACTCTGTTCCGCGTTGACTACAAAGATTGCTGGCGTAACCCACGAGGCTCTTGAGGTGACCTGCGGTACGACGACCCAGCAATGGATCGCCCCGCCCGACTGGAAACGCGAGCTCGACCGCAACGAGCGGAACTGGCTGATGGTCCACCGTTTCGTTGTCACCGACCAGGGCAGCGAATGGGAGATCACCCCGGCCGAGGAAATGCCCATTGGGTTTGAAGAGCGGGTAAACCAGCGGAAAACGGTGAGGTTTTACCCGTGAGTAATGACGACATGCACGGGCATCTTGTACTATGTGCCATCGAGGCTAACCATGGCTTCAGACGCCACTGATCCGGTCGAGATTCTGATCAATGCGCTCCGCTCACCGTGGAGCGACATGGCGCTCGACGACGTGTACCGGAACGGGGCTAAGATCGTAGAAGCCATCGGCAAGGCCTCTGCCGTACAACTCAATATCGAGAACCTCGATCCTTCTTGGGTCGCGCAGATCGCGGCCGTGCTCGATAAGGTTCCGGTCACGGATGACGCGTTTACGATCGACTCCGCTGCGATTTCCTCGGAAATGTCGTGGCACGAGGCTGAGGCCGAGGTCGGAAAGCGGTTTGCCGACATCGTGCGTGCCCTTCCTTCGGCTTTGAGGCGCTTTGAGGCGCTTGTGGGCCTTCCGCCGGCGGCTTCGGAGAACCGCGAATCCATACTCGCTAGTCCTGCCGGCGCGGCGGCCGAATCAGTAGGAGCTCACCTCGCGGAATACGGTCTCTCACCGCTGACCTTCACCTACGCGGCGCAGGGTGTAGCGCGGGCGCTCCGGAACGGAAGACGACGGCAAAGGCAGAGCGGCGTCGAAGTGTGCGTGACCGCTGACGAGCAAATCGCGGAGATCGCAGCGTTCTGCCGCGTCGAGAAGACTGTCGCCCGGAAACTGCTCATCTGGCTCCAACAAGCGTCGGCATACAGTAGCGACATCATTCCCGGCTTTGTCGCGGGCGTGCAAGAGAAGCACCTCTACTTTGGGAAGAGCGCTGCGGCGCTCGAGAGAAGACTCAACCCGGCTCGATTCCAGGAGAATCAGGCCGTGCAAGATGCCGCCGTGTTCTACCACGAGTATGACGTGGAACACTGAGTCGCCGCATTCGTCGCCACCGGTAGTCGCAGTTTGCTGCGCTACGATCAGCACACCCTGACGTACCGTCCTGCACGCGTACGGCTTTGGCGGCCTCCTCGATCTCACCCCGCATCGAACTGATACCGCACGAGTGGCAAGGGCTGTCAGATTCCCTGACGCCTTTCCGCGAGCGGCGTTGTTGACGGTTTCTGTCAACAACGCCGCTCAGCGGCCGCTGCCGACTGTCAGGCGGCCGGGTCGCCGCCGACACGAGTGAATGAAAGTACCTGAAAACCTTGGACCGGCCTTCCGCGCCCGCCGGTGGTCACGTGGGCTGGATCGAAAAGCAGGTCGCCCCCAGCCCGCTCGTCGCGAGCATCCCCCGAAGCCGCCACCATCGGATCGCTGCAGGTCGCGATCACGAATCCGACTCGACGACCGTTACCGTTAACTCCGTAGCGGTGCGTTTTAAGACGCAGGTTAAGTCACTGCTGCTCCATTCAACCCTCAGCTGCCAATGTTGTTCCTGCCCCTCCTGCGAGCTCGCTTCCTTTCTGGTTCACGATGTTCACGCAACTCACGCCGCAATCCTAGCGTGCTTGTCGCGTTGACCGATCCCAGGGAACACTCCGGATTCCATGAATTTCCCATAAATGCCGCACATCTCGCCGCGCCTGAAGACTGATCTTAGGTGCGAAGCCGGAATCGACGGTGGGATGTTCCGCCTCGTTGCTTTGAACTGTGGGGAGCGAATTCGAATCCGTATTAGTAGTTCGAGTTCTGGGTTTGGTGGGCGTCGGCACATATCGGAATCGCAAGCGAAGCCCACCCGTAACTGATCAGTCTATCGGAAGAAGTTGAGAGGAAAGGTGAATGATGAAAGCCATCATGTGGGTTGTCGTGTCTCTGTTCGGTTGTCACCTCATGGCCGCCGCGCCGCTGCACAAAGTGGGCGGCGCTGTTCCGGGTCGCTACATCGTGATCCTCAACGGCGATACACCCGCCTCCGAGTATGCGGAGTCATTCGCGCGCGACGCTCGCGGAAAGCTGGTGCATGTCTACTCGCAGGTGCTCAATGGCTTCTCGGTCCAGTTCAGCGCTCAGGCGGCGGAGGCTATGACGAGACGGCCCGGCGTCGCGGCGGTGTGGGAAGTGCCAACGGTCCGCATTGCAGACACACAGTTCGGCGTTCCTGACGGTATTGACCGCATCGATCAGCGCGAGGCGCTCCTGAACGACTCGTACACGTACACGATGTATCCGCCGACAGCCACGATTTACATCGTAGACACGGGCGTCGATCCGAGAGCGGAGTTCGGAACGCGGCTCACCAACATCAACTTTACTTCGGACGCGAACGGCTACCGCAATCCGAATGACTACACCGACTTCGGCTTGCCGTTGAACGACGTGTGGCATGGAACGGCCACGGCGGTGGTCGCAGCCGGCGCCCAGAACGGAGTCGCCAAATGGGCGAAAATCGCGAACGTACGCGTGCTGCGGTACGACACCGGCACATACGATGACGTCGTCGCGGGGATCAACTGGGTGACGCAGCAACGGAACGCGCGTCCGACGGAGTTTCACGTTGCCAATGCTTCGTTCGGCGACGCGAGTGCGCCTTATCCGCCCGCGGATGCGGCGTTCCGCGCGTCCATCGCGGCCGGCGTAGCGTGGGTCTTCTCGGCCGGGAACAACGCCGCCGATGCGTGCGGCTACTACCCTGCGAGCCTCGGGGCGATCTCCGGCGCAATCACAGTCGGCGCGATGCATCCGCAAAGCACCTCCGACGTGGTGACGTCGTACTCGAACCAGGGACCGTGTGTCGACATCTACGCTCCATCCGAAGTGGACTGGGGCGATCCCAACACGGTTGCCGGAGGCACTTCCGCTGCGGCGCCTCATGTCGCAGGCGTATTCGCGGTCCGCTGGGCGGCATCGACGACATCGACATCTGCCGAAATCGAAGGCCTCGTGAAGGGGCTCGCGACGACCGGCGCGCTTACCAATTTGTGGGGCACGTCGAACGACCGGCTCCTGTACGCGCTGAATCCGAAACGGCGCTCAGTCGGAAAGTAGTCTAGAACTGAGGAGCGTCGCGTTCGCGACGCTCCTCATCTGGCGATCATGTGAAAGGCGTGTTTCGCTGACGCAGAAATGCACAGGTTTCATACGCCAGTTGCTGCACCTGACGTTATCGCGACTGCAGTTCAGCTCTCTGCCTCTCCCGCAGGTAATCGTCTGCCCAGTAAGTGCCTCACCTGACTGCCTCTGGACGAACAGCCGTATCCAGAACCTTCAGTTCGGCAAGAGCGTCAATTCGTACGGTTCGAGATCGGGCAAGAATTCCTTCACGAGCCTCGCGGCATCCATCGCAACGACCCGGAACTCGACGAGCGCACCCACATTTTCTCAGGATCACGCTGCGGACTTCCGCGTCGATTACTGGAGGCACGTGGAATCCTACGACGGGCTCGTGCAGGAAACTCTGCTCGGCTGTCAGATTCCCTGACGCTTCCCGCAAGCGACGTTGTTGACGGGTTTCTGTCAACAACGCCGCTCAGCGGCCGGTGCCGGCGTCATCATTCGAATCATCGAACGCATCGACCCGATCACTAAATGCATGCCCTACCCGCCGAGTTGGCGTTCTCTCAGTACACGGCCGGCAGCGACAGCGCCCCATCAGCCGCCGGGACGGCGGCGCTCCACCTGCACCGTTCTGGCACTATGGAGTGCGGAGGCAATCGCCTCCGCTTTCGTATTCGGGTGCCTCGCCGCGATAGGCGTGCGAATTTCAAAGCGGAGGCGATTGCCTCCGCACTCCATATCGCGCCAAGTACAGGTCGTCGGAAGTGGTGATCCATCGCTCTGTCTCACTTGAAGTACGCCCGATCCAGCGCCCGGTACTGCACCGCCTCGGCCACGTGCGCGGATTCGATGCGCTCGCAACCGGTCAGGTCCGCGATCGTGCGCGCGACTTTCAGGATGCGGTCGTGGGCGCGGGCGGAGAGGTTGAGGCGGTCGATGGCGGAGATGAGCAGGCGGCGCGACGTCGGGTCGAGCTCGCAGGCGCGGCGCATGTGGCGGGTGGTCATCTCCGCGTTGCAGCGGATGGTGGCGCGGTGGAAGCGCTCGTGCTGGATGTGCCGTGCGGCGTCGACGCGCGCGCGGATGTCGGCGGAGGATTCCCCCGGCTCGACGGACGCGATCTCGTCGGTTGTCAGGGCCGCGACTTCGACCTGCAGATCGATGCGGTCGAGGAGGGGGCCGGAGATCTTCGCGAGATAGCGGGAGATCTGGGTCGGCGTGCAGATGCATTCGCGGCGGGGATCGTTGAAGTAGCCACAGGGGCAGGGATTCAACGCGGCGGCGAGCGTGAACCGCGCCGGGTATGTGACGGTGCGGGCGGCGCGGGCGATGGTCACGCTGCCGTCTTCCATCGGCTGCCGCATGACTTCGAGGGTCTCGCGGCGGAACTCGGGGAGCTCGTCGAGGAAGAGGACGCCGTGGTGGGAAAGGCTGATCTCACCCGGGCGCGGGGGTGTGCCGCCTCCGGCCATGCCGGCGGTGGAGATGGTGTGGTGCGGGGCGCGGAAAGGGCGCCGGGTGAGGAGACCGCTGTCCGCGGGCAGGACGCCGGCGACGGAATGGATCTTGGTCGTGACGATGGCCTCGTCGAGCGTCAGGCGGGGAAGGATGCCGGGCAGGCGCCGGGCGAGCATGGTCTTTCCCGATCCGGGAGGGCCGATCATCATGAGGTTGTGGCCTCCGGCCGCCGCGACCTCGAGCGCGCGTTTGGCCTGCGACTGGGCGCGCACCTCGGCGAAGTCGGCGTCGTCGTCGCGGTGCTCGGCGACAGCGGTCGAGATGGTGCGCTCGATCGGCTCTTCGTTACGGATGTGCCGCAGCACCGAGAGCAGATGCGGCGCGCCGATGACGCAGGTCCGGCGGACGGCGGCGGCTTCCTTTGCGTTGGCGGTGGGGACGATCAGCTCGCGGACGGTCTCGTCGCCGGCCAGGGCGGCGGAGATGGAGAGGGTTCCGCGGATGGGCGTCAGCGCGCCGTCGAGGGAGAGCTCGCCGGCGAAGACGCGGCCTTTCACGTCGTCTTCGCTGAGGAGCTCCAGGGCGTGCAGGATGCCGATGGCGATCGGGAGGTCGAACCGCGAGCCTTCCTTGCGCACGTCCGCCGGGGACAGGTTGACCGTAATGTGACGGGTGGGCGGGTAGAGCCCGCAGTTGGCGAGGGCGGAGTGCACGCGGGCGTAGGCCTCGCGTACAGCGGCATCCGGGAGTCCGACGAGGGTGAATCCCGGCTGGTGGGCCATCCGGGCGTCGACTTCGATGATGATGCGAACGGCGTCGATTCCGCACGTGGCGGCGCTCCATACTTTCGAAAGCATGGCGTTGGCGACTCGTGCGGAAGTCCCGGCCGGAGTATCCCTCGGCCGGTCGACCGAGGCAAGGGAGTCGCATAAGATCGGTTCGCGGAGGAAAGCAATGCGGATCGCGGTACCACACAACACCTCGAAGAACGTCGCCCGGGGCAAGCTCGATCAGCGGCTGGGGCAGCTTCTGTCGCAGTTCGGAGGCCACGCCGAGGAGATCGAGCACGAGTGGCTCGGCGATACGATGCGGTTCCGGGGGAAGGCGCGGGGGATGGCCGTGGAGGGAACGGTCGAGGTTACGGACGCGGCCATCATCCTCGACGCAAAGCTCCCGCTGCTGGCGAAGATGTTCGAGGGACGCATCCGCGAGGCCGTGCAGCGCGAGGCAGACTCGATGTTCCGGATCGCTTGATCGCGCGGACCGGGATCCGTGCCCTGCTGTCTGACATCGATGCCGGTGCTTCCGGGATCGATGCCGGGTACTTCCGGGACCGATGCCGGGTACTTCCGGGACCGATGCCGGGTGCTTCCGGGACCGATGCCGGGTGCTTCCGGGACCGATGCCTGACGCTTCCGGGACCCATGCCGGATGCTTCCGGGCCCATTCCGGATGCTTCCGGGACCCATTCCGGATGCTTCCGGGGCCCATTCCGGATGCTTCCGGGGCTCATTCCGGAAGCTTCCGGGACCCATGCCGGATGCTTCCGGGACTCGTGCCGGGTGCTTCCGGGGTCGATGCCGACGATTACCGAGATCGTCGCCGGCTGCCTCCGGGATCGTCGCCGGCTGCCTCCGGGATCGTCGCCGGTTGCCTCCGGGATCGTCGCCGGTTGCCTCCGGGATCGTCGCCGGTTGCCTCCGGGATCGTCGCCG
>DASUSN010000234.1:0-12284 GCA_036375075.1 Thermoanaerobaculia bacterium | reverse complement strand
CGTCCCTACGTCGATCCGGGTCCCGATCGTTACGCTCAGCAGCACAAGGAACGGCTTCTCAAAGCCATGCAGAAACGTGCTGCTCAATTCGGGTATCAGCTGGTGAAAGCCGCATGACGATGACGCGAGTTTCTTGGAAGCCGGAAAAACGGCGCGGTGCGCGCCGGCGATGAAGAGATGACACTGCCTCTGCGCCGGAGGCGCGACAGAAGGTAGCCGGTGGCAAGCGCGGAGCGCGCAGCCACCGGACCAGGGTTGCCCCATTTCGGCCCCGGAGGGGCCGCAGAAGGCGTCTGGCGCCCCTCCGGGGCGCGCAATCTTCGCGATCCTACCCGGTGGCTGCGCCGCTTCGCGGCTGGCCACCGGCTACCTTCTTCTGTCCCTCCGGGACATGTGTCATCCCGAGCGTAGCGAGGGATGACAGGTGGGGTACGCACTCCAAACGCGCCCTGATGCTACGCTCCGCGCGTCTTGCCGCTCCTCGTCTACACCCTCACGGCGATCGCGATTCTGTGGCTGACGCACCGCTTCGTCTGCCCGCTCTCGCGTGGCGCGGCGGTGTTCCTCTTCTTCCTGCCCTTTCTCTTTACCGGGCATGCGCTGGTCGCGAATCGGGTCTATGCGCCGGTCGACAAGATCTACCTGGACATCCCGCTGTCCGAGGTGCGGGAAAAGTACGGGATCGGCGGGCCGCACAACCCGGCGACGGCGGACATCTTCGCGCAGATGATCCCGTGGCGGCACGCGGTGCGCGAGTCGGTCGCGCGCGGCGAGTGGCCGTTGTGGAACCCGTACATCCTCTCCGGCGACATCCTGGCCGCGGCGGCGCAGCCGGCGCCGTACAGCCCGTTCACGCTGCTCGCGCTGCTGATGCCGGCGCCGGTGAGTTTCACGTTCACCGCGGCGATCACCTTTCTCCTGGCCGCGGCCGGCGCGTTCGCGTTTGCCCGGGAGCTGGGCTGCCGCGAGCTGGCCGCGTCGATCGCGGCGGCCGGCTTCGCCTGCTCCTCTGCCATCGCGCTGTACATCCTCTGGCCCCTCGGCCTCTCGTGGGCGCTGCTGCCGCTGGTGATGCTCGGTGCGAAGCGCGCGTCGTATGGCCTGCTGACGGTCGTGCTGACGCTGCTTCTGCTCGCGGGGCATCCGGAGTCCGTGCTGCACATCGTGGTCATCGGGGTGATCTACGGCGCGTTCGAAGTGCGCCGCGTCCGCGCCGTCGGCCGCGCCTTCGCCGCGGGAATCACGGCGCTGCTCCTCTCCGCGATCTTCCTCCTCCCATACTTTGAGGCGACGCCGCAGACGGCGGAGTACGAGTTCCGGCAGACGTGGCGCACGGTGGACCGTTCGGCGAAGCCCGAGCAGGTGCTGCTCAAGCTGGCGACGGACGTCTTCCCGTTCCTGCACCTGCGCAAGTGGATCGAGCCGGACATCGGTGGTATGGGCGCGGAAACCGCGGCCGTGGGCAGCATCATCCTGGCCCTCGCGGTCTACGCGGTCGTCCGCGTGCGCAATCGCACGACGTGGTTCTTCGCGGGCCTGACGCTCTTTCTCCTGCTCGCCCATTCGGGCTGGGGCCCGCTGTCGCGCCTGATCCAGAAGCTGCCGCTCTTCGACATCACCCTCAACGAGCGGCTCGGCTTCGGTGCGGCGTTCGCGTTGTCGGTCCTCGCCGCTCTCGGCGCGGAGCAGCTCCACCGCCGCGCCGCGACTATCACCCTCGCCGTCGTCCTCGCGCTCCTCGCCCTCGGCGCGCTGTTCATCACGCGCTCCTTCACCATCGATCCCGGCCCGCGCGACTGGGGCCGGTACACGCTGCACGCGGAGCTGGCCTGTCTCGCCACGGCAGTCGTCTTCGTGCGTACCCGCTACGCGCTGCACGCCCTCCTCGCGCTGCTGCTCGTGCAGCGCTTCGCGGCCGAGGGAGGGGTGCACAAGTCGTTTCCGCGGGAGGCGGCGTATCCGCCGATGCAGATCTTCGCGCCGATGCGGGACATCCGCGAGCCGTTCCGCGTCGCGGGCGTGAACTGGGCGCTGCTGCCGGGCACGAACGCGCTCTACGGCCTCGAGGACGTGCGCGGCTACGAGGCCATGACCTTCCTCCCGTACACGCGCACGTTCCCGCTGTGGTCGAAGCCGCAGGCAGTCTTCTTCAACCGCACGGACGACCTGACGAAGCCGTTCCTCTCGATGCTCAATGTCCGCTTCGCCTTCGCGTACGCGACGGACCCGGTGCCGCCGGGCTGGACGGAAGTGGCGCGCGAGGGGCGGGCGCTGCTGCTCGAGAACGCGAACGTCCTCCCGCGCGCGTTCGTGCCGCGCCTCGTCACCGTGGGCCTCCAGAGCGACGTCGCCCTCGATCAGATGGCGGGCGTCCGCGATTTCGCGGAGCGCGCGTGGATCACCGCGAACATGGTCCCGTACGAGCGCGTGAACGGCCCGGGCACCGTGACCAACCTCCGCGGCACGACCTTCGACGTCGTCATGCAGAACGACGGCTGGGTGGTGGTCTCGAACTGCGCGTGGAAGGGCTGGCGTGCGTACGTCGACGGCAAGCGCGTGGCGATGCAACGCGCGAACGTGGCCTTCCTCAGCGTGCATGTGCCTGCCGGGAAGCACGAGGTGCGGCTGGTGTATCTGCCGGAGTCGTTCGTGGTGGGGAGGGGGATCTCGTTCGGGACGCTGATCGCGCTCGTCGTGTTTGCCACGTGGAGGGCGTCGAGACGTCGAGTCATCGAGTCGTCGAGTCGTCGAGTCGTCGAGTCGTCGAGTAGTTGAGTAGTTACTCTTGACGGCTGGTCGACTTGACGACTCGAAGACTTATCATTCGCGCCCATGACGAGACGAGCCGCCCTCCTCACGCTCCTCCTCACCGCCACCCTCTCCGCCGCGACCTTCGACCTCTCCCAGTACAAAGCGCTGAAGTGGCGTGAGGTCGGGCCGTATCGGGGCGGGCGCTCGGCGGCGGTCACCGGGATTCCGTCGCAGCCGAACGTCTACTACTTCGGCTCGGTGGGCGGCGGGGTGTGGAAGACGTCCGACGGCGGCGAGAGCTGGAGCGCCGTCTCCGACGGCTACTTCGGCGGCTCGATCGGCGCGGTGGCGGTGTCGGAGTCCGACCCGAACGTCGTCTACGTGGGCACGGGCGAGAAGACCGTGCGCGGCAACGTGTCGCACGGCGACGGTATGTGGAAATCGACCGACGCGGGCAAGACCTGGAAGCACATCGGCCTGGGCGACTCGCGGCACATCCCGCGCGTCCGCGTCCACCCCACCGATCCCGACATCGTCTACGCCGCGGCCCTCGGCCATCTTTTCGGGCCGAACAGCGAGCGCGGCGTGTACCGCTCGCGCGACGGCGGCAGGAAGTGGGAGCGCATCCTCTTCGCCAACGAGAACGCCGGCGCCATCGACCTGATCCTCGACCCGACCAACCCGCGCATCCTCTACGCGTCCACCTGGCGGGTGCGCCGCACGCCGTACAGCCTCGAGAGCGGAGGCGAGGGCTCGGCGCTGTGGAAGTCGACCGACGGCGGCGACACGTGGAGGAACCTCAGCTCCAGCAAAGGCCTGCCCAAAGGAACGCTGGGCATCATCGGCGTGACGGTGTCGCGCTCGAATCCGCAGAACGTCTACGCGATCGTCGAGGCGGACGAGGGCGGCGTGTTCCGCTCGCGCGACGGCGGCGATACGTGGGAGAAGACCAGCGACAGCCGCGACCTGCGGCAGCGCGCCTGGTACTACACCCGGATCTACGCCGACCCGAAGGACGAGGACACGGTGTACGTCCTCAACGTGCGCTTCCACAAGTCGAAGGACGGCGGGAAGACGTTCACGAGCATCGCCGTCCCGCACGGCGACAACCACGACCTCTGGATCGCGCCGGACGATCCGCTGCGTATGATCGAGGCGAACGACGGCGGAGCGAACGTCTCCAATGACGGCGGCCGGAGCTGGACGGGTCAGGACAATCAGCCGACCGCGCAGTTCTACCGCGTCAGCACCGACAACGCCTTCCCCTACCGCATCCTCGGCGCGCAGCAGGACAACAGCACGGTGCGCATCCGCCACCGCTCGACGTCCGGCGGCGGGATCGGCGCGCGCGACTGGGAGGAGACGGCGGGCGGCGAGAGCGGCCACGTGACGGCGAAGCCGGACGATCCGGACGTCGTCTTCGGCGGGTCGTACGGCGGCTACCTGACGATGATCAATCACCGCACCGGCGAGTCCCGCGACGTGAATCCGTGGCCGGACAATCCGATGGGCCACGGCGTGGAAGGCGCGGCGGAGCGCTTCCAGTGGAACTTCCCGCTGCAGTTCTCGATGCACGACGCGAACACGCTCTACGCGGCGTCACAACACCTGTGGAAGTCGGCGACCGGCGGCTCGAGCTGGGAGCGCATCAGCGGCGATCTCACCCGCAACGACAAGTCGAAGATGGGCCCCTCGGGCGGCCCGATCACGAAGGACAACACCTCGGTCGAGTACTACGGGACGATCTTCGTCGTCGCGGAGTCGCCGCACTCCGCGAGCGAGCTGTGGACCGGCTCGGACGACGGCCTGCTGCACGTGAACCGGAACGGCTCGTGGCAGAACGTCACGCCGAAGGCCGCGCCGCAGTGGATCATGTGGAACAGCATCGACGTCAGCCCGTTCGACCGGAACACGGTCTACGCCGCCGGCACCTCGTACAAGTCCGACGACTTCCGGCCGTATCTCTACAGGACCACGGACGGCGGCGCGACGTGGACGAAGATCACGAACGGCATCGCGAACGACCACTTCACGCGCGTCGTGCGCTCCGACAAGCGCCGCAAGGGGCTGCTGTACGCGGGCACGGAGCGTGGGATGTACGTGTCGTTCGACGACGGCGCGAACTGGCAGTCGCTGCAGCTCAATCTGCCGATCGTGCCGATCACCGATCTGACGCTGCGCGACGACGACCTCATCGCCGCGACGCAGGGACGCTCGTTCTGGGTCCTCGACGACGTCACACCGCTGCAGCAGCTCACGCCGCAGACCGCGGCGAAACGCGTGCATCTCTTCGAGCCACGCGCGGCCTGGCGCACGGGCGGCGGATCGCCGGAGCGGGCGCCGAGGAACCAGGGCACGAATCCGCCGCAGGGGATCGTCGTCAACTACTGGATCGCGCCGGACACGAAGCCGGAGACGAAGGTGAAGCTCGCCTTCCTCGACGCGAGCGGCGGCGTGATCCGCGAGCTGGAAGGGGAGGTCAAACCGCCGGCGCCACGCGTCGAGCCGGCCGAACAGAAAGACCCGCCCACGCAGCCGGCGAAGACCATCGGCGTGAAGAGCGAGGGGGGCGAGAAGGAAGCGAAGACCACGGACGAAGAGGAGAAGGACCCGAAAGCGGAGAAAGAGAAGGAAAAGAACAAGCTGCCCGACTCCGTGCCGGGCTTCAATCGCTACGCGTGGAACCTGCGGTATCCCGAGGCGAAGAAGTTCGAGGGATTGATCCTGTGGGGCGGGGGGACGGACGGGCCGCGCGTGCCGCCCGGCAAGTACAGCGTGCGCCTCACCGTCGGCGACGAGTCGATGACCGTGCCCGCGCGGCTGCAGCAGGACCCGCGCAGCTCCGCAACGCAGGCCGACCTGCAGGCGCAGTTCGACTTCCTCCTCGCCGCGAACCGCAAGCTCTCCGAGATCCACGAGCAGATCGAGCGCATCCGCGAGGTGCGCGCGCAGCTTGCAGGGATCCGTACGCGCATCGGCAAGGACGAAGCGGGCAAGCCGATCGTCGACGCCGCGAAAGCGCTGGACAAGAAGATGACCGCCATCGAGGAAGCGCTGTACCAGACCAAGAACAAGAGCCCGCAGGACCCGCTCAACTATCCGATCCGCCTCAACGACAAGCTGGCGTCCGTCGCCGACTCCGCGGCGACCGGCGACTTTGCGCCGACCGCCCAGCAGCGCGCCGTCTACGCGAAGCTCGTCGAACAGATCGATGCCCAGCTCGCGCAGCTCCGCGCGCTGTGGCAGACGGACCTGCCCGCCTTGAACGCGCTGGTCAAGCAGTCGGAAGTCCCGGCCATCAAATGAGCGGCGCTCGCGTCGGACTCTGCGGCTTCACGATCAACGCCGCCGAGTACTTCGCGACGTTCGATACGCTGGAAGTCCAGCAGACGTTCTACGAGCCGCCGTCGAAGCTGACGATGAACCGCTGGCGCGAGCAGGCGCCGGCGGGGTTCGTCTTCACCATCAAGGCCTGGCAGGTCATCACCCATCGCTCCACCAGCACGACGTACCGCCGCCTGCGCTCGGAGGTGGACCTCGCGCAATGCGGCGCGTTCCAGGTCAACGAGACCACGACGCGCGCTTGGGAAGTGACCCGCGATTGCGCGCGGCTCCTGCGCGCGAAGGCCATCCTCTTCCAGTGCCCCGCGAGCTTCCGCGCGACGGACGAGAACCTGGAGAACATGCGTCGCTTCTTCGGCGGGATCGAGCGCCTGAAGAACGTGCACTACCTCTTCGAGCCGCGCGGGCCGTGGCCGGACGACGTCATCATCGGCCTCTGCCGGGAGCTCGCCCTCGTCCACACCGTCGACCCGTTCCTGCGGCCGACGCTCACGCCCGAGGTGACGTACTGGCGCCTACACGGCATCGACAGCCACTACCGCTCCTATACCGACGACGAGCTGCGCGACCTCGCCGCGCGCATGCCCGCCGAGGCGCGCGAGACGTACGTGATGTTCAACAACATCCCGCGGGTGGGGGACTCGAAGCGGTTCCTGGCCCTGGCCCGCGGTATGGCAAAGCTGTGACGCCCGCGCAGACCCCTCCACGCGCCCCTTGCCGTTGCGGCCGCCGCGACCGAAGTTGGCTGCATGTGCGTCATCCGAGTGCTGTTTCTCGCAGCGCTGCTCGCGTTTCTGAGCGCCGCCCGGGTTTCCGAGAAAACCGATCAGGGCTCGGCGATCGATCCGAACGGCGGCGTTGCGAAGGCCGAGGCGGGCGCACGCATCGACGACAACGGCGTGCAGTGAGCGGAGGCCGGACGGTCCAAACGGCGTCCGGCCCGCTCGCTCACGCCGTTGCTGTGTTCCGGGCGTGAGTCGACCGCGTACAATTCGCCTGATGCCGCCGGCCATACTGGTCGTCGAAGACGAGTTACTCATGCGCCGGACCCTGCAGGACCTCCTGCAGCGAGAAGGATTTGCCGTCACTACCGCCGGGACGGTGGCCGAGGCGATGGGCGAGGTGAACCGCCGCGCGTACGACCTCATCCTGCTCGACCTCATCCTCCCCGACGGCGACGGCATCGAGTGCTGCAGCCGCATCCGCGAGCGCCACCGCATGCCCATCGTCATCCTCAGCACCCGGCGCCAGCTCGAAGACCGCGTCGCCGGACTGGAGACCGGCGCCGACGACTACATCGTCAAGCCCTTCGAGCCCGCGGAAGTCGTCGCCCGCGTGCGCGCCCAGTTGCGCCGCGCCCAGAAGCTCAGCGCCACCGACGGCCGGGAGATCATCCGCGCCGGCCGCCTGACCATCGATCCCTCCCTCCAAGACGCGCTCGTGGACGACCGCCCCGCGGGCCTGACCCAGAAGGAGTTCCAGCTCGTGCAGCTCCTCGCGCAGCGAGCGGGCAAGGCCGTCAGCCGCGACTTCCTGGTCGACCACCTCTGGGGCGACGACGAGCTCGGCTCCGACAAGAACGTGGCCGTCTACATCCGCCGCATCCGCCAGAAGCTCGAGCGCGACCCGGACGCCCCGGAGATCCTGCTCACGGTGCGCGGGTTCGGGTACCGCCTCGCGAACTGAGGGGGCAGGGCGCAGGGCGCAGGGGGCAGGGGGCAGGAGAACGAGCCTGTCATCCTGAGCCGCGTAGACGGCGAAGGACCCCTGCCGGTAGCACGTGACGCGCACGAATCAGGGGGTCCTTCGCTGTCTACGCAGCTCAGGATGACAGATGGATGCGCGCGGCTTTTTCTCCTGTCCCCTGCGCCCTGCGCCCTGCGCCCTGTCCCCCTGCCCCGTAATCTCACCGTAACCTCCCGCCGGTTACGCTGGGCGCGCGCATGATCCCGCCGTCGATTCCGGAGCATGAAGGCGAACGGCTGGCTGCACTGGACCGTTACGCCATTCTCGATACCAGCCCTGAAGAGGCGTTCGGGGAGATCGTGCACCTTGCGTCGAGTTTCTGCGACGCGCCGATCGCGCTGATCACCCTCATCGACGCCACACGCCAGTGGTTCAAGGCGCGCGTGGGCCTCGACGCGACGGAGACGCCGCGGAAGATCTCCTTCTGCGGCCACGCCATCTGCGCCGGCGACGACGTCTTCGTCGTCGAGGACGCCACGGCCGATCCGCGCTTCGCCGACAATCCCCTCGTCACCGCCACGCCGAACATCCGCTTCTACGCCGGCGCTCCGCTGGTCACGCCGGACGGCTACAACCTCGGCACCCTGTGCGTCATCGACGACAAGCCGCGCACCCTCAGCGGGCCGCAGCGCCTCGCCCTGCGCGCGCTCGCGCGTCAGGTGATGGTGCAGCTCGAGCTGCGGCGCCAGCTCAACGAAGTCGAGCGCATGAAGATGGACTTCGTGTCGACCGTCAGCCACGAGCTGCGCACGCCGCTGACGTCGATCCGCGGCTCCCTCAGCCTGCTCGCCTCGGGCGTCATGGGCGAGCTGCCGGCCGAGGCGCTGCCGGTGGTGACGGTGGCGGAGCGGAACAGCATCCGCCTGATTGCGCTCATCAACGACATCCTCGACTTCGACAAGCTGGAGAGCGGCAGGATGGAGATGGAGCTCCGTCCGACGCCGCTCCTGCGCGTGCTGGAGCGCTCGATCGAGAGCATCAGCACGTTCGCGATGCAGGAGGGCGTGGACATCGAGCTGCACTGCGGGGACGTCACCGTGACGGGCGATGAGACGCGCCTGAGCCAGGTGACGGTGAACCTGCTGTCGAACGCGGTGAAGCACTCCCATCGCGGCGGCGTGGTGCGCGTCACGGGTGCGGCCGAGGATGGCCTGGCCGTGGTGCGCGTGGAGGATTTCGGAGAGGGGATCCCGGCGGCGCTGCAGACTCGCCTCTTCCAGCGGTTCCAGCGCACGGACTCGAGCGATGCGCGCCTGACGCCGGGCACCGGCCTGGGTCTTGCGATCTGCAAAGCGATCGTGGAGCAGCACGGCGGGTCGATCGGCATGGAGAGCGCCGAGGGCGCGGGAAGCACGTTCTGGTTCCGCATCGCCTGCGTACCGGCGCGGGAGCTCGTATGAAAGCCCTGATCATCGACGACGAGGAGGACGTCCGCTACGTCGCGCACTTGAGCCTCGGCCGGGTCGGAGGGATGACCGTGATCGAGGCGTCGAACGGCGAGGAGGGCCTCGTGCGGGCGCGGGACGAGCAGCCCGACTTCATCCTGCTGGACATGATGATGCCCGGCATGGACGGCGCGGCGACCTTCCGCGCGCTGAAGGCCTCGGCGCAGACCCGCGCCATCCCAGTGGTGTTCCTGACCGCGAAAGCCATGACGTCCGAGGTGCAGCGCCTCAAGGACCTCGGTGCGAAAGGCGTCGTGCTCAAACCGTTCGATCCGATGACGCTGGCGAGCGACATTCGCACTATCCTGACGTCATGACGGACACGCCCCTCGGGGATCTTCGCGGAAGGTTCCGCGAGACTTCGCGGATCCGGCTCGACGAGATGGAGTCGCTCCTGGCCGCGCTGGAGCGCGATCCGCGCGACGCGGAGTCACTGCGGAAGCTGGCGAAGCATTTTCACGGCTTGGCCGGGATGGGCGGGACGTACGGGTTTCCGCGGATCTCGGAGCTCGGAGACGATGCCGAGGGCGATCTGCTGCCGCTCGTGAAGGAAGAGGCGGCGCCGGACTCGCGTGCGATCGCGCGGTGGAAGTCGATGGTCGCGGAGATCCGCTCCATGCTGGACGGCGATCTCCCGTCCCCCGTGGCCTGTGCCCCGCGTCCTCGGCCGTTCAACGTGCATCTCGTGGAGTTCGACGCGGAGATCGCCGCGGCGCTCGAAGCCGAGAAGATCACGTGCGCTCCGGACGTCCCGGCGGACGCGAGGATCGTCATCGGCGAAGGCGAGTTCGAGGAGAAGGTGCGCGCCATCCGTTCGGGCGCGGACATCGTCGTGACGAGGCCCGTGGACGTGGGGACGCTCGTCCGCCGCGTGGTGGCCTTGCGCGAGCGGAAGGCGCATCCGGCGCGGCGGATCCTCGCGGTCGAGGACGATCCGACGACCGGGGCGCTGATCCGCGGCTTCCTGGCGTCCGCCGGCTACGAGGTCGCGATCTGCCGCGAGGCGGGGGAGTTCGAGAAGACGCTGCTCTCGTTCGGACCGGACCTGGTGCTCATGGACGTGCAGCTCAACGACGACGTCAGCGGCCACGACCTGGTGCGCTACGTGCGGCAGAGCGAGCGTTTCGCGACCATGCCGGTCATCATCGTGACGAGCGACAGCCAGCGGCGCGCGATCCTGGACAGCGCCCACGCGGGCGCGGACCTGCTCGTGGCGAAACCGGTCGACTGGGACGTGCTGCTGTCCCAGATCGCGGCCTGCCTGGAGCGGGCCACGGCCGTGCGCGAGCTCACCGAGCGCGACGCGCTGACGGGCGTGCTCACGCGCGCCGCGTTCGACGCGCGGGCGCGGCAACGGACCGGGACCGGGACCGCCGCGGTGCTGGCGCTGCTCGACCTCGACCATTTCAAGGACATCAACGACACCCGCGGCCACGCTGCCGGCGACCGCGTGCTCGCTGCGACCGGCGCGCTGCTGCGCCGGAACCTGCGGCAGATGGACGTGGTCGCGCGCTACGGCGGCGAGGAGTTCGCGCTGCTCCTCGAAGAGGCCACCGTCCCCTCGGCGGTCGCACTGTGCGAGCGGCTCCTGGCCGAGCTGTCCGCCGCGACCGGCGCCACCTTCAGCGCCGGCGTGGCCGCCCTCGACGGCTCGTTCGAAGAAACCTTCCGCCGCGCCGACGCGGCCCTCTACGAAGCCAAACGCTCCGGCCGCGCGCGCGTGGTGGCGTAATGTAGGGCGCGGCTTCAGCCCGCCCGCCCCCGGGGGAGGCGGGCTGAAGCCACGCCCTACATTTGCCCTGTGGGTGGCAGCCGGCGCTCCATCGTGCTACAACGCCGCGCGTCATGTGGACTGCCCGACGGATTCTGAAAGAGCTTGCCGACGCCGATCGCCGCCGCGCGATTCTCACCGCCTTCTGGAAGCAGGCCGATACGCAGCATCGGCTGATCGTGCAGATGCAGCTCGCGAAGATGATGCATTTCCGCGAGGAGACGATCCGGAAGATGCCGCCGGAGAAGAAGGCGGACCTGCTGGCGTCGCGCATCGGCTTTCCCGAGCTGGAGCAGTACCTCGAGATGGCGCTGATGCAGTACCACACCACGCAGAAGACCGAGATGATGGCCGCATTCCTCGACCGCTGGAACGTGCCGCACGAGAACGGCTCGATCGAGTCGGACGACTACCCGGTACCCACGGCCGACCAGGTCCGCGCCGCGGCGAAGGAGCTGCCGTACGACCCCGCGGACGTGAAGATCTACCTCGCCACGGCGGGCCTGCTCATGGCCGACCAGTGGCGTGAGTCCACGTGGCCGGTCGTGGACGAGATGCTCGCGTAGAGCCCGGAGCGCCTCACTCGATCTTCAGGATCGTCCAGCTCGTCCCGTTCCACATCAGCGTGGCCTTGCCGTCCTGCGGCGCGGCGAAGCGGTCGTGGATGAGGCCCGTCTTGAGCGAAGCCCCGACCTCGTTGGCGATCCAGCGCCAGGTGAAGTCGACGATCACGGTATTGTCAGGATTGGCGCGCACGGCGGTGACGCCGCCCATCTCCTTCTTCGCCAGCGGGATGATGTCCAGCAGGCCGTTCGGGCGGAGCAGGAAGCGCTTGTCGCTGCGCGATTTGTCGTTGAGCGCGACGTCCCCCGCGGGATCGAGCGTCAGCCAGCCGGCGGCGGCCAGCTCCCGCACCGACTGGCGCACCGGCTCGCTCATGGCCGCGCCGGACGTCGGCGTGGTGAAGCTGGCGTTCGTGAACTCGTAGTCGCCGAAGTCGGCGGAGTTGGCGATGAGGTCGCGCGCCTGCTCGGGGGTCGGGGGCGGAGGCGCGGCGGGCGCCGCGGTGGACGTGGTCTGGTCGGCGATCGGCTTTTCGTCGGAACCGCCGCAGGCGGCGAGAAGCAGGAGGGCGATGGTGAGGGTGCGCTTCATCATCATGGCGCGGCAAGTATGTCAAATGTAGGGCGCGGCTTCAGCCCGCCCCCCGGACGGGGAGGGGGAACGCC
>DASUSN010000233.1:0-31345 GCA_036375075.1 Thermoanaerobaculia bacterium | reverse complement strand
CCGGGGGAGGCGGGCTGAAGCCACGCCCTACATTGGGGGAGAGAACGACGGCGGCGCCAGCGACGGCGAGGTTGCGGATCAGCGTTCTGCGATCGATGGTCATCAGAGTTTAAAAACCTCCGTCCCACTCTGTGTCTCTGTGTCTCTGTGGTGAATACACACGCGCCGCAAGTCCGCAACTGTGCGCCTTGGGTCGCGTTCGCATTCACCACAGAGACACAGAGGCACAGAGTGGGACGGAGGGTTCATGGGGTGGATACCTCCACGCGCAGCGGGGAGCGTACACGCTGGATCCATTGATCCACAGCGCGATCGAAGTCCGCCACTTCGACGAAATCGCCGCTGCGGTTCCAGGCGGAGCCGACCCAATACACCGCCGGCGTCCGCGCGACGATCAACTGGTTCCCCTCGGCCTCGACGGTGTCGACGACGGAGGCCGGATCGACGATCACGGCGCAGCCGAACTCGCCCGCGTTCTGCGCGACGGGCTCCCAGTTGCGGATCACGCCGCGCTCGACGCGGAACCGCGCGGCCGGCACTTTCTTGATGCCCGCGGCGTACGTCGTGTCGCCAGGGTTCTCGTAGCGGCTCTCGAAGCGGTTGAAGTTCTGGCCGGCGTCGAGCGTGATCCGCTTGGTCTCCTTGAAGTCGGGGTAATACAGCTCGAACACGAGCCGGATCGGGCCGTTGGCCAGCACGCGCGACTCGCGGAAGTTCTTCGACACCGCCAGCTTCCCGTCGCGCCACAAGCCGCTCCCGCCGCAGCCGCGGCTCCGGCCGGCGGAGTAGAAGTCGGCGCCTTCCCCGCGGTCGCGGTGATAGTCGTCGACCTGATACCAGTCATTGAGGACCAGCCGGCGCGTGCGCTTCAGCCAGACGTCGACGGTGCTCGAGGTCAGAGGCTCCTGCTGCCACGTCTCCAGCGCCGGGCCGTACATGCGATGGGCGACGCGGTCGTTCTCCCACGCGAAGTCGTCGAAGCGCTCGCGGTTGAAGCGGCCGTACACGCGGAAGTCCTCCCGCTTGTACACGCGCTTGTCGCCGGCCTTCAGCTCGAACGTGCGGGAGCCGCGCGCGGGGACGTCGGCCTGGAAGATCAGCATCCCGTCGAGCGACTGCGCGAGCACCTCGCGCGTGCTGCCGCCCTCGTAGACATGGACCTTCGTGAGGTCGCCGCCGAGGGGCGCGAGCTGCGCGGCCGTCAGCTCCACGGTCTCCGAGGAGCGCGCGAACGGCAGGTCGTTGTGGACGGTGACGGTGAGCGATTGGGCGCAGAGACTGCCGGCGGCCATGAGGGCCGCCGGCAGGAGAAGGAGTCGATTCATGGCGACGATCAGAACGTCAGCTTCGCCCCGAGCTGGATGTCGCGCGGATTGTTGCGGTCCTGATTGACGAGGCCGAAGTTGGCGTTCGTCGGATCCTGGTTCGGGTTCCAGAGGACCGTGTAGTTCAGCGCGTTGATGGCCTCGATGCGGATCTGCAGGGCCATGCCCGTCGGCAGGCCGAAGGTCTTGTAGATGCCGACGTCGAGCAACTGCACGTCATCCGTGCGCACGTGCGGGAGCGTGGACGGGAAGTAGCGGACGTTGTTCGCCAGCACGATGCGCTGGTCCGTGCGGCCCGTGCCGCCCGGGATGTAGAAGCCGGAGATGTCCCACGCCGCGCAGTCGAGACCCGCGGTGCCGCCGTCCGGACAATCGCCGCCGATGTGGCCGCGCAGATCGCGCGGGTCGCGGCTCGGGTCGTAATAGAGGCTGGTGTTCCACACCAGCGGCGCGCCGGTCTGGTACTGGTACGTCGCGCTGACCGTCCAGCCGCCGAGGATGGCGTCGGTGAGGAAGTTCCAGTTCGAGCCGAAGCGCTGCTCGCGGCCGAACGGAAGCTGGATGGTCGTACCGAGGGAGGCGCGGTGCGGCCGGTCGTTCGGCGAGATGCGGTCTTCCAGGACGCCCGACGACGGATTGAGGTAGTTCAGTTTGTCGCGCGCTTCCGAGCGCGTGTACGTCGCCAGGACCGAATTGCCGCTCCGGAAGCGCTTCTCCACGCGGAGCGAGCCCGCCTGGTAGCTGTCCGAGCCGACGTACTCCTCGGTGCCCACGCTCATCGTGCCGCCGATCGAGCCGTTGGCGCCGCCGAGGAGGTACTGCGGATACGGCCGCAGGAGCTGGCCGCGGGAGATCGTCGAGCCGTTGATGCTGCTGCCCGGCAGGAGGCCCTGGAACGGGTTCGGGACCTGCTGGCTGAGGAACGTCTCGTGGGCCGCGTCGCGCATCGGCGACGTCGACAGGTACTCCATCGGCAGCGCGTTGAGGTCGCGCAGCACGGGGAGGTTCCGTCCCTTCGAATTCACGTAATACACCTCGGCCGACCAGCCGGCGCCGAGGTCGCGCTGCGCGCCGATCTGCCAGCGCGTGTAGTACGGGATCTCGCGCTCGGACGGCACGATCGTGCCGAGGGTGAAGCCGAGGCCCGTGGCCGCGCCGAGAGAAGAGCCGGTCGGCTGCTGCAGCGAGCCGCTCGGGATCGGGTTGTCGAGGTCGGCGATGAACGTCGCGCCGTTGTTCGTGGTCGTGACGATGCCCGTGGGCTGCGAGAAGCCGAGCTGGTTGCCGGCGTCGAAGTAGTAGTCGTAGCTGAACAGGCCGATGCCGCCGCGGATGACCGTCTTCGGATCGATCGAGTAGGCGGCCGCGAGGCGCGGCAGAACCTTGAACAGGTCGTCGTAGATCGCGCCGTCGGCGAACTGCAGGCCGCCCTTGACGCGGAAGTCGTTCGGCGCGATCTCCGGAATCGGGTTCGCGGCGTACTTCGCCATCGCCTGCGCGGCGATCGGGCTGTCGATGGTCGTGTCGAAGCCGCCGATGTTCCGGTCGGCCGACTCGGTCATCGCCTGATGGAACTCCGCGCGGATGCCGAAGTTGATCGTGAGCTTGTCGTTCACGCTCCAGTCGTCCTGGCCGAACACCGAGTGCGAGATCTGGCGATAGTCGGCGTCGGCCGCGATCTCGAACTGGCTGCCCGTGCTGCCCGGCGTGGCCACGGTGTTCGTGCCCGTCGTCGGCAGGCCGAGGAGGAACTGCGCCCACGACTGCGCGAGGACGTTCGTCGCGGCGGAGTTGTTCGCGCGCGTGTACGCGCCGTTGAAGTGATACCGCCCGGCGCCGTATTCGGCGTTGTCGATCTCCCAGCGCTGATGCCGCAGCTCATAGCCCGTGCGCAGCGAGTGGCCGGACATCACCCAGCTCGCCGTCGGCGTGAGGGAGATGTTCGTGAACGGGCGGTCGAAGCCGGTGCCGAAGTCCGAGCGCTGCGAGCCGAGGCTGGCGATGCGCGAGTTCGAGTTGGTGGTGCTGAAGCCGCCGAAGGTGATGAACGGCAGGTACTTGTAGCCGTTCATCAGCGTCACGACTTCCTGCGAGAACCCGAGCTCCGCGGGGTCGAACTCGTCGGCCGGCTGGCGCCACTCGCCGAACTGCGACCAGCCGCCCACGACGTCGACCATCAGCGTGCTGTTGAGCATCGACGTGTAGCCGAGCGTCGCGCCGGCGTTGCTGCGGTAGTCGAACCCCTTCGTGACCAGGAAGCCGCCGATCTCCCCCTCCCCTGTCGCATTCGCGGCGCCCTTGGCCCAGTTGTAGCGGTCCTCCTCGCGCTTGTTCCAGTACGCGTTGAGGAACAGCTTGTTCGAGCCGTTGAAGTTATGGTCGCCGCGGAGGAGGAAGGCGTTGTAGTCGTAGGGGCGGGGCTGATTGGTGAAGTAGTTGTCCTCCAGGCCGGGACGGTTCGGCTCCGGATAGAGGGCCGCGTACGCGCGGGCGATGGCGCTGATGCGGTCGGCCGGGATGATGTTGCCGGCGAACGCGGTGCGGGCGTTGTTGCTGCCGGTGGCGGTCAGCGGGTCGTAGATCGTGACGCCGGTCCACTCGGAGAGATCGCCGTTCCGCATCTTCATGGTCGGGACGGTGTACGTCGCGGACTCGGGCTGGATGTCCTTGAGGCGCTCGAAGGAGAACATGAAGAATGTGCGGTCGCGCAGGACCGGGCCGGAGAGCGTCCCCGTGTAGCGGTCGTACTCGCGAGTGGGCTTCTCGGCGCCGGCGCGCTCGCTCAGCAGCGGCGTCGCGGTGCGGCTGTCGCTGCGGTTGAAGTACGAGATCGCGCCGCGCCAGTCGTTCGTGCCGGACTTGAGAGCGAGGTTGACCGTCGCGCCGGCGGTGTGTCCCGACTGCGCGTCGAACGCGTTCGTCTGCACCTTGAACTGCGAGATCGCGTCCGCGGGCGGCGAGAAGCCGACCACGCCGCTGTTGTTGCCCGGGTTCGTGTTGTTCGGTGAGACGCGGTTCGGCGCGCCGTCCAGCGTGAAGTCGTTGCCGCCCATGGCGCCGTTCGCGACGATGCCGCCGAGGTTGCCGTTGTCCATCGGCCGGGAGAAGTGGAGGTCCGAGGCATCCGACACGCCCGGGGCCAGACGGGTGAGCATGTAGGCCGTGCCGTCGCCCAGCGGGAGTTGCTGGATCTGATTGCTGTCGATGACCGCGCCGGTGACACCGGTGGTCGTATCGATGATCGGCGCGCTCGCCGTCACGACCATCACCTCGGACACCGACCCCGCCTCCATCTTGAAGTGGACGGGGATGGCGTCGCCGACCCGGACGTTCACCCCGTTCTGCCGCACGGTCTGCAGACCCTCGAGCTGCGCCTGCACGTTGTAGATGCCGGCGTTGAGATAGCGGACCTGGAAGGAGCCGCGCTCGTCGGTGACGGTGGTGGTGGCGACGTTGGTCTCCGCGTTGGTGACCGTAACGGTCACGCCGGGGAGGACGGCGCCGGTGGAATCGGTGATGGTTCCGGTGATCGCGCCGCGGAAATCCTGGGCGGCGGCGAGGACGGGCAGGACGAGCAGAACAAGGGTGAGCAGGCCGATTCGTTGCTTCATTGGCATCTCCTCCGGGCGCTGGCTTAGGTGGATGTGTTATATGACCACTGAGAGCTGCTAGTCAAGTGTTGTATGACCAATATGAGCCGATTTGAGCGTATCCTTTGCCTTTCCCTGCTGGCCATGAGCTGTTCCAGCGCGCCATTGGTCATACCATTAGCGCCTGCCCCAATCACTCCGGCGCATCCAACCGGAGGAATCGACGGTACGGTCTTGCGGGTGACGACCCTCGCGGCCGACGGTGAGGGATCGCTCCGGCGGGCGGTGCTGGCCGAGGGGGCGCGGCTGGTCGTGTTCGAGGTCGGAGGCGTGATCGACCTCGGCGGAAAGACGCTGGTCGTCCGCAATCCGCACCTGACCATTGCCGGGCAGACGGCACCGGATCCGGGGATCACCCTGATCCGCGGTGGCCTGATCGTGGAGACGCACGACGTGGTCATTCAGCACATCGCCGTGCGGCCGGGCGACGACGGCCCGCCGGGCTGGGCGCCGGACGCGTTGGGCGTGAACCGCGGTTACGACGTGCTGTTCGAGCATTGCTCGGCCACGTGGGCGGTGGACGAGAACCTGTCGACGTCCGGCCCTGGCGACGCCACGGACCCGGCGTCGACGGCGCACGACATCACCCTGAGGAACTGCCTCATCGCGGAAGGGCTGTCGCGCTCCACGCATCCGAAGGGGGAGCACTCGAAGGGGACGCTCGTGCACGACGGCGTGCGGAACGTGGTGATCGAGGGTTGTCTGTTCGCGCACAACCGCGAGCGCAACCCGCGCGTGAAAGGGGGCGCCTCGGCGGTCGTGCGCGATTCGGTGATGTACAACTGGGGATCGGCGTGTGTGGGAGTGGGGGTGCGGGGGAATGCTCGCCTGCTCACACCCGCCGAGGTGGTGTTGGAGGGAAACGTCGCCATCGCCGGGCCGGACACGCGGGGGAAGTTCTTCGTGAAAGGCGTGGACCCGGGCGGGCGGGTGTGGCTGCGGGACAATCTGGTTATGGGTGCCGCCCTTCAGGACGACCGTGTGGTCGTCGTCGAGAAGGTCTCCCGCCGTGTCCCCTCCCCCGACCGCGTGCTGCGCCTGGCCGGCTCGCGCCCCGCACGCCGCGACCCGATCGACGCCCGCATCGTGCAGTCGGTGATCGACGGCACGGGGAAGATCATCGACAGCCAGCGGGAGGTGGGCGGGTATCCGGTGCGCCCGGCGACGGTACGCAAGCTGGTGGTTCCGAAAGATCGCCGCGCATGGCTGCAGCGCCTCTCGGACGAGCTCCTGCGTCGATGAGATCTAGGAGTGCGGTGGCGGGGGCGTGTGGCGGGCCACCGCACTCCTAGATCTGACAGGAAGACCACACGAATCCCACAAAAACCTCACAATTGGGGACCGGCGCGACCTCACGTTGTAGGTATGAGCACGATTGCGGTCCTGGACTTTCCGTATCTGACGCATACGCGGAAGCTCGAGGAGATCGGTGATCTCGCCCTGTGCGTGGCGGAGAGCTCCGATGAATTTCGGCAGAAGGTCGCGTCGCTCGCCATATGGTGGGCGAACGTCCACCCCGATCCCGAGCGTCTTCTGCCCATCCTTTACATGCGCGTGCAGGCGGACCTGCAGACCAGCACCCTCTCGGCCGGCGATCTCGTCGAGCGGGTGAAGCGTGCGCACGCGACGCGGCATCTGTTCGATCCGTGGACGGTAGCGGAGCTGGTCGCCACCACCGAAGCGCGGATCTGGAAGAGCAGGTTCCTCGCGCACAAGCACGCACTGGCGCAGCAGGAGATCGCCGAGATGGAACCGGCCTTTGCACGCATCGCGCAGAAGCTCGCGCCGCGGCTCGACGCCACGGCGGCAGCCATCGTCGCCGTCGTGATCCTGTTCGTGTGACGCGTCGCGTGGGTCTAGACCCGCTTTACCGCTCCATCTCCAGGCTGGCGAAGATGAAGGGGCCTACCGCCTTGGGGTCGTTGCTGCGGATCTTTTCGGTCACGTAGTACTCGTACGTGCCGGAGCGATACCGCTCCCCTTTCTCCGGATCGCCCCCCAACCCCGCCACCTCGCAGACGCGGTGGATGTTCACCACGCCGTCCTGATCCACCTCGATGAACTGCCGCAGCACGCCGTTGTACGCGCGCTTTCCGGCGGCGCGGTACCTGGGATCGATGTAGCCGAGACGCGAACCCTTCAACAATGCGTAGCTGAACATCACCGAGACCGAGGCTTCGAGGTAGTTGCCTTTCCGGCCGCCCTGATCGACGACCTGCCACCACACACCCGTCTTCGGGTCCTGGACCTTCGTAATCGCCTCGGACAGCCGCTGCAGAATCCCGACGAGCTCGCGCCGGCGCGGGTGCTCGAGCGGCACGAAGTCCAGCGTGTCGACCAGCGCCATCGCGTACCACCCCATGGCCCGTCCCCAGAACGCCGGCGAGCGGCCGGTGACCGGGTCGGCCCACTTCTGCTGCCGGCTCTCGTCCCAGCCGTGGTGCAGCAGGCCGGTCTTCCCGTCGCGCGCGTGCTGCTCCATCCAGACGAACTGGTCGATCACGTCGTCGAAGAGCGCGGGCTCGTGGAACGTCTTCGCGTACTGCGCGAGGAACGGCCCTCCCATGTACAGGCCGTCGAGCCACATCTGATACGGGTACCGCTTCTTGTGCCAGAAGCCGCCTTCCTTCGTGCGCGGATGCTCGCGCATCTGCTGGCGCAGGAGCTCGATGGCCTTGCGGTACTTCTCGTCGTTCGTCTTCGCGTAGAGGAGGAACAGCGGCTTGCCGGCGTTGATCCGGTCGATGTTGTACTCCTCCTTGTTGTACGCGCGGATCGAGCCGTCGGGCTGGATGAAGTGGTCGTAGTACGCGTGGGCGTACTTCCAGTAGCGCTCATCGCCGTACCGCTGCCAGACCTCGAACATGGCTTTGTGCACCAGGCCGGGCGTGTACTCCCAGCGCGGCGCCTCGCGGGCGTCGACCCAGAGGGGGTCGGGAGTGCGCTTCATGACGGAGTCGGCCATGCGGGCGGACCAGTTGGCGGTTGGCGGTTGGCGGTTGGCGGTTCGCTTCCGCACGTGCTGGGCGAGCTCGGGGACCGCCGCTGCGAGCTCCTCGGCCACGACGGCGCCGAAGAGTCGGGAGCCTTTTTCGTTCAAGTGGGTTTTGTCGGGGCCGAGGGAGGCGCTTACGGCCGTCGTCAGTTCGCTGAGGATCTCCGTGCTGCGGGCGTGGAGGTCGATCAACGGGACCTGCTGTTCCTTCGCCACCTCGCGGGTGGCGGCGGCGTAGTGGACGAGGTGCTCGTCGGGCATGCGGCGGGCCAGGGAGGTGACGAGGATCGGCTTCGCGCCGATCGCGCGCGCGTCCTCGACGTAGCGGGTCAGGTTCGCGCGGAACGTGGGCACATCGGTCTCGCGATCGAGGCCCTTCCCGGGCTGGTCGTTGTGGCCGAACTGCAGGATGACGTGTGTCGGCTTGCGGCGCAGGACGTCGTCCCAGAGACCCTCCGCGCGATACGACTTCGAGCTGCGTCCGCCGCGGGCGAGGTGCAGCACCGCCGCCGTCGCGGCGACGTTCGATTCGAAGCCCTGACCCCACCCCTGCTTCTCGGTGACGGTCGAGTCGCCGGCGAGGGCGATGCGCGTCGGACGCGGGTCGGCGCGGAAGGACCACACCGGACCGTCGTCGATCTGCCAGTAGTAGGTCTTGCCCGGCTCGAGGGGGCCCGTGTCGTATGTCATCCCGAGCGTAGCGAGGGACCTGGGTGGGTGGTGCGCGCTGCTCATGTCTGCCTCCCCGCCCGCCCAGGTCCCTCGCTCGACGCTCGGGATGACATCGCTGAAGTACACCCGCTGCGTCCCCGCGTTGCGCGCGGGCGTCCAGCGCAGCGTCACCCCCGCGGGGTCGACCCACTTCCACCCATGCTCCGGGCGCGGGATGGCCGCGTGCGGCAGCACGGCCGGCAGCGACGCCGGATCCCAGCGCCCGCCGAACGTCCACTCCGCCGTGATCTCCTCGTCCCGCGGCGTGCCCTCCGCGGTCTCGAGGTTGTCCGCGAGCCAGGCGGAGCGTCCGCCCTCGCGGCGCGCGGAGGCGTAGTAATAGCGCTCGCCCCAGTACCGCGGGTCGGGTGCGGCGGCCGGATAGATCGCGCGATCCGCCATGTTCGATGAGAGCTCCGAGTCGAGCACGTAGAACTGCGCGTCGCGATGATTGCGGCCGAGGGGGGCATTCGGGACGCCGTCGAACCGGGAGTGGCGGATGACGAACTTCTGGTCGCGGTCCCGGCTCCCATCGTGCCAGATGGCGGCGCTCTCGTTGTGCGCGAAGAAGCGGCTGTTGGTGATGTACGACCAGCCGCGCGGGCAGACGAAATCCACGTGCCCCTCGAAATACGAGTCCGTCGCGTACGACAGCCCCGACTCCGCGTTCCACGGGCTGAACGTATCGCCGCCGTCCGCGATCACGTTCGCGTGCAGCACGGCGATGCGGTTCGAGGTGTCCATCCCGCGGATCGCGAACTGGTGATCGTGGTCGCCGAACTTCCGGCCGTAGTCGTTCAAAACCGTCAGGTTGGCGATGACGATGTCGGTGGCGTCGTTGGCGATGTTGATCACCGCCGCGCCGTAGTCGTCCGGATGATTCGCCCGCCAGTTGCGGCGCAGCTCCGCGAATTCGATGCGCGTCTTGTCGCGGTCCTCGCCGACCAGCGCGACGTACGACTTTGCAATCCTCACCTTCTCGCGGTAGACGCCGTTGCGGATGAGGATGATCTGGTAGTCGCCGTTGTCCGGGGGGATGGCGTCGACGGCTTCCTGGATGGTGCGGAAGTCGGCGCTCCCGTCCTGCGCCACGATCAGGCTCGCATTCTCCTCCGCCTCGAACGGCTCGAGCCGGACTTCCGCCCGCGTCCCGAACGCGCCCACCTTCGCGCCGGCCCACTTGCCGGGACGCGCGACGAACGCGGGGCCGAGCTGCTGGAACGCGCCTCCGGTCGAATAGCTGAAGCGCGCCACCGCGTGCGGCGTGACGGTCACGCGCAGCCGCACCGGTCGATCGATCGCGACGCGGGCGAGCTCCGCTTCCGCGCCTCCCTGGTCCGCATCGCGCGCCGTCACCCGCGCAAGCGAGCCGCGCGTGACCACCAGCGCCGAGTAATCCATCCCCAGCACGACCAGCCCGGCGCGCTTCACCGACCTCGGATCGATCGTCGTCGTCGCGGTGAACGCGCGCGCGGGGAACTTGTGCAGCAGCAGGTTGGTCGCGTTCCACAGGTTCGCCGGCACCTCGGCCGCACGCGACGGGTTGCCCTGCCACTGCCAGTCGTTCAGGACGAATCCCCGGGTCATCCCGAGCGTCGAGCGAGGGACCTGGGCGGGCGGGGCGGCAGGCATGTGCGCCGCGCCCCTCCCACCCAGGTCCCTCGCTACGCTCGGGATGACAGGGGAGATCTCCGGCCAGTCGTTCACCCACTGCAGCGGCTGGCGGTGCACCACCCGCCCATAGGCGCCGAGGTCCTGGAAGTGTACGAACCAGTCGTCGACCCAGGCGCCCTGGTGCAGCCCGCCCTCGAGCACGATCTTGTCCTCGTACGGGCCGTACACGCTCTTCGAGCGCAACACCGTCTGCCAGCCGCGCTTCACCCCGCCCGCCGGGGCGAAGATGTAGTACCAGCCGTTCCGCTTGTAGAACTTCGGCCCTTCGATGGTGGGATGCTTCTCCCGCCCGTCGAACACCAGCACCCCGTCGTCCACGACGCGGCGCCCGTCCGGCGACAGGCGGTTCACGTGCAGCACGCCGTTGAACCCCGCGCGGCTCCTCGCCCACGCATGCACCAGGTACATCGACCCGTCGTCATCCCACAGCGGGCACGGGTCGATCCAGCCCTTCGCCGCCTTCACCAGCGTCAGCGGCTCCCACGGCCCCCGCGCGTCGCGTGCGCGCGTCATGTAGATCCCGCGATCGGGATCGCCGAAGTAGATCCAGAACCAGCCGTCGTGATGCCGCAGGCTCGGCGCCCACACCCCGTTGCCGTGCTGGACCCGGTCGAAGTCCGGCGAAGGCAGCCGGTCGAGGGCGTACCCCACGAGCTTCCACTGCACCAGGTCCTGCGACTGCAGGATCGGCAGCCCCGGGACGTTCTGAAAGCTGGATGAGGTGAGGTAATAGTCCTTCCCCACGCGGATGACGTCGGGATCGGAGTAGTCCGCGAACAGCACCACTTCCGCATGACTGGCGAAGGCCAGAAGAGCACATAAGGTCAGACCAATTCTCTTCAATCCGCACCTACCGTGTCGCAAGATGCAGGAAATGCTATCGCGGCGCGTCAAAATTGGTCAATCCAGTGTTGACAACTTCCCGGAGGTGTAGAGAATTGGTCAAGCCATTCGGAGCCCCCATGACAGACGAAACGCAGAAAGACCCAGCCTTGGACATCCAGTCCGCCGACCAGGTCGTGCGCCACATCGCGCTCCTCATCGAGCGCGGCGCGCTCCGGCCGGGCGACCGCCTCGTGCCCGAGCGCGAGCTCGCGCAGGAGCTCGGCGTCAGCCGCCCTACGGTCCGCGCCGGCCTGCACGCGCTCGCGGCCATGGGCGTCACCGAGTCCCGCCAAGGCGCCGGCACGTTCATCACCGGCGGCCCTCCCCGCCTCGGCGCCGGCCCGCTCAGCTTCCTGGCCGCGCTGCACGGCTTCACGCGCGACCAGATCTTCGAGGCGCGCAAGGTCCTCGAGGTCGGCGCCGCCGGCCTCGCCGCCGAGCGCGGCCTCGCCGACCGCCTCGCGCCGATGGCCGAGGAGGTGACGGGGATGTTCGCGACCCTGACGGAGCCGCAGACCTTCCTGGTCCACGACGTCCGCTTCCACCGCGCCATCGCCGCGGCGGCCGACAACCCGGTGCTCCTCGCCCTCGTGGAGATGATCTCGTCGCTGGTCTACGAGCAGCGGCGCCGCACCGTCGAGCACGCGATCGACCTCAAGGAATCGGCGGAGATGCACCGCCGCATCTACCAGGCCATCCGCGACCGCGATCCCGAGCGCGCGCGGCTGGAGATGACCCGGCACCTCGACCTCGCCCGCGCCGCGCAGGCCTCCGAGCAGCTCGACCTCCCCGCGGGGGTCCTGCCTTCGAAAGTGGTGGGCGGTTGACTGCCCTCCCGCTGGAAGGCCGCGTCGCCGTCGTCACCGGCGGGACGTCGGGCATCGGCCTCGCGCTCGTGCGCGGGCTGGCCGACGCGGGCGCGGACGTCGTTCCGGTGTCGCGCCGCCAGGCGCAGGTCGACGCCGCCGCGGACGAAGTCGAAAGCCGCGGCCGCCGCGCGGTGCGCGTCACCGCGGACGTGAGCGACCGCGCCTCGCTGGAAGCCGCGCTCGCGGTAGCCGTCGAGCGCCTCGGCCGCGTCGACATCCTCGTGAACTGCGCGGGGATCACCAAACGGAGACCGACGCTCGACGTCACGGACGAAGAGTGGGGTGCGATCCTGGAGACCAATCTCACCGGGACGCTGCGCGCATGTCAGGTGTTCGGCCGGCACATGCTGGAGCGCGGCTCGGGGCGGATCATCAACATCGCCTCGCTCGCGTCGTTCGTCGGTCTCTTCGAGGTCGCGGCCTACACCGCCAGCAAGGCGGGCGTGGCCGGACTGACGCGCGCGCTGGCGGTGGAGTGGGGCGCGCGCGGCGTGAACGTGAACGCCATCGCCCCGGGCGTCTACCGCACCGCGCTCAACGCACAACTACTCGACGGCACGGAGCGCGGCAAGGAGTTCCTGCTGCGCACGCCGATGAAGCGCTTCGGCCAGGTCGAGGAGCTCGCCGGCGCCTGCGTCTTCCTGGCGAGCGACGCATCGAGCTTCGTGAACGGCGAGATCCTGACGGTGGACGGAGGATTCCTCGCCAGTGGAGTCAATCAATGAGAAGCCAATGATGAACGAGGAACGATGAAGCGATGAACAAAGGCCGGCGGGCGGGTGAGGGCTGTCGTTCCTCGTTCCTCGTTCATCGTTCTCGTTGCCACAGGAGGCCCATTGAAGATCACTGAAGTGCAGGTCCGGGACATCCGCTTCCCCACCTCGCTCGACATGGACGGGTCGGACGCCCTGAACCTCGGCGATTACTCCGCGACGTACGTCACCGTCGTCACCGATGGCGGCCTCACCGGCGACGGCCTCACGTTCACCAACGGCCGCGGCAACGAGATCGTCGTCGCCGCCGTCCACGCGCTCAAGCACCACGTCCTCGGCCGCCGCCTCTCCGAGATCACCAGCGACCTGCGCGGCTTCTACCGCGACCTCACCGTCGACAAGCAGCTCCGCTGGCTGGGGCCCGAGAAGGGCATCCTGCACATGGCCACCGGGGCCCTCATCAACGCGGTGTGGGACCTCTGGGCGAAGCGCGAGGGCAAGCCGATGTGGAAGCACCTCGCGGACCTGACGCCCGAGGAGATCGTCGACGCCATCGACTTCACGTACATCAGCGACGTCCTCACACCGGACGAAGCGCTGGAGATCCTCCGCTCGCGCCTGGACGGCAAGGCCGCGCGCGAAGCAGAGATCCTGCAGAACGGCTTCCCCGCCTACACCACCTCCACCGGCTGGCTCGGCTACCCGGACGAGAAAGTCCGCCGCCTTTGCCGCGAGGCCATCGCGGAGGGGTGGACGGCGTTCAAGATGAAGGTCGGGCGGAACCTCGAGGACAACCTCCGGCGCGCCGCGCTGATGCGCGAGGAGATCGGCGACGATCGCCTCCTGATGATGGACGCCAACCAGTGCTGGGACGTCGGGGAGGCCATCGCCCAGATGAAGGAGCTGGCCCGATTCGACCCCTGGTGGATCGAAGAACCGACCAGTCCCGACGACGTCCTCGGCCACGCCGCCATCCAGGAGGCCATCGATCCCATCCGCGTGGCCACCGGCGAGGTCGTGCAGAACCGGGTCATCTTCAAGCAGATGCTGCAGGCGAAGGCCATCCGCTTCCTGCAGGTGGACAGTTGCCGGATGGGCGGCGTGAACGAGGTTCTGCCGGTCCTGCTCATGGCCGCGAAGTTCGGCGTACCGGTGTGCCCGCACGCCGGCGGCGTGGGCCTCTGCGAGTACGTGCAGCACATCTCCATCTTCGACTACATCGCCGTCGGCGCCAGCCTCGAGGACCGCGTGTGCGAGTACGTCGATCACCTTCACGAGCACTTCGTCGACCCGTGCATCGTCCGCGGCGCGCGTTACGTCGCCCCCTCGCTGCCGGGGTACAGCATCACCATGAAGCCCGAGTCGCTCGCCGCGTACGAGTTCCCGGCGGGGCGGGTATGGCAGAAACTGAGAGGAGTGGCCTGAAATGACCGCTGAGCCGGTGACGTCCGCTTCCGCCGTATCGAGTGAAGCCGCCTCCATCCCGCAGAAGCGCGGCCACGTGCGCTGGGTCGTGTGCACGCTGCTGTTCTTCGCCACGACCATCAACTACATCGACCGCCAGATCCTGGGCATCCTCGCGCCGACGCTGCAGAAGGAGATCGGCTGGAACGAGATCCAGTACGCGAACATCGTGACGGCGTTCTACGCGGCGTACGCGATCGGGCTGCTCATCGTCGGCCGCGTGCTCGATCGCATCGGCACGAAGGTCGGCTACGCGGCGTCGATCGTCTGGTGGAGCATCGCCGCCATGGCCACGGCGCTCGCGCGCACGCCGTTCGGATTCGGCGTGGCCCGCTTCTTCCTCGGACTCGGCGAGGCGGGCAACTTCCCGGCGGCCATCAAGACCACCGCCGAGTGGTTCCCGAAGCGCGAGCGCGCGTTCGCCACCGGCATCTTCAACAGCGGCAGCAACCTCGGCGCGATCATCGCGCCGGCCATCGTCCCCTGGCTGGCCCTCAACCTCGGCTGGCAGTCGGCATTCGTCGTCACCGGCGCGATCGGCTTCGTCTGGCTCGTGGCCTGGCTGGTGTTCTATCGCCCCGTCGAAGAGCACCCGCGCCTCACCGAGGGCGAGCGCGCGTGGATCCGCAGCGATCCTGCCGAGCCGATGACGCCCGTGAGCTGGCTGCGCCTCCTCCGCCTGCGCCAGACCTGGGCGTTCTCGATCGGCAAGTTCCTCACCGATCCGATCTGGTGGTTCTATCTCTTCTGGATCCCGAAGTTCCTCAACGAGAAGCACGGCCTCACCCTCGGCCAGCTCGGCGCGCCGCTGATCACCATCTATCTCGTCGCCGACATCGGCAGCATCGGCGGCGGCTGGCTCTCGTCGCGGCTGATCAAGAGCGGCTGGAGCATCAACGCCGCGCGCAAGACGGCCATGCTCATCTGTGCGCTGGCCGTCGTCCCGATCGTGTTCGCCTCGCAGGTGAAGGACGTCTGGTCCGCCGTCGCGCTGATCAGCCTCGCCGCCGCGGCCCACCAGGGATGGAGCGCGAACATCTTCACCACCGCATCCGACATGTTCCCCCGCCGCGCCGTCGGCTCCGTGGTCGGCATGGGCGGGATGTTCGGCGCCGTGGGGGGCATGTTCATCGCCACCATCACCGGCTTCGTGCTGCAGTTCACCGGCAGCTATTACACCGTGTTCATCATGGCCGGCTCGGCCTACCTCGTGGCCCTGCTGATCATCCACCTGCTCGCGCCGAAGCTCGAGCCGGCGGACGTATGACGCCCTTCATCCACGACGACTTCCTGCTGGAGACCGAGGTCGCGCGCGATCTCTATCACCGGTACGTCGCCGACCTGCCGATCATCGACTACCACTGCCACCTCCCGGTGGACCAGATCGCGAACGATCACCACTTCCGGTCCATCACCGAGATCTGGCTGCAGGGCGATCACTACAAGTGGCGGGCGATGCGCGCGAACGGTGTCGACGAGCGCCTGATCACCGGCGACGCCACGGACTGGGAGAAGTTCGAGGTCTGGGCGCGCACGGTGCCGGCCACGCTGCGCAATCCGCTCTATCACTGGACGCATCTGGAGCTGAAGAAGCCGTTCGGGATCGCGTCGCTGCTGAACGAATCGACCGCGCGGGCGATCTTCGACCGCTGCAACGAGAGGCTCCGCCAGCTCTCCACGCAGGAGCTGCTGCGGCAGTTCCGGGTGGCCGTGGTGTGCACGACGGACGATCCGGCCGACACGCTGGATCACCATCGCAAGCTCGCGCAACGGCCGCATCCCGAGACCCGCGTGGTGCCGACGTGGCGCCCGGACGCGGCGCTGGCCATCGAGGACATGGACGCGTTCAACGCCTGGGTCGATCGTCTGGAAGCGGCGGCCGGCGTCTCGATCGCGAACTTCAACCAGTTCCTGGACGCGCTGGAGCGCCGGCACGCGGAGTTCCACGCGGCCGGCTGCCGGGCCTCGGACCACGGGCTGGAGCAGATGTACGCGGAGCCGTCTTCGGACGCGGAGGTGGCGAATACGTTCGCCAGACTGCGGGCGCGGGAGCCGGTCAACGGCGAGGAGGCGCGCGGCTACAAGTCGGCGCTGCTGCATCACTTCGCGCTGATGGACCACGCCCGCGGCTGGGTCCAGCAGTATCACCTCGGCGCGCTGCGCAACACGAACACGCGGATGCGCAAAAGGCTCGGTGCGGACTCGGGCCTCGACTCGGTCGGTGACTTCGAGCAGGCCCGCCCGCTGGCGCGTTTCCTCGATCGGCTCGACTCCACGGACCATCTCGCGAAGACCATCCTCTACAACCTCAACCCGCGCGACAACGAGCTGTTCGCCACGATGATCGGCAACTTCCAGGACGGCTCCGTGCCGGGCAAGATGCAGTACGGCTCGGCGTGGTGGTTCCTCGATCAGAAGGAAGGGATGGAGGCGCAGATCCGCGCGCTGTCGAACATGGGCCTGTTCGCGCGGTTCGTGGGGATGGTCACGGACTCGCGCAGCTTCCTCTCCTACTCCCGCCACGAGTATTTCCGCCGCGTGGTCTGCAACCTCCTCGGCAACGACGTGCGCGACGGCCTCGTGCCCGACGACCGCGAGCTGCTCGGACGGCTCGCGCAGGACGTCTCCTTCTTCAACGCCCGCGACTACCTCGGCCTCGAGCTCGGCCGCCTCGGGCAGGACATCCGGCGCGCCGCATGATCCTCGACCAGTTCCGCCTCGGCGGCCAGACCGCCATCGTCACCGGCGCCTCCCGCGGCCTCGGCGCGGCCATGGCGGACGCGCTGGAACAGGCGGGGGCGAAGGTCGTGCGGACGTCGAGCGCCGACACGGATCTCCGCGACCGCACTGCCGTGGCGTCGCTGCTCGACCGCGCGGGCGACGCGGACATCCTCGTGAACAACGCCGGCATCATCCGCCGCGCCGATCTCGTCGACTACACCGACGAGGACTGGGACGACGTGATCGAGGTGAACCTCCGGTCCGTGTTCGCACTCTCGCGCGACTTCGCCCGCCGCCTGATCGCCCGCGGGCGCCCCGGCCGCATCATCAACATCGCATCGATGCTGTCGTATCAGGGCGGCATCCGCGTGGTCGCCTACACAGCCGCCAAGAGCGGCATCCTCGGCCTGACCCGCGCCTTGGCCAACGAGCTCGCGCCCCACGGCATCAACGTCAACGCCATCGCCCCCGGCTACATGACCACCGACAACACCCAGGCCCTCCGTGACGACCCCCAACGCTCCCGCGACATCCTCGCGCGCATCCCGGCCGGCCGCTGGGGCACCCCCGCGGACCTCGCCGGCGCGGTGGTGTTCCTCGCCTCCCCCGCGTCAGCATACGTGCACGCCACGACCCTCACCGTCGACGGCGGCTGGCTCTCGCGCTGATCCGGAGTGCGGAGGCACTCCAAATGAATCCGCGTTACAGCGTCGGGATCAGCTCGTCGATCCTTCGCTGCAACTCGTCGCGGGTCTCCACGAACCGGTCGTGGCGCGTGAGCGGGTCGTCCGGCCCCCACGAGGGGTCTTCGATGGGCCAGTGCTCGATCCGTTTCGCGCCGGGCCACATGGGGCAATCCTGGGCGGCGGAGTCGCAGACGGTGACGACGACGTCGAACTCCTGGTCGAGGAACTGGTCGGCCGATTTCGAGGTGTGGTCTTTCGCGTCGATGCCGATCTCCGCCAGGGCGCGGATGGCTAGCGGGTGGACCCAGCCGGCCGGACGCGAGCCGGCGGAGACGACCTCCCACTCGTTGCCGTAAAACGCCCGCGCCAGCCCTTCGGCCATCTGCGAGCGTGCGGCGTTGCCGGTGCACAGGAAAAGGATCCGCTTTTTCGCCATGGGCACGAGATATCACACCACGACGCGATCGCGCAGCAGGGTCTTCAGGAATGCCTCCGCGTGCGGCGTGATGACACGCCATTGCGCGAGGAGCGTCTCGCGCGGGAGCTCGCGTCCGGCGAGGGGTGCGAGGAGGGTCGCGGCGTCGACGCCACCGAGCCAGACGAAAGGGCGCGCGACACCGGTGACGCCGCGGCGGGACTCGATGAAGTCGCCGACAACGCAGGGGATGTCGGTGATCTCGACGTCGGGAGAGAGAGTGAGGGTAGCCGGGAGAGCGGCTTGGACCGCCGGCGGGACGCCGGCGCTCCGCGCGCGCCAGAACGGCGCTTCGCGGAAGCGGCTTTCGGCGTAGAAGGACGACGTCCATTCGCGGTGCTCGCGGATGGCGGCGTCGCGGGTTTGTGCGTAGAACTGCAGCGCGAGGGACGCGTCATCCGGGCGGCGGATCATGGTGTTGAGGACAATGGCGGTATGCAGGGCGGACTGCATGGCCGAACGGACGCCGGACGAGGAGAGGGGATCCAGGGTGTGGCTCGCGTCGCCGATGCGCAGAACGCCATCGCTCTCCGCGGCATACGTCGTGGCGTCGGCGAAGTGGACGGTGCACTCGCCGCGGAGCTCGCGGAAGAGGAGGGACTCGGAGAGCATCGCGAAGTAGCGCGATTCGTCCGCGCGCGGGTCGGGATCGATGCACGCGATCGCGGCGAACGAGCCGTCGGGCATCGGCGCGCCCCAGATCCAGCCGTCTTCCAGCGCCTCGACGCGAGCCTCGGAAGGCAATCCCTCGCCGCGCCAGATGCCGCGCATGGCCAGCATCGGCTCGGAGGTGCGGACGCGATTGGGGCGCGACCAGGACGCGCGTCCGCTGGCGTCGACGACAAAGTCCGCGCCGTGGATTTCGCGGACGATCGGCACGCCCGCAAGCTCGCGCAGGTACGCGTCGAACGATGCGCGCAGCACGGCCAGTTGCGGGAGGCGGTGGTGGCGCTCGACCGCGTCGTCGCTGTCCCAGCGGATCAGCGAGCGGTGGATGCGCAAGCCGCCCACGTCGCGGAGGCCGAGGGCGTCGAAGAGGCGCCAGATGCCGGGGTTCAGCGACTCGCCATCCGTCCGCGCGCCTCCGCGCTCGACCAGCGTTGCCTCATGCCCCAGCCGCGCCAGCGAAAGCGCAAGCGTCGCGCCCGCGGGGCCGCCGCCGACGATCTCGATCATGCGGCGCCGAACCAGTCGGGGCGCGCATCCAGCACGCGGGCGTACGCGCCGATGCAGTAGTGCAGCCAGCCGCGGACGTAATCGCACGCGGTGCGCCCGCGCGCCAGCACCTCGTGATGACAGCCGCCGCCGCAGAGATAACGCGCCCAGCACGAGCTGCACGGCTCCTGACGATGCACGTGCCGCTCGGCCAGCCACGCGTTCTGCTTCCCGCGATCGACGTCCGCGACGCTCCCCATCGCCCCCGCCTCGTCGCCGACGAACCGGTGGCAGGCCGCGAGCTCGCCGTCGGCAGAGACGCCGAGGTAGCCCGCGCCCGCGCCGCAGGGATAGGGACGGTGCGTGCCCTTGTGAATCTCGCGCAGCGCGTTGACGACGTTCGTGAACGCGTAACGCTCGCCCGCGAGCACGCGGCGCTCGAACTCCTCGCCGCACGCGATCATCTGCTCGAGCATCGCCGACAGCGCGTCCTCGTCCATCTCCGCGTTGCCCGTCGGCGATGCCAACATGGGTGAGAAGCCGACGCTGTGAAAACCGAGCCCGAGGAGGCCGCCCAGCGTCTCGCGCAGATCGAGGTTGTGCGGCGTGACCGTCACCCGCGCCGAGACCTGCATCCGGCGCTGCATCCGCAGCAGCGATGCTGCGTTCTCCACGATCCGCCCGAAGCTGCCGTTGCCGCCCTTGAATGGGCGGAGCGCGTCGTGGGCGGCGCCGAGGCCGTCGATGCTCAGCGTGACGGCGAAGCCGTGCTGCTCGAAGAAGGCGCCATCCTGCTCCGTCAGCAGCGTGCCGTTCGTGGTGATCGAGAACGTCGCCGTCGCCCCGCGCTCGCCCGCGAGCTCCACCGCGCGCTCCGTCGCCGCGCGGATGACTCCGCGATTGATCAGCGGCTCGCCGCCCAGGAACGACAGATTCACCCGCTCGCCCGGCGCGACGTCGCGGAAGAGCAGCGCCACCGCGTCCAGCGCCACGTCCAGCGGCATGTTCTTCGCCGCGCCGCCGAACTCCCCCTGCTGCGCGTAGCAGTACGTGCAGCCGAGGTTGCACTTCTGCGCCACCGCCAGAGAGAGCGCGTGCAGCGGCGGAGACGACACCGGCGTGTCGTCGATGAGCGGCGGCACGTCCACGCCGAGCTCGCGCAGACGCTGCTCGATGGCCTCCTCGTCACCCGACCCGAGCAAGGCATCGAGCGCGGACGACGTCTCCGCGTCCAGCGCGAACACCCGGCTGCCGTTGGGCAGAAAGAGCACGTCGTCCACGAGGTGCGCGGAGCGCGACCGCGGCGCCGAACCGGCGATCATTCCTCGCCCTGATCCTTCCCGCCGACGATGAACTGCAGCACGGTCTGCCACTCCTGGAAGAGCTGGTCGTACGTGATGAAGGTCGGATCGGTCGGCGTCCGCGGCCGCGGATCGGGCAGATACACTCGCTCGTCGACCGGCGTCTTCAGGCTGCGGTCGTGATCCATCCAGTTGAAGCCGGCGCTGAGGCCGTTCGAGTCCGCCTCGACGTCGACGAAGTCCGGACGCGACGACGCCCAGTAGTAGCAGGCGCATTCGCGATAGTCGTTCTGCCACGGCGAGCAGAGGCTCTGCGTCAGATCGCCCGGGTCGACGAGATCGCGCGCGATGATCGGCGTGTCGGGCTCGAAGAAGCGGCGGATCTCCAGCTCCACGGTCTGCGTGTCCGGCCAGTCCGGCCGGCGCTGGATCGGCGACGGCTCCGCCGTGAAGACGCACGTCACCTTCGATCCGGCCTTGTCCAGCACGCGCGAGATCGAGTTCGACCACTCCATGAACCACGCGGCGTCGGGATTGGCCGGCGTGGCCAGGTCGACGGTCGGGCCGTTCGCCACCCGCGGGCCGCGCAGGATGGTGGTCATGTCGTGGCCGTCGACTTTGAGGATGCGGCAGTGCAGCAGCGACGCGTACTCCTGCTCCTCCACGTGGACGACGTAGCTGTCCGCTTCGTGCATCGTGATGCCGACGAAGATGCGCCGCCAGACGTTGCGGAAGTCGAACTCGAGCCCCGGAAAACAGTTCGAGATGGCCTGGTCCGGCAACGTGCTCGGCGGATTGCCGACGGAGCGGTGGAGAAGCTGCTTCGCGGTCTGGTTCTTCGGCGTGAGCTTCATTTGGACTTCCCCTTTTCCTGCGGCGAGACCAGGCGGTCGGCGGCCATGCGGATCTTCTCGCGCTGCCTGCGCGTGAGGCAGAGATAGCGCCCGTCGGCGTTGCGCATCATGCCCGGCATCTTGCGGCGCCCGAGGTCGGTGAGGTCGCCGATCTCGTCGAACTTGCGCAGCACGCTCATGAACCACGGCGGCGCGCCGCTGCGCAGCGACGTGAAGATGTTCTGGTGCAGCGTGCGCACGGCGATGTTGTCGACGATGGTCGGCGCCATGATCGGCTCGAACGCGCGCGCCGCGTCGCTCGCGTCCTGCCGCACCATCGTGCTCGCCTGGTCGAGCTGCCCGCGGAATGCGTTGCCGTTCATCATGGTCGTGTTCATCAGGCGGATGGTCTCGAACGCGCGGCGGATGATCTCCTCGCTCTCCTGCTGCAGCTCCTCGGCCGTGTAGTCGCCCGGCGCGATCTCCGGCCCGAGGAGCGCCTGTTCGAGCTCGTCGTAGACCGTGCGGATCGGGAAGCTGTCCGGCGCGAACGCGGGCGGCCCGGCGCCGACGCGCGCGAACGTCGACAGCTCGCGCTTGCCGATCGTCAGCGAGACCTCGACCGTGCCGTCGCACTCGTCGTCGAGATAGCCGCGGCTGACCCACGAGCCGGCGATGTTCGGGTTCGCCGCGCCGGCGTAGATCTGCCCCGGGATCGTCGCCTGCGGCGGCTGCACCTGATTGGGAGGGAAGACCTCGTCGTAGCCCAGCCACTTCCCCTTCGCCGAGTCGTAGACCACGTCGTGGATGTTCGGGTCCGGCTGCAGGTAACCGAGGGAGGTCAGGGCGTATGTGCCGTCGACGTTCTGCACGAACGGGCTGGAGCCGTACACGTATCCGTGCGCGGGCGTGAAGCGCGCCCGGATGTGCGGGAACTCCTCGGTCGGGTCGATGAACTGGATGTGGCCGAGGGAGATGAACTTGCCCGCGAGGAAGTGGTCGCAGAGGCCGCGCAGCTCGCGCCGCGCGTGATCGGTGAACCAGCCGCTGTCCGCTTCGACGCGGTCGTGCGGGTCGCCGGTGCGGCGGAACACTTTGATGTTCGCGACGCGCACGCGCCAGCGGAGCTCCGCGCCGGCGAGATCGTCCGCGGTGAGGTGCTCCCATTTGTCGTCGTCGCCGGTGCGGCCCCAGAGCTCGAGGAACGGCGCGACCGGGCGGATCCTCCCCTGCTCGTCCTTGAACGTGACGGGAAGGTCGTCCGGACAAGCGGTGATGCGGCCGGTCTGCTCGTCGACGATCAGCGTCGGCGCGGACTCGATCTTCCGGAACCCGAGCGGCTGGTCCTCGGGGATCTTCAGGTCGTAGTTGTTCACCGGCTCGGGTGACGCGCCGAGGCGCGAGATCGCCAGCGGCGGCAGGAGCCGGATTTCCTTCAGCGCCTTCGCCTTCATGCGAGCACCTCCGCGCGCTTCTCGGACTTGGCGATGATGCGGTTCATCACCTGGGTCAGGTCCGCGTCGCTCTCCTTCAGCGCCGCGATGTAGCCCCTGCGGCGCGGGTCTTTCTCCAGCTTCAACAGGGCGTCGAGGATGCCCCGCGACGCGAAGAGCATGTCGCGGTGCCAGCGCCAGCGGTCGCTCTCCCGCTGCGGGATCTCCAGCGTGTACGGCATCTGGAACGGCGGTCCCGCGCAGGCCTTGTCCGGCGGCGTGCCGGGGCGCACCGGGAGCTGCACCAGAACGCTGGCGATCGAGCGGATCTTGTACATCTCGCTGAAGATCAGGGTGATCACGTCGCCGCGCGCGGTGGGCTGGTCGTTCGTTTCCAGCGCGCCGGCGAGGTGCAGCGCGTGATTGAGGGCGCTGAGCAGCAGCCGGTAGCGGACGTTGAGCAGGTGCGCCCAGTAGAACGTCACCGGCTCGCTGATGACGTTGCGCAGGTCCGGCTGCATCGACGGCTTCTCGCGCACCGGGCGCAGCGAGTCCTCGACCACCGGGTTCGTCACCACGGGACGCGAGGGATCGAAGCGCGGGTCCTTTTCCAGGATCTTCGACCATTCGACGTAGATGGCGAGGAAGCGCTCGAAGTGCGAGTGCTGGCGCATCTCCATCGTCGTGGCCTCGCCCTGCTCCGCGATCGCGCGCAGGGCCTCGACGGCGGACGCGCGGGAGTCGACGGTGCGGATGATCAGGTCCGGAGTCCGCGGCTGGTCGCGCTGCAGCTCGCTGCCGCGCGCGCCGTGGGCATAGCCGCGGCCCCACTCGCTCCACGACGCCTGCTGCGAGACCGTCTCGGGACGGAAGTACTCGTCCGGCACGAGCGCGGGATCGCCGATCACGCGGATCATCAGGTCGAACAGCTCGTGCACCGCGTGCAGCGGCTCGTCGTGGTTCGCCTCCCGGGCGCGCTTCTTCACCTGCTCCGCGAGCTTGCCCTTCCAGTCCGCCGGCATCTCCGCGTAGATGTACTTCGAGAGCGAGTCGAGCGTGAGCCGCTCGAGGGTGAAGTCGAAGGGATAGAACGCGGAGTCGAACGGGAAGTCCTCGCGGTCGAGGTTCAAGGGGCCGGAGAGGAGCCGCAGGACGTTCTCGACGGTGATGAGATGCCCCATCTCCTCCTTGGCGATGCCGAGGATCGTCTCCTGCCACCGCTCCACCGTCTCGCGATGCTCCGCGGGGACGTGCGCGCCGCCGAGGGAGTAGGCGGCGTAGAGGTACTGCACCATGAGCGCGTGCTCGATGCCGGCGTCGACGTGAAGGAGGAAGATCGCGTACTGGTGGCCGTTGAACTCCGGCGACATGTCCGGCAGCGGCGGCCCCTCGCCGGTGACCTTGTCGATGGCGAAGAGCGCGGCCGCGGGTGGGGTCGTGTCGGTGCGGAGAATGGACTGCAGGTGGCGTGCTTGTCTCGAACGCATGCTCTCTCCTCCTCGGGGGTCCCGAGGGAGGAGTGTCGAAAGTGGTGAGAATCCCTACCCGCGCTGATTTTTGCCGGGCCGGAGGTTTTGCTTGCCGGGCCGGAGGTTTTCTTTGCCGGGCCGGAGGTTTTGTTTGTCGGGCCAGAGGTTTTCTTTGCCGGGCCGGAGGTTTTCTTTGCTCGATCCGAGCACGGATTTGCCCGCCTGGCGGAAATCCCAGCATTTTCGTGGGAATCCTCGCTCGGGGCGAGCTGGCAAAACCTCGGCGCGAGCAAGAAGAATCGCGGACGGCGCTTCGAAAACCTGTACACCACCGGATTTTTTCACCGGCGAGGCTGGGAAAACCTACGAGCCGGCAAACCAAACCTCGGACGGGACAAACATCAGCTCCGGAATGCTGCATCGCGCCCCGTTCATCGAAACGGAACCGCAGAGGTGTCTCAAAATCCCGGAACCGCTGCCGCGCATTCGTGTGGCTCTCTGTCGCCCGCTACGCGGGCTCGTTTAGCGCTACGCGCCCGCTCCCCCGGCTGAAGCCGGGGGCTATTCGCTTCAGCCGCTACGCGGCTTTGTCCTCGTGTCACGCTTGAAAACGGGGGTGCGTTACGGGCCGGCGAGCCGCCGGTGGACCGGCCGGCGGGCCGCCGGCGCGCCTTTTATGCGTCTGCTGGTGCCTTCGACGAGCGTGGTGAGGGGCGCACGTGGAGCGCCGGCCGCTGGCCGGCCGGTCCACCGGCGGCTCGCCGGTGCACACCGCACCCTTGTTTTCAAGCGTGCCACGACACTAGGCCGCGTAGCGGTCATCGGCGAGTAGCCCCCGGCTTCCGCCGGGGGACGACGCGTCACACCCAAAGAGCCCGCGTAGCGGGCGACAGACGACCTCCGGCTTGGGGGCCTTCAGGCCGGCACGGCCACGAACGTGCGCTCGTTCTGCACGTTGCCGGTGTTGAGCGTGCCCGCCGGTTCGAAGAGGAGGATGTGCGCCTCTTCATCCGCGACCGGCCGGTGCTCCACCCCGCGCGGCACGATGAAGAACTCGCCCTCGCGGAGCACGACGTCGCCGTCCCGCAGTTGCATCGTCATCGTCCCCTTCAGCACGAGGAACAACTCGTCCTCGGACTCGTGGTGATGCCACACGAACTCGCCCTGCAGCTTCACGACCTTCACGTGCTGCCCGTTCAGTTCCCCGACGATGCGCGGCTGCCGGTGCTCGGCGAACGATCCGAGCGCCTCGGCCAGATTGACCTTCTGCATGTGTAGGAAATACCGCGACCGCGGCCGTGGTGGCAATCCCCTTGCTCGCCGCCAGAGCATGGCTGACGAGAAACTGCAGAAACTTCACGACCTCATCGAGGAGCTCGAGACCGCGATGTTCACCACCCGCCGTGCGGACGGCCGCCTGGTCTCGCGTCCCATGGCCACGCAGAAGCGCGCTTCCGGCGCCGACCTCTGGTTCGTCACGATGCGCGGGTCGGAGAAGCTCGCCGAGATCCGCCACGACGCGCAGGTCAACCTCGCTTACTACAAAGACCGGACGAGGGAGTGGGTCTCGGTCTCCGGCCGCGCCCGCATCGTCGAAGACCGCGCCAAGATCCACGAGCTGTACGCCCCCGACTGGCGCGCCTGGTTCGGCGACGAAGGCGGCCCGAACGACGGAACCCCCGACGACCCGCGCATGGTGCTCATCGGCGTCGACGTCGAGATGGCGATGTTCCTCCAGATCAACAAGCCCCAGGCTGTCGTGCTGTTCGAGGTGGTGAAGGGGATGGTGACGGGAAAGCCGCCGCAGGTGGGAGAGGTGGAGCGGGTGGGAGGAAGTTGAGTTCCTCGGAGTTCCTCGGTTCCTCGGAGTTCCTCGGAGGGGGGCCACCCGAGGAACTCCGAGGAACCCCGAGGAACCCGAGGAACCGCCTAAGGCGACAGCCGCTCGATCACCCAGTCCTTCGGCTCGCGCAGCCGGTACACGAAACGGTCGTGCAGGCGGTCCGGCCTCCCCTGCCAGAACTCGATCGCCACGGGGATGACGCGGTAGCCGCCCCAGTGCGGGGGACGAGGGATCTGGCGCTCCTTGTAAGACGCTTCCAGCTCGGAGAAGCGCTTATCCAGGTCGCCGCGGCCGGGGATCACGGAGCTCTGGTTGGACGCCCACGCGCCGATCTGGCTCCCGCGGGGGCGCGACGCGAAGTAGGCGTCCGATTCCTCCGCCGTCGTCTTCACGGCCACGCCTTCCACACGCACTTGCCGCTCGAGGGCCGGCCAGTGGAAGCAGAGCGAGACGCGCGGGTTCTCCGCGATCTGGCTCCCCTTGCGGCTGTTGTAGTTGGTGAAGAAGACGAAGCCGTGCTCGCTGAAGCCTTTGAGCAGCGACACGCGCGCGGAGACGACGCCGTCCGCGCCGCACGTCGCCACCGTCATCGATTCCGGGTGCAGGGGCTGGTGCTGCCTGGCGTCCTCGAACCAGCGGGCGAACTGCCGGAAGGGGTTCGAGTCGAGGTCGCTATCGAGCAACGGCGTGTTCAAAAAAGGCTCCTCTCGCTGGTGGCGGCCGAGCCACTGAGCAGGCGTTCGATCTTGCGGAGGACGCGGCGCGACTCGCTGCCGGGCATCAGCTCCGCGGCCTGGTCCAGCGTCACCCACGCGAGGTCATTCGACTCCGCGCGGTCGATCGCAATCGCATCCGGCGTGGCGGTTCGTGCGAGATAGCGCACGTCGTAGTGATCGTGGTCCGGCTCCGTCAGCCCGTCCAAACGACGCGCCGCAGGGATGCCGTGGATGTCCAGGTCGAAGATCCCCTCGCCGAGGAGAGTGAGATCGCGCAGCCCCGACTCCTCCGCGCCCTCGCGCAAGGCCGTACGCTCCGGCGACTCGTCCTCCTCGACGTGACCGCCCATCTGCAGCCAGCGGTCGAGCCGGCGGTGGTGGTGGAGCAGGAGCCGGCCGCGGCCGTCGATCACGTAACAGCTCGCCGTGAAGTGGCCCGGCGCGAAGTGCGCGCGCGAGAACGCGTCCGGCGCGGCCAGGAGCGCGACCATCGCCGCACGATGCCGCTCTTCCGAGGGATCGGAGGTCTCGTAGCGCTCCAGCTCGGCCCGCAGCCGTTCGTGTCGGGTCATGTCGGTCCCGGGAACCAATGATAGAGGAAGAAGTAAACCAGCACCCCGGTCACCGAGACGTACATCCAGAGCGGGAACGTCCACTTCGCCACACGCCGGTGCTGCGGCACGCGCATCTTCAACCCGTTCCAGACGCTGAGGATCGCCAGCGGCAGGATGACCACGGCCAGGATGGTGTGCGACGTGAGGATGGCTAGGTACAGCGTCCTCCACCCGCCCGTCCCAGCGAACTTCGTGACCACTCCGCCGCGGATGGTGTGGTAGGTCACGTAACAGATCAGAAAGAGCACGGACGTGGTGCAGGCCGCGAGCATGAACCGCTTGTGCTGGGCGATCCGCTTGTTGCGGATGTGCCAGAAGGCGACCAGCAGCAGGATCCCGCTGAGGGCGTTGAGCGATGCGTTGAGTGGGGGGAAGAACTGGACCGCGGACATCGGGGGAAGCATAACGTAGGGGCGGCTTCAGCCCACCGCCAGCCACGGGTTGACCACCACCACATCCGCTCTTTCGAAATCCGCCGTGTTGCGGGAGACCACGGTGAGCCCGTGGTGGGCCGCGGTTGCCGCGATGATGAGGTCGGGCGGTGCGAACGTGTGGCCGGCTTTCCGGCCCTGTTCCACCATCAAACGCCACTTCAGCATGATGTCTTCGGTAATCGGGAGCAGCCTGCTCTCGAACATCGGCCGGAGCTTGTTCGCAAGCCAGTCGTTCAGTTCCATCCGCCGGGACATATCGTTGAGGAGCTCGATCCCGAACCGGATCTCCGCCAAGGTGACCACGCTCACGAACAGACGATCGAGCGGTTGGCTGCCGATGAACTGCAGAACGTTCGAATTCGGCGCTGGCCGCCGCAGTTCCGCCAGCACGTTCGTGTCGAGTAGCCAGTCCGTCACAGATCTACACCGCGAACGGGGGCGTATGTGGGCTCATGCTCGATGGCGACATCGCGAAGCGGCGAATCCCGCAACAAATCGACCAGAGCCTGGCCCGTTCGCTCCCCCTTCACGCGCCGGTACTCCTCGACGGAGACGACGACCACTTCTTCTCGGCCGTGCACGGTGATGTGCTGCGGCCCCTCGATCTTCGCTTTCCGGACGACTTCGCTGAACCGCGCCTTTGCGTCCTGAAGTGCCCAGCTTCCCGAGCGGTTGCCACGAATTCTAGTCATTCTGACCAGTATACTGGTTTCGACCGCGGCTCTCCCCCGCCAGCCGCGCGCGAAGCCCGGTGAAAACGCCCGGCGCGGCCCTCCCCTAGGGACACAGGAGGGGCCATGCGGAAGTACTTCGTTTCTACCGACGGCGAATCGCCGGCTCTGATCGCATCCGCGTTCACGAAAGACGTAGTGAGAGGCAGGACGCACAAACGCGCCGAGAACATGCCGTGGGTACTCACGGGCACGTTCACGGAGGCGGAAGTGGAGAGCATGAGAGACCGGGGGGCGGAGGTGACGGAGAGCCGCCGCTACGACCCGTTGCTTGCGCCTCTCGATCGCGTCTTCCGGCCGTTACCGTCTCATCCTCATTCGATGGCCGACGTGATGAAGCACATCAACGCGCCTGCCGCATGGGCAAAAGCGCGCGGCAAAGGCGTGCACATCGCGATCATCGACACGGGGATCTGCGGCAGGTTGAACGAATTCCCCACGGCCAAGCGGTCCAAGTTTCAATGGGTGCGCAAAGGTGGGGACGCATGGACCGACCCGCGGAGACACGGCTCGATGACGGCCGCGGTCGCGGCGGCGACCACCGCGGGCGGCGGCCGGTATGACGGTGTCGCGCCGGACGCGACCGTCATCTCGTGCAAGGCGCCGTCGTTCGACGAGACGGACCTCTTCCGCATCTACGATTTCCTGTTGTCGCTGGTCAAGACCGGCAAGATCGGACGCCTGGTGACGAACAACTCCTACGGTGCGTACACCTGCAGGCCGGTCACTCCGGCCAGACAGCTCGCCGCCATCATCCGGCAGGCGGTCGCGGAAGGAATCGTGACGGTGTTTGCGGCAGGCAACAACCACGTGTCGATGTGCCGGGGCGTGGCAACGGATTGCACGCCGAATACGATCTGGGGGCTGAACTCGTTCGATGAAGTGCTGAGCGTCGGGACCGTGAACCAACAGGACCGGATGAGCGACGCCCCCTTGGTGCCCAACGCCTTCTCGCATCGCGACAGCAGCCGCGGGCCGGGCGAGCACGCGGTGGCGACATCGAAACCGGATTGCGTCGCGCCGACGTACGGCGAGGTGGTCTGGGGCTGCGGGTATCAGGCGATGGAATGGTGGGGCACGAGCGGTGCGGCGCCGCAGGTGGCCGGTCTGGCCGCGCTCATCCTGGAGCTGAAGCCGAGTCTCTCGGCGACCGAGGTCTATGACGTGATTCGCAACAGCTGCGTCGACATCGGGCTCGGTGCGACGTGCGCGGGACGGGGCCGGATCGACTGCGCGGCTGCCCTGCAGGGTCTGTAGCTTGCACCGATTGGAGAGACATGAACGGATTCGTCGTATTCGATTCGCCGCTGGATGCCGAGCGTTTTCTCGAGCATCCGGTCGTCACTGGTCTCTGTGACGCGGCGCAGCTTCATCGCGCGACATCTGTGCCCGCGGTAGTGACCTTCGAAGACCTGACCGACGACCAGGTATCGCGGCTCCGCGACGTCGTCTCCGCGCTGGGCGGCGAGATCGAAGCTTCCCGCCAATACGACCCGCTCGGGTCACCGTGAAATGCGCCGGCCCGTCCCTCCTACATTCGCAGAAGACAGGAAGGAGAGGCCATGTACGAAATCGATTTTCTGGGACTGATCAACTTCTTCGAGCTCGAGAACGGCGAACCGGGACGGCGCGTCCTCATCCCCGACGGTACCCCCGAGCGCAAGGGCGAGGTCGACCCCGACGACAAGATCGTGCCGCATTTCGCGTCGATTCTGGTCCGGACGGACGACATCCTGGATGACACGAAATGGGCGGCGCGAGGACGATACCGGATCTTCGAGGAGGAAGTGGTCGCGCAATTCCGGATCGACAAGCCTTCGACGATCATCATCAGCGGAATGGACGCGCCGGCCGTCAAGCTCTCTTCGAGCGAATCGGCATCCGGTGAGCCCGCATCCTGTGAGCCGGCAAAGATCGAAAACGGCGTGACGTTCAACGATTCTGACTTCGACGGCAAGAGCATCAAGTTGCGGAAGCTCTTCGAGGAGATCGATATCGATCGAAATCGTGCAGCGACGATCGCCGAGATTCCGATTCGCCGCGGACGCCTGGTCTCCAGCCGCCTGGCAAACACGCTGGCCGCACAACTCTTCGTCGACGATCATGAAGGGAACGTGACGATCACGGCGTATCCGAAAGACAAATCAGACCCGAAATCGCTCACGCTGCAGGACCGCACCACCTTCGTCATCGTCAACATGTCCAACGATCTCGCCGGCGACGCCACCGAGGATCCGGAGAAGAGCCACTTCCGCCTGTACGCGCAACTCGATTCCCAGCGACGCGCCGACGAGCTGCCGGATCCGACGCTCGACGAGATCAACGCCCTGGACGTCGCCGAGATCGTCTCTTCCCATCCCTTCGTCGAACATCTGCGGACGTTGTCCGGTCCCGGCGTCCCGGAAGGACAATGCACCGTCACCGGCTGCTGCGACCCGTCGGAGTGCCGTCGTCCGCGTACGCCGGCGGATATGGCCACCGAGTAGTGCAGGAGACGTCCTTTGGAGTGCGGAGGCCAATCGGAGGCCGTCTCAGAACCCGGACCGCCGCCGTCCCGGCGGCTGAGCGGGCGGCGTCTCGCCGCCCGCATTCTGGGGAGGCCGAAGCCTCTCGCCACGTGGCGCGCTCCACCCGCCCGGGGGTGGCGG
>DASUSN010000232.1:0-68743 GCA_036375075.1 Thermoanaerobaculia bacterium | reverse complement strand
CCGGGGCGGCGTCTCGCCGCCCCGGGTGGGAGGTGGAGCGTGCCACGTGGCGAGAGGCTCCGTCCTCCCGAGTACGCGCCGGCGGGACGCCGCCGCACAGCCGGCGGGACGCCGGCGGTCCCATGGGTTTTGAGACGCCTGCGGTTGCCTCCGCACTCCAACTGCAACGAGGTCACGGTTTCGGTGAGGCGCGCTGGATGTTCTTCGGAGGATCGAGTCTCTCGAACGTCCGCGGATACGGCACTTCGCGGCCTTCCGCGTCGAAGTACAGCACGCCCTTGCGGCCGATATCGGCGTTCTCCGGCGCGACGATCACGCGGATCACCGGAACGATGTCCATCACGAAGCCGATCGCGGGCGAGTGGATGACGCCCGCCTCGACGGACTCGATCCGGCCGCCGGTCTTCACCGGAGGTCGCCACCCCCGCGCGACCATGTCCTGGAGCTGACTGCCGCGGCGCAGCACGTCGTCCGGAATCCGCGGCCAGTGGACTTCGAGCGTGCCCGGCGATTTGCGCTCGGTGAGTCCGATGAATGCGCGCGACGAGAACACCGGGAGCGTGCCGACCTGGCGCATGGCCTCCACGAAGCGTTTGCCGTCCGCGGTCGGACCGGCGAGGTACCGGTCGCCGTCGCGCCGCGCCGTCTGCAGCTTCTCGGTGAGCACGACCGCGCTGGCGATCTCGCTGGCGGGGACGCCGAGGCCTTCGAGCATGCGGCGGGCGATGGCGAGATGGTCCTCGTCGCTTCCGCGATATCCGCCGCCGGTCTCCGACTCGTAGCGGAGGTCCTGCACGAAGTACGTGCGGCTGTCGGTGCGTTGACTGACCAGGACGTCCTTCGAGCGCACGCCGCTGAAGTTGCTCTCCGTCCCGCGGCGCTCGATCGGGCTGCCGAAGTCGATGGAAAGCACGTCCGTCGCGATCGCGTCGAGCGCGGCGCCGCCGGGGCGATCGGGGTAGGAGCTCTTCGTCGCGCAACCGATCGCCGGCAGCACGAACAACAGGAGAAGCAGTTTGATCGTTTTCATGGTCGTCCTCCTCATCCGCGGCAGAGCCAGCGCCAGGCGATCCAGTTCGGGACGGGATTGCTCCAGCCGCTGTACACCCGCTCGTTCTCGCGTCGCGTGATCGCGTCCGCTTCCGTTGCGCCCGCGGCCACCACGACCGCGCAGCATCCCGACTGCACGTCCTGGGTGCCGACGCTCATCCAGGCACCGCCGACGCTCTGCGAGGGAATGAGCCAGCTGAGGGGAATGGGAAGTTGGGCGGTGCGCGCGGCGAGCTGATCGCCGCGCACGGGGCTGTCGAGTGCGTCCTGCGTCGACGTGCCCGAGTGACCCGTGGCGACGTGCAATCCCTGGAACACCGGCCCCCACTGATTCACGATCGAGACGAGATCCATCGGGCAGCTCGCGTCGATGAACGCGAAGCGCAGGTTGTCGTTGCCCCAGCGCGTGGAGCTCCCGATGTTCGTGCTGTTCGGCGTTCCGGTCGAGCTGCAGGTGACGATGAAGTCCGGAGACGAGGCGTTCGGCGGGTTCTGGCACGTCCCGTGGCCGGCGAAGAGATAGACCTGGGGCAGACCGCTCCCGCCGCCCGGATCGAGGTCGTTTCCCGCGCCGTCGCGGAAGTCCGAGCCCCAGACGTCGGTGTTGGCCCACTGCGAGATGTTCGTGTAGCCGGCGAAGTTGTACCAGGCGCGGAACAAGGAAGCTTCGGGGAGCGTGGCCGGCAGGTCGGGCCCGTTGCAACCGTTCGGGATGTAGTCGCGGACCGCGCCGGTGGAGTACGTGATCTGCGCGAATGCGCCGAGCGGCACGAGCGCACAGACGAACAGCAGGATGATGCAACGTCTGGCCATGATTCTTCCTCCTTTCCCAGGTAGTGTCAGGAGAGCGCCACGGCGTTTCACGCGGCTTCCGATTCCTTTTTCGCGCGAATTGTCTCCAATGGACTTCTGGGCGGAACGCCGTACGTGCTACGGTCCCGCCACACAATCGGCGTACCCCACAATCCATCGGAGGACCCTTGAGGAAACCAGTCTTGTTGTTCCTTGCAGTCCTGCTGTCCGTTTCGGTCACGGCTTCGGGCGCGAACCCGCCCCGGCTGCTGTTCACGCTTCCCGAGCGCGCTGCTGCTTCCGTGGTGCGCATGGAGATCCACGTCGACGGACGTCTCTTCGTCGACGACGCGCTCACGCTGCGCGAAGGCACCCGCACCGGCACGGTCGAGCTCCTCGGCCAGGACGACGCCCGCACCACGCGTCTGGCCACGCTGGCCAGGAGCAATCGTGAGGCGGTCGTGCGCATGTCCATCGACGGCGAGACCGTCTCGACGCTGCCGCTGCGGGAGTTCCTCGCGGCCAGCAACTTCGTGGCCGCCGTCGGCCCGCGGATCGTCGTCCCCGAATCCGAGACGGTCACGTACGGCATCGAGGCCGGCAACGGCACCGCCGCGCCCCGGCGCGTGCGCACCAACACCACCTGCGCGGAGTGCGAAACGAATCGCCAGTGGTGCTATCAGAGCAACTGGGAGTGCCAGGGCGAGATCCCCCGGGAGCTCCCCACTTACGACGACCCCTGCGCCATGTGCGAGAGCGAGTATCAGGCGTGCCTCAGCACCTGCGACTCGGGCGGCGGGGATCCGCCTCCGCCCCCTCCGCCCCCGCCGCCGGCGCCCGACAATGACGGCGACGGCGTAGCGAACGCTTACGACAACTGTCCGTCGACGGCCAACCCCGGCCAGCAGGATTGCGACGGGGACGGCACGGGCGACGCGTGCGACAGCTTCAACGGCACCACCCGTTACAACGGCTCCTACGACACGACGGACTTCACCAACGGCCCCATCTCTTCGTACTGCACCTACGGCGGCTATGCACAGCAGATGTTCGCCGTCCACTACCACACCACCCACTACTGGACCGACACCTACTGCGACGGCAGGGTGGTCTACCGCCAGACGATCACGTACCACACCCGGTACGAGTACCGGCACGTGTACGATCCGTGGCGCTGCCGCACCTATTACTCGCAGACCCCGGACACCGGCACGGAGAGCCTGCGCGCCCCCGAGGCGCCGGCGCCCCGCCTGCAGTTCCGGGACGGCAGCCTGTGGATCCTCTCCGGCACCACGGAGGAGAAGCTCGCGGTCGCGGACGGCGCGAGGTTCGAGAAGCACGGCGACGTGGTCTACTTCGTCACGAAGGACGGCGCATGGCAGGTCGACCTCGAGCCGAAGCCGATGAAGCCGGACCACGCGAACGGCCCCGGGCCCGCCGGCCGCAAGCAACTGCAGTAGCGCTCTCATTCGAAAACGCCGCCGGTTGTCAGGCCTCGGGGCTCCCGCTCCGAGGCCTTTTTGCGTTTTCTCCGTCGAGCTCCCGAGGCGGTCCCTCCTCCCCTCCGCGGTAGACTGAAGCGCATGCGACGGTCTGCCGCTGCGCTTCTCGTCTTCGCCGCTCTTCCTCTCGCCGCCGAGTGGAGGAGTCCCGACTGGTATCTCCAGCGGCTCAACGGCTCGAAGACCCTCTACAACATCGAGGCGAAGCCCGCGGCGACCCCGATCGACGAGTACACGTGCAAGACGCCGGTCGGGAGCGTCGCGCGCATCCGCTCGGGCGGCCGCTGGACGCTGGGGATCCCGAAGCGCCATCCCGATTCCGCGAAGCTCCTCCGCGAAGCGGAAGCGCTGTTCGACAAGAAGCAGTATGCCGAGGCGGCGGTGCGGTACCGGAAGATGATCGAGCTCGATGCGAACGACGCGGCCGCGCATCTGCTCTACGGCGACGTGTTCTTCTTCGGCCATCGCGACTATGCCGCGGCGGTCGCGGAGTATCGAAAAGCGCTGGCCATCGATGCCACCAATGCGATGGCGCACTTCTTCTCCGCGAACGCGCTGATGCGGCTCGGCCGCGGGGATGAAGCGCGAGCGGCCGTCGTCTCCGCGCTCTCCTACAACCCGGTGTACGAGGGCCTCTACCGCGTTCTGGACGCGCAGCCGGAGGCGTTCGGCCTCCGCCCGCTGGCGCGCCATCGCTTCGACCCGCCCCGTGGCTACCTCGGCAAGCCGGACAGCGAGGGCATCACCGTCTACGGCGGCAACGACGGCGAGTGGCGGACGTACGCGATCTGCAAGGCGGCGCTGCGGTACGAGCCGGCCGCGCGGAAGGAGGTCCTGGGCGACGCCGAAGAAGTGGAGGCGTCGTTCGAGGAGGAGCGGGCCTGCGTCACCGCGTACGTCGACGGCAACCTCGATCGCACGCGGGCCGCGCTCGAAAAGGCGGCGGGGAACAAACCGGTCAGCGATGCGGAGGTGCGCAAGGCGGCGCCGCCGCTCGTGCGGCACCTCGTGGAGGTGCTGGAGACCGGCTTCTTCGACGGCTACGTCGCCTTCGAGATCATCGGCCAGCGCTGCCCGATCGCCGCGCCGATGTATCCGGAGCCGCTGCACCAGGAGGTGGAGAAGTACGTGGCGCGGTACGTGGTCGTGAAGAAGTGACGGGCCTCCGCTGCTCCTACCAGCCGCCCGCGCTGCCGCCGCCGCTCGTGCTCGAGGAGCGGCCGGATGACGACGAGGATGACGACGAGGATGACGACGACGAGGACGACGAGCCGCTCGATCTGCTGCTGCCGCTCGATCTGCTGCCGCTCGATCCCCACGAGTTCGTGAACGCGCTGGCCCGCTGGGCCTCGCGCTCCATCTTCTCGCGCGCGCGCTCGATGCGCCGCCGTTCGTCGCGCATGCGCGATGCTTCGCGCTCCATCGCATCGGCGGCCGACTGCATCGACGGCGACTGCGCCGGCACGACGTCGTAGTACTGGCGGACCGGCGAATAGACCGGGGGCGGCGGAACGCGCTGCACGTGCCAGGAGTATTGATTCGCGAGGCGGAGCGCGTAGAGGTAGGGGATCCAGAGGTCGGGAATCGGCGTGCCCGCGGTCGCGACCTGCGTCTTCAGCCAGTCGCGCGCGGCCGCGAGGCTCTTGCGGAACTCGATCTTCTGCGGCGTCTGATCGATCTTCATGCGCTCGACGGCGAGGACGACCACGGTCAGCGCCGCGGACGCGAACATCATCGCGGTGAGGTGATGGACCGGGACCGTCGGTCCCTGCACGATGCCGATCGCGGCGAACGCAACGCTGCAGGACGGGACGAGGAGGCCGAGGAAGAAGCGGACCGGCAACGCGGTCAGCGCGCGTTTCGCGCCGATGGTGAAGAGCAGCGTGAGCCCGGCGGCGAGGAGCGCGAGGAAGCCGAACAGCGCCGCCATCCCCGCGTCGACTTCGGAGCTGCGGCCTCCCGCGATCGCGAGGACGCACGTGAGCGCGGCGAGGACCCAGAATACGGCCCACTCGCTGCGCTTCTGGTCCTCCCACTGCGGCAGGCAGGAGAGCGCGCTTTTCACTCCGTGCTCGACGACGCGCGCGGGATCGAAGCCGGTGGCCGCGTAGTACTCGCGCACGGCGCGCGTCGTCGTCTGGGTCTCGCCGAGGAAGAGGGCCTGGACGAGATCGGCCTCGTAGCCGCGGAGCGTGTCGAACGGCACCTCGAGCTTCAGGGTCAGGCCGGCCGGGCCCACACTGCTCGCGATCTTTCCTTCCGCGGTCATGCGCGCGAGGATGGCCGCGACTTCGTCCTGTCCCACGACGCCGTCCCAGGCGACGCCGACGACTTCGGCGTCGAGCTTCGAGAGAAACGCGTCGACCCATTCGCGCCGCTCTCGCGGCACGCGGACGAAGCGTCCGGCGGCGTGCTCGCCGAAGAAGAAGCGGAAGACGAAGAGGAGCGCGAGCACGAGGAGCGCGAAGGCGATGGCCTGCGCGGTGAATGGCGTGACCGGCGTCTGCGTGCGCGATGGCTCTTTCTTCGGAGGCGCGGGGGCGGGCTGCGGCGCCGCGGCGGCTGGTTGCAGCGCCGCGGGCGCGCTCGCGTCTTTCGGAAGCCAGTAGGTCTCGCGCACGAGGACGCCTTCGCCGGGCGCGATGTCGTCGCGCGCGATCTTGATCGGAGGTTGCTTCAGCGATTCCGGGAGCTCGACGATCAGCGAGAAGCGCTCGATCGGACCGGGGCGATCCGTGGGCGCGAAATCGTGGTCGAGGCGGAACGGCGCGCCGCGCCGGGTGAGCACGTTGGTGAGCGTGTAGTCGATGACGTAGGTGATCCGCTTACGGCGGAACGGAGGGTCGTCGGCCAGGCGCGCGCGCCAGCGGATCGTCGTGCCGTCGTTGTAGACGCCGTATTCGTCGATCTGGTCCGGCGCATCGCTGACGCGCGTGAGGTCGATGGTCTTGTCTTTCGAGACGACGCGCGCGACGCGATCGAACGTGAGGCGCTGCCGCGGCGGCGACAGGCGCATCGGAATCGTACGCTGCCCGCCGTTCCACTCGCCGTCGAAGATCATGGTGTGGCGCTCGGATGCGCGGAGCGTTCCGTCGTCGTCGATCGTTGCCGTGACGTCGAGCGAGCGCCAGCGGAGCTCGTCGGCGAGCGCGGTCGCGGCGAAGAGCAGCAGGACGAGCGGAAGGAGCCGGCGAGTCGGGGCCATGCGTACAATTGTACGGACAGGATCGTTTGCTGACGGCTGCCGTGTCTCATTGCCATGGACGTCAACTCCGCCTCCTTTCATTTCGCGACGACTCCCACCGGGAAGGTGGTCGTGCTGTTCTGCATGGCCTGGCCGTTCCTCGCCCTTGCATTCATTCGCCGGGGCGAGCGCTCCTCCGCGCCGCTCGTGGCCATGCTGATTCCCATCGCCGTGGGACTCTCCGGAGCCTGGCTGAGCCTCGTCGATGTTCTCGGCGCGCTTCCCGTCACGGGCGGCGGCCGGGCGGCCAGGGCGGCGGGTGTGGCCGAGGCGCTGTTGCTGATCCTGATCGGAGCGGGTTGCGCTGGATGCGTGGGCGTCGTTGCCCTGATGCGGAGGCACCGGCCCGTCCTCGACCGCGGTGCCGCGCTTCTCGCGGCGCTGCTCGTTGCGGGGATAGGCACGGCGCTGGCGGTTCGGCCCACGATCCCGCTCTCCCTCGCCTGTGCGGCGGCAACGGGGGTGCTCGCGATCGCGATGTTCGTGTGGCTGTTCCTCGTCATGCGGAAACGGGTCGCTCCGCGCGCCGTGCCGCTCGGGACCGCCGGTCTGGCCGTGGCGATGGCGGCCACGATCGCGGCGACGTGGCAACAGATGCAGGCGCACATCCGGATCGCAATTGGCGGGTAGACATTGCATCGCGTGCTCCGCGTAACAGGGGTGAGCAGTAGAATCGCGGCCGCAAATGGCCGAGCCGTCGTTTTCCCGTTTCCGTCCGCATCCGTGGCATGGGCTCACTGCCGGCGCCGACGCGCCGCGGGTGGTCAACGTGTTCGTCGAGATCACGCCGTTCGATCTGATCAAGTACGAGGTGGACAAGTCGTCCGGGTACCTGAAGGTGGACCGGCCGCAGCGGACGTCGTCGCAGCCGCCGGCGTTGTACGGGTTCGTGCCGCAGACGTACTGCGCGGAGCGGGTGACGCGGCTCTCGCCGGTCGCTTCGAAGGGCGACGGCGATCCGCTGGACATCTGCGTGCTGAGCGAGCGTCCGATCACGAAGTCGGAGATCCTGGTGGCGGCGCGGGTGATCGGCGGGCTGCAGCTCATCGACCGCGGCGAGGCGGACGACAAGATCATCGCCGTGCTGCAGGGCGACTACGTGTGGGGCGAGGCGCAGGACATCGCGGACGTCCCGCCGGTGCTGGTCGAGCGGCTGGAGCACTACTTCTCGACGTACAAGCTCGTGCCGGGCGAGGGGCAGCGGATCCGTGTGGCGGGCACGTACGGCTACGACCACGCCGCCGCGGTCGTGCAGGCGGCGATGGAGGACTACCGCGCGCACTTCGGGTCCGGGGACGCGTAGGGCATGGCGGCGCACGACTTCATCCTGGAGATCGACTTCGAAGATCCGGCGGAGGAAGAGCGCATTCTGTCGACGCTCTATCTGACGGCGTCGACCGGCAGCACGTCGACGCAGAACACGGTCTCCGCGTATTTCGACAGCCCGGAGGATCGAGACGCGGCGGCGGAGCTGTTCGGCGATCTCGAGACGCGGGCGTTCGAGCGCGAGCGGCTGGATTGGCTGGAGAAGTATCAGCAGTCGCTCGAGCCGCTGTTCATCGGCGAGCGGTTCGTGGTGGTGCCGGATGCGGCGCTGCTGCAGGGGCGGGCTGAAGCCGCGCTTTACACGCTCGTCGTGCCGCAGGAGCAGGCGTTCGGCACGGGGTCGCACGAGACGACGTCGCTGTGCATCGAGCTGCTGGAAGGGCTCGCGCTTGGCGGCAAGCGGGCGCTGGACATCGGCGCCGGCAGCGGCATCCTGGCCCTGGCCGCCCACCGCCTCGGCGCGGCGAAGGCGATCGCGTTCGACAACGACACGGATGCCTACGGCGCCCTGCGCGACAACCGCATCCGCAATGGCGTCCCCGACGCGGCGATGCCGCTGTTCATCGGCAGCGTGGAGGCCCTGCGCGGCGGGGCGTTCGACGTGGTGACGATGAACATCATCCCCGAGGTGATTCTGCCGCTGCTGCCGGACGTGGTGCCGCGGCTCGCGGAGGACGCGCGGCTGGTCCTCAGCGGGATTCTCGTCGTGAAGCGCGGCGACGTCGTCGAGGCCGCGCGCGCACACGGGTTGAAGCTGATCGACGAGCGTGCGCGCGGTGAGTGGTGGGCGGGCGTGTTCAGAGCAGATCGATCGTGACGCACAATCCGCCGTCGGGCGAGCGCCCGAGCTGGAGGGTGGCGCGGTCGCCGTACATGCGGTCCAGGCGTTGGCGGACGAGGTCCAGGCCGCGGCCGTTCCGGGGTGCGGAGGTGAGGCCGGGGCCGTCGTCGCAGACGGTGATGCGTACGCGGCCGTCGTGGCGCTTTGCGTGGACGTCCACGCGGCCGCCCGCGGCGCGCGGCGCGATGGCGTGGCGCACCGCGTTTTCCACGAGCGGTTGGAGGGTGAGGACGGGAAGGGGGACCGTCGCGACGTCCGCGTCGAGGGACGCCGTCACGCGCAGCCGCGCGCCGAGGCGGAGGCGCTCGAGGGCGAGGTAGTTGTCGACGAGCTGCCACTCCTGCTGCAGGGTGCGCTCCTCGCTGCCGTCGCCGGCGGCGAAGGTGTAGCGGAGGATGTCGCCGAACTGCTCGATGGCCTCCTCCGCGCGGCCGGGATCCTGGCGGACGAGGGCGAGCAGGGAGTGGAGGGTGTTGAAGAGGAAATGCGGGTCGATCCGCGCCCGCAGCGCCGCCAGCTCCGCCTTCGCCCGCGCCCCCTCGGCCGCCGCGGCGCGCTCCCGCTCCAGCGCCAGGTCGCTCTGCACCCGCTGCAGGTGTGAGGTCGACGCGATGATGACGAAGAGGAACATCGCGATGACCCAGCCCCAGACCAGGCCTTCCAGCGTGAACATCCACGGCCGAGAGCCGAGGATCGCGCGGGTCATGAGATGGGTGCTGAAGACGGACGCGGTCGCGAACAGCGCCGCCAGCGCGACGTGCATCGGCCACGCCCACCGCCGCCGCGCGTTGTAGAAGCGCACGGCGCCGATGCCGAGAAGGGAGGGGGGCAGGGTGTTGGAGATCGCCCACGTCACCGCCTCGGCGGTCGGCAGGCTCATGATGTCCATGATCACGGCGTTGATGCAGAAGTAGACCGCGCATCCGAAGGCGTAGGGCCGCCACGAGATCATCAAGGGATACGGTAGCGCCAAACGCGCGGCGCGTTGGCGCGTTCGGCGAGCGGATCGCCGGGTTGGGCGAGTGGCGAAGAGTCGCAGGGCCGGAAGGTCTCAAAGTCTCAGAGTCGCAAAGTCTCAAAGGAGGGGACGACTTTGATGCTGCTTGCATTTGTTTTCGCGCTCACACTGCCGCAGCTCGTGGATGGGGTCTTTCGCGGGGAGCGCGTGGCGGACTCCGGCGCCGCCCGCGTGGAGTACCAGCTCGCGTTCGCGGACTGGATGGACAGCCAGAACGTCGGCGGCGACTCCGCGCTGGCGACGGCGGCGGCGAAGCGCGCCATGGCCAGCGTCGACCGGGCCATCGCGCTCGATCCGGCGCTGGTGCCCGCACACGTGCTGCGGAGCCGGATCGGGTTCGTGCTGATGTTTCACGGCGCCATGCCGATGACCGAAGCGCGCCCGCTGATGCTGGAGTCGTTCACGGCGGCGAAGAAGCTCGCGCCCGAGGACCCGCTGGTGACGAGTCTCGAAGCGGCCTTCCTCTATTACGGCAACCAGGGGCGCGAGCAGGGCCGGGCGCTGCTGCGGAAGTCGATCGACGGTCTGGCCGCGCGCCAGGACGAGGACGCGAGGCTGTGGCTCCCCGTCGTCTGGTCGTGGTACGGCATCATGCTCCTCGGCGAAGGAGAGATGGAGCAGGCGCGGGCGGCGTTCGAGTCGGCGCTGGCGGTGCGGCCGGACTACGAATACGTGCGGAGCGCGATGCTGCCGATGACCGCGGCCGTCGACGCGGGGGAGGCGCCGGTGTTCTCGCGCGAAGGGTGGACGCCGTTCCTGGCCGATGCAGAAGGCGACGGGAAGGGGAAGGGGCTGCCCGATCTGCGCGGCGTCGCGTGGCGCGCCGGGGAGGATCGGGTGTGGTTCCGGTTCGGACTGGCGGCGGCGCCGGACCCGTCGCGGATCGGGATGAACCTGGCGCTCGACCTGGACGGCGACCCCGTCAACGGCGGGAGCTGGTGGGCGGGGAACCGCGGCTTCCGCTACGATCGCGTGGTCACGGTGTGGGTCGCGCGGGGCGCGGACGGGCGGTATCGTGGCAGCAGCGGGGTGGCGGACGCGGCGGACATCGTGCGAGGGCGCTTCACGACGTCGGCGCCGGGGACGGTGGCGTTCGCGGTGGACGCGGAGAACGACGCGCTGCTCGTCGGCGTGAGGCGCGACGTCCTGAAAGACACGATGCGCGTGGTGGCGACGGTGGGGACGAACACGGACTGGAACGACGTGGCGCCGGCGGAAGGCGCGGCGCTGCTCGAGCTGCACTGATGGATACGCGCGTGCGGGCGGTGATCGCCGAGGATGAGGAGCTGGCGCGGACGGCGCTGCGGCGGCTGGTGTCGGAAGTGGAATGGGTGGAGCTCGCCGGCGAGGTGGGCGACGGCCAGGCCGCGGTGGAGGCGATCGACCGCCTCCGCCCGGACCTGGTGTTCCTCGACGTCATGCTGCCGGAGCTCACGGGGATGGAGGTGCTGCAGCGCATCCGGCACCAGCCGCTGGTCGTGTTCACGACGGCATACGAGCGCTTCGCGGTGGCGGCGTTCGAGCTGGAGGCGCTCGACTACCTGGTCAAGCCGTTCGGCTCGCGGCGGTTCCACGAGACGATGGAGCGGGTGCGGCGGCGGTTTCAGGGCGCGGCGGGCAGGGCGCAGGGGGCAGGAGCGGAGCTGCCGGCCGGGCCGCTGGAGCGGTTGTTCGCGCGGGTGGGATCGCGCATCGTGCCGGTGGCCGTGCGCGAGGTGTCGCATTTCCAGGCGGAGGGGGATTACGTGCGGGCGTTCGCGGGAGGGGCGTCGCATCTGTTGTATGTGACGCTGGCGCAGTTGGAGGAGCGGCTGCAGTTGCCGTTCCTGCGCATCCATCGCTCGCACATGATCAACGTCGACTCCGTGCAGCGCGTGGAGCGGCACGACGAGCGGCGGTATGTGGTGTTCCTCAAGGACGGCAGCCGCATCGTGGCCAGCCGGTCGGGGACGGCGGCGCTGAAGAAGATGATGCGATAGGACGAATAGGACGGATAGGACTTATAGGACGGATAGGACTTATAGGACGGATAGGACGTCCTATTCGTCCTATTCGTCCTATTCGTCCTATAGGTCCTATTACCGCTGGCCGATGTCCGTGTAGTCGCGGCGCTGGGGGCCGGTGTAGATCTGGCGCGGTCTGGCGATCTTCTGGTCCGCGTCGTTGAGCATCTCCTGCCACTGCGAGAGCCAGCCGGAGACGCGGGGGATGGCGAAGAGGACGGTGAACATCGAGGTGGGGAAGCGCATGGCCTGGTAGATCAGGCCGGAGTAGAAGTCGACGTTGGGGTAGAGCTTGCGCTTGACGAAGTAGTCGTCTTCGAGGGCGATGCGCTCGAGCTCGAGGGCGATGTCGAGCAGGGGGTTGCGGCCGGTAACCTCGAAGACCTCGTCCGCGACCTGCTTGATGATCTTGGCGCGGGGGTCGTAGTTCTTGTAGACGCGGTGGCCGAAGCCCATGAGGCGGCCGCCTTCGCCGCTCTTGACGCTCTTGATGAAGTCGGGGACGTTCTTCACGTCGCCGATCTCGGTGAGCATCTGCAGCACGGCCTCGTTGGCGCCGCCGTGCAGCGGTCCGTACAGCGCGGCGGCCGCGGCGGCGACGGCGGAGTACGGGTCGACGTGCGAGCTGCCGACGGCGCGCATGGCGTTGGTCGAGCAGTTCTGCTCGTGGTCGGCGTGGAGGATGAACAGGACGTCCAGCGCGCGCTCGAGCACGGGGTTGGGCGTGTACTTCACCTCCGTCATCCGGTACATCATGTTCAGGAAGTTGCCGGTGTACGAGAGGTCGTTGTCGGGGTACGCGTAGGGCATCCCCACGATGCTGCGGTAGTTGAACGCGGCGATGGTGATGACCTTGGCGATGATGCGGTGGATCTGCTTCGCGCGGACGGCCGGATCGAAGATGTCCTTGGCCTCCGGATAGAAGGTGCCCAGCGCGGCCATCGACGCGATGAGGCGGCCCATGGGGTGCGCGTTGTAGCGGAACGCGTCGATGAGGTGCCGGAAGTTCTCGTTCAGGATGGTGTGGTGGGTGATGGTGTGCTCCCACTGCCCGAGCTGCTGGTCGTTCGGCAGTTCGCCGTGGAGCAGGAGGTACGCGACTTCGAGGTAGGTGCTCTTCTCCGCGAGCTGTTCGATCGGATAGCCGCGGTACTCGAGGATGCCTTTGTCGCCGTCGATGAAGGTGATGGCGCTGCGGCACGACGCGGTGTTCATGAACGCCGGGTCGTAGGTCATCATCCCGAAATCGTCTTCGGAGGTTTTGATCTTGCGGAGATCGAGGGCCTTGATCGTGCCGTCGTTGATGGGGACTTCGTAAGTTTGCCCGGTGCGGTTGTCAGTGATGGTGAGCGTCTCGGCCACGAAAAGGAACCTCCCCGAAATTCGGAGGCGTAATCTACTACAGATCCCCGAAGCGCGACGCGACCACGGCCACGGCTGCGATGGCCGCGGTTTCGGCACGCAGCCGGCGCGGGCCGAGGCGCTCGAAATGGACGCCATGGTCGCGAGCGCGGCGGAGCTCGTCATCGCTCCAGCCGCCCTCGGGGCCGATGAGGAGGGTGAGGTCGGTCGGCGGTTGGCTGTCGGCGGTTGGCGGCTGGATGTCGGCGTCGGCGTCGAAGAGCACTTTGGTTCCGGTTCGGGCGAGGACTTCGTCGAACGTCGCCGGGTCTTCGATCTTCGGGACGACGGTGCGGCCGCATTGCTTCACGGCCTCGAAGACGATCTTCTGCCAGCGCTCCATCTTGCCGGAGTAGCGCTCGGAGCGGAGCTCGACGCGCTCGGTGACGAGCGGGATGATCGTCTTCACCCCAAGCTCGGTGGCCTTCTGCAGGACGAGCTCGAACTTCTCGAGCTGGATGACGGCCATGGCCAGATGCAGGGCCAGGCCGGACTCGCGCGAGGGGAGGGCCTCGCCGGTGCGGATCACCGCCCGGTCGCGCTCGATGGACTCGACGACCCCTCGGGCCGCGTTGCCGGCGCGGTCGAAGAGCTCCACTTCCTCGCCGACGCGGGCGCGGACGACGCGGATCGAATGATGGAACTCCTCGCCCTCGACGGTGACGGAGGGCTCCAGTGAATCGACGTGGATGCGATGGCGCATGCGGCTGGCTAAGATACGGCGCGTGACCACTGCACTCCAAATGTTGCGTGAGGCGACCAGGGTCGCCTACGTTTTTTCCGGCGGGTCCTCCCGCTGCGCCTTCCAGGTGGGCGTCATCGAGCGTCTCGGCGCCCTCGGCATCCAGCCGGCCATGACCATCGGCGTTTCGGCCGGCGCGTGGAACGCGGCCGTCGTCGCGGCGCGGCAGGAGCATCGCATCCGCTATTACTGGCGGTCGTTCATGCGCATGCCGGGGCTCGACCTGCGCAACCTGCTGGACGAGCTCTCGCCCTGGCGCTACGCGCACCTGCACCGCCGCAACTTCGCGCGGTACATCGGGGACCGCCTGCACGCGCCCGATGCCCTGCCGTGCTACATCTCCGTGACCCGGCTCCGCGACCGGCAGAGCGTCCTGCTGGGCGCGCACGAGGTCGAGCGTCCGGTCGACCTGATGCTCGCGGCGAACTACCTGCCGCCGTTCTATACGCGCACGCCGCCGATCGCGGGGGAGCGTTACGGCGACGGCGGCGTGACCGACAACGCGCCGTACGAGCTCGCGTTCGCGCATGGCTGCGACGCGGTGGTGCTGGTGCCGCTCAAGGGCGAGTCCGAGGGCGGGATCTACAAGAGCACGCGCGACGTCGATCACGAGATCGCGCCCGAGTACCGCGACCGGGTCGTGGTCATCCGGCCGCGTCACCGCGTGCCGGTGAGCTTCACCGAGCGGCGCTGGGAGAAGCTGGCCGAGCTGATGGTGGTCGGCGACCTCCGCACGCGCGAGGTGCTCCTGGGAGAGAGGCATCCGGAGACGGACGTCCGCGCGCCGGGCGAGTCGCCTAGCGTGCGGCTGTTGCGTCTGTGGCGGCGGGTGACGCGAGTCGTCCCCGAATCAGGGGCAGGAGCGCAAGGCCCGGCAGAGCCAGAGCCGCAGTGAGCCAGTAGTAGTTCGCGAAGCCGAGGTCTTTCGCGAGAAAGCCGCTGATGGCGATGGCGAACGTGCGGCCGACGGCGAACAGCGCGCTGAGCATCGCGTACTCCGTGGCGGCGTTGGCCTTGTCGCAGATGAACATCAGGAAGGCGAGGAAGGCGGCCGTCCCCAGCCCTCCGCAGAAGGTCTCGACGATCGCGGCGCCGTACATCGCCGGACGGCCGGCGCCGGTCATGGCCACGAGCGCGTAGGTGAGGTTCGACAGCATCTGCACGATGCCGAGGACGAGCAGCGAGCGGTAGACGCCGTAGCGCGCGATGAACCAGCCGCCGGCAATGGCGCCGAGGATCGTGCAGATCATCCCCAGCGTCGTGGTCACGTTCGCCACCTCGGTCGCCGTGAAGCCGCGGGAGACCCAGTAGGGGCGGACCATGGCCATCATGGTGTTGTCCCCCATGCGGTAGAGGAGGATCACGGCCATGAGGAGAAAGGCGCCGGGACGCTTGAGCCACTCGAGCAGGCCGCGCAGGGGATTCTCCTGGCGCTCGAGGACCTCGCGCTCGTGCGTCTTCCGCAAGCCCAGGAAGCCGAAGATGAGCAGCGGCAGCACGGCGACGGCCATGAACGCGCCCGGCCAGCCGAGGCGGTCGGCGAGGATGCCCAGCAGCCCGCCGGCGACGAGCATGGCCACGCGGTACGCCGCCACGCGCGCGGAGTTGACGACGCCGAGGAGGTCGTCCGGCGTGGTGCGGATGATGAGGGCGTCGATGGCGATGTCCTGGGTCGCCGAGGCGAAGACCAGCGCGATCAGGATCGCCCAGAACGCCGGGCTGCCGGGAGGAACCGTGCCGAGGGCGGCGATCGTCACCGCGAGCGCGATCAAGGCGCCGAGGATCCAGGCGCGGTAGCTGGCGATCGCGTCGACCGCCGGCGCCCAGAGGAACTTCAGCGTCCAGATGATGCCCACGCTGCCGACCAGGCCCACCGTCGCCAGGTCGACTTTGGCGAAGGAGAGATAGAGGTTCACCCCCTCGTTGACGATGCCGAAGGGAAAGCCCTGCGAGAAATAGAGGATGGCCGCGAAGGCGGGCAGGGCGTAGCGGGAGCGCAAGGCGGGCGAGTTTAACCGGTTCCTCGGGTTCCTCGGAGTTCCTCGGGGTTCCTCGGAGGGGAGGAGCTGGGGTGGGGGGGGGCGGCTCCCTCCGAGGAACTCCGAGGAACCGAGGAGCTCCGAGGAACTGCTTTAGCGTGTCGAGTACACCGTTACCGGAAACTTCAACCTTCCGATCGGAGTGTCGTAATAGGCATTACCGCGCAGCTCGTAGCGGGCGCGCTGGCCGCGGACGATGTCGACGACCTCGGTCCAGAGGTTCCGGATGTTCTGGTAGCCGATGCGGGTCTGGAGCTGGACGTCGCCGATGCCGTTGGCGGGGATGCGGATGTCCTGGCGGCTGACGCTGTCCAGGATGCGGGTGTCGTTGATGAAGAGGTCGAAATCGAGCTGGTCGAGGCGGAGGCCGACGGAGTTGGGATTGTCCACTTCCAGGTTGAAGTCGATATCGATCGAGGACGCCGACAGGGGGATGGCGATGTCCACCCGGGGGCGGATGTCGCGGATCGCGTACCGCGGATTCTCGATGTTCAGGGCGCTCTGCACCGCGGCGCACCCGGAAAGCAGGAAAACGGCGACGCCGGAGACGATGCTCACGGCCGTCAGGAAGGTGGCCAAAGGCAGTGTCCGTTTCATCACATCAGGCGGAGTTTGCAAAGGGCGTGTCAGGGGGCCCTTGCGCCCTGAAGTAGAATCCGCCGTGGTCCACCGGTTGCACTGACTGCCCCTGGAATGCCTGAGTCTGAGGAGAGACGATTGAGGACGACCGCAATAGTCGCGGCTTACAACGAGGAAGGGACGATTGCCGACGTCCTCCGGGCGTTGACGAAGAGCCCCCTGATCGACGAGATCATCGTTGTGAGCGACGGGTCCGAGGACCGGACCGTCGAGATCGCCCGCGGCTTCGAAGGCATCCGCACCATCGCCCTCAAGGAGAACCAGGGCAAGGGCTACGCGATGGCCGTAGGCGTCGCGAACGCCACCAACGACACGCTCTTCTTCTGCGACGGCGACATGTACAACGTCACCGAGGAGCACATCCGGGCGCTCATCCAGCCCGTGCTGGACGGGACGTGCGACATGAACATCGGCGTCCGCGACCGCGGCGAGGTGAAGAACTTCCTGCACCTGAAGATGAAGTGCGGGCCGGTGCTGTCGGGCATCCGGGTCATGCGCCGGAAGGTGTTCGAGACCGTGCCGGTGCAGTACCAGTCGCACTTCAAGATCGAGGCGGCGCTGAACTACTTCTGCGCGCGGGCGCGGTACCGGCAGCAGCAGACCGTCATCTACGGCCTGAACCACGTGCTCAAGGAATCGAAGCGCGGGCTGAAGGACGGGCTGCACGCCCGCTGGCGGATGTCGCGCGAGGTGTTCCTGCTGATGTTCGACCTGTACGTCTTCGAGACCTGGCGCTGGGCCGAGCCGGCGGAGCTGCCGGTGGCGGAGTACGAGCTGTTCGAATAGATGCCCCACCACGATCCCATCGATCGCATTACCCCCACCCTCGAGCCGGACCGGCAGGTCCTCCTCCATCAGAACTGGCACCACCTGCTGTTTCTGCACTGGGAGGTCTCCCCGCAGGAGCTGCAGGCGCTGCTGCCGCCGCGGCTGACGCTCGATACGTTCGAGGGGAAGGCCTACATCGGCCTGGTGCCGTTCACGATGACCGGCGTGCGGCCGATCCTGACGCCGCCGCTGCCGTGGATCTCGTCGTTCCATGAGATCAACGTGCGCACGTACGTCCACCTCGAGGGCCGCGATCCGGGCGTGTGGTTCTTCAGCCTGGATGCGTCGAGCATGATCGCGGTCGCGGCCGCGCGGGCGGCGTATCACCTGTCGTATTTCGAGGCGGACATGGACTTCCGCGTGGGCGAGGGCGCGCTGCCTGTGATCGAATGCGACTCGCGCCGCACCGATGCGCGCGGCACGATGCCGGCGAACGCGCATCTGCGCTATCGCCCGGTCGAAGGTCCGGTGCAGCCGGCGCCGCCGGGCACGATCGAGCACTTCCTGATCGAGCGTTACATCCTCTACTCCCAGGACGCGGACCGGCAGCTCTACCGCGCTCAGGTTCACCATCAGGCGTATCCCGTCCAGCGCGCCGAGGTGCTGGGGCTGGACGAGACGCTGGTCTGGGCCGCGGGGGTGAAGCGCGCGGAGAACGTGGATCTGCGGCACTACGCGCGCGAGGTGAATGTGAAGGTGTATGGGCTGGAGAAGGTGTAGGACGGATAGGACGAATAGGACTGTCCTATTCGTCCTATAGGTCCTATTCGTCCTATCGCGGCAGCAAAACGCTGAACGTTGCCCCCCGCCCCACATTGTTCTCCGCGGCAATCGTGCCCCCATGGGCCTCGACGATGCGCTTGCAGATCGACAACCCGAGGCCGTAGCCGGCCGTCGTCTTCGAGCGGGAGCGGTTCACGCGGAAGAACGGCTCGAAGAGGCTGGTGAGGTCGTCCGGGGGGATGCCCGGGCCGTCGTCGCGCACGCGGAGGACCGCGGCGCCGTCCGTGGCCGTGATGTCGATGGTCGCGGAGCTGGCGTACTTGTGGGCGTTCTCGAGGAGGTTGCGGATCACCGTCCGCATTTTCTCGGCGTCGATGTCGACGAACACCTCCGGCGCGGACGACGTCACCGGCACCGCGAGCTCGCGCGCGAGCGCCACGAGGTCGTGCCGGGCGAGCTGCAGGCCGCGGCCGTCGCGCAGGCGCTCCAGCTCGAGCAGCTCCGCGATCATCAGCTCCATCTCGCCGAGGTCGTTCTGCATGCGCCGGCGGTTCTGGTCGTCGGGCAGAAGCTCGACGGCGACGCGCATCCTCGTGATCGGGGAGCGCAGCTCGTGGCTGACGTCGAGCAGGAGCTGATCGCGGGCGCGGATCATGGCTCGCACGCGACCGACCATGTCGTTGAAGGCGTCGGTGAGGGAGCCGAACTCGTCCCGCGTGGGATTGGGCAGGACGACGTCCAACTGGCCGTCGCTGAGCCGCGCCACGCCGTCGCCGAGGGTGCGCAACGGGCGGAGGAGCCGCCGCAGGACGAGGTGTGCGGTGATGATCACGGCGATCATGATCCCCAGCAGCAGCGCGAGCAGCATGTTGTGGACGTTGATCATGCTGCGGCGGAACATCCACCCGAAGACGTACGCGCCGCCGTCGCGGGCGGGAACGACGTAGTAGCCGCGCCCGAGGAAGCGGTACGTGTCCTGCCGCGCCTCGGCCACGGACGGCATCCAGTCGCGCGTGGACCATGAGCCGCGCGGGCCCTCGTACCGCACCTGGATGTTCGCGCGCTCGGACAGCCGCCGCGCCTGCGCGAGATCGATCCCGTCGGCCGCCACGCGCGCGATGTGCTCCCGGAACACCGTCTCGGCCGCATGGTCCATGGTCGGGCTGACGATCAGTCCGAAAAACGCGAGGACCACGGCCAGGAGGCTGATCGCCATCAGCACCATGATCGTGACGAGCTTCGCGAAGACGGAGACCCGGCGCCTACCCACCGCCGCCTCCGATGAAGCTGTAGCCCGTGCCGCGGATGGTGCGGATGAACGCCGGGCGTTTGGCGTCGTCGCCGAGCTTCTGGCGCAGCCGGCTCACCAGGACGTCGATGCTGCGGTCGTACGACTCCCAGTCCAGCCCCTTCGTCTCATCGAGGATCCGGTCGCGCGTCAGCACGCGGCCGCGGTTCCGCACGAGGAGGCCGAGAAGGCTGAACTCCGCGGCGGTGAGGAGGAGCTCTTTGCCGTCGAGACGCGCCGAGCGCGCGGTCCAGTTCAGCTCCAGAGGGCCGACGCGCAGCAGCTCCGCGTCCTCCTCGGATTTGCCGCGGCGCAGCACGGCCTGGATGCGCGCGACGAGCTCGCGCGGCTCGAACGGCTTGGGCAGGTAGTCGTCCGCGCCGAGCTCCAGGCCGACGATGCGGTCCATCACGTCGCCCCGCGCCGTGAGCATGACGATGGGCACGCGGCTGGTCTCGCGGATCTTCCGGCAGACCGCGAAGCCGTCCATGTCCGGCAGCATCACGTCGAGGATGACGATGTCGGGCGGATCGCTCCGGAGCAGACGCAGGCCGGCGTCGGGATGCGCGGCGGTGCGCACGTCGCAGCCGAAGCGGCCGAGGTATTCGTGCAGCAGCTCGCCCAGCCCTTCGTCGTCGTCGATGATCAGCACGCGGGCGTTCATGCGAGCAGCGCCTCGATCGGCGGCAGCAGCGACGCCTTCCGCGCGGGGAACGCGCCGAAGCCGAGGCCGGCGATCACGACCATGACCGCGGAGGCGGCGAGCGCGTCGACGGGGACGGCCAGCGTCCACTCCGTCCCGAGCGCCACCGCCGCCGCACCGATTGAACCGATCACCAGACCTGCCATCCAGCCGCCGAGTGCGAGCAGTGTAGCTTCGAACAGGAACTGGGCGAGGATGTCGTTCGGCGTGGCGCCGACGGCCATGCGCAGGCCGATCTCGCCGGTGCGCTCGCGCACCGACATCAGCATCAGCGCGAGGATGCCCACGCCGCCGACGATCAGGGCGATGGCGCCGAGGCCGGTGGCGAGCAGGGTGAGAAAGCCGGCGGTCTGCTTCTGCATCGAGAGGAGCCTGGTCGTGTTCTGGACGCCGAAGTCCTCGCGGCGATGGCGCGCGCGGAGGAGGCGCTCGATCTCGCCGCGCGCGGTCTCGACGTCCCTGGCGGTGACGAAGACCGTCGTCAGCCAGGTGGTATTGAACGCGCGGCGCATCGCGGTGCGGAACGGGATGACGATCTGGTTGTCCTCGTCGCCGCCGTCGGGGGTGATGCCTTTGGCTTCGAGGACGCCGATGACCTCGAAGGGCACGCCGCGGATGCGGACCTCCCGGCCCACCGCATCCTGCTCCGGAAACAGCGCCTCGGCCGTCCTGGCGCCGAGGACGGCCACGCGCTGGAGGTCGTCGCGCGCGTCGAAGAACCGGCCGCGTTGCACGCGGAAATTGCGGATGCGCAGGAACGGCGGCGTGGTGCCGAGGACCTTCGTCACCGACGCGTACGGGCCGGCCTTCACGCGCAACGGGCGCTCGACGCCGGGCGCGGCGCTCGCCACCGACGGCAGCGCGGCGATGGCCTCCGCGTCCTCCGGGACGAGCGTCGTGACCGCGCCGCGGATGGTCTTCCGCGACGCGAGCCGTTCGACCTGTGCGGGACGGACGATCAGCAGGTTCGTCCCCATCGCCTCGATCTTCCGGACGACCTCCTGCTGCGCGCCGGTCCCGATCGCGCTGGTGAGCACGACCGCGGCCACGCCGGCCGCGACGCTGGCCAGCGCGAGCGCGGCGCGGACCTTGTGCGCGGTGAGGGCGCGGACGGACATGCGGAAGGATCGGCGCAGTTTCATCGGAGCGCGGTGGCGGGATCGAGCTGCGCGGCGCGCCGCGCGGGGAAGACGCCGGCGAGCAGTCCCGTGAGCAGGGAGGCGAAGAGCGCGATTAACACGGCGCGCAACGACGGGGTCTCGCCGAGGTGCAGGCGGAACGCGGCGTATTGCGCGATGGCCAGCCCCGCGACGATGCCGGCGACCGCACCGGCCAGCATCGTCATCGCCGTCTCCACGAGGAACTGGAACTGCACGTCCTCCACCCGCGCGCCGACGGCGCGGCGCAGGCCGATCTCGCCGACGCGCTCATTCACCGAGGCCAGCATCAGCGTGGCGGCCACGATCGCCGCGACGAGCAGCGCGATGGCCGCGACGAGAGGGAGGTAGACGGCCAGGATCTTCTGCGTCCGCCCGACCATCTGCTGCACGACGATGGCGCTGATGATCTGGAAGTCGTCCGGGCGGGTCGCGGGCAGGGCGTGGCGCTCGCGCAGCACGCGCCTCAGCGACTGCACGACGCCGTCGATGTGTGCGGGATCGTCGACCAGGAACTTGGCGGCGATGATCGTGTCGGTGTTCATCACGCGGCGCATCAGGGTCGTCAGCGGCACGACGATCTCGTCGTCGCGATCCATGCCGTGCATGTCCGTGCCGAACGGCTCGAGCACGCCGATGACCTCGAACGGCACGTTGCCGATGAGGATCTCGCCGCCGAGGGGGTCGGCGGTGCCGAACAGCTCGCGCGCGGCGGTCTCGCCGATGAGCGCCACGCGCGCGACGCTGCGCACGTCGCTCTCGCCGAACAGCTCCCCGCGCGACACGCCGCGGTCCCACACCCGGCTGAAGCGCTCGGACGCGCCGAGGACGCGCACGGTGGTGGTGTTGCCTTCGTGGCGCACCGAGGCGTTTGCCAGCGCCTGCTGCGGATCCCAGGCGGCGATCTGCGGAATCGCGTCCGCCGCGGACGCGACGTCGTCGAGCGTAAGGCGCGCCGCGTCGGCGCGTCCGCCGCTCATGAGCTGCGTCCCGCCGGCCATCACCATGACCGATTGCGCGCCGAAGAGCTGCCGGACGGTGGCCAGGACTTTCCGCTCCGCCGCCTCGCCCGCGGAGATGACGAGCGTCAGCGCGGCCGCGCCGACGAAGCTCCCGAGCATGATGAAGCTCGTGCGCAGGCGGTGACGCCGCAGGGCCCGGAGGCTGTGCCCGATCAGGCGCGAGCGCTTCATTGCAGCCTCCCGTTCTCGATGCGCACGACGCGTTTCGCGTGCGCCGCGACTGCCGGGTCGTGCGTCACGACGACGATCGTCCTGCCATCCGCGTTGAGCTTCCCGAGGATCTCCATCACCTCGGACGCAGACTTCGGATCGAGATTGCCGGTCGGCTCGTCGGCGAGCAGCAGGTCGGGCTCGTTCACCAGCGCACGGGCGATGGCGACGCGCTGCTGCTGGCCGCCGGACAGCTCGGACGGCGTGTGCTGCATGCGGTCGCCGAGTCCCACCGCCTCGAGGGCGCGCCTGCCGAGGCCGTCGATGGAGGCGCGGTTCGAGTAGAGCAGCGGGAGCTCGACGTTCTCCAGCGCGCTGGTGCGGGGGAGGAGATGGAAGGCCTGGAACACGAACCCGACGCGCTCGTTGCGGAAGCGGGCCTGCTCCTTGGTGTCGAGGTTGGCGACGTCGGCGTCGTGGAACAGATACCGGCCCGACGACGGGCGGTCGAGCAGACCGAGGATGTTCATCAGCGTGGACTTGCCGGAGCCCGAGGTGCCGGTGATGGCGACGAAATCGCCGCGCCCGATGCGCAGCGTGACGCCGGCGACGGCGTCGACCGGCTCGCCGCCGGGGCGGAGGTAGCGTTTGCGAAGGTCCTGCAGTTCGATCATTTCGTTTTCTCCGAATGTAGGGCGCGGCTTTCAGCCCGCCTCCCTCGTGGGTGGGCGGCGTCCCCCTCCCCGTCCGGGGAGGCGGGCTGAAGCCGCGCCCTACATTGGGCGGGTTGAATGCGTTGCTCCGATGCGCACCGTGGTGGTCATGTCCGGGCGCAGCACTTTCACCGGCGGTGTCTCGAAGCGGATCACCGTCACGTAGTTCACGACGTTGTCGCGGATCTCGGCCTTGGGATAGATCGCCGTCACCTCGCCCGCGAACTCCTCGGAGCCGTAGGTGTCGACGGTGAACGTCGCCGGCATCCCCGTGCGGATGCGGCCGATGTCGGTCTCGTCGACGTACGCCCACACCTCCAGCCGGCCGAGGTCGAGGAGGGTCACGAACGTGGGCGTGGAGAAGCTCGCCGCGACGGTCTCGCCCTCCTGGGTGGAGACGGAGGCGACGACGCCGGCGATGGGGGCGACGATGCGGCCGTAGCCGAGCTGGGTGGCCGCCACCTCGAGGCTCGCCCGCGCGCCGTCGCGCTGCTGCTCGGCGACCGCGTACGCCCGCTGCGCCAGCTCGAGGTCGCTCGGTGCGAGCAGCGCGCTCGCGCGGAGCTCGCGTTTGCGCGCGAGATCGGCCTGCGCGTACTGGAGATTCGCCTCCGCGAGCTGCAGCGCCGCGAGGGCCTCCAGCCGCCGCGCCACGAGATCGCGGTCGTCGAGCTCCGCGAGCAACTGGCCCTTCTCGACGCGGTCGCCGATCTTCACGTACAGCCGCCGCACGACGCCGGAGATGCGCGACCCGACCCGGACCTCGGCGCCGATCATCGGCTTGATGACGCCCGTGGCTTTGACGGCGTTTCTCGTGGCCCGTGTCCCGTGACCCGGAGCAGGGGACTGCGCGGCCGGAATGGTGGGGGCGACGGGCGACGGGTCACGGGTCACGAAAAACGCGGCTGTCGCCATGAGCACGGCCACCGCGACGACGATCTTCTTCATCGCGGCCGAGTGTCGTGCCGCCACGTTTCCCGCGAATTTCGTGAATGTAACGAAGTGTGTTGTAACCGTATAATTCATTTCCTCCACACTGCCGAATAGAGCGGAGGAATGATGCTGCGTTCGTCGTTGCGGTCCGGGTTCCTGGCCTTCCTCATCCTGTCCCTCTCGTCGCTCGAAGCACAAACCGTCACCGGCACGATGACCGGGACCGTCACCGACGCCTCGGCCGCCGCGCTGCCCGGCGTCACGGTCACGATCCGCAATGCGGACACGGGCCTCGCGCGCGTCGTGGTCACCGACGAGGCGGGCTTCTTCAGCGCGCCGTTCCTGCCCGCGGGGCGCTACAACGTCGCCGCCGAGCTGTCCGGCTTCGGCGTCGCGCAGCGGCAGAACGTCCGCATCGAGCTGAATGAGACGACGGTGCAGGACTTCACGCTCGCGCCGACGCTGTCCGAGGCAGTGACCGTGACGGCGGAGGCACCGCGGATCAACGTGACGGACGGCGAGATCAAACAGACCCTCCGCTCCGAAGAGATCATGGCCATCCCGCAGGCCAACCAGACCAGTTTCCTCGGCCTGGCTTCGACCCTCGCGGGCTATCAGGAGACCAACCCGGGCGGCGGCATGGACAACCCGACGCTGTCCGCCGGCTCGTCGGCGAACTTCAACGGCGCCGGCACGCGCGGCACGACGTTCCAGATCAACGGCGTGAACAACGACGACTCGTCGGAGAACCAGCACCGCCAGGGTGTGGCGCTGGCGACGATCCAGTCGTTCCAGGTCCTCTCGAACAGCTACAGCGCGGAGTTCGGGCGCGGGTACGGCGCGGTCGTGCTGGTGCAGACCAAGTCGGGCACGAACGCGGTGGCGGGCGAGGTGTACGGCTACGCGCAGGACGGCGAGTGGAACGAGAAGAGCTTCTTCGCGAGCAACCTGCCGAAGCCGGACAACTACCGCCGCCAGTACGGCGCGACGGCCGGCTTCCCGATCATCCGCGACACGCTCTTCGGCTTCGTGCACTACGACTCGGTGGAGTTCAAGGGCAACACGATCGTCGGGCGGCCGCTGATCCTGCCGTCGGACATGAGCCTGCCGCGTCTCTCGCTGGGGAATGACACGGCGGCAAACCGCGCGTGGCAGGACGCGATCCTGGCGCGCTTCCCGACCGGCCTCTCGCCGAACGCGCCGGCGATCTCGAACCGCGCCTATCAGTATCCGCAGTTCGCCGACAACCCGGACCAGGACTACTCCGTGCGCCTGGACTGGAACGCGGGCGTCGGGAACAACGTGACCGCCCGCTATCAACGGAGCGAGCAGGTGCGCGAGAACGCGGAGCTGATCGTCGGCGAACAGACGCTGCAGGACAACGAGCAGTCGAACTTCGGCATCACCTGGACGAACGTTCTGGGCTCGTCGACGGTGCAGGAAGCGCGCTACGGCCTCGGCCTGCGCAGCACGAACGTCGACATCCTGGCGGGCAACGACACGCCGGTGGTGCGCTTCGCGGGGATCTCGCCGGCGACCATCATCGGCAACGCGGGCGCGTACCCGATCAACCGCGATCAGCGCGACCATCAGCTGGTCTACAACTTCTCGACCGCGCGCTGGGCGGGGCACACGCTGAAGGCGGGCACGGACATCCGCCGCTCGGAGCTGAACGACCGCGCGTCGAACAACAACCGCGGCTTCTGGAACTTCACCGCCACGTGCGGCGGGGTCACGTACGCGACCGGCCTGCACGCGTTCTTCGCCGGGTGTGTGTCGACTTACCAGAAAGCGTTCGGGCCGGACTATCTCGAGAACGAGCTGAACGAGGTCAACCTCTACGCGGAAGACGACTGGCGGCCGTTCGACAACCTGACCCTGAACATCGGCGTGCGGCACGAGCGGGTCGACGCGCCGGTCGAGGCGGAGAACCGCATCGACTACTTCTATGGCGACACGTCGTACACCGATCCACGCCTCGGCTTCGCGTACACGCCGGACTGGGGCGGAAACCGCGTCCTGCGCGCGGTCACGGGGGGCAACGGGCGCTTCTCGATCCGCGGCGGCTTCGGCGTCAACCACGGCCGTGTGTTCCAGTCGGTCTTCTCCCAGGGCGGCGCGAACGTCCGCTACAACCCGCCGAACGCGACGTTCCTGAGCATCGCGAACAGCACGAACATCGCCGACCCGACGAACGGGTTCGTGTTCGTGCCGGGTGTGCCGCCGACGGTGCGGGTGACGCTCACGACCATCGACCCGGATCTGAAGATGCCGGAGACGCGGCAGTGGAACCTGACGCTCGAGCGCCAGTTGCTGCGCGATTCGCGGCTGCGCCTCAGCTACATCGGGTCCCTCGGCAAGAACCTGCTGCAGTACCGCTTCGACAACCTGCCGGTGCGGCCGGACGCGCCGGGATCGCAGTACACGGTGGCGGCGGACTGGCGCTGTGCGGGGACCGGAACGCCCGGGGTGCCGACGAACGCGACCTGTCCGAACCCGGTGCCGATCGGGGCGAACGAGATCAGCCTTCGCGTGCCGCGCACGAACGAGCGCCGTCCGGACGCGCGCTATGGGACGAATCTCGTGGTGGACAATCTGGCCGAGAGCTCGTATCACGCGGGGCAGCTGGAAATGGAGTCCGGCCTGATCCGCGGCTTCCAGGGGCGCATCACGTACACGTACAGCAAGGCCATCGACTCCGGCTCGGAAGCGACGGCCTCGGGCGCGGGGGACATCAACATCTTCCCGCCGGAGTACGAGCAGTACAAACGGGGGCTTTCGCGCTTCGACACGCGGCATCGCTTCACGGCCACGGGCAGCTATCTGCTGCCGTTCTTCCGCGAGCGCCAGGGTTTCCTGGGCGCGCTCCTCGGCGGCTGGCAGTTCTCCACGGTGATCCGCCTGTCGTCGGGCACGCCGTTCACGATCACGGACACGGGCGCGGTCGACATCGACTTCGACGGCGTCTCGAATCAGCGTCCGATCGCGGTCGACCCGGAGTACGCGGGCGGCTGGCACGTGAACAACCCGAACAACTCGCAGCAGGAGATGCCGCTGAGCGCGTTCCGCCGCGCGACGCCGGACGACGACTTCAGCGATCTCATCGGCCGCAACACGTACTTCACGGACGGCCGCGAGCAGATCGACGTCGGGGTGTCGAAGAACATCCGGGCCGTCGGCAGCACGCTCGTCCTGCGGTTCGACGTGTTCAACGTGACGGACCGGGTGACGTGGGGCGTGCCGGTGACGGACATCGCCAACGCGAACTTCGGGCGGATCATCGCGACGCACCCGGACTACATCCCGCGGACGTTCCAGGTCGGACTGCGCTTCCTGTACTGAGATATCGAAATTTTTCCGTCCGGTGCTCTTTTGACACTCGCAGTTGCCGTCCGTTTCCCCCGACCGTGTCATGACCGCTCGCCGCCAGCACGACGTGCTTGCCGACCTCGCCCGTCGTCCGTCTCTGCATGCCGGCCAGCTCAGCGCGGCGCTGCGGGACATCGCGGAAGCGGCCGCTGAGACGCTGGGCGTCGAGCGGGTCGGAGTTTGGTTCTTCACTCCCGACCGCCAGACGATCCGCTGCAGCGAGCTCTTTGAGCGCACGCCGTCGCTGCATTCCGAGGGAGGGGAGCTGACGGCGATCCGCTACCCGATGTACTTCAAGGCGCTCGAGAGCGAGCGGACGATCGCCGCCTATGACGCGCGGCTGGACCCGCGCACGAGCGCGTTCACCGAGACGTACCTCGATCCGTACGGCGTCACCTCGATGCTCGACGCCCCGATCCGCCGCCTAGGGCACATGACCGGCGTGGTCTGCTTCGAGCACACCGGCACGCCGCGGCCCTGGACGGCGGAGGACGAGCACTTCGCGGGCTCGATCGCGGACCTCGTGGCCATGGCCATCGACGCGAACGAGCGGCGGCAGGCGCAGGAGGCGCTGCGGCATCGCGTGGAGTTCGAGAAGCTGATCGCCGGCATCTCCACGCGCTTCGCGAACACGGCCGACGACGAGGTCGATGCCACGATCGGTGAGGCGCTCGCCGACATCGGCAGGTTCATCGGTGCCGACCGCTGCTACGTGGTGATCGTGGACAGCGAGCGCCTGGGCGGGCGCATGACGCACGAGTGGAGCGCCATTCCGGGCGACATTCGCGCTCCGGGTTACGGAGAGCTGTCCGCGGCGGCGTTCCCGTGGTGGATCGACCGGATGACGAGCGGGCAGGCCATCGCGTTCACGTCGCCGGAGGAGCTGCCGGGCGAGGCGGTCAACGAGCGCCGCATGCTCGAGCGCCAGGGCATCCGCAGCGGGATCTTCATGCCCATGCTGCTGAAGACGCGGTTCATCGGAAGCGTCGGCGTCAGCACGCTGAAGCGCGAGGTGCAGTGGACGGAGGAGACCGTCGCACTGGTACGCATCACGGGCGAGATGCTGGTGAGCGCGCTGGAGCGCGCGCGGACGTACTCGGCGCTGCGGGAGAGCGAGCGCCGGCATCGGCTGCTGTTCGAGCGGAATCTGGCGGGTGTCTACCGGAACACCATCGACGGGCGGATGCTCGAGTGCAATGACGCCATGGCGCGCATCCTCGGGTATGCCTCGCGCGAGGAGCTGCTGGCCGTCCATGCGCAGGACCTCTATTTCAGCGCCGAGGAGCGCGAGGAGTTCATCGGAACGATCCGCCGCGAAGGCGGCGTGCGCGGCGCGGAGGTGCGGCTGCGCCGCAAGGACGGCAGGCCGGTGTGGGTCCTCGAAAGCGCGCATCTCCTCGGCAACGTGTTCGAGGGGACGATCGTCGACATCACCGGCCGCAAGCTCGCGGAGACCGCGCTGCGCGACAGCGAGGAGCGCTACCGCCTGATGGCGGAGAACTCCACGGACCTCATCGCCCGGACGACGCCGGAGGGGATCTTCGTATATGCTTCGGACGCGGTGCGCAACCTCCTCGGCTACGAGCCGTCGGAGGTGCTCGGCACGCCCATCCGCGACATCATCCACCCGGACGACCGGCCGGCGCTGCGGGAGATCATCCCCGACGCGATGGGCCGCACGTTCAGCTATCGCGCGCGGCGGAAGGACGGGACGGTGGTGTGGTTCGAGTCCACGAGCCGGGCCATCGTCGGCGACGACGGGGCGATCTCCGAGATCGTGTCCGTGTCGCGTGACGTCAGCGAGCGGCGGCGGGCGGAGGAGCAGATCGAGTATCAGGCGTATCACGACGCGCTGACCGGCCTGCCGAACCGGCTGCTGTTCCGCGACCGCCTGACCATCGCCCTGGCCCACGCGAAGCGGCAGCGCACGCCGCTGGTGGTGATGTTCCTCGACCTGGACCGCTTCAAAAACGTCAACGACACCCTCGGCCACAGCCTCGGCGACGAGCTGCTGCGCGTCGTCGCCGAACGGCTGCGGTCGGTGCTGCGCGAGGGGGACACGATCGCCCGGATGGGCGGCGACGAGTTCACGGTCCTGCTCAGCGACCTGAAGAACGACGACGATGCGGCCAAGATCGCGCAGAAGCTGCTCGATACCGTCGCGCAGCCGGTCCGCGTGGAAGGCCACGAGCTGTATTTGACGACCAGCATCGGCATCGCGTTGTTCCCGAACGACGGCGACACGGCGGAGCTGCTGCTGAAGAACGCGGACAGCGCGATGTACCGGGCCAAGGAGGTGGGGCGGAACTCCTATCAGCTCTGCACGCCGGCGATGAACACCCGGGCGGCGGAGCGGCTGTCGGTGGAGAACGCGCTGCGGCGCGCCATCGAGCGGGAAGAGCTGGTGCTGCACTTCCAGCCGCTGGTGCGCCTCGACACGCGCGAGACGGCGGGGATGGAGGCGCTGCTGCGCTGGAACCGTCCCGGCCACGGGATCGTGCCGCCGGGCACGTTCATCGGGATCGCCGAAGAGACGCGGATGATCGTGCCGATCGGGGAGTGGGTGCTGCGGGAAGCCTGCCGCCAGGCGCGCGCCCGCGGGATGCGCCGGGTGGCGGTGAATCTCTCCCCGCGGCAGTTCCAGCAGTCGGACCTGTGCGAGGTCGTGTCGCGCGCGCTGGACGAGAGCGGCCTCGACCCGCACCTGCTCGAGCTGGAGATCACCGAGAGCACGGCCATGTTCCACACCGAGCGCTCCATCGCCACGCTCACGGAGCTCCGCGACCTCGGCGTGAGCATCGCCCTCGACGACTTCGGCACCGGCCACTCGTCCCTCAGCTACCTGAGGCGCTTTCCCATCGACCGCGTGAAGATCGACCGCGAGTTCATCGCCGAGATCGACAAGAGCCGCAGCAACCGCGCGATCGTGTCCGCCATCGTGGCCATGGCCCACGGGCTGGACCTCGCGGTGACCGCGGAAGGGGTGGAGACCGAGGCCCAGGTGGAGTTCCTGCGGGAACAGAAGTGCGAAGAAGTGCAGGGCTTCCTGTTCGGCCGCCCCGCGGCGGTGTAGGGCGCGGCTTCAGCCCGCCCCTCCCGTGGGTGGGAGGGTGTCGCGTTCCCCCGCCCCACGGGAGAGGCGGGCTGAAGCCACGCCCTACATTGCCGCCGCCCCGTCTGACAGGGTGATGGTGCGCGCGAAATCCCCTCCTAACTCCCGCCACAATCCCACCGCGAAAAAGCGCGAACCTCGTCACTGCATTTGCCGACCCCGGCTTTACACTGCACCCCGTCATGAAAAGATGCGTTGCCGCGCTGCTGTTCGTCCTTGCCACGCTCTCCGCTCACGCCGCGAACGGGTTGCGCATCATCGGCGCCGGCCCGGTCGGTGAGACGGCGACGCTGGCGGAGGCGAACGAGATCCGGGTCGTTTTCTCCGAGCCGATGGTGGTCCTGGGGAAGATCCCCGATCCGGTCACGGCTCCCTTCTTCAAGATCGAGCCGGCGGTGAAGGGGAAGTTCCGCTGGTCGGGGACGACCACGCTCATCTTCACGCCGGACAAGCAGCTCCCCTTTGCGACGCAGTACACGGTCACGGTCGCCAAATCGGCGAAATCGGTGCTCGGCAACACGCTGGACCAGCCGTACCAGTGGACGTTCTCCACCCCGACGATCCGGCTGCGCAGCACGGACTGGTACCGCAAGAAGAACGGCGCGATCGTGATCGGCCTCCGCTTCAACCAGCCGATCGACGGCCCGGTGCTCCTGCCGCACCTCAAGCTCCGCACCGTGGCGCATGAGATCCAGCTCCCGTCGCAGCCGGCGGGCGAGCCGGCGTTCGAGGCGAAGAAAACCAAGGCCGTCGCGGCGGCGCAGTCGGACGGCCAGCCGGTGTTCGCCTTCCTGGCCACGGACTGGGACAAGGAGCGCTTCCAGCCCGGCAAGGACCTGGTGGTCCTGGAGACCAAGCCGGGCCTCGTGCCGGACACGAACATCGAGCTCCTCATCGACGACCAGCTCGCGCAGTCGGCGCGGCACGTGCGCACGGGTACCCCGCAGTCGTTCATCATCGAGCTCGGCCCGACGCTGTTCGTCAACGGGATGGACTGCGTCGCGCAGTGCGACCCGGAGATGCGGAACGGCATCAACTTCCGGTCCGGCCCCGGCCTGATGTTCGCGAACGTGCAGCCGTACGTCTCGGTCACGGACATCACCGACCCCAAGGCGGAGAAGGCGCTCAAGCCGAAGGAAGTCGAGCCGCAGTACGACTATCCGTCGTGGAGCTACGGCCTCGACGAGCTCGGATTCACGCTCCAGCCGGGACGCCGCTACCGCGTGCGGGTCGGTCCCGAAGTCACGGCGACGGACGATCAGAAGCTCGGTTATCCCTTCACCGCCACGATCGAGAACTGGAACAAGTCCGCATTCGTGAGCTTCGGCTCCGGTCACGGCGTCTGGGAAGCGACGGGAGGACCGGTGCTGCCGTTCCACGCCCGGAACTTCAGGAGCGTGCAGCAGTGGCTCGCGCCGCTGGGCATCGACAAGCTGATGCCGACGCTGCAGCGTCTCCGCGACTCCGGCTTCAACGTCGCCCCTGAGGTGAAGCCCACCACGCGCAAGCTCACCCTCGGCCTCAACAAGATCTCCGCGATCGGTTTCGACCTCACGCCGGCCATCGGCGAGGACAACCTGGGCATCGCCTGGGTCGCCGTCCAGCCGGGCGCGACGATGCCGAAGTCGAAGGTCTACGACCCGAACGTCGTATCGACCATCGTCCAATCGACGAACCTCGGCATCTCGGTCAAGGACAGCCCGCAGAACACGCTCATCCTCGTGACGCGCCTGGAAGACGCCAAGCCCGTCCCAGGCGCGAACGTCTCCATCCGCGACGCGGAGAACAAGGTCTTCTGGAGCGGGGTCACCGGCGCGGACGGCATCGCCATCGCGCCGAACACCGACCTGCGGCGCAACAAAGAGATCACGGATCAGTGGGAGGACTACTGGTCCGCCGTGAACGCGCTGAGCTTCGTCGTCGTCGCGGAGAAGGACGGCGACGTCGCCTACGTCGCCAGCGACTGGGTGGAAGGCGTCGGGCCGTGGGAGTTCGGCGTCCAGTTCAACTTCGGCGAGGCCGATCCGCAGTTCCGCGGGACGATCTTCGCGGACCGCGGCGTGTACAAGCTCGGCGAGGAAGTCCATTTCAAGCTCGTCGCCCGCGCCGACACGCCGAACGGCATGCAGCTCCTCGCGCCGGGCACCAAGGTCCAGATCTCTCTGCACGACAGCCAGGCCAAGGAGCTCGACAGCCGTACGATCGAGCTGAACGCCTGGTCCAGCGCCGAGTGGACGTTCAAGGTCCCGGCCGAGGGGGCGCTGGGGACGTATAACGTCACCGCAAAAACCGCGAAGCATCGCGGCACGATCTACAGCCACTTCCTCGTCGCCGCCTACCGCCGCCCCGACTTCCGCGTGGACGTCACCCTCGACGCCAACAGCACCGTCGCCGGCACGCCGCTGAACGGCCGCGTCAACGGCCGTTATCTCTTCGGCGGCCCCATGAACGGGGCGAAGGTCGCCTACACGTACTCGAAGATGGAGCTGCTCGACGTGCCGGACAAGGTCACCGACCGCTGGCCGGAAGCGCAATACGCCTTCCTCGGCCGCGACTGGGACCTCGGCTCGCCGTCGTGGAGCATCATCGAGCAGAAGGAAGGCGCGCTCGACGCGAAGGGCGTGCTCCCGCTGAAGCTCGAGACGCAGAAGGACGCCGGCGCGCCGTACGAGTACAAGCTCGAAGGCGTCGTCACCGACGTCACGCGGCAGGAGATCGCCGGACGGGCCTCGTTCCGCGTCGATCCGGCGCCCTGGTACATCGGCCTGCGCAAGCCGCCGTTCTTCGCCGACACCAACACCGGCATCGACACCGCCGTCGTCGCCGCGGGCCTCGACGGCCTCGCGGTCGCGGGGGTGGAAGTCAACGTCGCCCTCAAGCGCCTGCAGTGGACCAGCGTCCGCCAGTCCGAGGGCGAAGGCTTCTACAACTGGGAAAGCGAGCGGAAGGAGATCGAGGCCGGCCAGTGGACCGTCACCTCGAAGACCGAGCCCGTGCCGCTGCACATCCCGCTCACCGAGGGTGGCGAGTATCTGTTGATCGCAACGGCGGACGACGGGCAAGGCCGCTCGACGACGACGCGGATCTGGTTCTACGCCGTCGGCGGCGGGTACACCGCGTGGGAACGCTACGACCACAACCGCATCGATCTCATCCCGGAGAAGCAGAGCTACAAGCCGGGCGAGACCGCGCGCATCATGATCAAGTCGCCGTGGGAGCGCGCCACCGCGCTGCTCACCACCGAGCGCGAAGGCGTGCGCACGTGGAAGCCGTTCGAGCTCACGTCCACACAGCAGACCATCACCGTCCCCATCACCGAGAAGGAGATCCCGAACTTCTACGTCTCCGTGCTGCTGATCAAAGGCCGCACGCAGCAGGACCCGGGCAAGGACGGCAGCGATCCCGGCAAGCCGGCCTTCCGCCTCGGCTATGTCGAGCTGAAGGTCGCGGACGATTCGAAGCGGCTCAACGTCGACGTCAAGGCCAACCGGGACGAGTTCCGTCCCGCGACGAAGGCGAAGATCGAGGTCAACGTGAAGGATGCGGCCGGGAAGCCGTCGCAGTCCGAGGTGACGTTGTGGGCCGTCGACTACGGCGTGCTGTCGCTGACGGGCTACGAGACGCCGGACGTCCTGGAAGACATCTACCTCGACAAGGCCCTGCAGGTCCTCAACCAGGACTCGCGCATGCGCATCGTCAGCCGCCGCGTGCTCACGCCGAAGGGCGCGACCGACGGCGGCGGCGGCGGTCGCGACGGCGGGCCCGGAACCATCCGCAAGGACTTCCGCGTCCTCGCGTTCTGGCTCGGGTCCGTCGTCACGGATGCGAAGGGCCGCGCGACGCGGGAGATCACGCTTCCCGAGTCGCTCACCACGTACCGGATCATGGCCGTCGCGGGCGACAAGCAGTCGCGCTTCGGCTGGGACAACGCCGAGATCCGCATCAACAAGCCGCTGATGCTCACGCCCGCGTGGCCGCGCTTCCTCGCCGTCGGCGACAAGGCGCATTTCGGCGCGGTCGTGCACAACCAGGGCAAGTCCGCCGGCAACGCGACGGTCACGATCGAGTCGCTCGATCCGAACGTCCTCGCCTTCAGCACCACGAAGCAGACCGTCCAGGCCGGAGCCGGCGCGGCGACCGAGGCGCGCTTCGACGCGGAGGCGAAGTCCGTCGGCATCGCGCGCATCCGCATGCGCGTGCAGATGGGCCGCGAGAACGACGCCTTCGAAGACGTCATCCCCGTCCGCATTCTCGTCTCTCCCGAGACCGTCGCCGCATACGGCGAAGCCAACCCGCGCGGCGAGGAGCGCATCGAGATCCCGGCCGACGTCGTGCCCGGTTTCGGCGGACTGCGCCTCGACCTCTCATCCACGCTGATGGTCGGCCTGGCCGAGGGTGCGCAGTACCTCATCGAGTACCCGTATGGCTGCGCCGAGCAGCGCTCCTCCCGCGCCCTCGGCCTCATGCTCGCCGCCGACCTCGGCGAGGCCTTCAACCTGCCGGGCATCGATCCGGCGAAGGAGCGCGAGACCGTCCAGGCCTCGCTCACCGAGCTGCAGAGGTTCCAGTGCGGCGACGGCGGGTTTGCGTTCTGGCCGGGCGACTGCTGGTCCACGTCGCCGTACCTGACCAGCTACGTGCTGCACGTCTTCCAGCGCGCGCAGAAGCTCAAATACCCCGTGGATCAGGCGCAGCTCGACCGCGCCTACGTCTACCTCGAGTCGAAGCTCGCCGAGCCGCCGCCGGCGAACGAAGGCTGGCGCCCCGCGTACAACGCGTGGCAGGCGTTCGCCGTCAAGGTGCTGGCTGAGGGCGGCCGCAACGCGGACAGCCACCTCGAGCGCGTCTATGGCTACCGCGACCGCATGCCCGTGTTCGGCCTCGCGTATCTCCTCGACGCCATGCAGGCGAAGGGGGAGAAGGGCGCGCGTCCGGCCGAATTGCGCCGCCGCATCGGCAACTCCATCCTGCCCGAGGGCGGACACGCGTTCGTCAACGAGCTCAATGATCCGTACCTGTTGTGGTTCTGGAACTCGAACGTCCGCTCGACCGCCATCGTGATGGCCACGCTGGTGCGCGGCGGTCAGGACGAGGAGATCGTGAAGCGCATGGTGCGCTGGATGATGAAGGTGCGGAAGAACGGACGCTGGGGCAACACGCAGGAGAACGCGTGGGCGCTGGAGGCGTTCGTCGACTACTACCGCAAGTACGAGAACGAGGTGCCGGACTTCGTCGGCACGGTGACGCTGGGCAGCGAGACGCTGAGCACGGCGCCGTTCCGCGGACGCTCGACCGAGGCGAAGACGCAGCAGTTCTCGATGCAGCAGGTGCTCGCGAAGGGGCCGGCAGGGCAGCAGCTCCCGGTGGTCTTCTCCCGCGAGGGCACGGGCACGCTGTACTACATGATGCGTCTGCGCTACGCGCGGAACGTCCTCCGCCTCGGCGAGCTCGATCGCGGCTTCAAAGTCGAGCGCTGGTACTCGCTGCAGGGCTCGGACGATGACACGACGTCGTTCAAGGCGGGCGATCTGATCGAGGTCACGCTGCGGATCCGCGCGACCAAGGAGCGCCGCTACGTCGCCGTGACCGATCCGATCCCCGCGGGCACGGAGCCGGTCGAGGCGTGGTTCTCCACGACGGCCTCGGCGCTCGCGGAAGCGCAGTACAACTCGATGTCCAGCGGCGGCTGGTCGTGGTGGGAGCGCGGCGGCTGGGATCACACCGAACGCCACGACGACCGCGTGAACGTCTTCGCCACCCGCCTGGCCGAGGGCGACCACGTGTTCACCTACCTCGTCCGCGCGACCACGGCCGGGACCTTCGTCGCCGCGCCGACGTTCGCCGAGGAGATGTACGAGCCGGAGGTCTTCGGCCGCGCGTCGACGGACGTGGTGGAGGTGAAGAAGTGAGGAATCGAGTCGACGAGTCGACGAGTCGACGGGAGGAGTCCGACGCGACCCCTCGACGACTCGTCGGCGCGAAGACTCGACGACTGCTCCTGGCATTTGCGGCGCTGCTCGTCGCATTCGCGGCCTGGGTCCGGTTCACGCCGGTCGCTCCCGAGCTCCTCGACCGCACGAAACACGCCTCCGTCACCATCACCGACCGCCACGGCGAGGTCCTCTACGAGTCCCTCGCCGCGTCCGGCGCCCGCGCCGAGTGGTTGACCGCGAACAACCTTCCGGCGCACGTCGTCGCCGCGACGCTCGCGGCCGAGGATCGCCGCTTCCAGTGGCACCTCGGCGTCGATCCGATCGCGATCGCGCGCGCGATGGTCCACAACGTCAAGGCCCTGCGCGTCGTCGAGGGCGGCTCGACGATCACCCAGCAGGTGGCGAAGCTCCTCCTGCAGTCGCGGAGCCGGTCGCTGCAGGAGAAGGCGCGCGAAGCCGTTCTCGCCGCGCGGCTGGAGCACCGCTACACGAAGAAAGAGATCCTCGCGCTGTATCTGAACCTCGCGCCGTACGGCAACCGCATTCACGGTGTGGCCCGCGCGAGCCGCGCGTACTTTGGCTGCGCGCCGGCGCAGCTCACGCCCGCGCAGGCGGCGTTCCTGGCGTCGCTGCCGCAGCGTCCGAGCGCGTTCAATCCGCTGCGCGACCCGAACGCAGCCCGCGCGCGGCAGCAGCGCATCCTCGCGCGCATGAACCTGCCGGCGGAGGAGCTGCAGCGCGCGCGACGCGAAGAGCTGCGCTTCACGTCCAGCGCCCAGCCGGTGCTGGCGATGCATTTCGTCGAGCGCTTCGGCTATGCAGCGCGGGTTTCCGCCCGCCCGATTCGCACCACGCTCGACGCGAAGCTCCAGCGCACGATCCTCGGCATCATCTCCGCGCAGCGCGCGAGCCTGCTCGAGCATGGCGCGCGAAGTGTGGCCGTGGCGGTGCTCGACAACAAAACCGGCGAGTGGCTGGCGTGGGAAGGCTCGGGCGACTACTTCGGCGATCCTACGACAGGCTCAGGATTCGGCGGGGCGTTCGACGGCGTGGTCACGCCGCGCCAGCCGGGATCGACGCTCAAGCCGTTCACGTACGCGCTCGCGTTCGAAAGCGGCCGTTCGCCTGCGACCGTACTCGCGGACGTGCCGTCGCATTTCCCCACCGGCGAGGACGGTGTCGTCTACACGCCGCGCAACTACGATGGGCGCTATCGCGGGCCGCTCCGCGCGCGCGCCGCGCTGGCGGGCTCCGAGAACGTCCCCGCGGTCGCGCTGCTGCATCAGATCGGCTCCGAGTCGTTCCTCCGCCTCCTTCGCAACGCCGGCTTCACAGGCCTCGACCGCACCGCCGAGTACTACGGCCTCGGCCTGACGCTAGGGAATGCCGAGGTCACGCTCGAGCAGTTGATCCGCGCGTATGCGACGTTCGCGCGCGGCGGCGTGCCGGTCGGGGGGCGCGAGCAGCTCGTCTCGAAACGCACGGCGTTCTGGATCACCGACATCCTCAGCGATCCCGACGCGCGCGAGTACGCCTTCGGCTCCGGAGGCAGCCTCGATTTCCCATTCCCCGTCGCCGTGAAGACCGGCACGTCGCAGGCGTACCGCGACAACTGGACCGTCGGCTATACGAAAGACGTGACGGTCGGCGTCTGGGTCGGCAACTTCGACCGCCAGCCGCTGCACGGCTCCAGCGGTGTCACCGGCGCCGCGCCAATCTTCAACGCCGCGATGCTGGCCGCGGTCAAACACGTGCGCGGCGCGCTGCCCATCGGCGACACGACACCGATCGTCGAGCCGCCTCCCGACGTCGAGGAGATCCAGATCTGCGCACTCAGCGGCGCGCGCCCGTCGACGTACTGCCCCGCCCTCCGCAAGGAGTGGCTCGCCACCTCCGAGCCCGCGCGCTTCTGTTCCTGGCACCACGACGGCGCCATCGACTGGCCCGCCGAGTACCGCGCCTGGGTCCGCGCGACGCAGCCCACGCCCCCGCCGCAATCGACCCGGCACGCGAGCGTCTTCCGCATCGCCAACCCGCCGAACGGAGCCACGTACCTGATCGACCCGACGCTGCGCACGCAGTACCAGACGCTGCGCCTGCGCGCGGACGCCGCGTCGCGGGTGCAGTGGCGCGTGAATGACCGGGTGGTGGGAACGGAGTGGCCGCTGGTGCCGGGGGAGCACGTGATCACCGCGGTGGACGATCGCGGGAGGCGAGATTCGGTGAAGATCGTCGTGAAATAGGACGTATAGGACGTATAGGACCTATAGGACGAATAGGACCTATGGGACGTCCTATGAGTCCTATTCGTCCTATAGGTCCTATACGTCCTATAACTGCCTTTTGGCCAACACGCTCAACCGATCCTGCATCACGTGCCCGAACGAGCGCGCTCCCCACCTCTCCAGCGTCCACTCCTCCGCGAACTCCACATCCCTCTCGAACGCCTGCGCCAGCTCCTCCGCCACCTCGCGGTCGTAGATCGCCACGCTGATCTCGTCGTTGATCTTGAACGACCGCGGATCGAAGTTCGTCGACCCGATCGTGCACCACTCCCGGTCCACGACCATCACCTTCTGGTGCAGTCCCGCGCGGGTGTACTCGTAGATCGTCGCGCCGGCCGCGAGCAGCGGGCCGTAGTAGTGGTGGCTGGCGTGCTGCACGATCGGGAAGTCGCTCGTGGCCGACGTCGGCAGCATCAGCTTCACCTGCACCCCGCGCTGCACCGCCTCCGCGTACAGCCGCAGGGCGTGGCGGTCGGGGATGAAGTACGGGTTCTGGAGGATGATCTCCCGGCGCGCGGCGGCGATGGCGAGGTAGTACAGCCGCTGCACCGCCGTGGCCGTCTCCGGCGGCGCTGCCCACGCCACGTGCATGGCGATCGTCCCGGCCGGCTCCAGGTGCGGGAAGTACTCCGGTCCCGCCAGCGCGCGCCGCGTCACCTTCGTCCAGTTCTCCAGGAACGCCGACTGCAGCTCGCGCACGATCGGTCCTTCGAATCGCGCCGCGGTGTCGCGCCAGCCGTCGTGCTTGCCGCCCCACATGTTCGCGATCCCATGACCGAACGTGAACCCCACGCGCCCGTCGATCACCGCGATCTTCCGGTGGTCGCGGTTGTTGTAGAAGCCGATCTCGCGCAGCCGGGCGCGGTGATAGACGCGGAAGTCGACGCCGCTTTCGCGCAGCGTCGCCCACACCGCCGGCGAGGTCGTCTTCGCGCCGCGATGGTCGACCAACACGCGCGTCTCGATCCCCCGGCGGGCGCACGCCGTCAGCGCCTCGACCACGCGGTCGGACACGAAGCCGTTCTCCCACAGGAACGTCTCCAGGTGCACGTGATGCGTCGCGCCCACGATCTCCGCGAACAGCACATCGAAGAAGGCGCTGTCCTGCACGATGCGCACGGAATTGCCTTCCACCACGCTTCCCCACGTCAGCGCCGCGATGGAGTGCATGAGCGAGTGCACGTCGCCGCCGGCGGGGAGATCGAAGTGAACCATGCGGCGCCTCGTCCGCGACCAGAGGATCAGAGCGAACACGGCGGCCATGACGAGCGCGAGTATGAGGGCGAGCTGCAAGCAGAGCCGTTGCAGTGCAAAGACGCGGCCCCGGTACCCTCTTCCGGCACGCTACGCGCATTTTAGAGGCCAGGAGGAGCACATCTTGGCTGCCCGAGCAATCTGGAAAGGCGTCGTGCACATCGGCACCCTCACCGTGCCGGTGAAGTTCTATTCGGCCGTGAAGGACCACACGGTCCACTTCCGGCTCCTGCACAAGACCGACAAACAGCCGGTCAAGCAGCAGCTCATCAGCTCCGCCACGAGCGAGCCGGTGGAGTACCCCGAGGTGAAGAAGGCATTTCCGATCACCCGGGGGCGGCTGGTGATGCTGGAGAAGGAAGAGCTCGAGAAGCTCGAGCCGAAGGACTCCCGCGACGTCGAGATCACCCGCTTCGTGAACATCGGCGACATCGACCATCGCTGGTACGAGCGCGCCTATTACCTCGGTCCCGACAACAGCACCAAGGCGTACTTTGCGGCCGTCGCTGCGCTGGAGCGCAAGAAGAAGGAAGGGGTCGCGCGGTGGGTGATGCGCGACAAGTCGTACATCGGCGCGTTGCGCGTGGAGCAGGGGTACCTGATGCTCATCACGCTGCGCCACGCCGACGAGATCATCGCCGCCGACGCGCTGAAGCCGCCGGCGGGACGCGCGCTGCAGCCGCGCGAGATCCAGATGGCCGAGCAGCTCCTCGAAGCGCTGCACGACGAGTTCGATCCCACGCAGTTCCAGGACGAGTACCGCGCGCGCGTCATGGACCTCATCGAGGCCAAGGCGGCGGGCCGGAAACCGAAGATCGTCAAGTTCCGCCCCAAGACGAGCGATACCGACAACGTCACCGACGCTCTGGCGGCCAGTCTCGCGGGCATGAAGAAGAGGGCAGGCGGCCGTGGCTGAACCAGCAGAAGAATTCGAACAACCCAGCGGACTCCGCTCGTTCTGGACCGGCACGATCACGTTCGGTCTCGTGACCGTCCCGGTCGCGCTCTACTCCGCGACCCGCCCACGCGGCGTCGCGCTGCGGATGATCGGCCCGGATGAATCGCCCGTGCAGCGCCGCTATGTCTGCTCCAAGGACGGTCAGGTGCTGGACGCCGACGACATCGTCCGCGGCTACCAGCTCGACAAGGGCAAGTACGTCGTCGTCACGGACGACGAGCTGGAGGCGATCGAGCCGAAGAAGTCTCGCGAGATCGACCTGCGCGTCTTCGTGAACGTCGACGACATCGATCCGATCTACTTCGAGCGTGCATACTTCCTCGTCCCCGCCGGCGGCACGAACAAGGCCTACCGCCTGCTGGCCGAGGTGATGGAGAAGAACAAGCAGGCCGGGATCGCGACGTTCGTCATGCGCGCGAAGGAGTACCTGGTCGCGATCATCGCCGAGAACGGCATCCTCCGCGCCGAGACGCTGCGTTTCGCCGACGAGATCCGCAAGCCCGACGAAGTCGGACTGCCGAAGCTCGCCAAACCGGCGCCGGCGGACGTGAAGAAGTTCGAGAACCAGATCGCGCGGCACGCGAAGAAGGTGAACCTGAACGAGTTCCTCGACGACTACACCGAGCGCCTGGAAAAGCTCGTCGCGGCCAAGGAGCGCAAGAAGGCCGACATCGTGAAGGCGCCCGAGGAGCCGGAGCGGGACGAGGACGCCGGTGGCGGCGAGGTCGTCGACCTGCTCGCGGTGCTCAGCCGCAGCCTCGGCGGTGGTGGCGGCAGCGGCAGCGGGGCTAAGAAGCGCGCCAGCTCTCGATCATCCACCGCGACAAGGAAATCGGCGAAGAAAGCATCACCTCGTCGAGCTGTTCGCGCGAAAACCACCGCGCCTCGGCGAGCTCGTTCTCGTCGAGCGTGATCCGGTCGTCCGCGGCCTCGATCGTGAAGCCGATCATCAGCGACGCCGGCAGCGGCCACGGCTGCGAGCCGAAGTAGCGGAGCTCCCGCGCGGCGAGTCCCGTCTCCTCGAACATCTCGCGGCGCACCGCGTCCTCGAGCGACTCGCCGGGCTCGACGAAGCCGGCCAGCGTCGACCAGAACTTGGACGCGCGCCCCTTGTGCTGCGCGAGCAGCAGCCGCCCGCGATGCGTGACCATCATCATCACCGCGGGGTCCGTGCGCGGGTAGACCTCATGCGTGCACTGCGTGCAGATCCGCACGTGCCCACCCTGTTTCACGTCCAGCGCGCTCCCGCACGCGGAGCAGAAACGCGTGCGCCGCGTCCAGTTCAGGATTCCCTGCGCGTACGACAGCAGCTCGACGTGCTCCGGCACGAGCTGCCCTGCGGCCGCGCGGAAGTCCAGCATCGTGTCCGTCTGCCCCTCCGCGAGAAACAGCGGCGCGCCATCGAGACGTCCGAGGTAGATGTCCCCCTCGCGCTCCGCGGTCGCCAACCGGTCCCCATCGATCCCGAAGCGATCGCCGTCGACGACGAGCGAACGAGCATTCTCGCGAGGAGGGGAGGAGCGCTCATGCGCCGTGCGGTCAAACATGCGCCCAGAGTCTACTGTGGAGTTACCGCGCCTCGCGCTCGCGAAGGTGCGGAACGAGCGAGCGCACGGGCAACGCATGAGTCGGTCCGCTCCACGCGTCCTCGCTCCCGCCGTACACCAGCAGTGGTGCAGCCCCCTGATCGCTGAAGATGCGCGCGAACTTTTCCAGCGGCTCGACCTGACTCGAGGTCACCGTCTGGCCGGCCTTGATCTCGATCGGCAGGAACTGGTTGCCCAGCGGATAGATCAGATCGACTTCGAGCCCGCTGCTATCGCGGTAGAAATAGAGATTGTTGCCCCGCACGGTGTTGTAGCGGTACTTCATCACCTCGCCGATCGCCAGGTTCTCGAAGAGCGATCCGCGGAGCGGATGCGTGGCGATCTGCGTCGTGTTCTCGATCCCCAGCAGCCACGCGGCGAGACCGACGTCGTGGAAATACAGCTTGGGGGTCTTGATCAGCCGCTTCGACAGATTGGCGTGCAGCGGCGGCAGGAGAAAGACGATGAAGCTCGCTTCGAGAACGCTGATCCATTGACGCGCGGTCGTGTGCGAAACGCCCGCGTCGTTGCCGAGGCTCTGGAGGTTGAGCAGTTGCCCCACGCGGCCGGCGCAGAGGCGCACGAACCGCTGGAACGTCGACAGATCGCGAACGCCGCCCAGCACACGCACGTCGCGTTCGACGTAGGTCTCGAAGTAGTCGCCCAGCGCCTGCGTCGGATTGAGCCGCTGATCGTAGATCCGCGGATAGAAGCCCGTGAACAGCAGCTCGTCGACCGTCATCCCGGGGCGCGCGGTCTCCGCCTCCTCGATCGAAAAGGGGAGAAGCTTCAGGATCGCCGTTCGCCCCGCCAGCGACTGGGAGATGCTTTCCGATAGCCGGAACTGCTCGCTGCCGGTGAGGACGAACATCCCGTTGCGGCGGTGCTCGTCAACGTGCACCTGGAGGTACGAGAGCAGTTCGGGTACTCGCTGGACCTCATCAATGATGGCCCCGGCGTTCACGCGATCGAGAAACCCTCGCGGATCGCGGGCCGTGCTCTCGCGAAGATCGGGCCGCTCCAGGTTGACGTAGGGAAGCTCGGGGAACAGCAAACGGCAGAGGGTCGTCTTGCCCGATTGCCGCGGCCCTGTGACCGTCACGATCGGATACGACTCGAACAGATCTCGGATCGCAGGAGCAAGTGCACGCTCGACAAGCATCTAAGTCCCTGACGGGACTCAGGATAAGCAATCCTCGTGCAGATTGAAAGCGTAACTTTCAATCTGCACGAGGATCGCTACCGCCGCGCCGCCATCGTGCGCGAGCCGCGCGTTCCGCTGGCCGGCTCCTCGGTGGCGCCCCAGCGGGCCACGTAGCCGCGGGCGTCGACGTGGATGTACGGGCCGTGGGCCGCGTTGGCGTGGTACACGCCCGCGCCGCCCTTCAGCCAGCCCCACTCCGGCGACTCGTCGATCTTCTCCGCGACGCGCAGGAGGAACCGGGCGTCGGCGGTGTCGACGCGGCCGTCGCGGTTCACGTCATCCATCTTCCCGTCGCGGTTCTGGTCGATGTAGATGTCCATCGCATCGCCGTACAGGTGGCGCGAGTAGCCGGTCTCGTTGCCGATCTTCGCGTTGTAATAGGGGGTGCGGTACCCCGACATGATCGTGAAGCGGTCGAACTTCAGCCCGTGCCGGGCCTCCAGCTCGTGCTGCAGGATCTCCAGCTTCACGAGAGCGTCCGTGCGCACGATCAAGTACTTGGTCGTCCCATCCAGCTTGCACTGGAAGTCGCGCATCCGGTAGTGATCCGAGACCCAGAGGTCGTCGTTCGTGTCATTCAGACGGATGAAGCCCTTGGGCCGCTCGTACTGCTCCAGCCCCTTCAGCGGCACGGCGTTGTACTCGCCGACGCGATAGCCGCCCAGCGTCCCGTTGCGCATCTCGCCGTACGGCACGACGGTGACGAGCGTGAGAGTCAGCTCGCGGCCGCCCATGCGCACCTTCGCGTACCCCGCGGCGTCGCCGCCGTCGGCATACGCGACGATCGCGCCGTTGCGGACGCGCACGTCGAAGCCGTCCGGCGTGCTGATCACCTGATCCGCGGCGAGAGTCGCGATCTGCAGGGTGTTCTCCGTCTGCGGCACCACCGGCACGAACAGCCTGTCGACATACGAAGGGAGCGCATCGAGCTTGATGCGGGAGCCTTTGGAGGTCGAAGCCTGCAGAGCGGGCGCGAGCGTGAGGGCGGCGAACAACAGAACGGCGATTCTCGGCATGGAGTTGGTCATCAGATTGAATTTTCCTTCGGTGTTGGGGGGAACGCGTCGTAAAACAGGCTCGTGACGGACCTCAATTTCGCATAAAGTGAATTGGAATAGGAGCGGAAATTGATCAAGCCCATCATTGGAATCGGATGCGACGTTCAGAGCCCGGAAGGCAAGCGCGAGCTTGTGTTCGCGTACCTCACGTACGTCGAGGCCGTCCGGCGCGCGGGCGCGATTCCGGTGCTCATCCCGCCGCAGCCGGAGAACGCCGGCCAGCTCATGCGCGAGCTCGACGGTTTCCTCCTGGCCGGCGGCTTCGACTGTGACCCCGCGGCCTACGGGGAAGATCCGCATCCCACGCTTGAGCCGATGGACCCTCGCCGCCAAGCCAATGACCTCGCTCTGGCCGAGGCCGCCCGCAGGCAGGAAGTCCCCATGCTCGGCATCTGCCTCGGCCTGCAGGTCATGAACGTCGCCGCGGGCGGCACGCTCATCCAGGACATCGACTCGCAGCACGACACCGAGATCCGCCACGCCAGCGAGCCCGAGGATCGCGGCCGCCACGACGTCATCATCGAGAAGGGGACCCGCCTCGCCAGCGTCCTGCCGGCCGTCGAGCTCAACGTCAACTCCTCGCACCATCAGGCCGTCCACAAAGTCGGTCAGGGGCTGCGCGTGACCGCCCTCGCGCCCGACGGCATCGTCGAAGGGCTCGAGGACCCGAGGCATCCTTTTTATCTCGGCGTGCAGTGGCATCCCGAGGACATGACCGGTGAGGGGAGCGCCTCGGCGATCTTCGCGGCGTTCATCGAGGCCGCGCGGGAGCGGGCGCGGATGAAAAATCAGGCCACGGATTTGTCACCCGTCGGTGCGAAGCCCTCGGAATAGGGGTTCCGGACGCCTCGTTTCGAGCCGCGGAGGCCTCTTTTGACCCGACGAATTGCCCTTGCCGCAGCGCTGGTGCTCGCCCTCGCTCCACAGACCTTCGCCGGTGGAACGTGGCACAAGTCCGTCGCCGCCGCGCAGAAGGCTGCCAAAGAGAAGAATCAGTTCATCCTCGTCGACATGTTCGCCGAGTGGTGCGGCTGGTGCCATCGCTTCGAGCGTGAGGTCTTCCCGTCCGAGGCCTTCCAGAAGGCCACCGACGACATCGTGCTGCTCCGCCTCGACACCGAGGACAAGAAAGAGGGCAGCGAGTTCCAGCGCAAGTATGGCGTGACGTCGCTCCCGACGTTCCTCCTCCTGACGCCGGACCTCGCCCTGGCGGGCTCGATCCGCGGCTACGCGCCGCCGAGCCAGTTCGTGCAGATGCTCGCCGAGACCCGCTCCAAGCACGACGCCTTCCAGAAGCGCGTGAAGAACGAGGCCTCGCTCGCGAAGGACTACCCCGCCCGCCTCGAGCTGGCCAAGGAGTTCGTCAGCCGCAGCGCGTACGGCGAGAGCGAGATGCGCCTCAAGAAGCTGACCGCGGAGAAGGGCGTGCCCGCCTCCATCCGCGACGAGGCCTACTACCAGCTCGCGTTCACCTACGCGCTGCAGAACAAGTACGCCGACGCGCAGAAGACCATCAAGGCGCTGACCGCGCTGAGCACCCGCGGCGACGCGGTGGAGCGCGCCAAGCTGCTCGCCGGCCAGATCTACATGGCCCAGGGCAACATCCTCGGCGCGGCCAACGAGCTGCGGATGTTCAAGAAGACCTATCCGGGCTCGCCGCACCTCGCGACCGTCGACGCGGTGCTGCCGGACCTCGAGCGGCGTCTTGCGGGTAATACGAATTGAAACTGAGACAGTACGCGTCCGTCCTTGCCTTAGCCGTCCTCAGCGCCGTTCCCTCCTTCGCGCAGTTCGGCTTCGGCGCCGACACCGCGCCGAAGGCGTCCATCGAAGGCTCGCTGCACAAGCGTGCCGGCGATGACGTCGAGGGCGTCGTCACCGTCACCATCGTCGAGGGCTGGCACGTCAACTCGAACAAGCCGACCGAGGACTTCGCCATCCCGACCGAGCTCGCGCTGGATGCCGAGAACGTCGAGCTGGCGTACCCGCCGCATCAGATGAAGGCGTTCGCGTTCACCAACGGCAAGCCGCTGGCGGTGTTCGACGGCAAGTTCCAGATCCCGTTCAAGGCGAAGCTCAAGGCCGGCGCCACGGCCCTGACTGCGACGCTGCGCTACCAGCCGTGCAGCGACACGGTCTGCCTGCCGCCGAATCAGGCGACGGCGACGATCGACGCCGCGAAGATCGCCGAGGCTCCGGCGGTCTCCGTCCCCAGTCCCGACGCCTCGGCCGCTGGCGGCTCTACGTCGTTCACGCCGCTGTCCGCGGCGCCGAAGGACGCGCAGAAGGCGTCGCTGCTGTCGAGCGACGTCGCGGGCACGCTCGCCTCGCGGGGCCTGCCCCTGACGCTCCTGGCGATCTTCGTCCTCGGTCTGGCCCTCAACCTCACCCCGTGCGTCTATCCGCTGATCCCGATCACGATCGGCTACTTCTCGCAGCAGTCCGGCTCCAGCACCGGCCGGCGGACCGCGCTCTCGTCGCTCTACGTCCTCGGCATCGCCATCACCTACTCGGCGCTGGGCGTGTTCTCGGCGCTGTCGGGCAAGCTGTTCGGCGCGTGGCTGCAGCATCCGGGCGTGCTGATCTTCTTCGCCGCGCTGATGCTGGTCATGGCCTCGTCGATGTTCGGCGCGTTCGAGCTGCGCGTGCCGCAGTTCGTCTCGAACCGCTCCGGCGGCCAGAGCGGGTTGGGCGGAGCGCTGGTGATGGGCCTCCTGATCGGCATCGTCGCGGCGCCGTGCGTCGGCCCGTTCGTGATCTCGCTGATCGCGCTCGTGTCGTCGCTGCAGAGCCCCTTCCTCGGATTCCTCATGTTCTTCGTTCTGGCCCTCGGCCTGGGCGTGCCGTACCTGCTGCTCGGGATCTTCTCGTCGTCCGCCTCGGCCCTGCCGCGGTCGGGGATGTGGATGATCCAGGTGAAGAAGGCCATGGGCTTCATCCTCATCGCCATGGCGTTCTACTTCCTGCGGCCGCTGATCGGCGACCTCGCCTTCCAGTACGGCGTCGCGGCGAGCCTGCTCGTCGGCGCGGCGTTCCTGTTCTTCTTCTCGCGGTCGCAGGGGGCCACGGTGTGGCGCATCGGGATCGCGATCCTGCTGCTCGTCTCCGGCGTCGCGTTCGCGCTTCCCCGGAAGCACGCCGAGGGCGTGCAGTGGGCGAAGTACGACGAAGGCGCGATCTCCCGCGCGCGCGAGTCCGGCAAGCCGGTGGTCATCGACTTCTACGCCGACTGGTGCCTGCCGTGTAAGGAGCTCGACGAGAAGACCTTCACGGATCCGAAGGTCATCGCGGAGCTGGACCGCTTCGTGCGCGTGAAGGCGGACCTCACCGTCCCCAGCGACGCCACCACCATGGCGCTGACGAAGCAGTACGGGATCGCCGGTGTGCCCACCATCGTGTTCATCGGCGCCGACGGCACCGAGGTGAAGGACGCGCGGCTGACCGGCTTCGAGCCGCCGGACGCGTTCTTGCAGCGCCCGAAAGCAGTGAAATGAAAGCCGCACTGACAGGCAAGCAGAAGCAGTTCCTCAAAGGCCTCGCCCACCCGCTGTCGCCCATCGTGCGCATCGGCAAAGGCGGCGTGACGCAGTCCGTCATCGAGGAGACGAAGCGCTCCCTCGACTCCCACGAGCTGATCAAAGTGCGGATCGACGTCGAGGACTCCAGCGACCGCCGGGCCATGGCCCAGCAGCTCGCCGAGGCCGCGGACGCGCACATCGCGGGAGGGATCGGCAAGATCGCCATCCTCTACCGCGAGCGCGACGAAGAGCCGGAAATCAAGCTGCCGGTGTAAATGTAGGGCGCGGCTTCAGCCCGCCCCCTCGGACGGGGAGGGGGAACGCCCCCGCCCACGAGGGAGGCGGGCTGAAGTCACGCCCTACATTCGGTTGGACCTCACCGCTTGGGCGAGCCGCCCACGGGCGTCGCGACCGCGCTGGCCGCTACGACCTTGGGCAGCGGCTGTTCCGGCGGGGCCGCCGGCTTCGTCGGGTCGGGCAGGCGGAACACCCAGGTCGCCTCGACCCGTTTGCCGGTCTTCGTGTCCGTGCCCCACACCACCGCCCGGTGGTACCGCGCCTTCAGCGCAGCGATCCCCTCGCTCACCGCGAGGCTGATGGCGCCGTTCTTCGCGTCGTACGAGTACGGCACGGCGTTGCCGAGGCTCAGCAGGGCCATGCCCACCGACTTCGGGTCGAGGTTCTGGAAGTTCGGGATCTTCGCCGACACCATCGTCACACCGGTGTCGATCACGCCCGGCTTCGGGGTCATCTCGGCGAGCTTCATCGGCGTCGCGCCCATGTATTTGCGGAAGGCGGCGAAGTCCATCCGGTCGTCGATCACGAACCGCTTCATCTTCAGCGGATCGCTGCCCTTCTTCACGCCCCCGAAGTCGCACGTCAGCGCCGCGGTGTACCCCGCCCGCGCCGACGCCTCGGCCACGCGATCGTCGTAGTCGCCGTAGGGGTAGGCGAGGAACTGCACCTTCCGGCCCGTCTCCTTCTCCAGGATCCGGCGGCTTTCCGCGAGCTCCTTGGCCAGCCACTCCGCGTAGGCCTTGTCGCCCTTCGAGCGATGGCGGCGCTTCGTCAGGTACGGATGGGTGAGGGAGTGGCTCTGGATGTCGACGCCCTCGTCCGACATTTCCTTGATCTGCTTCCACGTCAGTGCGTTCGAGGTCTTGCCGATGATGTTCGGATAAATGAACACCGTGAACGGAAATTTGCGCTTCTTCAGCTCGGGGAAGGCCTCGGTGTACGTGCTGCGCCAGCCGTCGTCGATGGTGATGACCACCGCGTTCTTCGGGATCGACGCGCGCTTGCCAACCACGTATTCGTACAGGTGCCGCAGCGGGATGACGTTGTAGCCCGTCATCTCCAGATAGCGGAGATGCTGGCGGAAAGTCTCTCGGTCGATGTGCATCCGCGGGGCGGCCGGCGCCTCCACGATGTGGTAGCAGAGCACCGTTGCGGAAGGAAGCTCTGGCCCGGTGCGCCGCGGGGCAGCGAGCGCAGTGACGGAGAGAAGGACGAGAATCGAGGCCGTTAACGCGCGCCGCGCGGTCATGATGCTCCCGTTCTGCAAGAGATCGAAATTCGTGATGTCGCCTCAGTGCAACAACAATGCCCCGCTCTGTCGCGCCTGATTGAACCCGCGACCATTGTAAATCGACATCGGGAATCCGTCGCGCGGTTTGACGGTTGCCCGCGCCTGAACTAGAGTCTCCCCCTCATTTTCGGAGGCATTTCTCTCCATGGATCGTCAACATCGACATGATTTGAAGCACGACAAGTTCGTCGACGAGATCGGCGCCCTGTCCGTGCGCGCCCGCGCCAACCAGCGCCTGCTGCTGGCCATCGCCGGCGCCGTCGTTGCCATCGCGGTCATCGCGTTCGGCATTTATTTCTACCGCGCCAACCGCGAGGACTCCGCCCAGCAGGCGCTCGCCTCCGCCATCGAGACCGCCGAGGCTTCGATCGGGGAGACCAAGCCCGAAGGGGTCACCGGTCCGCACTTCAAGACCGAGGCGGAGCGCACCGCCGCCGCGGAGAAGGCGTTCAAGGGCGTCCGCGACAGCCATTCCGGAACGGATGCCGCCGACGTCGCCGGTCTCTACCTTGCCCGCATGGCCGTCACCAAAGGCGACGTGAAGACCGCCCGCACGCTCCTCGAAGAGTTCGTCGACGACCACAGCGACAACATCCTGGTCAGCACCGCACGCTTCAGCCTCTACCAGCTCCGCATCGAGAACGGCGAGGCCGCTCAGGTCGCGCAGGAGCTCGAGGCCGAGATCGCCAAGAGTGAGCCCGTCCTGCCGGGCGATTCCCTGCTCGTCCTCCTGGCTCAGGCCTACGACGTCCAGGGCAACTCCGCCAAGTCGAAGGAAGCGTACAAGCGCATCACGACCGACTTCCCCGAGTCGCCCTACGTCGTCGAAGCCGCCCGCCGAGCGAGCTAGCCCACGCGCATCCTCTCGTACCTGATCCTCGGGTTCTGGGTCCTTGCCTTCGCGAGGACCCTCCTCAACCTCGCTCTGACCCCGAAGCTCGGATCGCGCGTGCCGCGACGCTTCCCGCGCGTCTCCGTCATCATCCCGGCGCGTGACGAGGAGCGCGCGATCGAGCGCACCGTCCGCGCGTTCCTAGCGCAGACCTACCCCGAGCTCGAGATCATCGTGGTGAACGACCGGTCCGTGGACCGGACCGGAGAGATCCTCAGGCAGTTCGAGCGGATCGTCGTCGTCGACAACGAGGAGCCGCCGCCGGGCTGGCTCGGCAAGCCGTGGGCGCTCCACCAGGGCAGCCGCCGCGCGACGGGCGAGCTGCTCCTCTTCGTCGACGCCGACGTGCTCTACGAGCCCGACGCCATCGCCGCGGCCGTCGCCCGGCTGGAAGACTGCGACGCCGCCCTGCTCTCGCTCTTCCCGCACATGGAGATGCACGGCTTCTGGGAGCACGTGGTGATGCCCAACCTGGCCGTGTTCGCCTTCTCCTTCCTCCCGCTCTGGCTCGCCAACCGGACCCGGATGCCGGTGCTCGCGGTCGGTGGCGGCCCGGGCAACCTCGTCCGCCGCGCGGATTACGAGGCGATGGGAGGGCACGAGTCGCTGAAGGACGCGGTCGTAGACGACGTCGCCCTCGCCCGGCTCATGCGCCGCGGCCGGCGGCGGACCGAGGCCGTGCGGGCGGAGCGCAGGGTGAGCGTGCGCATGTACCACGGGCTCGGGGAGATCGTCCGCGGGTTTACCAAGAACGCGTTTGCGGTATTCGGCTACAACTACTTCGTCGCGGCGCTGTTCTTCCTGCTGGCGGTGGTCTTCCACCTGCTCCCGTTTGCGCTGGCGGTCACGGGAAACTGGGTCGCCATCGCCGCGGTTGCGTTCATCGTCCTGACCCGCGTCGCTCTGTTCACCGCGATCGGCTACCGCCTGGACAACGCCGTCCTCGGCCATCCTCTGATGATCGGCACCTGGTGCTGGATCCTGATCCGCTCGGTGTGGTTCACCGGAATCCGCCGCCAGCTCCACTGGCGCGGCCGCACCTACGACGCCGGAAACACCAAATTCGGTTGATCTGGAGCGCCGGAGACGGCCGAACCGCCCCTCGGAAATATGCTAGATTTCTCGCGGTTGTACCGCTGCCTATGTCTAAACCCGCCGAGCGCTATGCCCAGCTCCTCGATCAGATCGTGGGGCCGTTCGACCTGAGCCATGACTTCGGACGGAAGGGCGCGTACGAGGCCGCGATCGAGTACGCGCGGCAGCATCTGATCGAAGATCCCCACTGCAACGAGTTCCTGCTCGCGGCGGCGAAGCGCCTCGACTTCGCTCCCATCACCCGGGAGACGCTCGAGGGTCGCGTCAAGCTGCCCAAGGAAGCCTGGCTCGACCTCTGGATCTCCGACGAGGACGACGAAGTCGCCCTCACCGGCACCCGCGAGGGCATCCAGTACCTGATCGACCTCCTCACCCAGCTCCGCGACGCCACCGATCCGGAGCAGCACATCCACCTCGACCGCGGCGCGCTGCCGATGACCGAGAACTCCGCGAACCTCGTCCTCTTCAAGGAAGACGAGACCTGGTTCACGGGCGTGGGTGCCGAGGGGGTGCAGGAGTATCCCCAGCGCGAGGTCGATCCCAAGACGATCTACGCGATCCAGTTCATCCACTACCCGCCGGACGACCTCCCCATCAGCGCGCAGCGTCTCTACCGCGTGCTGAAGGTGGAGGAGGACAACGGCTCCTCGACGAACATCAAGGAGTTCGGCGACGGCACGGAGAACCGCTACTTCCGGTTCACGTTCATCGCCGACAACGACGAGCGGTTCACGTACACGTTCCACCTCGACGACCCGGCCGTGAACTACTTCACGCATCGCGAGATCCTCTCGCTGGCCATGAAGGCGGTGTAAATGAGGCGTCTGCTTCGGGTTGTCATCGTCTGCGCGGTGGCCGCGATGGCCACCGCTCTGCACGCCGACGTGCTGTTCCCGATCTACAAGAACTACCAGAAGGCCATCGCCCAGGGCGATGCCGCCGGGGCGAAGTTCTACCTCTCCTCCGGCCGCCGCGCGGAGCTGGCGAAGAAGACCGCAAGCGAGGCGCTGGCGGAGATGGACGTCCTCTCGCCGAAAGAGAACCTCCGCCTGCACGACGAGATCCTCGAGGACGACGACGCGACGCTGGTCGTCGTGGCGAGCGTCGCGGACAACGAGTCCACGGGCAAGATCCAGTTCGTGCGCGAGCAAGGCACCTGGAAGATCCTCAGCGAGATGTGGAACCTGGGCGGCGGACCGGACGACGAGCCGGACTCGAAAGTCCGCCAGCCCGAGAACGACGCGCAGCGCGAGGCGCTCCGCAAGCTGCGCGAGATCGGGTACCCGTATCCCGAGGCCGGCTTCCTGGTCGGCGCCGCGGTCGATGGAAACCTCGAGGCCGCGAAGCTCTTCATCGCCGCGGGCTACTCGCCCGACACCGTGGAGAACGGGACGCCCGCGATCGTCGCCGCCGCCACCTTCGAACAATACGCGGTCATGCAGTACCTGATCGACGCCGGTGCGAACGTGAACGCGGTCGACGACATCAACATGAGCGCCCTGATGCGCATCGCCGACAAGTGCGACGCGACGCCCGCGATCCGCGCGCTGCTGAAGGCCGGAGCCCGCACGGACCTGAAGAACGACGGCGGTTCGGATGCCGCCCAGTTCGCCGAGTGGGGCAAGTGTACGGAGAACGTGAAAGTCCTCCGCGCGAAGCGTTAGACGACCGCCGCCGGCGCCGCTGCCGCACCCACCGTCACCGAACAGTACCTGCACCGCCTAGCCTCGGCCGGGATGTCGGACAGGCATTCCGGACACGCGCGCGTCGTCGCCACCACCGCCACGGCCTCCTTTCGCGCGGCCGCGTTCATCCGACGCACGATCAGGAAGATCGCGAACGCCACGATCAGGAAGCTCACGATCGCGTTCACGAACATGCCGTAGTTCAGCGTCACCGCGCCCGCCGCCTGCGCCTCCGCCAGGGTCGCGAACTTCTGGCCTTTCAGCGTCACGAAGTGGTTCGAGAAGTCGAGTCCGCCCATCAGCAGGCCGAGGGGAGGCATCAGGATGTCCTTCACCAGCGAGTCCACGATCTTGCCGAACGCGGCGCCGATGATCACCGCGAACGCCAGGTCGACCACGCTTCCCTTGACCGCGAACTCCTTGAACTCCCTCACGAATCCCATCTTCGTCCTCCTGCTATACACTCCGGCGATGATCCGCCAGATCTCCATCCTCGGCACCGGAACCATGGGCCGGGGCATCGCCTATCTCGCCGCGGTTGCGGGCTACGACACCGTCATGTTCGACGCGGAAGCCGGAGCGCTCGATGCCGCGCGCACCGCCGTCGAGTCGATTCTCCGGAAGGGCGTGGAAAAGGGCAAGCTCGGCGAGCCTGCCGCTGCCGAAGCGCTCGGGCGCATCCAGGTGATCCCCGAGCTCGAGCCGGCCGTCAGCACCGCGGACCTCATCATCGAAGCCGTGCCCGAGAGCCTCGAGTTGAAGACCGATCTCTTCGCGCAGGCGGACCTCTTCTGCGGCGAGCACACCATCCTGGCCACGAATACGTCGTCGATCTCCATCACCCAACTGGCCGGCAACGTAGAGCGACGCGACCGCTTCGTGGGGATGCACTTCTTCAATCCGCCGCACCTGATGAAGCTCGTCGAGATCGTCCGCGGCGACCGCACCTCGGACGATACGATCGAGCAGGTGCGCGCCGTGGCGGAAAAGATGGGCAAGACGGCGATCCTCGTCCGCGACAGTCCCGGCTTCGCGACCTCGCGCCTCGGGGTGGCGATCGGGCTCGAGGCCATCCGCATGCTCGAAGAAGGCGTCGCATCGGCCGAGGACATCGACCGGGCAATGGAGCTCGGCTACAACCACCCCATGGGACCCCTCAAGCTCACGGACCTCGTCGGCCTGGACGTCCGCCTCGGCATCGCCGAGTACCTCGCCTCGACGCTCGGCGACCGCTTCGAGCCGCCGCAGCTCCTGCGCGACATGGTCCGCGGCGGCAAGCTCGGGAAGAAGAGCGGCGAAGGCTTCTACCGCTGGTCGTCGGAATGACGAAGGGAACGAGCTCGGAGGCTTACGACGCGTTCGCGTACGCGTACGACCGGGCCCTCGGCGAGCGTTTCTTCAAAGCCGCGAGCCGGATGGTGGGGGAGGCGCTGGAGCGCCATCCCACGCCGAAGCGCACCCACCTCGACGTCGCCTGCGGCACGGGCCTGACCGTGCGCTGGTTCCGTGATCGCGGCTGGAAGTCCACGGGCGTCGACGCGTCCATCCCCATGCTGCAGATCGCCGGGGGCGGGGTGGCGGGCGACATGCGCGCGTTGCCGTTCCGGCGCAGGTTCGCGCGCGTGACCTGTCTCTACGACAGCCTCAATCACCTGCTCGAGCCGGAGGACCTCCAGGCCGCGTTCCACTCCGTGCGCGGTGTGATGGACGCGGACTCGCTCTTCCTCTTCGACGTCAACCATCCCGAGATCTACCCCGAGGTCTGGGGCCTCTCCGAGCCGTACATCGCACGCGGCAAGGACTACCACCTCGAGATCGCGACGACCTACCGCAAGCGCGAAAAGATCGGACGCGCCGCCGTGACCGGCTGGGCGAAGATCAACGGCGTGCGCGTCGACATCCGCGAACAACACCGTCAGCGCGCCTACAACGAGCGCGAGATCACCCGCATGCTGAACGCGGCCGGCCTGGCGCCCGTGGAAGTCCTCGACTTCGACCCCTACGACGAAGGCGAGGCGATCAACGCGGCCACGGTGAAGCTGTTCTTCGTAGCCCGGCCGTCCTGACGGTTACGCCGCGCGAAATGTAGGGCGTGGCTTCAGCCCGCCCCCTCGGACGGGGAGGGGAACGTCCCGTCCACGAGAGAGGCGGGCTGAAGCCGCGCCCTACATGGAGTGCGGAGGCAATCGATTGCCTCCGCACTCCAGACCGCGCGATGCACGAGCTCAGGAACTCCCCGAGCTCGCCGAGAGGGGACCGTTGGCTGTTCACTTCTCCCTCTCCCCGCGCCGTGCGGGCGGGGGAGCGGGGAGAGGGCCGGGGTGAGGGGCGCGCTCGCGAAAAGAAAAGCGGCCGCCCGAAGGCGGCCGCGAACAAACAATGCGCTGCGGCGAACGAACCTACGACTGTCCCAGGACCGCCTTCTTGAAATCTGCGCCGGGGCCCGGCTTCGGGCCGATCCAGGTGTTCAGGATCGCGTCGCTTACGGCTTTGCCGCCGAGGGTGCCTTTGTTCTTGCCGTTCACCTCGACGGTCGTGCCGATGCCCGGGACGTACGTCAGCACGATGCGGTTGCCTTTCGGCACATCTTCCATCCACGACTCCAGCGTCTTGAACGCCGTCTTCACTTCGGGCGACGCATTGGGCGTATTGTCCTCCAGCCCCTCCACCCACGCCTCGGTCATCTGCGCCTTCGAGACGTTGTAGAGGAAGTGCATGACCATGCGCCGCGGGCTGTCCGTGGCGATGGCCGTGGCCGCGTTGGTCTGTTTCGCCGGCAGGTACAGGCCTCCGACGTACACCTTCACGACGAACTTCTTGCGCAGGGCGCCGCCGTTCAGAACGAGCGTCTGGTTGTTGACCGTGACTTTGTCTTCCAGGGTGACCCCGGCGACGTTCGCCGCTTCGGCCGTGACAGCCGCGAGCGTGAGCGTCGCGGCGAGAATGAGTTTCCGCATTTGATGTCCTCCGCCGCGATTGTAGCGCGTCAGTGCCTGGCGCTGCGTCTCCGTCCCTCGGTGATGCGGACCTGCTGCTGATTGGCGAAGTAGTTCGCGTCCCCCGAGTAGAAAACGGTGAGGGTCGTGGTGCTCTCCGGAACGTCGTCCAGGATCACCTCCGCCTCCGCGATGCCCGGGCCCATGGCCGTGAGCGGGACCTCCGCGCCGTCGTCGCCGACGCGCACCGTGCCGGTCGCGGCGGCCAGCGGCGAGCCGGTCAGGTGCGTGCGCACGACCACCTGCGAGCCGGTGCGGACCGCGGTCGTCTGGATGGTGTTGTAGCCGCGCGTCACCTGAATCGCCCACACGGTGGTGATCCCCTCGAAATTCGCGTCGCCCGGGTAATCCAGCCGGAACACGTTTTCGCCGATCTTCGGGACGTACGTTGTGATCTTCCCCTGCCGGAACACGCCGGGCTGCAACGTCAGTTGCCCGACCTGGACGTCGTTCGCGCTCAACGTCACGGTGCCGGTCGGCGTCGCGCCGGTGAAGGGCGCGGTGCTCGACGTGAAGATCCGGACCTCCGCCGCGCTGTGGAACGGCAGGGACGACGCGTTCAGCGACATCTCGATCGCGCCCGGCCACTTCGGCTTCGCCCCCGGAGCCACGACGTGCACGACGAGCACGCCCAAGGTCTGCATTTCCGTGAACACGCGAAGCGCGGCCGACCCCTCGCCGACGGCATGCACCACGAAGCTGGCGGGCTCGCCGCTGGCCGGCATCGCGAGAGTTGCCGGCGCCGTGAACACCGCCGGATTCGTCGACTCGACATTCACGGTGGAGCCGCCGGATTGCCCGACCCACACGGTCGCCTGTCCTCCCGGCACGAGATACAACGCATCCATCGCGATCGCGCCGTTCATCGTCCAGGCGACGGTGTTGTTGGCCGGATTCGGATCGCGCTCGCGCGCGGTCAGCGTCGCCGTGAAGTATTGCTGGAAGTTGGACGACGACTGCCGGCGGAGCGCCTCCGCCCGTGCGGCGGGTGCGAGGCTCACCAGGCGGCAGCGGTCACAGGCCTCGATGATCTCGAAGTTCGCCGGCGTGATGGTGACGCGGGGCTGCAGGTTCGACGCGGTGGACGGACCGGCGTTCGTCATGTCCACGGTCACCACATGGGTGCCGAGATCGGAGAAATCGAGGACGAGTCCCACGTCCGCCGTGCGATCGTCGTCCTCGATGATGCCCGCCGCGACGGCCGTCTCGATCGTCGCGCCGCCCGACGGATCCCGCAGCGTCACGAGGAACGTTTCGCCGTGCTCGGCGGCGCCATCCGCATGCACGTGTACGTCGATCGTCTTGGACGACTCGCCCGCGGCGAACGTCAGCGTGTCCGACGCGGCGTCGTAGTCGTTGCCGGCCGTCGCCGTGCCGTCGGAGGTCGCGAAGGCCACCGTCACCGTCTGCGTCGCGGGTGAAGACAGCGACACCGTGAACCGCGCCGTCGTCTCCGCCTCCGCGACGCGGACGTCGCCGACGGTCACGCGCGGTCCCACGCTCAGCGGCAGCGCCCACAGCTCGCGCCCCGTTTCCGCGGTCGTCGCGCCGAAGAAAAGCCGCTCCCCGGCGGCCACCAGATGGGACGGCGAGCTGCCCATGGCGCCCGGCGCGATCTCGTCGACCGGTCGCGTCCCCGCGGATGTACCGTCCGTCGTCCACAGCTCGGTCCCCGTCGCCTGCGTGTAGACGTTGAAGTACGCGCGCCCCCCGGCGCTGACGAAGTTGGATACGTAGCTCAGGACGACGCCCGGTCCGAAGTCGTGAAGCTCGTGCGTTCCCTCGATGGTCCCGTCGCTGATCCACAGCTCGGCGGTGCCGCCGGCCGGGTCCTGATGGAAGAGGATCGAGCTCCCGAGCGTGATGACGTATCCCTGCGACGGTCTGGCCGGCAGCTCGCGCGTGCCCGCGGCGGTGCCGTCCGTCACCCAGAGCTTGCCCCCGCCTGCGAAGAAATAGACGCGCGATTCCGCCGCGTGCAGCCCGGCCGCCCCTCCCGGAAACTCGGCCAGCGCCACCGTCCCCTCGGCCGTCCCGTCGCTCCGCATCAGTTTCGCGGGCGAGCCCTCCGTGATGGCGTAGACGTGGCCGCCCATGACCGCCAGCCGGCCGCCGAGGCCCTCCTCGAAATGCTTCACGACGAACGTTCCCGCGGGCGTGCCGTCCGTCGACCACAGCGTCCCCGACGTGGACTGCCGGCTGACGTAGAACGCGCGGCCCGCGAGCTCCGCGAATGCGGGAGTGTTCTGGGCGTATGTCACGGCATTCTCCGATCCCAGCGGCACCGCGGGCGAGCCGGGCGCCAGCTTCGTCGCCCAGAGCTGCTGGTCGACCCCGACCAGGATCGTGTCGCCGAGGACGAACCGCGGCATCGGCTGCTGGGGAAAGCGCCTTTCGAATTCCGTCGCCGGCTTCGTGCCCTCCGGCGTGCCGTCGGTGATCCACAGATCGAAGTGATCGAGCCGGAAGAACATGGTGTGGTCCGGCAGCAGCAGATCGACGCTCTCCGGCGAGTCCTCGGCAAGCTTCACCGTTCCTTCGGCCGTCCCGTCCGTGCGCCAGAACGACTCGCGGCCGTTGCCGGCGAAGTCCGGCGCACCATCCCAGGCGTTGAAATAGAGCCAGTCGCCCGCGGCGCGCAGGCTCACCGGATCCGAAGAAGGCGAGCTGTCCGCGGCGATGTTCGCGATCATCATCGTGCCCGCGGCCGTGCCGTCGCTCTTCCACGGCTCGTGGCCGTTCAGGCGATTCGCGGCCCCGAAGTACAGCGTGCCGTCGATGTTCGTGAACGGGCCTCCGATGTTCAGCCGCGGATCGAAGGTGGCGGTCTCGCGCGTCCCCTCGGGCGTGCCGTCCGACGTCCAGAGACGCGTGATGACGAGGCCCCCCGTCACGAAGTAGATCGAGTCGCCGGCGGCGGTCAGATTCTGGACGAAGGTCGAGCCGGGGCCGGGGTTGAGGTCGCGCAGCAGCGTCGTTCCCGCGGGGGTGCCGTCCGTCCTCCACACCTCCACTCCGGTTTCCGGCGAGGTCGCGGCGAATAGTACGGTCGTTCCGTTCCCCGCGATGCCGAACCCGGCCCACCCGCTCTGCGTGCCGGGGTGGATGTCGCGCAGGAGCTGCGTGCCCGCGGCGGTGCCGTCGCTGACCCACAGCTCCGTGCCGTGCTGCGGGTCGTGCGCGTGGAAGACGACGCGATCGCCCACCGGCGTCATGGCCGTCGAGAACGACGAGCCCTCGACCCCCGGGTAGATGTCCGCGAGTCGCACCGTTCCGGCGGCCGTGCCGTCGCTCACCCACGGCTCCGCTCCCGCATCGGGCGTGTAGCCGACGAAGAACAGGCGGGAGCCCACGGCCACGGGAACCCGCGGCTCCAGGCCGGATTTCACCAGTACCGTCCCTGCCTCCGTGCCGTCCGTCTTCCAGAGCCCGATGTCCGTCGTGAAGTAGACCGCGCCGGCGAACGGAACGAACGTGCGGGGGCTCGCGCTCTCCGGGCCGGGGATAAGGTCCTTGAAGAACCGCGTCCCGGCCGGAGTGCCGTCGGTGATCCAGAGCTCGCGCCCGTTCACGCCGTCGCTCGCGGGGAAGATCAACTGCCCGCCGATCACCACACCCGCTCCCGGCGACGACGACGGCCCCGCGCTGTTGATATCCGCCAGGAGGCGCGTGCCCGCGGCCGTGCCGTCCGTGATCCACAGCTCTTCGCCGCGGGAGTCGCTCGCGGCGAAGAGGAGGCTTCCGTTGACGATCGAGAACCGCGACGGCTTCGATCCCTGCGAGCCCGTCATGATGTTCGCCACCATCGACGTGCCGGCCGCGGTGCCGTCCGTGGACCACAACTCTTCCCCGGTCTGCGGCGTGGACGCGGAGAAATAGATCCGCGGCCCGAAGCGGAAGAAGTTCGCCGGGTTCGAGGAGGTCGGCGAAGCGTTCGTCGTCGAGTTGATGTCCTTGACCAGGTACGGCGACTGAGCGCCGAGGGACGACGAGAGAAGCAACAGAACCGCGAGCGTGATCTTGCGCATGGAAGTCCTCAGTGGCGTACCGGCCGGCGGCGCATCTCGACGAGCCGGATGGTCTGCGTTTCCTGCTCGTACAGCGTGCTGCCCTCGTAAAGCACGGTGACGGTCGGAGAGTCGGGGAGGTTCTGCAGCGTCACTTCCGCCGTCGACGCGCCGTCCGGCCACGGCGTCAGCGTCATCGAGCCCTTGACGTCGGGGCCGTGGAGGACGTGCACCCGCCCGGCCGGCGCATTCCCGCGAGCGCCCTCCACGCGGATCTTCGCGACGTAGGTCTGCGCGGCGCCCGGCACCTTCTCCAGGTGGCCGGTGATGCTCACCTGCCCCTTGTCGACGTGGACGCCGATCGGAAAGACGTCGGGTAAGAAGCTCGCGTCGCCGCTGTACAGGACCTCGCCGGAGAAGAATCCGGGCGCGGGGAACCGGACCGGGATCACGAGGGGATTCGACGACCCCGTGAGCGTGCCGCGGGCGAGCTCCTGTCCGTTGGCCATCACGATCACCGTTCCGGTCGGCCGCGCGCCCGTCAGCGGCGTGCTGCCCCGCGGGATGACGGTCAATGGCAGCGGGGGGCCGATGCGGGTGTAGGGACTCACCTGGACCTCGAGCGCGTCCGTCCACATCGGTGCCGACCCTGGCAGGACGACGTGGACCTCGAGCAGGCGGTTCCGGCCCGCCGCGAGACGGGCCAGGCCCACCTTCGACGCCGTGACCGTGAACCTCGTGACGCCGTTCTCGTCCTTCGTCACCGGCGACGAGATCGCGAGCACCGACGGGTCCGTGCTCACCGGCTCGATCGGAAATTGCGGCGCATCCGCTGCGACCGCCACCGTGGCCGTCTCCCCCGGCGTCAGATACGCGGGACTCATGGCCATGTTCCCGAACGCCGAGATCGTCCACGAGACCGCGTTGTTGGCCGGGTTGCCGTCCTCCTGCCGCGACCGGACGATCGCGCTGCGGTATTGCTGCAGGTTCGTGGACAGGTCCCGCGCACCTACCTGCGCCGTCGCTCCGACCGCAAGCTGCGGGATCCTGCGGCACGTGAGGCACTCGCTGCCGTTGTCGCCCGGAACGGCCGTGATCTCCACGTCGACGTTCGTCACGCTGCGCGGCCCGTGATTGGTGACGGCCGCCATTTCGTACAGGCCGAACGAGCTGCCCTCGAACTGCATCGCCACGCTCAGGTCCGCGACCACGTCGTCGTCGTCGACGATCCCGGCTGCCTCATTCCGGACGATCCGCGCGCCGCTGGCATTCTGCAGCGCCAGGAAGAACGTCTCGTTGTTCTCCGGAGACGCGTCGCCGAGGATGCGGACGTCGACGGTCTTGCTGGTCTCGCCGGGCGCGAACGTCAGCGTTCCGGACGCCGCCTGGTAATCCTGCCCCGCGCTGCCGGTGCCGTCGGACGTGCTGTAGCCCACCGTCACGCTCTGCGTGGCCGTGCCCTCGAGCGAGACCCGGAAGCGCACGGCGAATGCGGATTCGGCGGCGCGCGCGTCGGCGATCGTCAGGCGCGCATCGGTCAGCGGCAGCGCCCACAGCTCGGCGCCGATGCCCTCGGCATAGGCGCTGAAGTACAGCAGGTTGCCCGCTTTCGTGAAGCCGTTGGGAGTGGAGCTCGCCGGTCCGGGATTGACGTCGGTCCGCAGCTTCGTACCCTCGGCCGTCCCGTCGGTCGTCCAGATCTCCGAGCCGTGCTGCGCGTCGCTGTGCGCGAAGTAGGCCGCGCCGTCGATGACGGCGATGGGCAGATCGCTGTCCCGGTGCAGCAGGAGCTTCGTTCCCGCGACCGTGCCGTCGCTGCCCCACAGCTCCGCGGGGCCGTTCCCCGGCTGCGGTTTCAGGACCAGCATGCGGTTGCCGACCGGCTTCAGGTACTGCTCGTAGACGGGATTGCGGAACTCGCCTTTCGTCAGCTCGATCGTGCCCTCGGCCGTTCCGTCGCTGGTCCAGAGCGCGTCGGGCGCCGTGAGGAACACGCGCCGTCCGGCCGCTTCGATCTCCACGGTCGGTCCGAACGGCAGCTCTTTCACCGGTACCGTGCCGTCGTACGTGCCGTCGCTCTTCCACAGTTTCGGCTTTTCCTCGTCGCGTCTCTGCATGACGAAGTAGACCGTGCCGCCCGCATTCACCAGCCGGCTGATGCCGTACGTGTTGTCCGTGAGCTCGGGCACGACCGTGTACGTGCCGTCGAGCGTGCCGTCGGTGATCCAGAGGGCGGTCCTGAAACTGTACGGCGACTCGCCGAAGAACATGTACCGGCCGCCGGCATCGACGACCTCCCTCACGTCCCGCACGTTCAGGTTGACGGCGGGGTCGCCCGGCGAGGCCGTGGTGGTCACCCAGAGGGTCCGCGGGGAGGCGTCGGTGGTCACGAACAGCGTGTCGCCGAACGGGAAGAAGCGGTAGCTCAGCGAAGTGCCGAAGTGCCGCGCCAGGGCGCCGGCAGGGTGCGTTCCCGCGAGCGTGCCGTCGCTCATCATCAGCCGCGTCCGATTCTCTTCGTCCGCGAAGAAGACGTACGGGCCGACGCTGGTGAGCTCCGACGGATGCTGGCCGGTCTCGCGCAGCTTGAACGTGCCCGCGGCCGTGCCGTCGCTGCGCCACAGCGACGCCTCGGCGCTGTTGGACTCCGCGATCGTTCCCTCGGTCGCATGGAAGAAGACGAGACGGTCCGTGCCCGCGAACAGCCGCGGAGAGGACGACGGCGCGCGGTCGGCGCCGAGGTTGGCGATGAGGTGCGTGCCGGCGTCCGTGCCGTCGCTGACCCACGGCTCGGTCGCGGTCAGGCCGGTCTGGCCGGCGAAGTAGACCTTGTCGCCGATGGCGCGCAGGTAGGCGTAGTAGGCGACGTTCGACCCGTCCGCGGCGCGCAGCATGCGCGTGCCGCTCGCCGTGCCGTCCGAGACGAAGAGCCGCGATTCGTACTGGCGCGTGCCGCCGTTCGCGACGAAGAACAGCTTGCCGCCGGCGACGGTGGGGAGGTACGGCGCCGCGGAGTCGGGTCCCGGCCGCACGTCGAGATAGAACGAGGTGCCGGCTTCGGTGCCGTCCGTGCTCCACAGCTCCTCGCCGTGCTCTTCGTCCTGGGCGGAGAAGACCGCGCGGCCGTGGAACACGGTGATATTGAGGCCGCGGTTGTTCCAGGCTCCTTCCGGTCCCGGCTTGAAGTCGCGCAGGACGTGCGTCCCCTCGGCCGTGCCGTCGCTGACCCACGGCTCGCGCCCGTGCTCGTCGTCCGTGGCGGGGAAGATCACGCGGTTGCCGAGGACCGTGAACGGCTGGGAGGTGCTCGGCGTGAACGCGCCGGCGGGCCCGGGACGGATCTCCTCGACCATGCGCGTGCCGGCTTCGGTGCCGTCGCTGACCCACAGCTCCCAGTTCGACTCCGCCGTGAAGCCTTCGAAGAAGATGCGGTTCCCGGCGACGGCGAGGTTGCGCGCGGTGACGGTCGTCACCCGCACCGTGCCCGCATCCGTACCGTCCGTTTTCCAGAGACCCGTGCCCGCGAGAAAGTAGAACGTGTCGCCGAGGATCACGAAATAACGCGGAGCCGACGACGCGGCTCCCGGCTCGAGGTCCTTGAAGAGCCGCGTGCCGGCAACCGTGCCGTCCGTGGTCCACAGCTCGCGCCCGGTCGTGCCGTCGTCGGCCACGAAATACATGCGGTTCTTATAGACGAATCCCGAAGAAGGCTGCGCCGAGCTCGGGCCGGGGTTGATGTCGAGGAAGAGGTTCGTCCCCGCCGCGGTGCCGTCCGTCGTCCACAGCTCGATGCCGTGATTGACGTCGCGCGCGGAGAACAGCAGCTTGTCGTTGATGACGGACAGCCCGCCCGGGTTGGAGCTCGGGCTGCCGGGGAGGATGTCGGCGACCATCGTCGTCCCCGCAGTCGTGCCGTCCGTGCTCCATAGCTCCGTCCCCGAGGTTTCGTTGAGCGTGGCCACGAAGTACACCCGGTCGCGCCAGCTGCCCTGGAACACCGGCATCGACGACGAGGTCTCGCGCGAGTACGTGGTGTTGATGTCTTTGACGAGATAGGGCGTCTGCGCGGAAAGAGAGAGCGCGAACAGGAAGGAGACGAGGAGGCGCATGTTGTGATTGGGAGGCGGACCCGGCCGAAATTGTACAACGGGGGCGCACCCTGTCATCCTGAGCCGCGTAGACAGCGAAGGATCCCCTGCGGTTCGCGCCACCCGCGCCTGAATCAGGGGTTCCTTCGCCGTCTACGCGGCTCAGGATGACAGGTGCGCTCCTGTATCCTTGATTCTCACTCATGCGGGACGACGCGCCGACCGAACTGCGCTCTACGCCTGCGGCGTCTCGTTTCGCCGAGGCGCGCTTTACGCCCGGTGCGGTCGTCGCGAACCGGTACCGCATCGTCTCCCTCCTCGGCGGCGGCGGCATGGGCGAGGTCTACCGGGCGGACGACCTGAAGCTCGGCCAGCGCGTCGCGCTCAAATACGTCCCCACCCACCACCCCGCGGCGCTCGAGCGCCTGTATGCCGAGGTGCGGGTGGGGCGGCAGATCGCGCATCCGAACGTCTGCCGCCTGTACGACATCATCGACGTCGGCGGACAGCACTTCATCACCATGGAGTACGTCGACGGCGAGGACCTCGCGTCGCTGCTCCGCCGCATCGGGCGGCTGCCCGCGGACAAGGCCCTCGCGCTCACCCGCGACCTCTGCGCGGGGCTCGCCGCGTCGCACGACTGCGGGTTCATCCACCGCGACCTCAAGCCGGCGAACGTGATGATCGACGGCCGCGGCAACGCGCGCATCACCGACTTCGGTCTGGCCGGCCTGGCGGACGACACGGCCAGCGTCGGCGGCACGCCGCTGTACATGGCGCCCGAGCAGCTCGACCGCGGCATCGCCACCCCGCGCAGCGACATCTACGCCCTCGGCCTGGTCCTCTTCGAGATGTTCACCGGCCGCCGCGTATTCGACGGGCAGACGTTGAACGACCTCCGCGCGCAGCATGCGCTGACCAAGACGCGCCCGTCGTCGCTGGTGCAGGAGATCGACCCCGCCGTGGAGCGCGTGATCCTGCGCTGTCTCGAAGAAGACCCGGCGCTGCGTCCCGCGACGGCGCACGAAGTGCTGCTCGCGCTGCCCGGCAGCGATCCGCTGCGCGCCGCGGTGGCGGCGGGGGAGACGCCGTCGCCGGAGATGGTGGCCGCCGCTGGACGGACGGGCGAGCTGCCGGCGCCGCGGGCCTGGGCGCTGTTGTTCCTGACCCTGGCGCTCCTCGCGCTGATGCCGCTGCTGCGGCAGCGCGTCGAGGTGACGAGCCGGATGTCCGAGGTGAAGGGGCCGGAGGCGTTGCGCGACCGGGCCCGCAGCGTGGTGCGCTCTCTCGGCTACGCACGCGCGCCCTACGAGTCGGGTGCGTACGTGCGCAACACCCGTTACGCCGACGCCCGTCCCCGCAACGCGCGCCTCGGACCGGCGGCGGCGCCGTTCCTCTATCGCGACAGCCCCGAGGAGCTCGTGCCGTCGAACGAGAACGGCTGGGTGATGCCCAACGACCCAGCGGTGATCGTGCCGGGGATGTCGTGGGTGCTGCTCGACGCGGAAGGAAAGCTGCTCGAGCTGCGGCGCATCGCGCCGGCGCGCCTGCCGTCGCCGAACCATGCGGAATGGAGCGCCGCCTTCCGTGAGGCGGGACTCGATCCCGCGCAGTTCCGTGAGACGGCACCCGTCTGGAACGCACCTGTCCCCTCGGACACACGCGCCGCATGGATCCGCGATCGCGACGCGCTGCGCGTCGAAGGCGCGGCCGCCGCCGGACGGCCGGTGTGGTTCGCCGTGCTGGAGCGTGGCGCGACACCGTTCCCCAACCCGCCCACCTCCCGCGAGCCGAGCGGCATGTCGATCCTGTTCGCCGTTCTGCTCTTCGTGGGCGTCTTCATCGCCCGGCAGAACGTCGTCCGCGACCGCGCCGACCGTTCGGGCGCGGTGCGCGTCAGCGCCTTCTGCGGCCTGGCGTCGTTCATCGGCTGGATCGCGATCACGCGGCACCACCTCACGCCCAACGTGGAGTGGTCGCGGCTGACGGGCATCGCCGGCAGCGCGCTGTTCTTCGCCCTCGCGGCCTGGATCTGCTACCTGGCGATCGAGCCGTACTTCCGGCGCCGCTGGCCGCATCAGCTCACCGCGTGGAAGCGCGTGCTGAACGGGCGTCTGCGCGACCCGCTGGTGGGCACCGAGATCCTCGCCGGCCTGGCCTTCGGCGCCGCCGCCACCGTCGCCATGTACCTCTCCAGCCTCGCCCTCGGCGGCGAGCCGCTGAACTCGCTCGCCAATCCGTCGGCACAGACGATGTTCGGCGCGCTCCACCCGCTCCTGCGGGGGGCCGCGCAGGCGGTGTCCTACGCCATCGGCCTGGCGACGCTGCTCGTCGTCCTGCGCCTGCTCGTGCGACGCGACCTGCCTGCGTTCGCCATCGCGTTCGCGGTCTGCGTCCTGGCCGCCACGCCCACCCTCGCGCCGTACAAGCTCGTCGACCAGGTCGCGCTGATGGCGGCCGTACTGCTCGCCCTCCGGTTCGGCGGCCTGCTGGCGTGCACCGCCGCGTTCTTCTGCTTCATCGCCGCCGGGTTCTCGCCGCTCACGCTGGCTCCGGGCGACTGGTATTTCGCGCGCTCGGCATTTGTCCTGATCGCTCTGGCCGCGCTCGCCGTCTTCTCGTTTCACGCCTCCCTGGCCGGCAAGCCCCTCCTCGGCCGGCTGGAAGACGAGGCCGCGGCCTGACGTTGCACACCAGACTGATGACCGATTTTCTGCAGCGTTCGTTCTCGATCGGGCCGGTGCACATCCCGACGCCGCTCGCGCTCGCGCCCATGGCCGAGGTCACCGACACGTACTACCGGTCGCTGATCAAGGAGCTGGGCGGCGTGGGCCTCGTCGTGTCCGAGTTCATCTCCGCCGAGGGGCTGACGCGGAAGAACGACCGCAGCCACCAGATGCTCGCCTTCAACGAGAACGAGCGCCCCGTGGCCATCCAGATCTACGGCGGCGATCCCGAGCGCATGGACGACGCCGCGGCCATCGTCGAGCGGCAGGGCGTCGACATCGTCGACGTGAACATGGGCTGCCCGGTGAAGAAGGTCGTCAACAGCGGCGCGGGCTCCGCGCTCCTCAAGGACTTCGACAAGGCCGCGCGCGTGGTCGAGAAGATCAAGGCCATGGTGAAGATCCCCGTCACCGTGAAGGTGCGCAAGGGGTGGGAGAGCGACGACGTCATCCCCCTGCTGAAGCGCTTCGAGGAGATCGGCGTCGCCGCCATCGCCATCCACGGACGCACGCGCAAGGAGTCGTACACCGGCGCGAGCGACTGGGCGTACATCGCCAACGTGAAGCGCGAGCTGACCATCCCGGTGTGGGGCAACGGCGACGTGAAGACCCCCGAGGACGCGGTGCGCATGTTCGAGCAGACCAAGGTCGACGGAGTCATGATCGGCCGCGCCGCGCTGCACAATCCGTTCATCTTCCGCGACATCCACGCGCACGTGAACGGCGAGCCGGTGGTGGCCAACGAGATCGAGCGGCGCATCGACGCCATGCAGCGCTATCTGTCCAAGATCGACGGCGCCCCGCAGATCGACCGCTGGAAACTGCACAAAGCGCGCACCGTGATCGGCTGGTTCTCGAAGGGCATCCCCCACGGCAAGGACATCCGCTCGGGCCTGCAGGACATCACCGCGGTGTCGGACGTGCAGCGGCTCCTGGATTCGGTGCGGGGTCGCGCCGAGGCGGCGTGAGATTGGAGTCTCGAAGTCTCAAAGTCTCAAAGTCTCAAAGTCGCACAGTCTCAAAGAGGGCGAGCCGGTCGCCCCCCTCTGTCATCCCGAGCGTAGCGAGGGACCTGGGAGGGCGGGGCGGCAGGCACGAGCATCGCGCCCCACCCGCCCAGGTCCCTCGCTCGACGCTTCCAAGAAACTCGCGTCATCGTCATGCGGCTTTCACCAGCTGATACCCGAATTGAGCAGCACGTTTCTGCATGGCTTTGAGAAGCCGTTCCTTGTGCTGCTGAGCGTAACGATCGGGACCCGGATCGACGTAGGGACG
>DASUSN010000231.1:0-9128 GCA_036375075.1 Thermoanaerobaculia bacterium | reverse complement strand
AGGATGCGTGGGGGGAGGACCCACTCCAGCGTCGCCGTGCCGTCCGTACGCAGCCGGATGCCGTAGCAGCCGCCCTTCTTCAACTCCACGCCCTCCACGCCGGTCAGCGCGTGCAGGCCCGCCGTCAGCACCGGCTCGTGGCCGATGATCACGGAGCGGCGCTCCCGGATCGACTTCACCAGCGCGACGAACTGCTTCGGCGTCGCGGACGGCACCAGCGCGTCGGTGGTGGTCACGTTCACGCGCGAGCGGTAGCCCTTCGACACCCACAGCGCGGTCTGTACGGCGCGCAGCAAGGGGCTGGAGTAGATGGCCTGCGCTTTCGGCAGCACGTTCTCGAGGCCGCGCGCGATCCGCTTCATCCGCGAATGTCCCTCGGCGGTCAGGCCGCGGTCTTCGTCTTTCTTGCCCGGCGCCGGCTCCTCCGCGATCCCGTGGCGGAGGAGGACGATGAACCGCTCAGGCGGCGGCGGTACTGCTTTCTTCGATGTCGACATCGGTCTGAAACACCTTTCCGAAATACTTCGCCCTCTTCGTGGCCGCGGCGACTTCGACTTCGCCCTCGCCGCGCAGGCGCACGTGGAAGCGGACCACACCGTCGTGCGCCTCGACGCCGACGTCGCGGACGGCGCGGCGGCGGCCGCGGTCCAGCGCGTCGGCGATGCGCAGGATCGCGGCGAGCTTGCACACGACGTCCTTCTGCGACTCCGAGAGCTGCGCGAAGTTCTCGTCATCGTCGCTGGGCGTGGACTTGCGGTAGTAGCGCGCGACGTTCGCCATCACCGCCACCTGATCGGTCGTGAACCCGCGCAGGCCCGCGTGGCTGATCAGGTAGTACGAGTGCTTGTGATGCCCCTGATACGACACGTGCATCCCCACCTCGTGCAGCAGCGCGGCGTATTCGAGCAGCTCGCGCTCGCCGGTGCGGAGGCGGTGCAGCTCCTGAGTCTGGTCGAAGATCCGCAGGGCCAGGCGGGCCACGTGCGTCGCGTGGGTGCGCTCGACGTCGCTGCGCTCGATGAGGCTCAGCACCGACGCGCGCCGGACGCTGCCCCGCTCCTTCGGCTCAGGCACGCGGTCGAGCACCGAGTCGACGATGCCCTCGCGCAGCGCGGCATCGCTGGAACGGATCTGCTGGAGCTTGAGGCCGCGCATGATCACGTCGAGCACGATTGCGCCGCCGAGGATCGTTTCGGCGCGGCGCTCGTCGATGGCGAAGCGCTTGGCCCGCTCCGCGGCGGAGAGAGGGGTGAGCGCGTCGATCAGCTCGCGCAGGCGCTTGCGGGAGAGCCACTTCAGCCCGGAGGACATCGAATCGATGCCCCCGTTCGACGCCAACGTCGCCAGCGCGACGATCGTCCCCGAGGTGCCGACGGAGAAGTCGAAGCCGAGGGCGGAGATGCGGGCCAGCGGCTTCTTCAGCCGCTTCGTCGCGTAGTCCTGGCATTCGCCGACCATCGCCGGCGTCGCGGCGCGGTCGAGCGTGAACATCTGCGCCATGCGCAGCGCGCCCACCGGCTCGCTCGCGGTGAGGTAGACCTGCTCGGCGGTGCCGACGATCAGCTCGACGCTGCCGCCGCCGATATCGACGGCGAGCGCGGTGCCGCCGTGGAAGTCCACCGCGGAGCGGACGGCGCGATAGATGTAGTCCGCCTCTTCCTCGCCGGAGATCACCCGCACCTTGATGCCGGACGCTTTGTGCACCACGCTGAGGAAGCGGCGGCGGTTCGGCGCCTCGCGGATCGCGCTCGTCGCCACCGCCACCACCTCGGTCACCTGCCAGCGCTCGGCGATGCCGGCCATCTTCTTCATGGCCTCGACACCGCGCTCGATCGCCTCGTCGGTCAGCGGCCGCCCCTCCAGGCTGCCGCGTCCGAGCTGGACCATCTCCTTCTCCTTGTCGATGACCCGGTAGCCGTGCTTCTGCTCCTCGACGACGATCATGTGGATCGAGTTCGTCCCGACGTCAATGGCGGCGATGCGGCGGCGCGGCATGAGGAGGGATTGTACGTGGCTGTCATCCGGAGCCGCGTAGACCTCTGTCATCCTGAGCCGCGTAGACGGCGAAGGACCCCCTGCAACTTGCGCAACCCGCGCCTGATCCGGGGGGTCCTTCGCCGCGCTACGCCGGCTCGGGATGACAGCGTCACTTCACCGGGAAGTACCCCACCTTGGTCACGATCTCCTGGCCCTGCGGGCCGGTGGCCCAGTCGATGAACGCCTTCATCTCCTTCGCCGGCTTCACGCGGGTGTACAGGTACAGAAAGCGGCTGATCGGGTACTGGCCGGAGCGCACGGTCTCGAGCGACGGCAGCACGGCCGGGCTCTTGTCGTCCTTCTTCACGCCCGCGAAGCGGATGCCCTTCGCGTACGCGGCGCCGCCGTAGCCGATGCCGTTCGCGTCCTTCGCCACCGCGTTCACCACCGCCGCGGTGCCCTGCAGCGTCTGCGCGCGCGGCGCGAAATCCTTGCCGAGGAGGACGTTGTCCTTGAAGTAGGTATACGTGCCGGACGAGTTCTCGCGCGAGTACAGGATGATCTGCGCGTCGGGCCCGCCGACCTGCTTCCAGTTCGTGATCGCGCCGGTGTAGATGCCGCGGATCTGCGCGAGCGTCAGCTCCTTCACCGGGTTCTTGTCGTTGAGATAGATCGACAGGCCGTCGCGGGCGATCGGCACCGCGAAACCGACCGTGGCGAAGCGCTGCTTCAGCTTGTCGGTCTCGCTGGTCTTGATCGGACGCGACGAGGCGGCGATGTCGGTGGTCCCGTTGATCAGCGAGGCGATGCCGACGCCCGAGCCGCCGCCGGTCACCTGGACCTGGATCGCGGGATTCGCCTTCATGAACGCCTCGGCCAGGCGGGCGTTCATGATGACCATGGTGTCGGAGCCTTTGATGGAGATCGGCTTGGCGGCGAAAACGGGCAGTGCTAGCGCAAGGCACAACAGAAGTTTCTTCATGACGGGCTCCTCTTAGAAGACGTACTGGTAGCGCAGGGTGAAGACGTTGTCGTCCGGATCATTCGCTTCGTTCTCGATCAGCTCGTAGGACGCCATGACTTTGCTGTGCGCGTCCCAGTGGAAGATGTAGGACGGGTTGACGGTGCGGACGGCGTTGTTGTCGACGTCCGCGTCGGGGTCGTATTCGTCGAGGCGCAGGACGAACTGGTGGCGCGTGCCGAGGTTCTGGATGGCGTAGAAATACCAGCCGTCGACGTCGTGGGACTGCGTGCGGGTCGTGCCCGACGCGGGCGCCTGCTTGCCGCGGATGTATTCGCCGCGGACGCCCAGTCCCGGCAGGGGGGTGGCCCACTGGAAGTCGACGCCGAGGCGGTCCTTGTCGAAGTTCACGCCGGTCGCGCGGGTGGCGGTGGCGACGAGGTCTTCGCCCTTGTACGCGGACGCGCCGACGTCAAACGCGCCGAAGCTGTAGCCGACGCGGCCGACGAAGTCCTTCTGCTGGTTGAGGTCCGAGCTCGACGTCGTGCCGGTGCCGTTGACGATGGCCACGCGGTAGCTGAAACGCTCGTTCAGGCCGAGGCCGGAGAGCATGATTCCGCGATCGCGCTCGCCCGGGAAGAGCGTGCGCACGACGCGCGAGCGCTCCGGCACCTCGCGGCTGCTCGACGAGTACATGATCTCGAAGCCGAACGGCCAGTTGAACTGGCCCGCGGTGAGCGTGTGCTTCCACGGCGTCCACGGCTCGGTGAGCTCGACGTAGCCGTCCTTGAGAGTGACGCCGGAGCTGGTGATGTCCGGCTGCAGGACGAACTTCGACGTCGGCGTGGCCTGGTAGGTGAACTTCACGCGGCCGCGGCGGATGGAGAACTGGTCGAAGTTGCGCGTGCCGCCGGCGGCCAGCTCGTCGCGCGAGCGCTCGTCGTCGACGAACTGCGCCTGGACGTAGCCCGTGACCTTGAGGCGGTTCAGGAGCTCGACGACGTTGCGCGTCTCGGTCAGCGCCTCGCCCTGCGACTCTACTTGCGCCGCGACTTCCTCGGGCGTCTTCTGCGGCTCCTCGCCGATCGGCTCCGCGCCCGGCTCCTGCGCGGACGTCTTCGGCTCGTCCGGCACCTGCTCCTGCGCGTCGTCGGCGAAGACGGGCGCACAGAGCGCCAGCGCGAGGGTGAGGATCAACGACTTCAGGTTCATGCTTTCTCCTTGCTGCGCGGAGTGTAGGGAGCGGGCGCAAAGAGAAAAGTCAGGGCGTGTGAAGTCGGAGTAAAGACGCGCGAGGGTAGGGATCTCCTGCCATCCCTCCTCTCCTTTGATGTTGACCCCCGAAGAGCTTCTCCTCGCAAACCTGGACACGATCGACCGGGCGGCACGCTTTGCGGCCAGGCGCGGGGGCCTGTCGCCCGCCGACGCCGACGATCTCGTCGCGACGGTCAAGCTCGCGCTGATCGAGAACGACTACGCCGCGCTCCGCGGATTCGCCGGCCGCTGCTCCCTCGGGACGTACGTCGCCTCCATCGCCCACCGCCTGATCGCCGACGAGCGGATGCAGGTCAGCGGGCGCTGGCGGCCGTCCGCGGAGGCGAAGCGGGCCGGCGAAGGAGCGGTGCTCCTCGAAACGCTGGTCGTGCGCGACGGAAAGCCGCTCGCGGAAGCGCTGCCGCTGGTGCAGAAGCTCGACACCGCCATGACGCGGGAGGCCGCGGAGGCGCTGCTGGCGCGCGTGCCTGCCCGCGCGCAACGGGCGCGGCTCGTGGCGCTCGACGAGCGGGTCCCGGAACAGGAAGTCGCCTCCGAGACGGTGGAAGCGCGCGCCCGGGCGCGGGACCACGACGCCGCGGCCGCGAGGACGAATGCCGTCCTCCGCGACGCCCTGGCGGCGTTGACCGCGGACGACCGCGTGCTGCTCCGTCTCCGCTTCGGCAACGGGATGCGCGTGGCCGCGATCGCCCGCGCCTGGCAGTGCGAGCAGCAGCTCCTCTATCGGCGGATCGAGACGCTCGTCCGGCAACTGCGCCGCCAGTTGGTGAGCGCCGGAATCGACGCCGGCGTCGCCGCCCAGCTCATCGGCGGAAACGACAGCGCTCTGGAATTCGGCTGGATGGACGACGAAAAAACCGTGGCAGTCCAGACCATCTCGATGCAGGCTGACCGTGGCAGCGAGGAGTCAAGGCCATGACGTTCGATCCCCGGTCCGCCTGCAGCTCATCCGAGGTCCTCGGCGCGTTCGCCGAGGGACGCCTCGGCGCGGAGGAACGAAAGGCCGTGACCGCTCATCTCGACACCTGCGAGCGCTGCCGCGACGAGGTGGCGCTCCTTGCGGACTTCGTGGACAGCGACGCCGAGCCGGCCCAACGGAGGCGGCCGGTGTGGTGGGCCGCGGCCGCGGCGGCGCTCCTGGTGATCGCCGCGGCGGCCGTCGTGTGGCGCAACCTGTCGCTCCGCGACGCGGGGACGGTTGCGCCGCTCATCGCCGCATCGGCCGCGCTCGATCACCGGCTCGTCGAGCCGCGCCTTCACGGCTTCGGCTGGGCCGAATACCGCGGTGCCGTGCGCGCCACCGCCGATGACCGCTCGCCCGAGCGTCTCAAAATCCTCGGCGCCGCCGGCGACGCGCTGCAGCAGGCGGAGAAGGACCCGGCCGCGGATGCGCAGCACGCCGCCGGCGTGGCGTCGCTGCTGATCGCCGACCCCGCGGCGGCGATCGCGCGACTGCGCGCCGTCGCCGAGCAGTCGCAGGACCCGGCCGCCTGGAGCGATCTCGCCGCCGCGCACTACGACCTCGCCGTCCGGCTCGGACGCGCGTCGCAGTACCCCCAGGCGCTGGCCGCCGCCGATCGCGCGCTGAAGGCGAGCCCTCGCCTTCCGGAGGCCCTCTTCAACCGCGCGCTGGTGCTCGAGCGCCTGGGGATGATCGAGGACGCGCGCACGGCGTGGCAGCGTTATCTCGAAGTGGACGGTGCCTCGCCCTGGGCGAACGAGGCACGGCGCCGGATGGACGCGCTCCCCGCCAACGCCAATCCCCCCTCCGCGTTCGGCAAGGCACTCGACACCCTCGAGCCGGCGGAGCTCGTCGCACGCTTTCCGCAGCAGGCGCGCGCAACCGCGGAAGTGGAGCTGCTCGGCCGCTGGGCGGAGGCATTCCGCGGCGGCAATGGATCGGCGGACGGGATCCTGACCCGCGTGCGTGCCATCGGCGCCGCGCTGCAGAAGCAGTCGGGCGAATCGCTCCTCGCGCAGTCAGTCCGCGCCATCGATGAAGCGAGCCCGGAGCAGCGTGCACGGATCGCCGATGCGCACCTCGCCTATCGAACCGGACGGCTCGCGTTGAGCCGGAACGAGCTGGAGGCCGCGCGGCGTACGCTCCTGAGCGCGGCGTCGCTCGCCGGCGGCACCCCGGTCGCACTGAACGCGCGCTTCCACGCCGCAGTCGCCGAATACGAGGCCGGACGCAAGTCCACGGCCGGCGACGAATTGCAGCAGCTCGCGGACGAGCTGCTGCCGCGGCCGGAGCTCCGGGCACTGCGCGCGTACACGGCGTGGCAACGCGGTGTCCTCGACGCCTCGCAGGCGCGCTGGCCGGCCGCGCTCGAGCAATACCGGCAGGCGCAGGCGCTCTTCGCGGAGCTCGGCGAGGCATCGAACGGCGCGTTCATCGACGCCCTCCTCGGCGAGGCGGCGATGATGCTGGGGCGGCGCGACGAAGCGTGGGACGGCTGGACGCGGGCGCTGCGCGCGCTCAGCCTGCACGGTCTGCACGCCCGCCTGCTGGTGACCCTCGGCATGATCAGCCGCACCGAGTCCATGGGCGGGCGCGACGAGACCGCGTCGTCGATCCTCGATCTCGAGATCGCCCATGCGAACGAAGACGACCGCTTCCGCGCCGACGCGCTCTTCCGGCGCGCCGTCATCAGCGCGCGCATGCAGGACCTGCCCGCCGCCCGGCGCGCGGTAGACGAAGGAGCGCGGATCGCGAGCCGCGTCGCCGATGCGGACATCCAGGCCAACCTGCGGCTGGCGGAGGGGATCGCGTTCGCCGGCGACCCGCGCCGCGCCCTCGCATCGCTGTCCGGCGCGATCGAGCACTATCGCAATGCCCGGCCGCTGCTGCTGCCGGTCGCGTTGCGCGAGCGCGGCCGCGCGCTGCGCGCCCTCGGCAGGATCGACGAAGCGACGGACGACCTGCGGGCCGCCGCCGACGCCGTCGAGCGGCAGCGGGGAGAGCTGGAATGGCGGGAAGTGCGCGCGACGGCGGTCGACGGCGTGGAGGGGATCTACGTCGCGCTCGTGGAGGCGCTGCTCGACCGCGGCCGGACGAGTGAGGCGTTCACGGCCGCCGACCGCGCCGCCGCGCACGCGTTTTACGGCGCGGCCGCGGCACGCTCGCTGGAGCCGGTCGAGACGCTGCAGAAGAATCTCGGGAAGGACGTGGTCGTCGAGTACCTGACCCTGCCGCGCGAGCTGCTGATCTTCGTCGTGACCGCGCGGTCCGTCGAGGTCCGGCGTGTCGCGGCCGACGACCTTCCCCGCCGCGTGGCGGCGCTCAACGACGCCATCCGCACCCGCGCCGACGTTCGCGCCGCGTCGCTGTACCCGCTCCTGATCGCGCCCGTGCGCGACCGGATCGCGGGCGCCGGGACGATCACGTTCATCCCGGATGCGACTCTCGAAGCCGTGCCGTTCAGCGCCTTGTACAACCGCGGCTCGGGCCGCTGGCTGCTGGAGGAGCACACCATCCGGCGCGCGCCGACCGCGCTCGGCGCGGCGGGTGACGCGGCCCCGCGCGATGGACCGCGGATCGTCGTCATCCAGCCTCCCGCGGCCGATCTGCCCAGCGCGGCCGCGGAAGCGGCGGCGATCGCACGGCGGTACCGTGAATCGGTCGTGCTCGACGGCCAGTCGCCGCCGGACGTGCTGGCGGCGATGGAGACCGCGGACATCATTCATTACGCCGGTCACACCGACAGCAGCGGCGAGACCGGGCTGCGGCTCGGCAACAGGAGCGTCCTGTACGGCACCGACATCGCCCGGTTGCGCCTGCGCGAAACGCCGCTCGTCGTCCTGGCCGGCTGCCGCACCCTGCGCGGCGCCGCCTATCGCGAGGACGCGGCCACCAGCCTCACGCGCGCGTTCCTGCTGGCGGGCGCGCAGGCCGTGGTGGGAACCGCCTGGGACCTCAACGACCGCGCGGGCGCCGCGCTGTTCGAACGAATGCACGCCGCCAACGCGGCGGCCGGAGACCCCGTCGCGGCCCTGCGCGAAGCGCAACTGACCGCACTGTCCAACGCCGCGAGCCAGCCGGCCGACTGGGCGGCCGCGGAGATCATCGTCCGGTCGGCCATGAATCAGAGGAGAAGGTCATGAACCTCACCGCAGCCACAGTCACGGTGTATTTCATCGGAGTCGTGAACTTCTACGATCCGCGTACCACCGAGGTGACGCGCGAGGTGGTCGTGCCGCTGGCGTCGTCGGCGACGAGCGTGTACGCGACGCTCCCGCTGAAACCCCATGTGGCTCAGTTGATCGTCACGGGAATCGACGGGACGGACCCTCAGAAAGACTGCCAGGACAAGCTCGGCGGCCAGTGGAGCGCCGACACGTGCACGGTGGCGCCGGTGTCGGGCAGGAAGATCACCCTTCCGGCGTCCACGGAGACGCTCGACACCTCGGGCTTCAGCGGGGTGCCGAACCTGCGCACGCTGTGCAAGACCATGGGCGGGATCAAGCGCCGTTACCTGGACACCGCCGCCTCGTACGCGGCGCGCCTCACGCTGAAGACCGGGACGCTGGGCGTCTGCAGCAAGGACAAGGCATGGGTCGCCAAACTCATCCTCACCGATCCGACGGGGGAGCTTTCCCTCAACGGCGACGGGAACGGCGTGAAGCTGAAGGACAAAGCGGTCGTGCAGATCGCCAACCTCACGTCGGTGGGGGGCAGCGAGCTCTCGCACTTCTCGTGGCACTACAAGATGTACGACACGCCGGTCCAGTGCAGCGCCTTGCCCCAGTCTCCCACCGCGCAGAACGCGGACCCGTGCCCGGACGACATCGTCCATTTCCACGGCCTCGTCAGCGCCAGCGGCGTAGGCTGCTCCCCGACCCAGTACCCGTGAACATCGCAATGTAGGGCGCGGCTTCAGCCCGCCCCCCCGGACGGGGAGGGGGGCGTTCCCGG
>DASUSN010000230.1:0-48661 GCA_036375075.1 Thermoanaerobaculia bacterium | reverse complement strand
GCCCCTCGGACGGGGAGGGGGAACGCACCGGGGAACGACTCCACCCACGAGAGGGGCGGGCTGAAGCCACGCCCTACATTGAGACAGTCCTCAATCGCCTCGCGCCTGTCGCGCTCAGGTACCCGCCTCCGTACTTCAGATCACGTCAGATGTTCGTGGACGAGCGGCCTGTCCGCCGGCTGCTCGTCGCCGATCGTCACGAACGACAGGTACCGCGCGCGCAGTTCCTCGTGGTCTCGTGGCGCGAGCCCTAACTGAATCCGTGCGATCACGTCACCGGCGCGGACTTCGTCGCCCGTGCGGCGGTCGAAGAGCACGCCCGCGGCGTAGTCGATGACGTCGTCCGCTTTCTTGCGGCCGGCGCCGAGGTCGACGGTGAACATGCCGGCCTGGTAGGTGTCCATGGCGGTGATGAAGCCGCTGCGCGGCGCCTTCACCTCGACCACCTCCCGCGGCTGGGGCAGGAGCGAGTAGTCGTCGACGATGTCCGGATTGCCGCCCTGCGCCGCGATCCATTTGCGCCCCTGCTCGAGCGCCGCGCCCGACGCCAGCGCCTCCTCGAGCGCGCGGTTGGCCGAGGCCTCGTCGAATTTGCGCGACATCACCAGGACGCGCTCGGCCTGCGCGCGCGTCACTTCCATCACGTCCGCGGGGCCCTTGCCCTTCAGGCAGTCGATCGTCTCGACGACCTCGTTCGCGTTCCCGGCGGCGATGCCGAGCGGGCGGTCCATGTCCGTGATCAGCGCCTCGACCTTCGTCCCCGAGCCCGCCGCCGCGGCGATGAGGCTCTGCGCGAGCGCCTTCGAGTCCTGGTAGATTCGCATGAACGCGCCGCTGCCGGTCTTCACGTCGAGGATCAGCGCGGACGCGCCCATGGCCAGCTTCTTCGACATGATCGACGCGGTAATCAGCGGCAGCGACTCGACCGTGCCGGTGACGTCGCGGAGCGCGTAGATCTTCTTGTCGGCCGGCGCGATGCCCTCCGTGGACGTCGAGATCACGCAGCCCGCGTCGGCCACGCAGCGCTCGAACTCCGCGCGCGACAGCCGGGCATTGAAGCCCGGAATGGCCTCGAGCTTGTCGAGCGTGCCGCCGGTGTGGCCGAGGCCGCGGCCGGAGAGCATGCCGATCTGCACGCCGCACGCGGCCACCCACGGCGACAGCACGAGCGAGACCTTATCGCCGACGCCGCCGGTGGAGTGCTTGTCCGCGATGAAGTCGTACTCGCTGCGCAGATGCCACTGCTCGCCGGACTTCAACATGGCCTGCGTCAGCGTCGCCATCTCCTCGGCCGTCATGCCGTTGATGGCGATGGCCATCAGCAGCGCGGACATCTGGTATTCGGGGATCGTCCCGCGGGTGAAGCCTTCGACGAAGAACTCGATCTCCCGCGGCTCGAGCGGCCCGCCGCGGCGCTTTTTGTTGAGGAGCTCGTAAACGCTGTAGTCGGCCATAGGCGCGATAGCATAGCCGACCCGTGAAAGCCGTCATCCTTCTGTCCGGGGGCCTCGATTCCGCCACGGTGCTGGCCATCGCAAAGTCCGAGGGCCGCGAGTGCCTCGCGCTGTCCATCGTTTATGGCCAGCGGCACCGCGTCGAGATCGACGCGGCGAAGCGCGTGGCGGCAGCGATCGGCGTGACGGAGCACGACATTCATTCGCTGGACCTGCGGGTGTTCGGCGCTTCGGCGCTGACGAGCGACATCGACGTCCCCAAGGACGCGGTGGGTGCGCCCGGGATCCCGGTGACGTACGTCCCCGCCCGCAACACGATCTTCCTGTCTCTTGCCCTCGGATATGCCGAAGCACGCGAAGCAAAAGAAATCTGGATCGGCGTGAACGCGCTCGACTCCTCCGGCTACCCCGACTGCCGGCCGGAGTTCATCGACGCGTTCCAGCAGGTGATCTGGAAGGGAACGCGCAGCGGAGTGGAACATCACGAGCCGCGACTGGTGGCGCCGCTGCTGCACCTGACCAAGGCGGAGATCATCCGGCAGGGGGTGTCGCTCGGCGTCGATTACGGGATCACCCATTCCTGCTACGATCCCGCGCCCGACGGCCGCGCCTGCGGGCATTGCGATTCGTGCATCCTCCGGAGGAAGGGCTTCGAGGAAGCCGGGGTTGCCGATCCGACGGCCTATGCGTATCACTGAGATCTTCTTCTCCATCCAGGGCGAGTCCTCCCACGCCGGGCGGCCGTGCGTCTTCGTCCGGCTCACGGGCTGCAACCTGCGCTGCACGTGGTGCGACTCGGAATACACGTTCACGGGCGGGGAACGGATGTCGCTGGACGACGTGATGGATCGGGTGCGGTCGTACGGCTGCAATCTGGTGGAGGTCACGGGCGGCGAGCCGCTGGCGCAGGCGGAGTCGTTCGATCTGATCCATCGCCTTTGTGACGAGGGCTTCGAAGTGCTCATCGAGACGTCGGGCTCGATCGACACCTCGCCCGTCGATCCGCGCGCGAAGGTCATCCTGGACCTGAAATGTCCGGGCTCGGGCGAGGTGGCGAAGAACCGTTGGGAGAACCTCGACCACCTCCGCCCGCACGACGAGATCAAGTTCGTCATCGCGGACCGCGAGGACTACGAATGGGCGAAGCAGGTCATCGCGGAACGAAATCTCGACCGCTGGACGGTCCTGCTCTCGCCGGTGTGGGGGAGAATGGACATGAAGGCGCTCGCCGAGTGGATGCTCGCGGACCGCGTGCCGGCCCGCTTTCAGACGCAACTACACAAGCACATCTGGGGGGCGGACGTACACGGGGTATGAACAAACCGAAACTGGAGCACATCGGCATCGCGGTGAGGTCCCTCGACGCCGCAAGAGCAGTCTACGAAGCGCTCGGCCTCACCATCCACGACGTGGAGACGGTGCCGACGCAGAAGGTGAAAGCCGCCTTTCTCTCGGTCGGCGACACGTATCTGGAGCTGCTGGAGCCGACCGGCCCGGACTCACCGGTCGCGAAGTTCATCGAGAAGCGGGGCGAGGGCATGCATCACATCTGCCTGCGCGTGGACAGCATCGAGGCGCACCTGGAGGTCCTGAAGGCGCAGGGCTACCGGCTGATCAACGAGGCGCCGGTGCCGGGCGCGCACAACTCCCGGGTGGCGTTCCTGCACCCGTCGGCGGGAAACGGCGTGCTGATCGAACTGTCGGAAAGCATCGAATGATCGAAGGCTTCGAGACCAACTCGCTCGTACTGATGAACCTCGTCAACCCGAAGGAGAAGTTCTTCGGGGTCCTGCGCGCGCTGTCCGCGGCGGGGGTGACGATGCGGGCCATGAACCTCGACTCGTTCGACGACTGGATCCACCAGATCGCCCGCGGCGAGGAGTCGGAGATCGAAATGATCACGATGTTCGTCCCGCTGTTCCGCGTCGAGCGCATCTACCTGGACGAGCCGGCGGGCGCGATCCGCTCGTATACGCAGCGATTTCAGGACGTCACGGGCCGGCCCATCGAGGACTATCTGGGCCTTTAACCGACGCGCACGGGGCTTGCTCCGTATAATTCGCGGCCGAATTCGAATCCGGAGGGATCCACCGTTGTCATCGACCAAACGTAATGTGCTGTCCGCGCTCCTCGTCCTCACCGCGATTTTCGCGGGCTGCAAAGGCAAGGAGGAGTTCGCGGAGCCGGAAGCGTTCAGCTTCGTCGTCTACCCCGGCTCCCGCTACCTCGGGCAGCTCACCGAAACGACCAAAAACGCGCACCGGATCGTGTCGCCGGGGCAGGAGCCGCCGCCGACCGCGATCTACGACACCGACGCACCCGTCGAGCAGGTGGCCGAGTACTACGCCAAGGAGTACGGCTACAAGGAAATCGCGCCGGACATGACCAACAACCTGAGCGCCGCGAAACCGCCCGCGTACTACCGCACGGGCGACCTGGCGGCGGACACGAAGCCGATCGAGCCGCTGCTCCGGCAGATGAACATGCCCACCGACGTGGCGAAGGCGACGGGCTCGTACCGGGCCGCGGACATCATGCCGCGTCCGAACCGTCCGCGCGTGACCGTGCAGCGGCCGTACTTCGACGTGACCACCTCGCAGGTCGTGGACAAGACGCTCATCCTGATGAGCCGGTAAATGCGCGCGCTGATCGTCGGCCTGGGGCTCATCGGCGGCGCAGTCGCGATGGCCCTTCGCCGGCGAGGGTGGCGCGTGCGGTTCGTGGACAAGGATCCCTCGCTGCGCCTCGAAGGTGTCGAGCGCGTCGATACGGTCGAGGGCGACGCGGACGTGATCGTGCTCGCGACGCCCGTGGACGTCGCGGTCGAGCTGCTCCCCTCGATCGAGACGCGCGGCGTCGTCACCTCGGTCGGCAGCGTGATGCGCCCCTTGCGCGCCGCCGGCAAGTCGAACTTCGTGGCCGGCCATCCGATGGCCGGATGGCACGAAGGCGGGCTGGCAAACGCACGTCACGTGGAGCTCGAAGGCGCGTCGTGGTTCGTCGACGCAGAGGACGAGCGCGTGGAGGAGCTGATCCGCGCGTGCGGGGCCAGGTCCATCCAGGTGACGGCCGAGGAGCACGATGCCGCGGTCGCGTTGACGAGCCATCTGCCGCAGGTGCTGTCCACCGCGCTCTTCGCGTACCTGAGCGACAGACCGGAAGTACAGAAGTTCGCGGGCGGCGGCCTCAAGTCGTTCCGTCTGGCGGCCAGCGACGGCGAGATGTGGCACTCGGTGCTCGCGGAGAATCGCGACCACCTGCGGCCGCACGCGGACAAGGTCGCGGAGCTCGTCCGCGCGATCATCGACGGCGACGACCGCGAAGCGTTCCAGCGAGCACGAGCGCTGTGGCGAGCGCTGACGGAATGAGCGGCCAGTAGAACGAGCGCGGGCGGTACTTCACGGTGACGTCGCGCTCGCCCGGCGGGACCATGAAGGCGAGAAACGGCCCGTCGCTCTCGAAGACGCGGAACCCGTCCGCGGTCCAGCCCGGATAGCTCGCGATACTGCTCCGGATCAGCGCGTGCTGCCGCGCGCGGATGTGCAGCCGGTACTCCGTGTCCGAGACGCGGAAGACGGTCACCGCCGCGCCGTCGGAATAGAAGCGCTCGCGCGCGTCCGCATTCTCGACGATGCGGCCGTCGGCGGTGACGATGTACTTCACGTTCAATCGGTCCAGCAGCGGCGATGCGGCATCGGTCCACTTCGCGTAGTAATCCGCGGGATTCCAGCCGGCCTGCTTCGCGAGGAGGTCGACGTAGGGCGCAAACGCCATCGGATCGTGGACGCGCACGTCCTCCAGACCGAACAACGCGTTGGTGTTCGGATAGACCTGCCCGCCGAGGCCGGCGATGCGGTGAATACCGCGGAGCCGTTCGAGCTGCGCGATGAGCGGCGTGCGCGGACTGAATTCCCGCAGCGGGACGAGCGGGTTCCACGCGGCCATCGCCAGCGTGAGCTCGACGAACGTGAGCGCCCCCGCGACGACGAGCATCTCCTTGCGGAACGCGGCCAGAGCGATCGCGGCGAGCACCGCCAGGCTGGGAAGCAGCGCGAGGAGGGCGGAGTCACGATGCGACTCGGTGGGAAACGGCGTCGTCTGCATCAGCCAGAGCATCGTCGCCGCGACCGTCAGCCCGCCGATGAGGAGCGGGAGGCGCCGCGGGTGATCGAGCACCGGCGCGATGAGAATGCTCGCGAACCACACGATGCCGAGACGCATTCGCATCGCCGGCGCCAGTCCCGCGACCGCGTGGAAGGCCTCGGTGATCACAGGCCAACCGAGGACGATCCCGAAACAGAGGAAGGCGCCGACGACGGAGAGCGTCTCGATGCTCCGCCACTTCCGGATGAGGAAGACCCCCGCGACGAGGGACGCCAGCGAGAGCACGCCCGCAAAGCCGCAGATCGACTCGAGCATCGTCGGCCCCCAGGGGCGCTCGATCGGGAGCTCGCCGAAGAAGCGCGGCTGGAGCAGGAGCACGGCCGAGGCGCTGTCGGAGAAGGGTGGCGTGACGTCGCGCGGCGCGTGCATCTCCGCGAACCGCTGCGAGCGCGTGACGGCTTCGTAGAACGGGATCAGGTAGGGCAACGTGATGACGGCAGCGAGCGCGCACGCGGCGATCACGCGGAGCAGGCCGCGGACGTTGCCGATCCAGAGGCCATGCAGCGCCGCGATGAGTCCGATGTTGAAGACGGTCTCGGGGTGGCCGGACAAAACGGTGCTGGCGAAGCAAAACACCGCGAAGGCAAATGTAGGGCGTGGCTTCAGCCCGCCTCCCCCCGGAGGGGCGGGCTGAAGCCGCGCCCTGCGTTCGTCCATCAGCAGCTCGATCGCCAGGATCACGCCGGGCAGCAGCGCCGCCGCCGTCGCGATCGGGAACTGCAGCCACGTCAGCATCCAGGTCGAGAAGCCGTACGCGACGGCGGCGATCGCCGACGCGGGCAGCGACCAGCGCCGGCGGCAGAAGAGGTACGTCAGCACCAATGCGAGCAGCAGCTTCAGCGCGCACTGCGCGGTGATGGCGTAGCCGAGGGGCAGAGGGAGGGTGAGGAGCACGAACGGCGAGAAGGGCGTGCTCTGCCCGTTGGCCATCAGCGGATAGCCGCAGCCGGCCGCCGCGTTCCACAACGGCACCTCGCCGCGCTTCCACGCCTCGCGCACCTGATGCATCCAGGGGACGATCTGCATCGGCACGTCGTGCAGGTTGAGGTTCGAGACCTCGTATTTCGTGACCGGCGGCCGGTTCGGCGCGCGGATCGTGGACCACGGCTCCACGAGCTTCAGCACGTCCGCGGGCACGATCACGACGTCCTGGGTCAGCGGGCGCCACAGGAAACCGAAGACGAGGACGAAGAACAGAGCGGCCACGCGCTTCGGCAGGTCCGCGCCGCAGCGGCGGGCGACCGCCACCGCAACGGCGTACGTGATGGCCACGAGCAGCCAGGAGAGATTCACGCGGTGCCACGGTATCATCCGCCGCCGTGTTCAACCCGACCTGGCTCTACACGGGAGCGGTGTACGCCGGCGCGGTCTGGCTGGCGCGGCGCGGCGGAATCGATCTGCCGCGGCGCGTAGCCGTGTTTTTCTACGCCCTCGTCTTCGTCTTCTTCTACCCGGTCCTGACCCAGGACAAGGTGAACACCTCCGCCGACTTCCTCGGCACGCTCCCGCCGTGGGAGTACACCGTCCCCGAGGATTTCCGCGCCGGCAACGTGCAGCTCAACGACCTGGCGCTGCAGATCGTGCCGTGGGCGCATCAGGTGCGCGAGGGCTGGCGCTCACTGCACGCGCCGCTGTGGAACCCGTTCTCGGGCGCGGGCTATCCGCTGCTCGCCAGCGCGCAGAGCTCCGCCCTCTCGCCGCTCCGCATCCTCGGGCTGCCGCTCTCGCTCGCGCACGCGCTGTCGTTCGAGGCGGCGATGAAGGTGCTGATCGCGCTGACGTTCACCTTCCTCTGGTGTCGCCGCCGCGGCTATTCGGAGCTCGCCTCGGCCGCCGGCGCCGTCGCCTTCGGGTTCTCGACGTTCATCATCGTCTGGCTGCACTTCCCGCTGATCACCACCGCCTGCCTGGTGCCGGCGGTGTTCTACGTGCTCGATCTCCTCGCCGAGCGCGTGACCTACGCGCGCTTCGTCGCGCTTTCCGTCATCGGCACCGCGATGCTCTTCGGAGGGCATCCGGAGACGGTGTCGCACACCGCGTTTCTGGCGGCGCTTTACGTGATCTGGGTTGTAGCAAATGCAGGGCGTGGCCCTACATTGCTCCTGGCCATCCTCGGTGCCGCGGTCGTGACGGTCCTCCTTGCGGCACCGTTCCTGGCGCCGTTTGCCGAGGCGGTGACGAAGTCGAAGCGGTACCAGGAGCTGGAGATGCGGACGGAAGAGGTCACGGTCCCGTACTCCGACTGGCCCTCGGCGATCCTCCTGTTCTCGCCGCAGTTCCACGGCGCGATGCCGCGGGAGGGGTGGGGACCGGCGCACGCGGAATCGATCTCCGGCTTCGCCGGCATCCTCGGCATCGCCGCGTGGCTCGCGACGCTCGTGCACGTGATCCGCACGCGCCGCTGGCGCTCGCATGAGGCGTTCTTCGTCCTCGCGGCACTGGTCGCCGTCGCGGTGATCTTCGACTGGCCCGGCGTCGGCGATCTGTTCCACGGCGTCTTCCACCTCGCCGCGAATGCGCGCGTGCGCCTGCTGCTCGTGCTGCTGCTGGCCGTGCTGACCGCGTCCGCGGTCGACCTGGTCTGGCGCGACCGCACGAGCTTCCTCATCGGCATCGGCGGCGCGGGTGTGCTCCTGGCGTTTGCGTACTTCACGTCGAACTTCTGGTCGCCGCACCAGCGCGAGACCGCGCTCTGGGCGATGGTGCCGAGCCTCGTCGTGCTCGTGCTCGCGGCCGTACGAGTGCCGCAGCTCCTCCTCCTCGTGGCAATCATCGCCGAGCTGTGGATCCCCACACGCGACTGGAACCCGGTCGTCTCCTCCGACTGGATGTATCCGAAGACCCCCATGCTCCGCGCGCTCGACGATCTGACGAAGAACGCCCCGGAGAACGCTCCGTTCCGCGTCGTCGCCAACGCGGCCACGTTCTTCCCGAACGTCTCCGGCGTCTACGGCTACGAGGACGTTCGCGCGCACGATCCGATGTCGAACGGCCGCTACATCGGCCTCCTCTCGCACGTGGTCGGGTACGACCCGACCGAGTACTTCGCGCGCTGGCCGGACTGGGAGCATCCGCTCCTCGACTACCTGAACGTCCGCTACGTCCTCACCTCTGCCGGCGGCGAGCTGCCGCCGCGCTTTCAGATGCGCTATGACGGGCAGGACGGGCGGATCTTCGAGAACACCGAGGTGCGGCCGCGGTTCTTCGCCGTGCCGAACGTGGTGATCGACTTCCGCGACGCGTCGTTCGCCAATCGCCTGAAAGAGCATCGCGACTGGGCACAGACCGCGCTCCTCGAGACGCTCGAGCTCGAGAGCCCGCGGCAGCACGACGACTTCTTCAAGCCGCGTCCCGCGGACGCGCCGGTCGCGACCGCCGAGATCCGCGAGGCCACGCCGACCGACTACCACCTGAGCGTCCGCGCGCCGCGCTGGTCGCTCGTGGTCAGCAGCATCCCCTGGTGGCCGGGGTGGAAGGTGGAGCGCAACGGCGCGCGCATCCGGCCGGTCCGCGTCAACGGCGCCTTCCTCGGATTCGCCGTGCCGCCGGGGCAGCTCGACGTGCGCGTGTGGTATGACCCATGGACGTTCCGTTTCGGCGCGATCCTCTCCGCCGCGACGGCCGCCGCTCTCGTTGCGTATGGAGTGCGGCGCAAACCATGAACTGGACCTTTCTCTACATCGCCGCGGTGTACGCCGGCGCGGTCGCCCTCGCGCGGCGCTGCGGAGTGGACCTTCCCAAGAAGGTCGCGCTCTTCTTCTACGCGCTGGTGCTCGTCTTCTTCTTCAAGCCGCTCACGCAGCACTACGTCATCACCCAGGACGACTTCCTCAGCACGATGCCGCCCTGGTATTTCACCGCCGAGGTGAAGGACGCGATCAACGACGAGATGAACGACATCCCGCTGCAGCACACCATCTGGGGGATCCAGGTGCGCGAGAGCTGGAAGTCGCTCACACCGCCGCTGTGGAACCGCTACGCGGGCTCCGGCTACCCGCTCCTGGCCAACGGACAGAGTCAGGCCCTCTCGCCCATCCGCCTGCTCGCGCTGCCCGTCCCGACGACCTACTTCATGGCCGCGGAGGCGGCGATGAAGATCCTGATCGCGCTGACGTTCGCCTTTCTCTTCTGCCGTGGACGCGGCTACTCGGAGCTGGCCAGCGTCATCGGCGCGACCATCTTCGGCTTCGGCGGATTCCTCCATTCCTGGCTGCACTTCCCGCACGTGACCGCGGCGTGCTGGGCGCCGGCGGTGCTGTATCTGATCGACCGGATCGCGGGGACGGCAGTTCCTCGGGGTTCCTCGGGTTCCTCGGAGTTCCTCGGTACCCAACCCATCTCCCCCCCGAGGAACTCCGAGGAACCCCGAGGAACCCCGAGGAACTTCGGCGTCTTCGCCGCTGCCGCCGTCGTCTGGACCTCCATCCTCTTCGGCGGCCATCCCGAGACCGCCTCGCACATCTTCTTTCTCGCGCTGATCTACCTGGTCTGGGTGGTCTTCGTGGAGAAGCGCGCCCACGCCCGCATCTTTCTCACCCTCGGCGGCGCAATGACCGTCGCGGCGATGCTGTCCGCGCCGTTTCTTCTCCCCTTCCTCGAGGCGTTGCCGAAGTCGCAGCGCTACGCGGAGATCGAGGTCTCGCCGCTGGTCGCTCAGGGGCAGCCGTATACGGAGCCGGGCTCGATGATGGTGCTGTTCCAGGCACACTACTTCGGCCGCGCGCCGCAGGAGAAGCCGTGGGGACCCGCCGTCGCCGAGCCGGTCGGCGGCTTCGCCGGCGTCCTCGGCATCGCCTCGTTCTTCGGACTGCTCGCCCACGTCATCCGGCGCCGGGCATGGCGATCGGTCGAGTTCTTCTTCGTCATCGCGACGGTGATCGTCTTCGGAGTCATCGACGGCTGGCCGCTGCTCGGCGACGCGATCCACACCGTGCTGCCGGTCGTTGCGCACGCGCGTTTCCGCATGCTGTTCGTGCTGCTGATGGGCATCCAGGCCGCGGCCGTGATCGACCTCACGCAGCGCGGCGAGCGGACGCCGCTCATCGTGGGAACCGCGGTCGTTGCGGCCATGCTGATCGCGCTGCTCTCGACGATGGTGCACCCGAACGAGCACTACCGCATGGTGTCGATTCTCACCTCGATGCGCAGTGCCGCGGTGCTGCTGCTCGCGGCGCTGTTCGCGTTCGTCCGCCGCAGGCCCGTGCTGCTCGCGCTGCTCGTGGCGGTGATCTTCGAGCTCTGGTCCGTCACGCGCGGGTGGAATCCGCCGCTGCCGGCGGAGCTGATGTACCGGCGCACGCCGATCATCGCCAAGCTCGAGCAACTGCGCGACGCGGCACCCAAAGACGCGCCGTTCCGCGTCGCCGGCGTGGGGCCGATGCTCTTTCCCAACACGAACGCCGCCTTCGGCATCGAGGACATCCGCGCGCACGATCCCATGGCGATCGACCGCTACATGGGCTTCCTCCGCCTGACCGCCAACTACAGGACCGGCGCCGACAACTACCACGCGTGGTTCGACGACACCGACGCGTCAGTCCTCGATTTCCTCAACGTGCGCTACCTGACCCAGGACCCAGGCACCCGCGACGCCGATCCCGGCCGCTGGACGCTGCTCCACGACTCGATCGAGGGGAAGATCTACGAGAACAAGCACTTCCTCCCGCGGTTCTACGCCGTGCGCAACGTCATCATCGAGTTCCGCGACGACGAGTTCTACCGCAAGCTTCGCGAGCACGAAGGCTGGGCGCACACCGCCCTCCTCGAAGACCTGAAGCTCGAATCGCAACAGGAGCACGACGACTTCTTCCAGGCGCGGCCGGAGAACGCACCCCTGGCCGTGGCGCGCATCGTCTCCGCCGAGCCGACGTCGTATCGCGTGAAAGTCAGCGCCCCCCGCTGGTCCCTCATCGTCAGCAGCGTCCCCTGGTGGCCGGGCTGGAAAGTCGTGCGCAACGGCAAGCGCGTAGACCCGATCCGCGTCAACGGAGCGTTCGTCGGCTTCGCGGTGCCACCGGGCGAAACCGACGTGCACATTTACTACTCGCCGTGGACGTGGTGGGCGGGTCTAGGACTCGCTGCCCTCGGCATACTCATTCTAGGAGTGCGGTGGCGAGGCGGGCGGCCGGGCGGGAGCCACCGCTCTGGTAGGGCGGCGACAGCTCAATACTCATCGTAGATCTTTACAGAATCGATCTTGACGCTCCGTACGGCCCTCGCAAACACCACCGGCGCTGTCGAATCGAACCACGCGGCTGAACACCACTTGTACTGGCGCGCATCACCCACGATCCCATGGTGGACCGCGTTCTCATTCGTATACCGCAATCGCGCCAGCCACGAACCCTCGAACGTTAGCGTCTTATCCCAGTACTGGTACCAGACCTGCCGACCCCTTACGCCATCACGCTTGTTACGAGCGATGGCGGCCTCCGTGTGCAGGCGCGTGAGCATCTGTCGCACATCCGGCCCTTCACCTCTTGCGACGAGATGATAGTGATTGCTGAGCAGACACCACGATTGCAACGTGCAGTGGTGCTTCTCCGCGTTCTCCGAGAGAATTTCGCTCAACTCGTCCAAGGCTGACGGTGCACGATAGAAGGGTTCTTTGTGGAGAGTCGCGCCGGTGATGAAGAACGTATTGCCGAAGGCGAAGTGATGTGCAGGAGCATGATGCCAGTCCATGGGCATCGAGTCTCCCTCGGATGGCAAGATCGAGCGAAGTTCTACGTTAGGTGGACCGCCCGCCCTACCAGAGCGGTAGCTCCCCCGCCACCCGCCCACCCTCGCCACCGCACTCCTAGAAAAATCTAGGAGTGCGGTGGCGTGGGTGGCGGCCCGGGTGGGAGCCACCGCTCTGGGTAGGGTGGGCCGCTCGCGCGAGGTTCCTCCAACTCAGCGGAACTTCCGGGACAGGCGCTCCCGCGAGAACGTATCCACCCGCGCGAGCGACGGGGTCAGCACCTCGCGCTGCTTTTCCACCAGTTGCGCGATGCCGGACTTGGCCAGGCCGAGCATGGCCTGCATTTCCTCGTCGCTGAACGTGGCGCCTTCGGCGGTGCCCTGGAGCTCGACGAAGCGGCCCTTGTCGGTGGCGACGATGTTCATGTCCACGCCCGCTTTCGAGTCCTCGACGTAGTTCAGGTCGAGGGCCGGGACGCCGTTGATGATGCCGACGGATACCGCGGCGATGTAGTCGACGACGGGCCAGGAGGCCATGGTGCCGTTGGTGTAGAGGTTCGCCAGCGCGAGCACCAGCGCCACGTACGACCCGGTGATCGACGCCGTGCGCGTGCCGCCGTCGGCCTGGATGACGTCGCAGTCGATCCAGATCGTGCGCTCGCCGAGGAGCTCGGGGTTGACCGCGGCGCGAAGGGAGCGGCCGATGAGGCGCTGGATCTCCATGGTCCGGCCGCCCTGCTTCCCCTTGGCCGCCTCGCGGTCCGTACGCTCGGTCGTGGCGCGCGGGAGCATGCCGTACTCCGCGGTGATCCAGCCCTTGCCCGTCCGATAGAGGAAGGGCGGGACTTTCTCCTGCACCGAGGCCGTGCAGCAGACGCGCGTGTCGCCCACTTCGATCAGCACCGAGCCTTCCGCGTGCTTGATGAAATTGGGGCGGATGGCGACGGGGCGCAGCTCGTCGGCGGCGCGGCCGTCCACTCTCGTTTTTCCGTTCAAACCGTGACTCGACTTTCTTCGAACACCGCGCCCTTGGGGACGACCACGATCCCCGAGTCCGTGACCGAGAACCGCTGGCGGTCGAGCTCGGGATCGTATCCGATCACCGTGCCGGGCGGCAGATGCACACCCTTGTCGATGATCGCGCGGCGGATCTTCGAGTGCCGCCCCACTTCCACGCCGTCCATGAGGATCGACTCGTCGATGTCCGCGTACGAGTTCACCCGGACGCGCGGATGGAGCACGCAGCGGTTGATCGTGCCGCCGGAAATGATCGAGCCGTCCGACACGAGGGAGTCCGTGGCGATGCCGATGCGCGCGGCCTTGGAGTCCGCAAAGACGAACTTCGCGGGCGGCTGGTGCAGCGGCGCGGACACCAGCGGCCACATGGTGTTGTACAGATTGAACAGCGGCGTTACAGCCACGAGGTCGAGCGCCGCCGCAAAGTACGAGTCGACCGTCCCCACGTCGCGCCAGTAGCCCTGGTTGTGCGGCTCCTCGCCCGGGATGTAGTTCGTGGCGAAGTCGTACGCGTACACCTTCATCCGCTCGTACATCTCCGGGATGATCTCCTTGCCGAAGTCGACGCCCGCGTTCCGCAGCGCGTTGCGCTGCAGCACGTCGATCATCACGTTCGCCTTGAAGATGTAGTTGCCCATCGAGGCCAGGACCATGTCCGGCCGGCCGGGGATCGTCTTCGCGCCTTCCTTCGGCTTCTCCACGAAGCCCGTCACGCGCCAGTCGGCATCGATCTCCACCACCCCGAAGTGGTGCGCCTCGCCCACCGGCACGGGAATCGTGGCGATGGTCAGGTCCGCGTCGTTGTTGATGTGCTCCTGCAGCATCTGGTTCACATCCATCTTGTAGATGTGATCCCCGCCGAACACGCACACGTACTCCGGCTCCTCGTCGAAGATCAGCTCCAGGTTCTGGAACACCGCGTCGGCCGTGCCGCGGAACCAGAACGGGCCGCGGCGCATCTGCGCGGGCACGATGTCCACGTACTGGCCGATCTCCGGCACGAGCCGCCAGGTGCGGGTGATGTGCTCGATCAGCGAGTTCGATTTGAACTGCGTCAGCACTTTGATCTTGAAGAAACCGGAGTTGATGAAGTTGTTGATGACGAAGTCGATGATCCGATAGCGGCCGCCGAACGGCACCGCCGGTTTGGCACGGTCTTTGGTCAGCGGGAAGAGCCGCTCGCCCTGGCCGCCGGCCAGGATCATCGTGAGGACGTTTCTGCGTGCGAGCGATCCGTACATGTTGTTCCCGTCGTGTGCGAGATTCTTTCCAAGATCATCGCGGCACGCAACCTCTCCTATACTTCGCGCGGAAATGGCCGAGAAGGACTACTACGAGATCCTGGGCGTGAAAAAGACGGCCACCGAGGCCGAGCTGAAAAAGGCCTACCGCGATCTCGCGAAGAAGTACCACCCCGACAAGAACAAAGGCAACAAGGAAGCGGAGAACAAGTTCAAGGAGATCTCCGAGGCCTATGCCGTGTTGTCCGACAAGGAAAAGCGCGAGCAGTACGACCGCCTCGGCCGCGAGGCCTTCGGCCCCGGCGGCGCCAATCCGTTCGCCGGCTTCGATTTCTCGGAGTTCATGGGCGGCAGCGCCGGACGCGGTCGCCGCACGGGCGGCGGCAGCCGGACGCGCTCGCAGACCATCGATTTCACCGACATCTTCGGCGATCTCTTCGGCGGCGGACGCGGCGGCGGCGGCTTCGAGGCCGCGCCCGAGCCGGAGATGCAGGCCGAGGTGACGGTCGACTTCCGCGACGCCATCCTCGGCAACACCATCGGCCTGCAGGTCAATGGCGACTCGATCAAGGTCAAGATCCCCGAGGGAATCCGCGAGGGGCAGAAGATCCGCGTGCCGCGCAGAGGGCAGGCCATCCAGCTCACCGTGCACGTGCGGCCGCATCCCTTCTTCGAGCGCCGCGGCGACGACATCTACGTCGACCTCCCGGTGACCATCGGCGAGGCGATCCGCGGCGCCGACGTCGATGCCCCCACCATCCACGGGCCCGTGCGCATGCGCATCCCGCCCGGCACCCAGGGCGGGCGCGTGATGCGCCTCTCCGGCAAGGGCGTGAAGAAGAAGAACGGCGCGGGCGATCACTACTCGCGCATCGTGATCGTGGTGCCGCCCGGTGCGCCGGCCGAGGCCGTGGACGCGATCGAAGAGGCCTACACAGAGAACCCGCGCGCGAATCTGAGAACGACGCTCTAATGGAAATCCAACTCCTCCGTGCCGACATCTCCTCGCTGAAGGTCGACGCCATCGTCGCTCCGAGCTCGCCGGCCACGCTGGCGCAGAACGGGCGGGCGACGGTCGTCACCGGCGGCAATCTCCTGGCGCGCTTCGTCATCGAAGTGCCGGTGCCCGGCGCCACCGACGCAGACGCCGATGAGCTCCTGCGCGACGCCACCCGCGAGGCCCTCCTGCGGGCCGACGAGCTCGCCGTCGCCACCATCGGCATCCCCGTCCTCGGCAAGCAGGCCGTCGGTCTCGACCGCTGCGCCCGCAGCATGCTGCGCGCGACCCTCGACTACCGCGCCCGCGCACGCTCCCTGCACCGGGCTGTCTTCTGCCTCTTCGGGGCAGAGGAGTACGCCGCCTTCGAACGCGTGCTCAAGGAGCTCGAGAGTTGAATCAGATCTACGTCATCGGAGACTCGCACATCGGACTCGGCGATGGCAGCGAAGTCCCGGTGAACGCGTGGCTGGACCGCCTCGCCGCCCTGAAGCCGCGAGCGCTGTATCTCAACGGCGATCTGTTCCACTACCTCATCGCCCACCGGAACTTCCGGACGCAGTCGGTCGACCGGGTGATGGCCAAGTTCCGCGAGCTGCGCGACAGCGGCATCGCCGTCCACTACGTGGAAGGCAATCGCGACTTCTTCCTGAAGGGCTCGTTCGTCGAAGACGCGGTCTCGGACGTCGCCATCGAGTACGCCGTCCCCGCGGGAACGAAGAAGTACCTGATCATCCACGGCGACATGATCAACGACCGCGACCGGGCCTACCGCTTCTGGCGGCGGGCCTCGAAGAACCCCGTGACGAAGATCGGCGTCGGCCTCGTGCCGAAGAAGATCGCCAGGAACTTCGTCGACAGCGTGGAGAAGAAGCTCGCAAAGTCGAACTTCAAGCACAAGTCGCGCGTGCCGGTGGAGCTGATGGAGCAGTACGGGCGAACCCGCGCCCGCGACGGCTTCACGGACGTCGTGTTCGGCCACTTCCACCAGAAGCTCGTGCTCCCGGGGAAGGCGACGGTCACGGTGCTGCCGCCGTGGTACGAGACGGGCGAGGCCCTGCGGATCGATCCCGTGACGGGCGCAAGCGATTTCGTTGTCATTTGAGGCGGTTCCTCGGTTCCTCGGTTCCTCGGAGTTCCTCGGAGTGGCAGGTAACCCCAGGCGCACGAGCTCAGGGCTTCCCGAGCGCGCCCCTCACCCTAGCCCTCTCCCCGCGCCACCATCCCCACCCGCGGGGCGAGGGGACTGTTGGGGGGTCGGCCGCGTCCAGCCCCGTCCCCAGTCCCCTCTCCCCGCGCGGGCGGATGGGCGGCGGGCGTGGGGAGAGGGCTAGGGTGAGGGGCGTGCCCGGGAAGCCCTGAGCTGTGCATACCCCCCCCCCGAGGAACTCCGAGGAACCCGAGGAACCCGAGGAACCCGAGAAACCGCCCTCCTTCTCCGTCATAGAATCCTCCTCCCTTATGCGCGTCACCTTCCTCGGCTCCGGGACGTCCACGGGCGTGCCGGTCGTCGGCTGCCATTGCCGGGTGTGCATCTCCACGCATCCGCGCAACCAGCGGCTGCGGCAGTCCGTCGCCATCGAGGCGCGCGGGAAGCACTTCCTCATCGACACGACGCCCGACCTCCGCCTCCAACTGCTGCGGCATCCGATCCCGCGGCTCGATTTCCTGCTCTACACGCACTCCCATTCCGACCACCTCATGGGACTGGACGACATCCGCCCGTTCAACTTCCGGCAGCGGGAGTCGATCCGCGCCTACGCCAGCCCGCCCACCGCCAAGGCCATCCGCCGTGCGTTCAGCTACATCTGGGACAGCACGCAGATGGGCGGCGGGAAGCCGCAGCTCGAGCTGGTGGAGATCGACGGGCCTTTCGCGCACGACGGCATCGACATCGTTCCGCTCCCGGTCAGCCACGGCAACTGGACGATCCTCGGGTTCCGCATCGGCCCGTTCGCGTACATCACGGACACGAACGGGATCCCGCCGGAGACGATGAAGCTCCTCGAAGGCGTGGACACGCTGGCCCTGGACGGCCTCCGTCCCTCGCCGCCGCACCCGACCCACTTCACGATCGACGAGGCCATTGGCGTCGCCGGACAGATCGGGGCGCGCGTGACGTACCTGATCCACCTCACGCACGAGGTCGAGCACGAGGAGGCGCAGGCGCAACTGCCCGCGGGAGTGCATCTCGCCTGGGACGGGTTGGAGCTGGAGTTTTGAGAGTCATTCAGAAGTCCGGACCGCTCGACGCCACCGTCACCGCGCCCCCGTCGAAGTCGTACAGCGTGCGGGCCCTGCTCCTCGCAGCCATGTCGCGCGGCACGACCATCGTCCGCAACTGCCTGGACGCCGACGACACGCGCTACGCCTTCGAGGCGCTGAAGACGATCGGCTTCGACGCCAGCGGCGCGTTCAAGAGCGAGCTGAGGATCGGCGAGCGCAAGTCGATGTCGGCGAACGAGGTGCCGATCTTCGTCGGCAACGCCGGCACGGCCATGCGCTTCTTCACGGGCTGGCTCGCCTTCACGCCCGGGCGCTTCGAGCTGCGCGGCGAAGAGCGGATGCACGAGCGCCCGATCGGCGATCTGGTGGAGGTGCTGCTCTCGATCGGCGCGGAGGTCGAGTACGTCGAGAAGGAGGGCTACCCGCCGCTCCGGATCCGCGGGAAACGGATGCGCGGCGGGTTCGACGTGACGATCTCCGCGGAGACGTCGAGCCAGTTCGTCTCCGCGCTGATGCTCGGCGGCGCGACGCTGCCCGACGGCATCACGCTCCGCATCTCCCAGCTCGCCTCGGGGCCGTACATCGACATCACCGCGGACATCCTGCAGACGTTCGGCGCCCGGGTGACGCGCGACGGGAACACGATCAACGTGCGCGCGGGCAATCTCGAGCGCGCGGAGTACGTGGTCGAAGGCGACTACTCGTCCGCGTCGTACTGGTTCGCCGCGGCCGCGGCCACGAAAGGCACGATGCGCGTCCGCGGGCTCGCCATCCCGACCGCGCAGGGCGACGCGGGCTTCCTCGACATCCTGAAGGCGATGGGCTGTGCGGTCGCGGTGACGGAGGACGAGATCACGGTCCGGGGCGCGGAGACGCTGCAGGGCGGCACCTTCGACTGCAACGCGACACCGGACGTCGTCCCGACGCTGGCGGCGATCGCACCTCTCGCGTCGTCACCGGTGGAGATCGTGAACGTGGCAAACCTGCGCGTGAAGGAGTCCGATCGCCTGGCCACCGTCACCTCCGAGCTCCGCGCCCTCGGCGCCACGGTCGAGGAGCGTCCCGACGCCCTGGTCATCCATCCCGGCTGGAGCGACGCGCCGGCCATCATCGAGACCCATAACGACCACCGCATCGCCATGGCCTTCGCCATCGCGGGGCTCGCGCGCGGAAACGTGACCATCGGCAAGGAGCAGGTGGTGTCGAAGTCCTATCCCCGGTTCTGGCGTGACCTGTCTGACGCCGTAGCCCCGAGCGCAGTCGAGGGGCCAGCTTAGCAACTGCGATGAGCAGACCGATCGTCGCCGCACGTGTCTTCGCCAACCGCAACCGCGCCGTTGGTGCTAACGTGGCCCCTCGACTGCGCTCGGGGCTCAATTAACCAGAATCGATGGAAACCTGGTATCTCGTCTTAGCCCTCTTCTTCGTGCTGGCCAACGGCTTCTTCGTCGCGGCCGAGTTCGCGATCGTGAAGGTCCGCTCCACGCAGATCACCGAGCTCGCGGAGCACGGCAGCGTGCGCGCGAAGATGGCGAAGAAGCTGATCCGCCATCTGGACGCTTATCTTTCGGCGACGCAGCTCGGCATCACCCTCGCCTCGCTGGCCCTCGGCTGGATCGGCGAGCCCGCGTTCCACCACCTCATCCAGCCGCTGTTCACGCGCTTCCAGGTCAGCGAGACCGCGGCAAAGTCGATCTCCGCGACCGTCGCCTTCATCATCATCTCCATCCTTCACATCGTCCTCGGCGAGCTCGCCCCGAAGTCGATCGCCATCCAGAAGCCGGTCGGCACGACGCTGAACACGTCGCACCTGCTGCACGCCTTCTACGTCATCACCTACCCCGCCATCTGGCTGCTCAACGGCACGTCCCGGGCGCTGCTCAAGCTCGTGGGCATCGAGCCGGCGGGCGAGCACGCGGAGATGGCCCACTCGCCAGAAGAGCTCCGGCTGATCCTGGCGAGCTCGGAGAAGGCGGGCATCCTGTCGGAGGAGAACCGCGAGATCATCGAGGGCGTCTTCCAGTTCTCGAAGCGCACCGCGCGGCAGATCATGGTGCCGCGGACGGACGTGGTGGTCCTGTCGACGACGCGCACCATCGAGGAGAACCTCGAGACCATTCGCACCACCAGGCACACGCGGTATCCGCTGTGCGAGGGAAGTCTCGACAACACGATCGGCCTGATCCACGTGAAGGACCTGCTGCTCGCGCAACTGCGCGGGCCGGGACGCCCGCTGAACGAGCTGCGGCGCGACGTGTTGTTCGTCCCCGGGAACAGCACGGTGGAGTCGCTGCTGTCGCAATTCATCGAGAGCAAGACCCACATGGCCGTGGTGCTCGACGAGTACGGCGGCGCCGCGGGGATCGTTTCGCTGGAAAACATCACCGAGGAGCTGTTCGGGCAGATCCAGGACGAGTTCGACCGCGAGCGGCCGGAGATCGAGCCGCTCGGCAACGGGCGCTATCGCGTCCGCGGCGACTACCTGATCGAAGATCTCGCGGACCGTCTGAAGATCGACCTCGGCGAGCCGGAGGAGGAAACGGTGGGCGGCTACGTCGCCGCGCGCCTCGGCCGCGAAGTGTCGCCGGGCGACAAGGTGGAGCTGGGCGACCTGGCCATCAGCGTCCTCGAGGCAGAGCGCTTCCGCGTGCGCTGGGTGCTGGTGGTCGTGAAGATGCCGCCGGCGGAGATCCTGGAAGAGGAAGAGCTGTCATCCTGAGCCGTCTACGCGGCTCAGGATGACAGCGGTTTGTTTAGTGTTTGTGGAACAACCCCGCGAGCTTCGAGGACAACGCCTTCCACGCGCGGGACATCACCCCCTCCTCCTGCTGCTGAGCAGCGGCATGACGCGCGTAGCGAGACTCCTTCAAGATCCTATCGGTTTCCTGGATTCGCATCCCTAAGCTCCTTTCACTTCTGATAGTTGCGAGGGGGATGCCATCATTTCGCGGACTCGGCACGATCGTGATACGCGACCACGATGTCACGGACTTGTTCGGGGGAATCGACGATGTGGATGCTGTCCACATCCTCCTGGACGATGTTGTTGGCGGCGAGCACACGCGCGCGCAGCCAGTCGATGAGGCCGGCCCAGTAGTCGCTGCCGTAGAGGATCACCGGAAAGTCGGAGATCTTCTTGGTCTGGATGAGGACGAGCGCCCCGAAGAGCTCATCGAGCGTTCCGAAGCCGCCGGGGAAGGTGATGAACGCCTCGGAGTACTTGACGAACATCGTCTTCCGCACGAAGAAGTAGCGGAAGGTCATGGCCTTGTCGCAGAAAGCGTTGATCTGCTGCTCGAAAGGAAGCTGGATGTTGCAGCCGATCGACAGCGCACCCACTTCGCGCGCGCCGCGATTCGCCGCCTCCATGATGCCGGGACCGCCGCCGGTGATGACGGCGAAGCCGGCTTCGCCGAGGAGCTGCGCGGTACGGACGGCGTCGGCGTAGTAGCGGTCGGAGAGGACGGTGCGCGCGGAGCCGAAGATCGACACCGCCGGATACACGTCGGCGAGGTGGTCGAAGCCGGTGACGAACTCGCTCGTGATCCGCAGCACGCGCCACGACTCGCTCTGCAGCGTCTCGGCCCTGGACGGGCGGTCGAGGAGCTTGCGGTCCTCGAGGTCTTCGCGGCGGGTGGCGGCGAGCTGGATGGAGTCTGGATGCGCCATGGGGCGCATTCTGTCAGAGCGCGGAGCGCAGAGGGCAAAGCGCAGAAGATCGAGGGCAGAGGAAGCGCCGGGGGCTTCTGCCCTCTGCGCTCTGCGCTCTGCCCTCAAACGTCACTACTGGCGAAGCTTGATCACCGCGGTCTCGATCAGCTTGTCGCCCGGCAGGCCGCTCTGCCACGCGGTGGCCTTCACGCTGCCGGTCTCGCTCATCGTGCCGAACGCCGTGCGCACGCGGAACCGGACCGTCGAGTCTTCCGCCGGCTGGATGTTGCCGAACGTGAAGCGGTACATGTTCGAGCCCGGCGTGTGCATCACGTTCACGCCGCGCTCGTTGGTCTGATCCAGGACCACGAGCTGCGGAGGCAGCTCGACCTCGAGGAGGACGTCCTGGATGTTGTTCACCCCGCGGTTGCTGATGTTGATGTCCAGGTTGTCGACGCCCGCCTCGGGCAGGTCGCTCGGATGGACGATGTTGAGCTTGAGCAACTGACCGCGCGAAGTCACGGCCATACCATTCGATTTACACGCCGTCGCGGATACGAGCGCGAGGGCGAGCACTGCAATTACTGCGATGGAGAGAAGCGATTTGCGTCTCATGTACAGTTCTCCTTACGCTTGGTTATTGTGCAAATGGACTGCCCGCAACGATTCTTGCAACGCACGAGCGCGCAATGAGCTATTACATCGGCGTCGACGGCGGCGCGTCCAAGACCGCGGCGATCGTCGTAGATGAGCACGGCAAAAAGGTCGGGGCCGGCCTGGCCGGCGGGTCCAACCATCTCCGCGTCGGAATCGAAGAGGCGACGCACAACGTCGAGCGCGCGGTGAGCATCGCCCTCCGCGAGGCGCACATCGCCATGAACGATGTCGAGTACGCCTACTGCGGCATCGCCGGCTCGGACCATCCCCTGCACCGCCAGCGCGTCGTGGACTCGCTGCGCGTCTTCTTCCCCCGCGGCAACTTCATCGTCGACACCGACGCGCGCATCGCACTCACCGGCGCGGTCGGGTTCGGTGCGGGGATCGTCGTGATCTCCGGCACCGGCTCGGTCGCGTTCGGCCGCAACACCGCCGGGCACGAATCGCGCGCCGGAGGCTGGGGCCCGACCCTCGGCGACGAAGGCAGCGGCTTCTGGATCGCACGCGAGGGTCTCTCCGCGATCGTCCGCGCCCACGACGGCCGCGGCTTCGCCACGGGGATGACCGACCTCCTCTGCAACGAGTACGACATGTGCAGCCCGGACGAGCTGCCGCGGTTCGTCTACGCGACCACGACGCACGTCGACGACATCGCCCGCTACGGCAAGCTCGTGATCGAGGCCGCCCAGGCCGGCGACACCGTCGCGTCCGACATCCTTTCCCGCGCGGGCTCGGAGCTCGCGCACTGCGTGCTCGCCATCGCGCGCAAGCTGCACATGATCGACAGCGAGTTCCCGGTCGCCTACGTCGGCGGCGCGTTCCATGCGGGCGAGCTGCTGCTCAATCCGATGCGGTTGCGCCTGCAGCGCGACGCGGCCGGCGCCACGTTGCAGCCTCCGCAGTTGCCACCCGTCGAAGGCGCCGCGATGATGGCCATACGCGCCGCGCAGCAGCCCCGTCCGGGACGGCCGTCCGAGGAGGCGGAAGCGGCGCGCACCTGACTCGTGCTTCTCACACTCGCCGCCGCAGCCGTCGCCCTCCTCCTGCTCGTCACCGGCGTCGTCCGGTGGAGCGACGTCACCATCGACGTCGAGCTGCTGCTCGTCCTCTTCGCGCTGCTCCTGGCGGTCGAGATCCTCCGCGCCTCGGGCTACCTCGACCTGCTCGTGAAGCGCGCGATGACGCGCTTCCGCACCACGCGCTCGTTCGGCTTCGCCATGGTGATGTTCAGCGGCGTGCTGGCGATGTTCGTCACCAACGACGTCGCGCTGTTCGTCGTGATTCCGTTCACCGTCATCGCCAGCCGCTTCTCCGACTTCGACGTCGAGGACGCGGTGATCCTCCAGATCGTGTCGGTGAATGTCATCGGCTGCCTCACGCCGCTGGGCAATCCCCAGAACCTGTTCGTCTACCACCGCGCGGGGTGGAACGCAGGAGAGTTCGGCCTGGTGATGCTGCCGTTCGTCGGCTGGTGCACCGCCGGGCTGATCGCCGCGCTGTTTCTCCTCGGGCCGTCCCACGCGATGCAGCGCAACGACGTCGCGCTGCCGGAGCGGAACACCGCCGCCGCGATCGGCGGCGCGGTCTGCCTTGCGCTGGTGATCCTGCACATCGCCCACGCGATCAACGCGTGGCCGGCCGCGATCGCAGCGGCGATCGCGTGGCTGCTGTTCCTGCGCAGGCGCGTCGACCTCTGGATCGTGCCGCTGTTCTTCTTCGTCTTCATCGTCGTCGCCGGCGCCGGCACCCTGGGCCTCCGCTTCGGCGAGAACCTCTACGCCGCGACGATCGCGCTCTCGCAGGTGATCTCCAACGTCCCGGCGACGATCCTCCTGTCGCCGTCGGCGGAGCACGCCTGGCGCGAGCTCCTCTACGGCGCGAACGCCGGCGGCTGCGGCACGATCATCGCCTCCCTCGCCAACCTCCTCGGCTGGCGCATCTACGTCCGCGAGTCCAACCGCGACCCCCGCTTCTTCCGCCGCCTCACCGCGATCGACTTCGCGTTCCTCGGGTGGGCGGGGGTCGGGGGATGGGTGCTGCTCAGAGTCTCTTAACTCCGAGCGAAGTCGAGGAGTCGAGTTAGCACCTGCGCGGCGCAACCCGACTTGCCCGAATGTAGGGCGTGGCTTCAGCCCGCCTCCCCGGGGCGGGCGGGCTGAAGCCACGCCCTACATTGCGGTCGCACGTACACCGCACTGATGCTCACGAACCGCTGTTGCTAAGCTGGCCCCTCGACTTCGCTCGGAGCTGGGCTACCGGGGAACCGCCCGCGCCTTCGCCGTCACCTCGTAGAACTCCTCGCCCGGCAGCCACATCGGCTTCTCCGCGGCGTTCGCCGCCTCCCACCCCAGCCACAGCGCGAGGCGCCCCGCCTGGACGGCGGCGTTGAAGTCCCAGGACGGGTCGTACTCGTCGCTCGCCTGGTGATAGTGCTTCTCGCGGTACTCCTTCGTCTTCGCCTGCCCCCACTCCACCGGCTTGCCGACGATGTCGTTGCCCTGCTTGATCGAGAACGCGGGCACGCCCACCTTCGCCAGGCTGAAGTGATCGGAGCGGTAGTACGAGCCCTGCTCGGGAGCCTGATCGGGCACGATGGTCAGATTCAGCGCCTTCGTCACTTTCTGCGCCGTCGGGAAGAACGTCGTCCGGTCGATGCCGATCATCGAGACGCTGCCGACGTTGCCGAGGAGATGGATCGCGTCGATGTTCAGGCCCATGACGATGCGGCCCGCCGGCACCACCGGATGCTCGCCGAAGTACTGCGATCCGAGGAGGCCCTGCTCCTCGGCCGCGACGAGCGCGAACAGGATGCTGCGCTTCGGACGTGGCTCCGCCTGCTTCCACACCCGCGCGACCTCCAGGATCGTGGCCGTGCCGCTCGCGTTGTCGATCGCGCCGTTGTAGATCGTGTCCGCCGGATCGTCGTCGTCCGGAGTCCCGATGCCGATGTGATCGTGGTGCGCGCTGTAGAGCACCGCCTCGTTCTTCAACTGGGGATCGCTGCCCTCGATCTTTGCCACGACGTTGGCGGTATCGAAGGGCCGGATCGTGCTCGCCACATTGCCCGCGAAGCGGACGCCGAGCGGCACCGGCTTGAAGCCGCGCGTGCCTGCGGCCTTCGTCAGCGCCGTCAGATCCAGTCCCGAGTTCCGGAAGAGCTCCTGCGCGACGCCCTCCGAGATCCACCCCGCGAACGCCAGCGCGTGCTGCCCGGGCGCGTTCTTCACGTACGCCTGCTCGCCCGTCCACGAGTTCCGCACCACCTGCCACCCGTAGCCCGCGGCGCGATCCGTGTGAATGAGGATCACCGCGTCCGCGCCGAGGTTCGTCCCCTGCTCGAATTTGTAGGTCCAGCGCCCGTAGTACGTGCGCGCGCGGCCCTTGAAGAGATCCGGCTCTTTCTCCGTCGCCGGCGGGTCGTCGACGAGCATGACCAGCGTCTTGCCCTTCGGGTCGAAGCCCTTGTAGTCGTCCCATTGATACTCCGGCGCCGTCACGCCGTGCCCCACGAACACCACCTCGGAATCGAAGCTCGCGCTCTCCTTCTGGGTCTGGCTGCCCCCCACGAACTGATCGCGATACTTCAACGGTCCGAGGTCCGCACCGTTCTTCCGGAAGGAGACGGTCGACTTCGCCTCGTCGGTCGTAATGCCGAGGAGGGAGACCTTCTGGAAGTACGTGCCGTTGTCGCCGGCCGGCTGGAGCCCCATGGCCTCGAACTGCGACGCGATGTAGCTCGTGGCGAGCGCGTCCCCGCGCGTCCCCGGACCGCGGCCCTCGAGCAGGTCGCTCGCGAGGAACTTCAGGTGGGCCCGGACCGCCTCGGCCCGGAAAGCGTCGAACGAGCGCTGCACCGGTGCGGGGATTTCCTGGCCGAGAAGCGGGAGGGCAAAGGCGAGGAGAAAGAGAGCTCGGAACGGTTTCATGCGCGCAGGGAAACAGGTCCGGCGGGGCGTTAAAGCCGCGTCAAAGAGGCGTTCACTAAATCGTAACAGCAATTTCCTGCACATTGCCGCGCAGGGAGGGTAGGGATTTCGGGACATAAATCACTCCTCTGACAGAGTGAATCACAAAGCCTATCAAGAGATCGACACGACCACCGCTGTACACCTCCCGACGTCCGAACGGGTGCTCGATAAGCTCGCCGATATCCTCTATGCCACCGATGAGATCCTGGGCATGGTCCGCCAGGAGGAGCGGATGCCAGACGCGACCACGGTGTTCATCGCGGAATCGGTCCAGAGCGTTTACGACCAGGTCAACGAGCTCATGAAGCGGCTCTCGGACTGATCTGCAACGCCTCGCTGGGATTCCTGAACAAGCCCCTTGACGTTTCGAGCCTTCGAACCTAACTTAACACTGTTAAGTTTCGGAGGAACGGTTTGGGACCGAGAGAACGTCGAGAACGCGAGCGCGAAGAGATCCGCACCAGGATTCTGGACGCTGCCCGCGAGCTGTTCGCCAGCGAGGGAGTCGAGTCCGTCACGATGCGCCGCATCGCGGACCGCATCGAGTACTCCCCCACCGCCATCTACTTCCACTTCCGGGACAAGGAATCGCTGCTCGCCGAGCTCTGCGACTACGACTTCCGCAACTTCGCCCACGGCTTCACGGTCATCGCGCAGATCCCCGACCCCGTCGAGCGCCTCCGCGCCGCCGGCCGCGCGTACGTCGAGTTCGGCCTGACCAATCCCAGCCACTACCGGCTGATGTTCATGACCCCGAAGCCGGTCAACGAGAAGACGGACAAGAGCGGCAAGGGCAACCCGGAGGAGGATGCCTACGCGTTCCTCAAAGGCGTCGTCCACGACCTGAAGACGCAGGGCCGCCTGCGCGAAGACCTGACGGACCCCGATCTCGTCGCGCAGACGATCTGGGCAACGATCCACGGCGTGGTCTCGCTCGAGATCGCCAAATGCAACGACGAGTGGGTGGAGTTCCGCCCGGTCGACGCGCGCACCGAGCAGGTGCTGACCATGGTCGAGAAGGGGCTGCTGCGATGAGCGTCGATCTGGCCACGAAGTCTCTCCTCCACGACAAGCTCCGTTTCTTCATCACCGTGTCGGGCGTCGCGTTCGCCGTCACGCTGGTCTTCGTGCAGGTCGGGCTCTTTCTCGGCCTCATGGACAACGCGTCGCTGACGATCGATCAGATCGACGCCGATCTCTGGGTGACCTCGCGCAACACGCCGAACGTCGACTTCGCGCACACGTTCCCGGAGACGTACATCAAGCGCGTGCGGTCGGTCCCCGGCGTCGACCGCGCGGACAACCTGATCGTCTGGTTCATGAACGCCAACCTGCCGACGGGCGCGGTGGAAGGCACGGAGGTCTATGCGCTCGAGGACTTCTCGCGGTGGAACTTCCCGCAGGGCGTGGTCGAAGGCAACCTCGCCGATCTCCGCCGCGGCCCGTACATGGTGCTGGACGATTCGGCGAAGAAGCGCTGGGGCCACTTCCAGCCCGGCGACTATCGCGAAGTCCTCGGCCGGCGCCTGAAGATCATCGGCCGGACGGTCGACGCGAAGTCGTTCACCACCACGCCGCTGACGTTCATGGACTACCGCCTCGCGCAGTCTCTCAACGAGAGCGACCTGCGCGGGAACACGACCTACATCCTGGTGAAGCTCGCGCCCGGCGCCGACGCGGAGAGCGTCCGCGCGGAGATCCGCAAGCGCCTCCCCTACAACGACGTCTTCACCCGCCGCGAGTGGGCGGAGCGCTCGCGCAAGTACTGGATCGAGTCGACCGGCCTCGGACTGAACATGTACATCACCGTCTTCCTCGGCTGTCTGGTCGGGATCGTGGTCGTCGCGCAGACGCTGTACACGTCGACGATGGAGCACATCCGCGAGTTCGGCACGGTGAAGGCGATCGGCGGCGGGAACGGAGAGATCTACAAGATCCTCGGCAAGCAGGCCACGATCGCGGCGGTGGCCGGCTTCGCCCTCGGCGCGCTGCAGGCGTTCGCGCTGCGGCCGGTGATGGCGAAGATCGACCTGAAACTGATCATCCCCACGGAGCTGTACGTCATGGTGCTGTTCGGCGCGATCGCGCTGTGTCTCGGCGCGGCGATGATCTCGTTCCGCAAGGTCGCGACCATCGATCCGGCGCTCGTCTTCCGCACCTGAATTTTTCACCACAGAGCACCGAGAACACAGAGGAGCCTGTCCATGTCGATCCTCCACACGAAACGTGTCGAAAAACACTTCCAGGAAGGGCGCGAGGTCGTGCCCGTGCTCAGGGGCATCGACTTCGCCGTCGAGCGCGGCGAGATCGTCTCGCTCGAAGGGCCCTCGGGGTCGGGGAAGACCACCTTCCTCTCGATTCTCGGATGCATCCTCACGCCGACGCGCGGCGAGGTGGTCATCGAAGGGAAAACCGTCGGTGAGAAGAGCCTCGCGGACATCCGCAAGCGCTCTCTCGGCTTCGTGTTCCAGCAGTTCAATCTCTTCCCGTCGCTCACCGCCCTCGAGAACGTCGAGTACGCGCTGAACGTGAAAGGCGTGAAGAGCAAGGAGGCGCGTCTCGAAGCGCAGCGCGTCATCGAGGCCGTCGGCCTCGGCGACCGCCAGCACTTCCTCCCGCGCGAGCTGAGCGGCGGCCAGAAGCAGCGCGTCGCCATCGCCCGGGCGCTGGCCGGCAACTCGCCGATCCTCCTCGCCGACGAGCCCACCGCCAACCTGGACACCCAGGTCGGGACGCAGGTACTGGAAATGTTCCGCGCGCTGGCAAAGCAGGAGAACCGCGCGCTGGTCATCGTCACCCACGATCCGAAAGTACGCACCATCGCAGACAGAGTCGTGAAGATTCAGGACGGAGCACTCGTATGAACCGCATTCTTTATCCCATCCTCGGCATCCTCATCCTCGGCGCCACGGTCGTGCAGGTGAACGCGACGCGGCGCAAGCCCGCGCCGCCGCAGGCCGGCAAGGTCGCGGAGCCGCCGCGCGTCGTCGCGGAGGGTCGCGTCGTCACGTATCCCGGCGCGGAAGTGACGATCGGCAGCGACGTCGCCGGCACGATCGCCCGCCTCGCCGTCAACGAGAAGGAGTCCGTCCGCCGCGGCGAGACCATCGCCATGATCCAGGCCGACGACACGCGCGCCGCGCTGGGCGTCGCACGCGCGAGAGTCGGCGAAGCGGATGCGGACATCCGCCTCTTTCAATCGGAGGTAGCGCGGGCGCAGAACCTCTGGCAGGTGGACATCGGCTCGAAGCAGGCGTGGGAGAAGGCGGACCGCGATCTCGACGCCGCCCGTGCCCGGCGCGCATCCGCGGCCGCGGAAGTCGCGCGGCTCGAAGCGCTCGTCGAGAAGACCATCATCACCGCACCGATCGACGGCGTCGTCATCACCCGTCACGTGCACGCCGGCGAGACCATCGGCATCGGGGACGCGCTCGTCACCGTCGCCGACCTCTCGAAAACGCGCATCGAGGCGGAGATCGACGAGTACGACGTGGCCCGGATGAAGCTGGGCGCCGCGGTCAAGATCATGGCCGAAGGCTTCGACCGCGAGTGGCGCGGCACGATCGAAGAGATCCCCGATTCGGTCATCAACCGCCGGCTCAAGCCGCAGGACCCGGCGAAGCCGATCGACACCCGGGTGCTGCTCGTGAAGATCGCGTTCACCGAGCCGACGCCGCTCAAGCTCGGCCAGCGCGTCGAGGTCCAGGTCACGCCCTGACCCGCGGGCTGCGAAGGAGCATAATCCGGCCGTGGGCACGCCCGCGGCCGATCCCCGCTCCCTCGAAGTCCTCAACCAGGTGGCGCGCATCGCCACGCTCGACCTCGAGCTGCGGCCGATGCTCCAGCGGATCACCGACACCCTCGCGGAGAGGTTCGGCTGGGAGTTCGTGGCGCTGATCTCCCTCGATCTCCAGCGCGGCGCGTTCCGGTGCGAGGCCCTGTCCACGTCGGCCGAGACGTCGGTGTACGTCGGCTACGGACGCGAGATCGGCAGCGGCGTGGTCGGCGAGGTGGCATCGACCGGCAGGCCGGTGCTCATCGACGACGTGCGCGAGTGGCCGAACTACGTCGAGACCATGCCCGGCGCACGCTCCGAGCTCTGCGTGCCCGTGAAGCACCACGGACACATCGTCGCGCTGCTGAATCTCGAGAGCCGGCATCCCGGCGCGTTCCGCGGACAGCTCGAGCTGCTCGAGACCGTCGCCGATCAGATCGCCGGCGCGATCGCCAGCGCGCAGCTCTTCGACGAGCTGCGGCAGCGCGCGCGGCTCATGGAGATGATGAGCGAGGTCTCGCGCACCGCGCTCGAAGCGACCGACCTCCAGCAACTGCTCGATCGCGTGACGCAGTACATCCGCGAGCGCTTTCCGCAACTCTCCGTGTCCATCGTCCGGCAGCCGGTCCGCTCCCGCGGCCCTTCGCACTACGTCATTCCCATCCGCTTCCAGGACCAGTTCCTCGGCACGCTCGATCTGGAGAGCGCATCGCCGGACGTCTTCACGCCCGCGAACGTGCTCGCCTTCGAGGCGTTCGCCGACCAGATCGCCGGTGCCTTCCACATGGCCGCGGTGAACGAGCGCCTCGAGGAGACGACGCGGCATCTGGCCAGCGCCATCGAGACGCTGCATCGCATCTCCACCGAGGACAGCCTCACCGGCCTGTTCAACCGCCGGCACTTCGACGAGGCGCTGGCGATCGAGTGGCGGCGCGCCGCACGGAGCCGCTCCACCCTGTCGCTGCTCATGGTCGACATCGACTACTTCAAGCCGTTCAACGACACCGCCGGACACCAGGCCGGCGACGAGTGCCTCCGGCGCGTGGCGGAAACACTGCTCGCCTGCGTGCAGCGCGCGGGCGACCTCGTCGCGCGCTACGGCGGCGAGGAGTTCGCCGTGCTGCTGCCCGAGACCGACGCCGGTCACGCGCTGCAGATCGCCCACCGGTTGCGCGAGCGCATCGAAGCGCTGGAGCTGGCGCATCCGGCGTCGCCGCTGGGGCATGTGACCATCAGCGCCGGCGTCGCGTCCGTGGTCCCGCCCCGCGACGGCAGTGGCTCCGGCGACTTCGTGCGCGTCGCCGACGCCGCGCTCTACGACGCCAAACGCCAGGGCCGCAACCGCGTGGCGAGCTGACTCCCGGACGAATCCGGCATCGGTCCCGGCGAATCCGGCATCGATTCCGGGCGAATCCCGCATCGATCCCGGGGAATCCGGCATCGATCCCCGGCGAATCCGGCACCGATCCCGGGCGAATCCGGGACCGATCCCGGACGAATCCGGCGCCCGTCCCCGACGAATCCGGCACCGGTCCCCGACGAATCCGGCACCGGTCCCGGGCGAATCCGGCACCGATCCCGGACGAATCCGGCACCGATCCCCGATCAATCCGGTACCGATCCCCGATCAATCCGGCACTGATCCCGGGCGAACCCGGCACCGATCCCCGATCAATCCGGCACTGATCCCGGACGAATCCGGCACCGATCCCCGATCAATCCGGCACCGGTCCCCGACGAATCCGGCACTGCTCCCGGATGGATCCACCATCGATCCCGGATGGATCCCCCATCGGTCCCGGATGGATCCCCCATCGGTCCCGGATGAATCCACAATCGGTCCCGGATGAATCCACAATCGGTCCCGGGTGAATCCACCATCGATCCCGGATGAATCCACCATCGGTCCCGGATGAATCCACCATCACCGCCGCCGGTCGTGGAGCCGCGCGCGTTCGCGCTCGCCCGTCGGCGGTACGATCTCCACGCCCTGCTCCCCGCGCCGCCCCGCCCCTCCGCGGCGCGCTTTCTCCAGCGTCATCAGGAACCCGAATGCCGGATCCTTGAACTGCAGGTGCCGCAGCATGTGCCAGTGCTTGCGCACGTAGTTCTGCAGGAACTGCAGCACGTGCCCCAGGCTGATGATGCGGCAGGGAGGGATCTCCGAGCCCGGCGGGAACGAGCCGAACGCGATCAGCCGCACTGAATACGCCGGAGGGATCTCCGCGGTCCCCGTGTGCAGCAGATGCTGCACCACGCGGTCCGTGTCCCCCACCTGTCCGAACCGGTTGATCACCGTGCGCAGCACTTCCGGATCGCGGATGCCGGTGTTGATGTTCACCCGGCCTTCCTTCACCTCGCCGATGATCATGTCGATCGAGCCCGTCGGCACCGCCAGCCCGTCGTCGATCCCGGAGACGTCGAGGCCCTTCGGCGCCTTGCGCTTCCCCTTCACCATCGGCTCACCCGTCGGAAAGCGGAACGCCAGGATGTCGATGTCCGTGATCGTGCGGAAGCCGCTGCGCCCCGCCCCCGCGATGATCGGGTATTCGGCCGACGTGAAGTAGCCGTTCAACTGCAGGTACGCCTGAACGAGTGCGACGGCGTGGTCCATCGGCCGCGACTACTGCGGTTTGCGTTCCAAAGCGAGCCGGACCTTCCCTACCGTGCCCTCCCCCGGGTCATCGAACCAGGCCCGCGCCGCGTCATCACCCCGCATCCACGCCCGCAGAAACGCGATCGTCACCGCCGCGATCTCCTCGTTCCGCGGATCCTCCAGGACGAACGTGTCGTGATTCACTCCCTGCATCGTCACCAGGTACTGCCGCGGCGCGTGCGTCTGCTCGAACGGGATCCGCCGGTGCTTCGGGAAGGTGCGGTAGATGATGCTCGTGTCGCACGTGCCGGTCATGTTCAGCAGCGGGACGGCGATCGCGTCGTAGCCGCCTTCCGCGACCACTCCGTCCAGGCGAGGCATCGACATCGCCACCGCCACCTTCACCCGCGGATCGCGCAGCGTCTCGCCGCCTGCCGTGCGCAGCCCCGACACCGCGAACGCCGTGAACGCGCCGGCCGAGTGCCCCACCACCGCCGCCTCGGCAACTCCGAGACGATCGAGCACGAAGCTGACGTCCAGCGGCCGCGCCACCCAGTTCTCCTTCTGCTTCACCGCGCGGTAGAGATGCCGGTAGCCGCGCTCGAGCACCGCGCGGTCGGTGCCCGCGTGGGTGACGTGCACGGCCCGGAAGCCATGCCGCGCCAGCGCGCGCCCGAGCCACGCGTACGAGTCGCGGTTCTCACCGATGCCGTGCGAGAAGACCACCACCGGCCCGGAGTCGCCGTAGATCTTCACCGGCACGTCCCGGCCGCGCTTCTCGTCGCGCCAGATCTCGCTCCGCTCCGTCACGCGCTCCGCTTCCGGCGCGTGCGGCGGAAAGGCCACCCGCTTCTCCGGCAACCGCGGCAGCGACGTGCAGCAGGCACCGGCGAAGAGCGTGGCGAGAGCGATGAGGACCCTCATGCGTCCGGCTCTTTGTCAGATTCGCTCATGCCGTTACACTGAACGCAAAGATCATGACGATCCAGACCGACGCCCCTCCCGCGCGCAAACTGAGCTACGACTGCCTCAAGTGTCCGGCGTACTGCTGCAGCTACGACCGCATCATCGTCGAGAACAGCGATCTGCGCCGTCTGGCGCGTCATTTCGACATCGACGTCGAGACCGCACGCCGCCGCTTCACGAAGATCAAGGAAGGCGAGCAGGTCCTGCGGCACCAGAAGGACAAGATCTACGGCTCGATCTGCATGTTCATCGACACCAAGACGCGCCGCTGCACGGTCTACGACGCGCGTCCGGGCGTCTGCCACGAGTACCCCGACAAGCCCCGCTGCGGCTACTACGACTTCCTCAAGTGGGAGCGTTCTCATCAGGAAGACGATCAGTTCATCCCGTTGAAGAAGGGATGACGAGGCGTCCCCGCCTCGTTCTCCTTTCCATGATTCGCCGCTTCATCCTCGTTGCCGCGCTCAGCCTCTGCGCGGCGACCGCCGCTTTTCCGCAACAGCAGGACGACAAGTTCTCCGAACAGGTCTCCGTCTCCTACGTCATGGTCCCCTTCAGCGTGCTCAGCGCGAAGGGCGTCCCGATCGTCAACCTCAAAGAGAAAGAAGTCTCGCTGCTCGTCGACGGGCAGAAGGTCCGCACCGACCTCTTCGAACAGTCGCGCAACGCGCCGGTGTCGTGGACCATCCTCCTCGACGGCTCCGGCTCGATGGGCCTCGCGGGCAAGATCGACGCGGCGAAAGCGGCCATCAACGCGCTCATCGCGCGGCGGCGCGAGGGCGACGATTTCGCGCTGTTCGTGTTCGATTACCAGGGTCACGCCAACGAGCTCGTCCCATTCACGGAGAACCCCTCGGCCATCGCCCGGGCCCTCGACGTGGTCAAGCCGTGGGGAAAAACAGCTTTTTTTGATGCCCTCGCGGAAATGCCCGAACGGAGCGAGCTCGGGCGCAATCCGACGCGCGCGATCATCCTCCTCAGCGACGGCATCGACAACGCCTCGCGCATGACCCGCGCGACCATCGAGAAGCGCATGGAAGGCATGGCTATCCCCATCTACGCCTTCGGGTTACGCGAGCCCGGGGAGCAGCGCACGCAGCGCGAAAGCGCGCCCGTCAGCGAAGAGCTGGCGAACATCGACGTCCTGGAAGAGCTCGCCGCCGCAAGCGGCGGCCGCCTGTTCGTCGGCAACCGTCCCGAAGAGCTTGCGCGTGCAATGGATGGGATCGAAAGTATCCTTCGGGCCCAATATTTGATTGGCTTCCCGCCCACGGGAAAAGGCGGTGTAAAGTACCGCCGCATTTCGCTGGAGCTCGCTGGTCGAGTGCGTGCTGTTCGCGTTCGGGCCGGCTACCGCGGCACTGAGCCTCCGGTACAGACTGCGTCCTCGTCACGCGAGAGATCCAAGCGCAACGAAAGGAAAAAGAGTCGATGAAGAAGTTTTCCAGAGCTCTTTGCGCCATCGCGCTGCCAGTAGTCCTCGGCGCGTGCGCCACGTCGAAATCGGTCGACGAAAAGATCGCCGCCTCGCAGGCGTCGACGAACCAGAAAATCGAATCGGTAGCCTCGCAGGTCGAGGATCTGCAGCAGAAGCAGACGGCCACGGACGCCCGGGTCGAGCAGCTCAGCCAGTCCGCCGCGGAAGCACTCCAGCGCGCGCAGGAAGCCGGCGTGCTCGCCAAGGGCAAAGTCGTTTTCGAGCAGACGTTCTCCGAGGATCGGGTGAAGTTCAAGCTCGACTCGTATGAGCTTTCGACCGAAGCCAAGACCGCGCTCGACGAGTTCGCGGGCAAGGTCAAGGGCCTCGAGTCGCAGTACTTCGTCGAGATCCAGGGCCACACGGACGACACGGGCGGCGAGGTGTACAACGAGGAGCTCGGCCAGCGCCGCGCGGACTCGGTGCGCCGCTACCTCTCGCGCGAGCACAAGCTTGCGCTGAACCGCATGTCCACGATCTCCTACGGCGACACGCTTCCCCTCGAGTCCAACAAGACCCGCGCGGGACGCACCGCCAACCGCCGCGTGGTGCTGGTGGTTCTCGAGTAGAACGCAGCTACACGCAGTACGGAAAAGCCGGCGTAGTCACGCCGGCTTTTTCTTTTTGGGGCTGTCGGTAGCAGCCCCCCGATGGTCCGTAGCCCCGAGCGAAGTCGAGGGGCCACGTTAGCACCTGCGCGGAGTAAGCCGACAGGCGGCTGCACGTGTGTCGCGCTGCCGGCACGCGACGCGTTGCTGCTCAGTTGACCCTTCGGCTTCGCTCAGGGTTCCCGGAAGACGGCCACCACCGGCGCGTGATCGCTCGTCCCCACCTCGCGCTGCGAGGGACACGACACCGCGCGCTTCGCCAGCGACTCGCTCGCCAGCACGTAGTCGAGGCGCCAGCCGATGTTGCGCTCGCGCATCTGCCGCCACGGCGCCCACCACGAGAAGTAGTTCGCGTCGTCGGGGTACAGCATCCGTCCGACATCGACCAGCCCTCCTTCGCGGATGAGCTGCTCGAGCAGCTCCCGCTCCACGGGCAACTGCCCGATCGTGCGCGGCTTGCGCTCCTTCGGATGGACGTCCATCTCCGTCCGGGCGATGTTCATGTCGCCGCAGAGCACGAGCTTCAGCCCCTGCGCCTTCAGGCCGGCGGCATAGGCGATCAACGCGTTGATGAACGCGATCTTCGCCTCGAAGTCCTTCCCGCCGTTCGGGACGTACACGCTGGTGAACACAGTGTCCTCGATTTGGGCCTGTACGATCCGGGTCTCGGTGTCGAACGAAGGGTGGGTGATCTCCGGCTGCGCGGCGAACCCGGTACGGACGTGCAGCCCCACGCCGGAGTAGCCGCCCGCGCCGTGCCAGTAGCACGTATATCCTTCCAGGGAACAGCTTTGCGGGATCTGGTCGAGCCTGGCCTTGATCTCCTGCAGGCAGATGACGTCCGGCTGTTCGGCCGCCGTCCACGCCACGAATTGCTCGTGCCGCGCGCGGATTCCGTTCACATTCCAGGTGGCAATCTTCATGGTCCGGGGATTGTAAGTGCGGATCGGTTGGCGGGCTGCCGCCAACCACCTTCGGAGGTTCCATGCGAAAAGCAGTACTGGCTGTTCTCCTTCTCCTCACCGCCCTCCCCATGCTCGCCCAGGATCGCGATGACGACTGGCGCCGCCGCCGTCCGGATTACGACGACCGCCGCTACTCCCCGAGAGACTCGGCCTTCGAGCTGACGCCGTTCATCGGCTACCGCTGGGGCGGCACCATCTTCGCCGACCAGACCTTCATCTTCGGCCAGGACGTCGACGTCGAGCCGAGCCCGAACTTCGGCGTCAACTTCGCCATCCCCCTCGGCGACACCGGCATGAAGCTGGAGCTGATGGCGAACCGTCAGTCTTCCGAGCTGTCGACGGGCGGCGGCCTGTTCGAGCCGGAAGACGAAGTGGCGGACATCGACGTCACCTACCTGCACGGCGGCCTGCAGATCCCCTTCGCCCGCTCGCGCAACGCCACGCCGTACGTGATCGTCAGCGCCGGTCTCGCGAACCTCGATCCGCAGCTCACCGGAGTCGATGCCGAGCAGCGCTTCTCCGCGTCCGCGGGCATCGGCGTGAAAGTGCCGATGAGCCGTTCGCTCAGCTTCCGCTTCGAGGGCCGCGGCTACTACACCGCGCTCGAAGAGGACGACGAGTGCACGGTCTGCGACTACTTCTACAACCAGGACTTCTACCAGGGAGAGGTCAACGCCGGTCTGGTATTCTCGTTCTAGTGCGTTTCCCATAGCCCCGAGCGAAGTCGAGGGGCCAACTTAGCACCTGCGCTTCAATATCCGATCGACGCTGCACATGCACCGTGCTTCGTGCACACGCTGCGTTGCTGCTAACTCGGCCCCTCGACTTCGCTCGGGGCAAGCAGTAAGGTTCTCTAGTGGTCCTGCTGAGCCGTCTCATCGCCGCGCTGGCCTATGCCGGCGCGGCGTTTTTGTTTGGCGTTGCACTCGGCGAACGGGGCGAGCTCGGAGTCCTGCAGCATCTCTTCGCCTGGGTCATCCCCATCACCACGGTCCTCCTCGCCGTCTTCACCAAAGCCGCCGGCCGCCCCTACGTCCTCCTCACCGGCCTGGCCCTCTTCGGCGGCGTCCTCCTCGGCCAACGCCACTTCACCCGCGCCTGGAACGAATGCCTCACCCGCGGCTACGAAGTGCGCGACGCGCTGGTGCGGTTCCACGCGGAGCACGACGGCTATCCCGCACGCCTCGAGGAGCTGGAAACGGAGATCCCCTGCCGCTGCGGCCTGCGCAAGACGATCCTCCGCTACCTGTCGAACGAGCGCGGCTTCCGCCTGTGGATGACGAACGATCGGGAGGTGGTGAGCTTCTCGGGCCAGCCCCGAGCGAAGTCGAGGGGCCACGTTAGCAGCAACGCGGAACGCGCACGAAGGCGCGATGCACGTGCAGCCGCCTGTCGGATCATTCAGCGCAGGTGCTAAGTTGGCCCCTCGACTTCGCTCGGGGCTTGGGGTCAGCTCCACCGGAAGATTTTCAGCCCGATCAGGAAGCTCACCACCGTCCACAACGCCAGATTGACGATCTGCGGCGTTACGGCCGCCAGGCCATACCCGTCGTTCATCACCGCGCGAAGCGCGTCCGTGAGGGCGGTCAGCGGCAGCGCGCGGATGATCGGCTTCGCCGCGTCGGGGAAGCGCTCGTACGAGAAGAACACGCCCGAGCAGATCCACATCGGCAGCATCACCACGTTCATCAGGCCGTTCACCCCCTCCAGCGTCCGGACCCGCGACGACACGAGGACACCGATGCCCGCGAAGGCGGCGCCGCCGAGGAGGCAGAGGAAGCAGAACAGCCAGATCGGGCCGCGGACGGCGACGTCGAACACGAGCCACGCGAACACCGCCACCACCCCGACCTCCAGCACCAGGAACACGAGCCGGGACAGGAACTGCGCCGCGAGATACGACGACTTGCGCATCGGCGTGGCCAGGAAACGCTTGAGCAGCTTCTTGAGCCGCGCGTTCACGATGGCAAACGAGATGCTCCACAAGCCCGTGCCCATGATGTTCATGGCGATGAGGCCGGGCACGAGGAAATCGACGTAGCGCGAGCCCTGCTCCGTGACGTGCTCCTCTTTCGCCGTGAACGCATCGCGGCGCCCCACGCCTGCCTGCAGCGCGGCGTCCACTTCCACCTTCGCCGTGCGCGACTCCGGCCGCGTCGGGTCGTAGCGGTAGACGGGCGGCGTGCCGCCCTCCACGAGCAGCGAGATCTTGCCGCGGCGCAGCTCCTCGCGCCCGAGCTGCTCCGCATAGATCCGCGCCTGCAGCGCGGGCGACTTCTGCATCGCCGCGAGGTGCCGCTGCGCGAACGGACCCTCGCTCACGCCGACCGGGATCCGGTCCGGCGGCTTCTCGCGGAACGCGAACCCCAGGGCCAGCGTGAGGAGCATCGGGAACGCGAAGACCCAGAACACCGCGTCCGGCTCGCGCAGGAACTCCTTCAGCCGATAGACCGTGAGCTCGAGGAGCGGCGAATGAGTGGGCTTCCGAGCGGGACGCTGCTCAGGCATCGCGCAGCTCCCTTCCGGTCATCGCCACGAACAGATCCTCCAGCGTGGCCGCGTGCGTCGTGAGCGTCGCCAGCTTCGCGCCGCGCGCGTCGATGGCCGCCAGGAGCTGCGGCACCGCCAGCGCCAGCGAGTCCACGCGCAGCGACCATCCCGCCCCGTGGCGCGTCGCCCCGTGAAATCCGGCGATGTCGCGGAAGTCCGCCTCCTCCAGCGCCGGATCGGTCGTCACCTCGATGATGTGCGGCGCCTCGAGCGTCGCGATCAGCTCCGTCGGCGTTCCGAGCGCGATGCGCTTCCCGTGATCGACGATGGCGATGCGGTCGCACAGCCGCTCGGCCTCCTCCATGTAGTGCGTCGTCAGCAGAATCGTCCCACCGCGCTGGCGGTACTGCGTGACGATCTCCCACAACTGCAGCCGCGACTGCGGGTCCAGGCCCGTCGTCGGCTCGTCGAGGAAGAGGATGTCCGGCTCGCCCACCAGCGCGCAGGCGACGCCGAGGCGCTGCTTCTGCCCTCCGGACAGCTTGCCCACGCGCGCGTTCCGCTTCTCGTCCAGCGACAGCCCCCGCAGCAGTTCCTCGGGGTCCGGCCCGCGGCGGTAGAACGAGCGGAAAAGACGGAGGGTCTCGTACACCGTGATCTTCTCGCTGAACTGCGTCTCCTGCAGCGAGACGCCGATGCGCTCGCGGATGTCGCGCTCGTCGTCCTTCCACGACAGGCCGAGGATGCGGACCTCGCCGTCGTCGGGAGTGTTCAGCCCCTCGAGGATCTCGATCGTCGTCGTCTTGCCCGCGCCGTTCGGTCCGAGGAGGCCGAAGCATTCGCCGCGGATCACGTCGAGATCGAGGCCGTCGACCGCTTTGACATCGGAGTAATGCTTTCGCAACCCTTTACAGGAAATGGCCAGGTTGTCAGTCACGCGCGCGAAACGATAGCCGTCGAGTCGCCGAGTCGTCCAGTCTCCGAGAGGCTTTCCTCGAAGACTCGACGACTCGTAGACTCGGCGCCTCATGCGAGCCATCCTGGTCACTCAAACCCACGCTCTCGAGATCGGCGACGCCCCGCGCCCCGTTCTCGGCCCCCACGACCTGCGCATCGCCGTCCGCGCGACGGCCGTCAATCGCGCGGACCTCCTCCAGCGCGCCGGCCGCTATCCGCCCCCTCCCGGCGCGTCCCACGTCCTCGGGCTGGAATGCGCGGGCGTGGTCGCGGAAACCGGCGCCGAGGTGCGCGGCTGGAAGGTCGGCGACCGCGCGATGGCGCTGCTCGCCGGCGGCGGCTACGCGGAGGAAGTGGTCGTCGACGCCGGCTCCGCGATGCACGTGCCGGATGCGCTCAGCGACGAAGAAGCGGCCGCGCTCCCGGAGGTCTTCCTCACCGCGTTCCTGAACCTCTTCCTGCTCGCCCGCCTGGGTGCAGGCGAGACCGTGCTCATTCACGGCGGCGGGAGCGGCGTCGGCACGGCCGGGACGACCCTGGCGAAGCTCGCCGGCGCGCGCGTCCTCGTCACCGCCGGCTCGCCCGAAAAGTGCGAGCGCTGCGTCGCCCACGGTGCGGACGTGGCCATCGACTATCGGGAAGAGGACTTCGTCGCGAAGGCCCGCGGCGCAAACGTGATCCTCGACCACATCGGCGCCCGCTACCTCCCGCGCGACCTCGAAGCGCTGGCGATGGACGGCCGGATCGTGATCATCGGCTCCATGGGCGGCGAGCGCGACGCCCAGGTCGACGTCATGAAGCTCCTCGGCAAGCGCGCCCAGATCATCGGCTCGACCCTCCGCGCCCGTTCCGTCAAAGACAAAGCCGCGATCGTGGACGCGTTCCTCGAACGTTTCGGCGCCGACCTCGACGCGGGGCGGATCCGCCCCGTGATCCACACCGTCCTCCCCCTCGAGCGCGCGGACGAGGCCCACGACCTGATGGAGTCGAGCGAACACTTCGGCAAGATCGTGCTGCGAGTGGACCCCTCGCTGTCATCCTGAGCCGCGTAGACGGCGAAGGACCCCCTGATTCGCGCGCGACGCGTGCTATCGGCAGGGGGTCCTTCGCCGCGCTACGCCGGCTCAGGAGGACAGTCGTCAATGCCGCGCGGCGCGCCGGCGCGGCAGCGACGGCGGCGCCGGGGTGGCGTTGATCGTCGCGAACGCGTCGATGCGCGGGGCGGTGATCCCGTTGCGGCCATCCAGCACCGGCTTGCCGTTCGCGCGCAACAGCGTCTGGATGGAGTCCGAAGGAAACACCGGTCCCGCCTTCTGCTTCATCAACGCGATCAGACCCGCCACGTGCGGCGCGGCCATCGACGTCCCGGACAACGTGGTCGCACCCCCGCCACGGGCCGTCGACGTGATCGACACCCCCGGCGCGAGCAGATCGAGCGAAGGCCCGCTGTTCGTAAAGGAAGCGACGCTATCGACGTTGTCGAACGTAGCGCCGACGCCGAGAACGTCGGACATACACGCGGGCAGCCACATGCGGTTCTTGTCGCCGTTGTTGCCGCTCGACGCCGCGATCAGCACGCCGCGCTTGCGCAGGCGCGCGATGACCGGCTGCAGCCCCCATGCGATCGCGTACGACTCGCACTCGGAGTCCGTCAACAGCGCATCCGAGCCGAGACTCATGTTGATCGCGTCGACGTCCGGACGGTTGTCCGCGACCCATTCCAGCGCCCGGTAGATCTGCGTAAAGCTGCGGAAGCGGTTCGCGAAGTCGAGCACTTTGACCGCCACCAGCTCCGTCGCCGGCGCAACCCCGGAGACGATCCCCGCGACATGCGTCCCGTGCCCCTGATCGTCCCGCGCGGCGCCGGGACCGAGGCGCTCGACGGCGCCGGACGGACAGCAGCCCGTTCCGTCCAGGTTGTCGCAGAAGCACGCCTCCCCGGCGATGCGTCCGGCGAAGGCGGGATGGCTGGAATCGATGCCGCTGTCGAGCACCGCCACCGTCGTCCCGCGCCCGTCGATCCCCAGCGCATGCACGCGGTCGGCGCCGATGAACGGGAGGCTCTGCGCCAGCCCGCCGCTGCCGCCGGTATCGACGGCCACGGCCCGGATCCGGGGATCGCTGCGCAGCTCCTCGAGATCGTCCGCGTCGATCTCCGCGGCGAACGCCGGACCGTCGCCCCACGGCTCGATGTCCGTCGCCCGGTCGAGCGCGGAGATGACGTCCGCGCGAATCGCACTGCCGTCGGGCACGGGCTGCGTCACGACGACGACGCGCACCCGCGCGCTCAACACGACCGCGAGGACGAAGCTCAACACCCCTTCATTCTCGCTGATCGGAAAAGTAGAGCGCCACTTTCAGGTCCGTGAGCACGCCCTCCTCGGCCTTCTCCCGCAGAAACGAGCGCAGCCGCCCGCGCGGAACCAGGTGCACCGTGATGTCCTCGCCGCCCACGCCCCCGCCCTTCCCGACCTTCCGCACGCCGCGCGCGCGATAGAGGCTCACGATCTCGGACGTGATCCCCGGCGAGCTCGGTCCGCGCGCGAGCAGCTCGACGGACTCGCAGGTGTAGCCCGCCTCCTCCTCCAGCTCCTTCTTCGCCGTCTCCGCGCCGTCGGTGTCCGGATCCTCGTCTCCGATGAGCCCCGCCGGGAAGTCGATGACGCGCGCGTTCAGCGGACGGCGGAACTGCTCGGTGAGAACGATCTCGCCGTCGTCCGTCTCCGCCAGCACCGCCGCCGCGGTCTTGCCCTTCTTGCGCTCCACGTACTGCCAGTGGTCACGCTCGAGGACGTAAATGTGGTCGCCTTCGAAAATCGTCTTCATGCGCGTTAAAACAGCGAAGCCTGTGCCGACCGCCTGCGGAACGCCGCCGTCGACAGCTTGCGGTCCTCTTCATTGAGGCCCAGTTTGCGGCACGTGACGTCGAACAGCGCCTCCATCTGGTCCGCGAACACGCCCGTGCCGCGGCCGCGCACGCCCCACTTCGCGTCGTACAGCTTCCCCTCCCGCAGCTCGCGGACGCGGTTCAGCACCTTGTCCTTGCGGTCCGGGAAGTGCTCCGTGAGCCACTGCTCGAACAGCGGCGCGACCGCCCACGGCAGGCGCAGCGCGACGTAGCCCGCCCACCGCGCGCCCGCCTTCTTCGCCGCGGCCAGGATGGCGGGCATCTCGTGATCGGTCAGCGCCGGGATCACCGGAGCGACCATCACCCCCACCGGCACGCCCGCCGCCGCGAGCGTGGCGATCGCGTCGAGGCGCAGGTCGGGCGTCGACGTGCGCGGCTCCATGGTCCGCTGCAGCGAATGGTCGAGCGTCGTGATGGAGATGAACACGCGCGCCGCGTTGTGCTCCGCGAGCTCCGCGAGCAGGTCCGCGTCGCGCGTGACCAGATGGTTCTTCGTGATCACCGCCACCGGATTGCGGAGGTCCGCCAGCACCGCGAGACAGCCGCGCGTGATGCCCAGCTTCCTCTCGATCGGCTGATACGGGTCCGTCACCCCGCTGATCGCCAGCACCTTCGGCTGCCACTTCTTCGCGTTCAGCTCCTCCCGCAGCAGCACCGGAGCGTCTTCCTTCACCAGGATCCGCGTCTCGAAGTCGAGACCCGCGGACATGCCCAGGTACTCGTGCGTCGGCCGGGCGAAACAATAGATGCAGCCGTGCTCGCACCCGCGGTACGGATTGACGCTCGCCTCGAAGCCGATGTCCGGACTGTCGTTCGTGGCGATGATCGTGCGCGTCGGATCGCGCATGTAGATCGTGCGCGGCGACGAATCGTCCGGCGGCGCTTCCTCGTCCCGAACGTACTCGAGCTTCTCGAAGCGGTTCTGCGGATTCCAAGTGGCAGCGCGGCCCTTCACAGCCCCGAGGATAGCTCGCACTTTGTCCCTTACAGATGAGCTCCGAGAGCCGTGGGAGCTCGTTTCTACAATGAGGAGAGTCGCAAAGCCTCAAAGTCTCAAAGTCTCAAAGAGCGTTCTTGCCGCCTTCTTTGCGACTTTGCGACTTTGAGACTTTGAGACTTCCCATCAGATCTCCCGCAGTTTCCGCAACGCCGGCGCCCGCCACGCCGTCACCGCAACGACGAGCAGCGTCATACACCCGCCGAACACCACCGACGGCACTACGCCGAGGAGGCGCGCGGCGAGGCCGGACTCGAACGCGCCGATCTCGTTCGACGAGCCGATGAAGATCTGATTCACCGCCGACACGCGGCCGAGGAGCTCGGGGGGCGTGCGGGTCTGGAGGAGCGTGGAGCGGATCACCACGCTCACGTTGTCGAACACGCCGCTGGCGAACAGCAGCGCGAACGACAGCCACAGCTCGCGCGACCACGCGAACCCGAGCATGCACACACCGAACGCCGCCACCGACGCGAACAGCGCCACTCCGGCGTGCTTCATCGGCGGACGGTGGGCGATCCACATCCCCATCAGGATCGAGCCCGCCGCCGGCGCCGCGCGGAGGATGCCCAGTCCTTCCGGACCGGCGTCCAGGAGCGTCGCGAACGCCGGCAGCAGCGCCACCGCGCCGCCGAACAGCACCGCGAACAGATCGAGCGTCATCGCCGCCAGCAGCACCGGCTCGCGCCACACGAAGCGGATGCCGCTCTTCAGACTCTCGCCCAGCGGCATGTCCGGCGGCGTGGGCTTCTCGCGATGCGCGACCGAGGCGATCGCGGCCAGCGAGAACCCCATCACCATGATCACCACCGCGTACGCCAGCGCCGGCCCCGAGAACCCGTACAGCATCCCGCCCGCCGCTGGACCCGCCACCGCCGCCAGATGCCACGACGACGTCCGCCATGCCACCGCGCTCGAATACATCTCGCGCGGCACGACCGAGGCCGACAGCGCGAACACCGCCGGACGCATGAAGCTCCGCGCCGTCGCGCTCAGCGCCACGATCACGTACACCGGCCAGACCCGCTGCGCGTGAATCGCGCCGGGGACCATCGTCAGCACCAGCAGCGCGATCGCCGACACCACCAGCGCGAACGTCCCAGCAAGCGCCAGCGTCCGCCGCTCCGCGCGGTCCGCCACATGTCCCGCATACAAAGCGATGGCAATGAACGGCAGCGCCTCCGCCAGCCCGATCAGGCCGAGGGTGAGCGGGTCGCGCGTCAGCGCGAAGACCTGCCAGCCCACGACCACGATCTGGGCCTCACGGGCCAGCGTGAGCGTCCCGTGCGAGAGAAGGAGCCTGCGAAAGTCGGGGATCCGGAGCGAGGCGTAAGGCGAGGACACCGCGCGAAGTCTATCGTCCTCCGTCGAGGAAAACCGATTGACGGCATTGCGGAAATGCGGTTCACTGCGCCCGGTCCGTCAGCAATGCTGCGCGAAGAAAAATCGGAGCGAAGCCGCCGCGCAGTCCTCGACGCTGCGCTGCATCTCTTTTCCCAGCAGGGGTACCGCGCCACGACCATGCGCGACATCGCCGATCGCGCCAAGGTCTCCACCGGCAACGTCTATCACCACTTCCCGGACAAAGAACGGATCTTCCGCGAGCTGATCGACGAGTACTTCGCCATCGTGGACACGCCGCGCTTTCCCTTCCGCCGCGTGCTCTACGGCGGCGAGCGCTTCCCCGACAACCTCGAGCAGCTCGGCTTCGCCGCCCGCGACAGCATCCGCCAGTTCCGCGCCTACAACCTGCTCATCTACGTCGACGTCATCGAGTTCGGCGGCACGCACATCCAGAAGTTCTACGGCGAGATGGCCGAGCGCTACACGCGCGTCTTCGCCGAGCAGGGCACCCTCGAAGAGATCCAGAGCCGCCTCCGGCCCGGCGTCTCCCCCACCTCCGCGCTGCTCCTGACGGCGCGCATGTTCTTCAACTACTTCTCCGTGGAGATCCTCTTCGGCGTCGACGCGCCGTTCGGGAAGGACTCCCGCGAGGTGGTCGTGGAGATTGCGGACATCATTCGCAACGGCGTGTGCGCGCGATAGCATTCGCGCTCGATGAGAACACTCGCGCTGCTCCTCCTCGCTGCCACCACCGCGTTCGCGCAGGTCGACCAGCAGTACACCGACGAGATCCGCAGGCAGACCACCGAGCCGCGGTTCATGACCGAGCTCGTCGACCACCTCCCCGCTTCCGACACCGTCCCCTCCCCGCTCGAGCACCACGGCTACATCGCCGGTGCGGAAGGGAAGCTCACCTACGCCGAGGACGTGTACCGCTACATGCGCGCGCTGGAGAGCGCGTCGCCGCGTGTGAAGGTCTTCTCCATCGGGCAGAGCGAGGAGGGGCGCGAGTTCATCGTCGTCGCCATCGCCAGCGAAGAGACCATCGCCAACCTAGACCGCTACGCCGACATCACCCGCAAGCTCGCCGATCCGCGGAAGATCGGCGACGAGGAAGCGCGCGCGCTGATCGCGCAGGGCAAGCCGTTCTACTACGCCACCGGCGCCATGCACTCGCCGGAGACCGGCAGCCCCGAGATGCTCATGGAGCTCGCCTTCCGCCTCGCCGTCGAGGACACGCCGTTCATCCGCGCCATCCGCGACAACGTCATCACCCTGATCACGCCCGTCCTCGAAGTCGACGGCCGCAACCGGCAGGTCGACCTCTGGCGCTACCGCGCCGCCAATCCCACGCTGCCCACGCCGCCGCTCGCGTACTGGGGCAAGTACGTCGCCCACGACAACAACCGCGACCAGATCGCCATGGCCCTCGCGCTCAGCCGGAACGCCATGAAGGCCTACTACCGCTTCCATCCGCAGGTCATGCACGACCTGCACGAGTCCGTGCCGTTCCTCTACATCTCCACCGGCACCGGCCCGTTCAACCCCGCCCTCGACCCGCTGATGATCGACGAGTGGCATCGCATGGGCTTCCATGAGATGGACGAGCTCACCAGCCGCGGCCTGCCCGGCGTGTGGCTGCACGGCTTCTGGGACGGCTGGGCGCCGAACTACCTCTTCTGGCTCGGCGCGGGCCGCAACACCGTGGCCCGCTTCTACGAGACCTTCGGCAACCGCTGGCCGACCACGGAGAAGCGCGTCGTCCGCGCCCAGAGCGAGCGCGCGTGGTTCCGCCAGAACCCCGCCCTGCCCGAGGTGCGGTGGTCGCTGCGGAACAACATCAACTACCAGCAGTCCGCGCTGCTCTTCGCGCTGCACGACATGGCCGGGAACCGCGAGCGCTTCCTCGACCGCTACTGGACGATGGGCAAGCGCGCCGTGGCCAAAGCCGCGAACGAAGGCCCGGCCGCGTGGGTCATCGACGGCGCGCAGAAGCGCCAGGGGCAGGTGCACGAGCTGCTGACCCTCCTCGACCGCCACGGCATCGAGATCCACGTCGCCGACGCGCCGTTCTCGCTGGACCCGCAGTGGCCGCCCGTGACCAGGGCGCAGGGCGCAGGGGACAGGGCGCAGGAGAAGGAGCCGAAGAAGCCGGAGCCGGTGAAGTTCGCGAAGGGCTCGTACATCATCCGCATGGACCAGCCGTACTCGCGCCTCGCGGATACTCTGCTGGACGTCCAGTACGTCCGCGGCGAGGAGCGCGTCTACGACGACACCGGCTGGACCCTCGGCTACCTGTTCAACGTCGACGTCACCCGCGTGGCCAACCCCGACGTGCTGAAGGTGAAGATGCGCCCGCGCACGGCGCCCGCGTCCGCGCCCGCGGTGAAGGAGAACCTGGCCGAGGTAGCTTACGTGCGGCAGCGCTTCGCCGACCCCGCCGCGAAGAAGCCGCGCATCGCGCTGATGCACACCTGGTTCTCCACGCAGAACGAAGGATGGTGGCGGCTCGCGCTCGAGTCGATGGGCGTCCCGTACGACTACATCTCCACGCAGGACGTTGCGTCGATGACGAACCTGCGCGACCGATACGACGTCATCCTCTTCCCGCCCATCGGCGGCCAGACCTCGCCCCAGGACATCGTCAACGGCTACACTCCCGGCCCGCCGCTTCCCTGGAAGAAGACCGATCTCACCCCCAACCTCGGCGTCGACGAGACCGACGACATGCGCCCCGGCCTCGGCCTCGGCGGCGTGCAGAACCTCCTGCAGTTCGTCGAGAACGGCGGCGTGCTCGTCACCGCCCGCGATACGTCCGTCTGGGCCGTCGAATACGGCCTCGCGCGCTGGGTGCGCGTCACCGACACCAGCAAGCTCAAAGCCCCCGGCACCATCGTCCGCGGCGCGGTGAAAGACGCCAAACACCCCATCGCCAAAGGCTACGACGCCACCCTGCCCCTCTACTTCGCCGGCGGCCCCGTCTTCACCGTCGGCTTCCGCGAAGACCGCGAGCGCGAGACCCGTCCCAGCGGCCGCGGAGGCAAAGACGACCCCGACGTCCCCCAGGGCCGCCCCTTCATCCCCGCCCCCGAGCGTCCCAAGCCCGCGGCCGGCGAAGAAGGCTTCCAGCTCCCCGAGGACTCCCCCTGGAGCGTCGAAGCCATCTTCCCGCGCCCCGAAGACCGCCCCCGCGTCGTCATCTCCTTCGCCGAGAAAGACCCCCTCCTCTCCGGCATGCTCGAAGGCGCGGACGAGATCTCCGGCAAACCCGCCGTCATCGACGTGCCCCGCGGCAAGGGCCACGTGATCCTGATGTCCACCAACCCCATGTGGCGCATGAACACCCCCGGCCTCTACGCCCTCGTCATGAACGCGATGGAACTGGCGCAATAGCGGCGTTTGGGGTGCGGAGACAACGCGAATTTTGCTTCGTTCTAGGAGTGCGGTGGCGGGGGTGGCGGATGGGCGGGAGCCACCGCTTTGGTAGGGCGGGCAGGGATCGCCTTGGCTGTACCAGAGCGG
>DASUSN010000229.1:0-7744 GCA_036375075.1 Thermoanaerobaculia bacterium | reverse complement strand
GGCTCCGTCCTCCCGAGTACGCGGGCGGCGGGGACGCCGCCCGCACAGCCGGCGGGACGCCGGCGCTCCACGCGGTACTCTGCACCCCATGCTCGAGCAGATCGACGTCCTCACACCCGACGGCATGCCCGCCGGCATCGTCAAACCCAAGCCCGACGTCCATCGCGACGGCGACTGGCACCGCTGCGCGCACGTCTGGATCGTCGCGTCCGACGGCCGAGTGCTGCTGCAGCGCCGCGCCCTGGCGAAGGAGAACTGGCCGGGGCTGTGGGACATCTCCGTGGCCGGCCACGTCTCGGCCGGCGAGTCGGCCATGGACGCCGCGATCCGCGAGACGCACGAGGAGATCGGCCTCCTGATCGCGCCCGAGGACCTCATCCACATCGGCACGCTGCGGTACAGCACCCGCTTGCGCGACGACTACGTCGAGAACGAGTTCCACGAGGTGCACATCGTCCGCCGCGACGTCGACCTTTCCACGCTGACACTCGACCCGGCCGAGGTGGCCGAGGTGCGGTACGTCGGTCTGGACGAGCTGGAGCGGTACGACCGCGTCCCGCACGAGGAAGAATACGCGCTGCTCTCGACGACCATCCGCGCCGCGGCGCGGCCCTGAGCCCTCATCACTCATCACTCATCACTCAGCACTCGAATCTGCTACCCTCCCGCCCACACACATATGACCTGGTGGATCTGGATCGTCATCGGATTCGTCCTGCTGGCCCTGGAGTTCACCGCCGCCAGTCTGCACGTCGCGTTTTTCGCGGTCGGCGCCTTCGTGGTGGGGCTGCTCATCCTCTTCGGCGTCGCGCTCCCGCTGTGGGCCCAGCTCCTCATCTTCACCGCCGTCTCCCTGGTGGCCTTCTTCTTCGTCCGGCCCGTCCTCGTGCGAAAACTCAAGCTCGACCAGAAGAAAGTGGTCGATACGCTTGTTGGTGAGCAGGCAATCGCATTGGAGGAGATCCCCACGCAAGGGCTCGGCAGGGCCGAGATGCGCGGTTCCACGTGGAGCGCGCGCAACGTGGGGGAGACGGTGTTGAATCGCGGGCAACGCTGTGTGGTCGCCGGCGTGGATGGACTGGTCATCCACGTGCGGGCGTCGTGATCACGTAACCAACCAGAGCAACGAGGAAATCACCATGGGTCAGTTGATCGTAGCCGGAGTCATCGCTCTCTTCGCGATGATCCTCATCTCGAAGATCGTTCGCGTCGTGCCGCAGCAGCAGGCCTGGGTCGTGGAGCGTCTCGGCAAGTACAACGAGACCCTGGGCGCCGGTCTGCACATCCTCTGGCCCTTCCTCGACACCGTCCGCTACAAGCACTCCCTCAAGGAGATCGCGCTCGACGTTCCGGAGCAGGTCTGCATCACCAAGGACAACGTCCAGGTCGCCGTCGACGGCGTCCTCTACTTCAAGATCCTCAACCCCGAGCGCGCCTCGTACGGCATCAGCGACTATTCGTGGGCCATCCAGCAGCTCGCGCAGACGAACCTCCGCAGCGAGATCGGCAAGATCGACCTCGACCGTACGTTCGAGGAGCGCACGAACATCAACTCCCAGGTCGTGCAGGAAGTCGACAAGGCCTCCGAGTCGTGGGGCGTGAAGGTCCTGCGCTACGAGATCAAGAACATCACCCCGCCGAAGGACGTGCTCGCGGCGATGGAAAAGCAGATGCGCGCCGAGCGCGAGAAGCGCGCCGTGATCCTGCAGTCCGAGGGCGAGCGCGACGCCGCGATCAACACCGCGGAAGGCCACAAGCAGCAGGTCATCAAGAACTCCGAGGGCGCCCGCCAGCGGCAGATCAACGAGGCCGAAGGTCAGGCCCAGGCGATGCTCGCCGTCGCCACGGCCACGGCCGAAGGCATCCGCAAGGTCGCCGAGGCGACGATGGTCGCGGGCGGCTTCGAGGCCATGCAGCTCAAGCTGGCCGAGCAGTACATCGCCCAGTTCGGTAACCTCGCCAAGAACGGCAACTCGATGATCGTGTCGGCGGATTTGTCCGACGTGACCTCGATGCTGCAGCTCGCGATGAGCGCGGTGAAGCAGCGCCCCGTGGACAGCGCGGCGAAGATCCCGGTGCGGGGCACGCAGCCGACGGCGTAGCGACAGTTCCTCGGTTCCTCGGAGTTCCTCGGAGTTCCTCGGGTGGTCACTCCGAGGAACCCGAGGAACCGAGGAACTCCGAGGAACCGCTTTTTCTTCACCTCTTGTTGACACGTCCGCCCAAGGGGAGTAGCGTTCCGCCGTTCATGTAACCGGTTACAAACTTCCGGGCCATGCCGCGCACTTCCGCTCGCTCCGCCGACATTCCGCCGAACGTCACCATTCGCGACGTTGCGGCGAGGGCGGGAGTTTCGGTCGCCACCGTCTCGCGGGTCTTCAACCAGAAAGGCCCCATCCGCGAGGAGACGGTCCGCCGCGTGATGGACGTCGCCGGCGCCCTCCAGTACATCCCCCACGCCGGCGCGCGCAGCCTCTCCACGCGCTCCACGCGCACCATCGGCGTGGTCCTGCCGGACCTCCACGGCGAGTTCTTCTCCGAGGTCATTCGAGGGATCGACCTTGCGGCGCGGGAGACGGGCTATCACCTGCTCCTCTCCGGCTCGCACGCGGACCGGGACGAGATGCGCGCGGTCGTGCAGGCCGTGCGCGGACTGATCGACGGTCTGGTGGTGATGTCTCCCGATCTCGATCCCGGCGCCCTGGTGGGCGAGCTGCCGCGGAACATCCCCGTGGTGCTGCTCAACGCCAAAGTCAAAGGGCATCCCTGCATCACCATCGACAACGCCGGAGGGGCGAAGGCGATGGTGCGGCACCTGGTGGCGCTCGGCCACGAGCGGATCGCCTTCATCTCCGGCCCGCCGCACAACGCGGACGCGGAACAACGGCGCCGCGGCTACCGGGCCGGTCTGGCCGAGGCCGGGCTGGCCCCGATCGAGATCGAAGGCACCTTCACGGAGGAATCCGGATATGAAGCGGCAAAGCAATTCGCCCGACTCTCGCCGCAGCCGACGGCCGTCTTTTCCGGCAACGATTCCATGGCCATCGGCGCTCTCGCCGCCTTCAACGAAGCCGGGCTGCGCGTGCCGGAGAGCGTCGCGCTGGTCGGCTTCGACGACATCCCGATCGCCCGCTTTCTGGCCCCCCCACTGACGACGGTGAAGGTCCCGATCGCCGACCTGGGGCGGAGGGCGTTCGAGATCCTCATCCACGACGCGAAAGACAACGGGCAGCAACGCAACGTGAAACTGGAGACGACACTCGTCGTGCGCCGCTCCTGCGGCGCCCGACCAAGGAGGTTGAGATGAAACGAGAGGGGATGCTCAAGAGCCTCGGCACCGCGCTTCTGGCGCTGACCGTGCTCCTGTTCAGCGGCGCCGTCCAGGCGCAGATGTCGTCGGCGACCATCACCGGCAAGGTGGTCGACGAGACCGGCGGACTGCCGGGAGCGACCGTCGTGGCGGTCAATACCCGGAACGGCTTCACGCACGAGGCGGTCGCGGCGACCGACGGCAGCTATCAGCTCGCCGGTCTGGCGCCCGGCTCCTATGCGATCACCGTGGCGGCGCAGGCGTTCCAGCCGCAGACGCGGAACGTGCAGGTGCTCGTCGGCCAGACGCTCACGGCGGATTTCCGGCTCACGCTCGACGCGGTGTACGCCGAGAACATCACCGTCGTCGGCGACTCCACGCAGTTGCTGGTCGACACGCGCACCACCGAGGTGACGACCAACATCACCCAGGAACAGATCGAGAACCTGCCGCTGAACAACCGGAACTTCCTGGCCTTCGCGGGCCTCGCGCCGGGCGTGACCTTCACCCGCGACACGGAAGGGCAGGGCCAGACGTTCAGCAGCGGCGCGCAGGACGCCAAGCAGGTGAACGTCTTCATCGACGGCGTCTCGTACAAGAACGACGTCATCAAGGGCGGCGCGTTCATGCAGGACTCCAGCCGCGGCAACCCCTTCCCCCAGGGCGCCGTGCAGGAGTACCAGGTGCTCACGCAGAACTACAAGGCGGAGTACGAGAAGGCCACCGCCGCGGTCATCTCCGCGGTCACGAAGTCCGGCGGCAACAACCTGACGGGCGACGCCTTCTACCTGTTCCAGGACAAGAGCATGGTCACCCAGGACGACTTCGCCAAGGCGCGCGGAGACAAGAAGGGCGACTACGAGCGCAATCAGTACGGCCTCTCCCTCGGCGGACCGATCATCCGCGACCGCATGCACTTCTTCATCACCGGCGAGCGCAACGAGCGTGACGTGGTCAGCTCGGTGTTCCACGGCTCGCAGTGGAACGAGGCGCCGGCGAACGTGAAGGCGGCCCTGAGCGGCTACCAGACCGGCACGGTGGTGGCCCCGTTCGAGTCGACGCTGCTCTTCGGCAAGCTCTCCTTCCAGCCGACGTCGAACCAGTCGGCCGAGCTCTCGGTCCACACCCGCGACGAGGACGAGATCCGCGGCTTCGGCAACCAGCGCGTGCAGGAAGGCGGGTCGAACATCGTCATCGGCACCGACGCCGCGACGCTGCGCCACCAGTTCGTCTTCGGCGCCAATGCCATCAACGAGGCCGTGGCCAGCTACCAGAGCCTGGCCTGGGCCGACACGGCCACGGACCTGAGCAAGGTCCACGAGAACTTCATCAACCTGCTCGACGTCGGCGGCAAGGACTTCATCCAGGACCTCGAGCAGACCCGCATCGCCATCCGCGACGACGCGAGCTTCTACCTGAGCTGGCGCGGCGCGCACACGCTCAAGGTCGGCGGCGTCGCCAGCAACGTGAAGTACGACCTCACCAAGTCGGCCTTCCTCAACCCGCTCTACGAGTACCGCGGGAACGAGGGCTGGCAGTTCCCGTACAAGGCCATCGTCGGCTTCGGCGATCCGTCGCTCGACTTCGACAACAACCAGTTCGGCTTCTACGTGCAGGACGACTGGGCGATCAACAAGCTGACGGTCAATGCCGGCGTGCGCTGGGACTACGAGACCAACATGCTGAACAACGACTGGGTCACGTCGCCGGAGATCGCCAACGGGCTCCGGACGGCGTGCCGTACGTACGCCCAGCCGGTCGGCGGCAAGACCGAGTGGTGCATCAACGAGCTGTTCGACGTCGAGCGGTACATCTCGACCGGGAACGAGCGCGAGTCTCCCACCGACCTGTTCCAGCCCCGCCTCGGCCTGAGCTACGACCTGCGCGGCAACGGCCAGACCGTGGTCTTCGGCGGCTGGGGTCTCTACTACGACCGCGTCACGCTGAACGACATCTACGACGAGGCCTATCGCCAGCAGTGGAGGCAGTACACGGTCTGCTTCACGGCGAACGGCACTCCCAATCCGGAGTGCGGACCGAGCGCCGTGGCCTGGGACCAGAAGTACCTCGACCCCGACCAGTTGCGGACGCTCGTGCAGAGCGGCCAGACCGGCGGTCCGGAGATCTACCTGCTCGCGAACGACACGCAGGTGCCGGAGTCGAAGCAGTGGACGGTCGGCGTGCGTCAGAAGCTCGGCGCGCGGTGGCTCGGCTCTCTCACGTACGCCAACTCGCGCAGCGAGAACGGTCTGGTCTGGAGCTTCGGCACCGAACCTCCGGGAACGAAGTTCGACGACCGCTGGGGCAACTGGATCGGCATCCCGGGCTACGGGTTCATCCTGCGCAGCTACGACAACCGCACGCGTGAGTACGAGGGCATCTACCTGACGCTCGACCGCCCGCGCACGGCCGGCTCGCGCTGGGGCGCGAACCTGGCCTACACGTATTCGGAGGGCTTCCAGAACGCGTCGCTCGACGACGGCGTCGCCTTTTCCTTCGACTTCCTGCCGCCGGACTTCCCGCAGTTCCCGGCGAACGGCGACGAGCGTCACCGCATCGTGGCCAGCGGCAGCGTGAGCCTGCCGGTCGGCTTCGAGGCCTCCTCGATCCTCTCGCTCGGCTCGGGCACGCCCGTCAGCTACGCGGAAGCGCTGACCGGTCCGTACCACTACTACCCCAACGGGGCGCGCCAGCCGCAGCAGAGCTTCCTGGGGATGGACTTCGCGTATCGCTCCGTCGACGTGCGTCTGCAGTGGAACGCGCCCACATTCTCGAACGTGAGGGTCAGCCTCATCGCCGAGGCGTTCAACGTCTTCGACTTCGACAACTACAGCGCCTACGACACCTGGGGCGGCGGGCAGAACGCCCCGAATCCCAACTTCCTCACCCCGAACACCGAGTTCAACACGCGCCGGTTCCAGTTCGGGACCCGCATCACGTTCCAATAGCCTCCTGACGGCGCGGCACGGGCAATCCCGTGCCGCGCCTCGATACCCACCGGCAGGAAGGGAGATCCCTCGTGCGTCATCCGATCGCTGTCCTCGCTCTGTGCGCGCTCGTTCTGGCGTGCGCCACGCCGGCACCAACCCCGCCGCCGTCCGCCGCCGTGCCGGTCACGCTCCGCGGCGACGCGCTCATCGACGACATCCAGCACCGCACGTTCAACTGGTTCTGGGAGACGTCGAACGCGGAGAACGGGCTGGTCAACGACCGCTGGCCGACGCAGTCGTTCTCCAGCATCGCCGCGGTGGGCTTCGGCCTGACCGCGTACGGCGTCGGCGTCGAGCGCGGCTGGGTCACGCGCGAGGCCGCGGCGCAACGCGTGCTGACGACGCTGCGCTTCTTCGAGAACGGCGTCGAGGGCGACCGCGGCTTCTTCTACCACTTCGTGGACATGAAGACGGGGAAGCGCTTCAAGGACGTCGAGCTGTCGACCATCGACACGACGCTCTTCCTCGCCGGCGCGCTGTTCTGCCAGTCGTACTTCGATCGCGACGACCCGACGGAGCGGGAGATCCGCGAGACCGCGGAGCGGCTCTACACGCGCGCGCAGTGGAACCAGTTCCACGAGCGCAACCCGCTCATCTCCATGGGCTGGACGCCCGAGAACGGCCTGCACGACTACGACTACACCGGCTACAACGAGGCCATGATCCTGTACGTCCTGGCCATCGGCTCGCCGAGCTATCCGGTGTCGCCGAAGGCGTGGAACGCGTACACGAGCAGCTACAAGTGGGAGGACGATCACGTCGCGTTCGCCCCGCTCTTCGGCCACCAGTACTCGCACGTGTGGATCGATTTCCGCGGCATCCAGGACCACTACATGCGGCAGAAGGGGATCGACTACTTCGAGAACTCGCGCCGCGCGACGCTCTGGCAGCGCAATTACGCGATCCGCAATCCGCACGGGTTCCGCGGCTACGGCGAGAACGTGTGGGGCCTGACGGCATGCGACGGTCCGTTCGACGGCGAGTGGAACGGAACGAAGTTCTACACCTACGCCGCCCGCGGCGCCGCGCCGAATGAGGTGCGCGACGACGGCACGCTCGCGCCGACGGCCGCGATCTCGTCCATCGTGTTCACGCCGGCCGAATCGACGGCCGCCGCGGAGGCGATGGTGGCCACCTACGGCGGGCACCTCTACCAGAAGTACGGCTTCCTCGACTCGTTCAACCCGACGCTGAACGTCGAGCGCAAGGTCCAGATGGGCCACATCGTCCCCACCGTCGGCTGGTTCGACAACGACTACCTCGGCATCGACCAGGGCCCCATCGTGGCCATGATCGAGAACCACCGCTCCGAGCTGGTCTGGAAGACGATGAAGAAAAACGAGCACATCCGCCGCGGCCTGCGCCGCGCGGGGTTCACCGGAGGATGGCTTGCGCAGTAACCAATGTAGGGCGTGGCTTCAGCCCGCCCCTCGGACGGGGAGGG
>DASUSN010000228.1:0-5663 GCA_036375075.1 Thermoanaerobaculia bacterium | reverse complement strand
TCCCAGCCGGCCGCTACGCCGGCTTCCAGCCCGCAGGATTCCTCGCGAGAGGTGCCGGCTGGAAGCCAGCGTAGCGGCCGGCTGGAAGCCGGCGCTCCGCAGCGACGAGGGGCACCTCCGTTGCACTACAGACCTCCTGTAAAGGAGACCCGGATGCACAACAAAAACAATCGTACTGACGCTGAAGAGGCTGCCGTCAACCAGACCGGCGGCGTGTTGAATCAGATCAAGGGGCGGGTGAAGCAGGCCGTGGGCGACCTGACCGGCGACCACTCCATGCACGCGAGCGGGACGAAGGACCGCATCAAGGGCAACCTGCAGGAAACCTACGGCAAGGTCAAGGAGAAGGAAGCGGAGCTGGAGGCCAACCTCCGCGACGTCGACGACGGCCGCGTGTAACCGATGAGGGCGCAGGGGGCAGGGCGCGGGGCGCAGTAGCGAACCGCAGCCTTTCTCCTGCGCCCTGTCCCCTGTCCCCTGCGCCCTTGGGTCCATGCTACCCTCCGCGCCGTGCAACTCTGGGCGGCGTTTTCCGAGGCCGGATGGGTGGGGAAAATCGTCCTGGCCATCCTGCTGATTTTCTCGATCATTTCGTGGGCGGTGATGATTGCCGTGTGGCAGCGGTTCCGCCGCTCGCAGAGGGCCTCGCGCCGGTTCATCGGCGTGTTTCGCAAGGCCAAACGTCTGGCCGACGTCCAGTCCGCGCTCGGTCCCCTCGCCCACGCCGCCCTGGTCGGACTCTTCCGTGCGGGCTACGCGGAGATCGAGGCGCAGATCGCGCATGGCGAGGGCGGGCGGCAGACCGTCAAGTCGCTCGATAGCGTGGAACGGTCGCTGATCCGTGCGACGCGCATCGAGTCCGCGCGGCTCTCCCGCTTCGTCCCGTTCCTGGCCACCACGGCCGCCGCGACACCGTTCATCGGTCTCTTCGGCACGGTCTGGGGGATCATGGAAGCGTTCGGCACGATCGGCGCGACGGGCTCGACCTCGATCACCGCGGTCGCGCCGGGCATCAGCGAGGCTCTGATCAACACCGCAGCCGGCCTTTTCGCCGCCATCCCCGCCCTCCTTGCCTACAACGCGTTCGTGCAGCGCCTGCGCGGAGCGAAGGGCGAGATGGAGGACTTCACGCTCGAGTTCATGAACCTCACGGAACGGAATTTCACCTAGCTGTTACCTGGCACGCACCTCGCGCGTCAAACAAAAGCATGGCTCTACGTTTAGGCGAAGGCGACGAGATGACCGACATGGCGGAGATCAACGTCACGCCGCTGGTCGACGTCATGCTCGTGCTGCTGATCATCTTCATGATCACCGCGCCGATGCTGACCCAGGGACTGGACGTGGCGTTGCCCGAGGCCGAGGGCAAGAGCTTCGAGCTGGCGTCCAGTCAACCGGCCAAGGTCACGGTCACCTCGTCCGGGGCCGTGTACGTCGACGGCTCTCCGGTCGGGTCGACCGACCTGGAGCTGTCGCTGGGGCCGATGCTGCGCACGCGGCGGATCAAGCGCGCGCTGCTCGAGGCCGACGAGGGCGTGCCGTACGGCCGCGTGATTGCGGTGCTCGATGTGATGAACAGGGCGGGTGTGGAGCAGCTCGGCATGATCACGCGTCCGGGAGAGAAGAATGCAAGACCGCGTCGCTGAGGTCCTGACCCAGCGCGCAACCCTCGATCGCGGTGCCGGCCTCGGCGTGGTGCTGTCGATCGTTTTTCACGGCGCGCTCGCCGGGGCGGCCGTGTACTCCGCGCTGCACGCCACGGCGCCCGGGCCGGCGAAGATGGTCAGCATCCAGTTCGCCCCGATGCCCGCGGCCGCGCCGGCGCCGAGACGGGCGGAGGCCCGTCCTGCACCGCCGGAAGCGCCTCCTGCGGCGCCGAAGGTGGAAGAGCCGAAGATCGTCGAGCCCAAGCCGGCCGTGGAGCAGAAGCCCGAGACTCCGAAGAAGCCGGAGAAGAACACCGTTCCCCTCTCGCCCTTCGGCCAGTCCACGAAGAAAGGCAGCGAGACGCCGGCGCCGCCGAAGCCAGCGCCCGCTCCCCCGTCCACCGCCGCCGGCCAACCGCCCGCCGGCACCGCTCCCGACGTCGCCGTCGGCGGCTCGGGCGTCACCGGCATCGAAGGCGGCGATTTCCCGCATGCGCTCTACCTTCAGGGCATGCACCGCCGCATCGGCAACGCCTGGATCCGTCCCTCGGTGAACGGCCCGACGGTGGTGATCTTCTTCCGCATCCTCCGCGACGGCACGATCGCCGAAGCACGCATCGCCACCCCCAGCGGCAATCCGACCTTCGACCGCGCCGCGCTCAGCGCCGTCCGCAGCGCCTCGCCACTCAATCCCCTGCCGTTCGCGTATTCAGGCAAAGAACTGGGAATCTACTTAACGTTCCGATGATGAAGAAACTCACATTCCTCGCGATGGTCGTGGCGACGTCCGCATTCGCCCAGACCACCACCATCACCGACACGATGAATCCGACCGAGGCCGCGGCCGTCGTGCGGATCGCCGTGCCGTTCCCCGAGCTCCATCCGCCCGGCGCCGCCGCACCGCAGCCGGTCAACGCGGAAGAAGTGCGCCAGACCTTCTTCGGCTCGCTCACCCGCGACATCGCCTACTCCGGCATCATGGCCATCGCGCCCGTGCCGCCGAGCGTGCCCATCACGGCCGACGTGCTCAAGTCCATCAACGCCCAACTGCACCTGAAGCTCAACGTGTGGATGGAGGGGACCGAGTACGTCGTCGAAGCGCGGCTCGACGACCAGAGCGGCGCGTCGCAGCTCAAGAAGCGCTACCGCGCGCCCGTGGCCGCGCTCTCGCGCACCGCGCACATGCTGGCGAACGAGATCGTCCGCACGCTCAACGGCCGCCCCGGCGTCTTCCTCTCCCAGATCGCCTTCGCCTCGAACCGCACCGGCAACTGGGAGATCTGGCTCATGGACTGGGACGGCGCGAACCAGCGCAAGATCACCAACCACGGCGCGATCTCCATCCTCCCGAGCTGGGCGCCCGACAACGAGCGGATGGTCTACACCTCCTTCGCCCGCGGCACGAGCGACATGTACATCGTCAACCGCCGCGGCGGCGGGCGGACGCGCGTGAACAGCGGCCTGGCCCTCAATACCTCGGCCACGTTCTCGCCGGTCAGCAACGACATTGCGTTCGTCGGCTCGATCAGCGGCAACCCCGACATCTACCTGATCAAGGACGACAGCACGAACGTGCGGCGCCTGACCTCCACCGGCTCGATCGAGTCGACGCCGGAGTGGAGCCCGAACGGACGCCAGATCTCCTTCACCTCCGGACGCAGCGGACAGCCGCAGATCTACGTCATGGACGCCGAGGGGACGAACGTGCGGCGCATCTCGTTCGAAGGCACGTGGAACGACGACGCCACCTGGTCGCCGGACGGCGAGCAGATCGCGTACACCTCGCGCGTCAACGGCCGCTTCCAGATCCGCATCGCGAACCTGGTCACGGGCCAGAGCCGCATCGTCGCCGGCGAGGGCTCGAACGAGCAGCCGACGTGGTCGCCGGACGGCCAGTGGATCGCCTTCCAGTCGAACCGCAGCGGCAAGTGGCAGATCTACCGGATGCGCATCGACGGCAGGGAGCTGCTGCCGCTGACGTCGGTGGGAGAGAACAAGGAACCGGATTGGTCGAAGAAACCCGAATGACGGGGCGCAGGGGCAGGGCGCAGGGCGCAGGAGAGAACGAACGAGTCGTTTTTCTCCTGTCCTCTGTCCCCTGCGCCCTGCGCCCTGATCGAGCTATCATCCGTGAAGGGAGTGGAAAGCAAATGAAGAAGATGTCCAAGGTGATCCTGGCGAGCGTCGCGGTGCTGGCGATGCTGATCCTGCCGGCGTGCAAGACGAATCGCAAGAAGGTCGATCCGGTGGTGACGCCGACGGTGACCGACACCGCGCCGGTGGTGCCCGAGGTGTCGATGCCGACGAACGACACGACGCCGGTGCAGCCGGAGCGGGACTTCGTCGAGGAGACGCCGCGGGAAGAAGTGCTGCCCAGCGACATCGACGCGCTGAACCGGTATGCTGTCGAGCGGGGCTACGTCCGCCACGCCTACTTCACCTACGACGAGGCCACGCTGGACAGCGAGGCGCAGGAAGCGCTGCAGAGCTCCGCGACGTGGCTGCGCGGCGAAGGCGCGGCGTACAACCTGCTCATCGAGGGCCACTGCGACGAGCGCGGCACCGAGCAGTACAACCTCGCCCTCGGCGACCGCCGCGCGAATACCGCCAAGGACTACCTCGTGACCCTCGGCATCAACGCCGGGCGCATCCGCACCGTGAGCTACGGCGAAGAGCGTCCGGCCGATGAAGGACATGACGAAGGGGCGTGGGCGAAGAACCGCCGCGCGCACCTCGTGCTCGTGAGATGACGATGAAAAGCCTCCGACTCCTGGCGCTGGCCGCGGCGTTCGCCGCGGCCGGCTGTGTTTCGACGTCCGACTTTCAACGCGCGCAGGACCAGATCGCCGAGCTCCAGGAGGAGTTGGCGAACGTCAGGCGCACGACCGCGGGCAAGGAAGAAGTGCAGGGCGTGAACGTGCGCATCGCGGAGCAGACCGAGACTCTGCTGCGGTCGAACGCCACCCTGGTGGCCAAGGTCGCCGAGCTCGAGGATCGCATGCAGAACGCGCAGGGCGTGAACGAGACGACCGGCCATCGCATCGATCAGCTCGCCGCCCAGCTCACGCAGAACCAGCGGGACCTGGAGAACATCAAGGCGCTGATCGCGGCGATGCAGCAGCAGACCTCGGCCGCGCCCGCCGCGGGAGGCGTGGCCTCCTCGAGCGAGATGACCGTGCCGGCCCCTGCCGTCTCGGCAGGCGACCCGATGGATACGTACAACGCCGCCCTGCGCGACTACCAGAGGGGGAACTTCGATCTGGCCATCGAGGGCTTCCGGGAGTTCGTCGCCGGCAACCCGCGGGCGGACTTGGCAGACAACGCGGCGTACTGGATCGGGGAAAGTCTTTTCTCCCAGAAGAAATATCGGGATGCCATCGAGCAGTTTGACAGCGTCGTCAACAATTACCCGAAGTCCGACAAGGTTCCGGGTGCGCTCCTGAAGAAGGGGTACGCGTACATCAACGTGGGGGAGAGAGCACAGGGAGTTGTGCAGCTCCAGTACGTGTTGCACGAGCACCCGAGGTCTCAGGAAGCGACGCTGGCGCGTCAGAAACTGAAACAACTGGGCATCGAAACCAGATAAAATTGAACTGAGGAGCAGGTACACATGGCGAATATTGCCTCGGCCGAGAAACAGAGACGGCAGGCCGAAAAGAGAAAAGCGCGCAACCGCGCGGGCAAGTCGGCTCTCCGGACGACGCTGAAGAAGGCGCGTACGGACATCCAGGGTGGCGACACGGACAAAGAGACGCTCGCGACCAGTTTTTCGGCGATCGACAAGGCAGCCAAGCGTGGCCTGATCAAAGAGAACACCGCCAACCGGTACAAGTCCCGCCTCGCCGGCGCCTCCAAGCGCTCGGCCGCGAAGTGACGTAGGGCGGGCTCCAGCCCGCCCTTTCGCTTTTTCCCCTCAGATTCCTGTCTTTAGTGCGGAGGCAGTCGTCAATTGCCTGTCCTCAAAATGTAGGGCGTGGCTTCAGCCCGCCTCTCTCGTGGGCGGGGCGTTCCCCCTCC
>DASUSN010000227.1:0-19274 GCA_036375075.1 Thermoanaerobaculia bacterium | reverse complement strand
CGCGAAGACGGCGAAGGACCCCCTGATTCAGGCGCGGGCGGCGCATCTCGCACGGGGTCCTTCGCCGTCTTCGCGGCTCAGGATGACAGGTTTACCGAGGTGTTTCTTCTGCCCCCTGCGCCCTGCCCCCTGCGCCCTAATCGCCCTCGTGCTTGTACGTCCCCTTGGTCTCGCCCTGCGGGCTGACGACCTGGACGCGGTTCTTGGCCAGGTCGAAGCTGATCTGCTGGCCGGAGAGCGAGCCGCTGGGGTCGGACATCGTCGCGGGCGAGCCGGTGAAATAGATCATCTTCTTGTCCACGTGATACACGGCCTTGTCGCCGGCGCCTTTGCGGCGGGTCGCGGACTCGACGACGTTCACGTTCTGCTCGGATTCGATGCGCTGGATCTTGTTCTTGTCGTCGAAGAAGAAGGTCGACTTCTCGGACTTCAGCGTGCGCGTCTCGTCGACGATCGTGACCTTGCCGAGAAGGTCGATGCGGCGGTCCGCCTTGCGCGCCACGAGCTGCTCGCTCGTCGTCTGCACCGGCGTCTTCCGCCCCTCGGCCCCCGTGTTGTACAGCACCGTCCGCACGCCGCCGCGGGCGGTCACGGAGTCGCCGTTCCCCTGCATCTGCAGCTCGCTGGCGAGGATGGTGTTGTTGTCCTGCCACGCCTTCACGCGGCCGGTGAAAAGCGCGACCTTGTCGGCCTGGCGCATGATCAGCTCGTCGGAGTTCACGAACACCGGCTTGTTGCCCGTGGGAAAGAGCGACGTCGCGTTGGGCGTGGCGCCGCCGCCGCGCGACACCAGCTCCGCGATCACCGAGCCGCTCGCGCGCGCCATCTGCGCGCGCGGCGAGAACTCGATCTGCTTCGCCTTCAGGGTCTGCCCGTCCGAGACGACCGTGGCCTGCCAGCCCGGATCGGTGGTGAGCGTGATCTTGTCGCCGAGGATGTCGTAATTCGCGCGGAACGCGGAGGCGGTGTTCTTCGGATCGCTGTAGCGGAACGCGCCTTCGAGATACGCCGCGCGGGCCTTGCGCGTCCCCTGATCGAACCACACCGTCACGTGCTCGGCCTGGATCTGCCGCGACTCGGCCGCGATCTCCTTCATGACCACCTGCCAGTCGGCCTTGATCTCGTTGACCGCGCGGTTCATCAGGCCGATGCGCACGTTGCGCGCGACGATGTCGCGCCGCGGCGGCCCGTCGAGCACCGCGTGTACGGGCGCGGGTCCGGTCGCGGTGGCGATGATCGCGCTGATCTGCCCGTCCGGACCGACTTCCGTGTGGTAGTGGTCGCAGGTGATGGTCTTGCGTCCGCCGAGGTCTTCGCCGGGCGCGGGGTTCGCGGCCATGACGATGTTCACGTTGCCGTTGCCTTCCAGGCCGATGAGCTGCCGCCGGTCCTGCGTGAAGCGGCCCAGCATCCAGTCGGAGGTGAGGTGCTCCGGGCCACGGTCGAGCTGGACGTTCTCCTTCCACTCCAGCGTGTTGTCGTTGCGGCGGAAGATGCTCTCTGTGCCGCGGACGGACATCGGCACTTCGCCCGGCTGCACGACGGCCATGTTCGCGTCGACCTGCTTGTGCAGCCGCAGGATCTCGCCCTGGACGTCGAGGTCGAGCGCGCCGGCCTTCCCCTGCCAGCGGTCGACGCGGAACTGGACGGGGATGTCGTTGGTCAGTCGCGCACCGTCGTAGCGGATCTCGGCAGTGACGATCTCCACGCCGTCGCTCGAGCTCACGCGCACGCCGCCTTTGGCGTCGGCTTCCTTCGTCTCGGCGTTGAACTGCGCCTGGGGGCAGGACAGCTCGTAGGTCAGCCCGTTGGCGCGGTAGAGGGTGAGCTTCACGCCCTCGAGGGTCGTCCAGCCCGATTTGAACGCCACCACGCGCGTGGCGCTGATGCGGGAGACCACGCGTCCGCCGATCGTCTGGACGTCGGAGAAAGCCGTCGACTCCAGGCCCGGCTGGTCATCGGGCCGCACGGTCGACGTCACCGGCTCGGCCGGTTTGCGCCTGCCGGGCGTAGCGGCCTTGTTCCAGTTGAGGACGATGAGGACGACGAATCCGAGGAAAACGATCGGCAGCGCGATGCGGAGAGCTCGAATCGTGCGCTGCATGTCGTTGCGCCGTAACACCTTCGCTACCGGTTTCGTTCCGCGGCCGGTTACGATTCGTGCATGCGCACGACCTTCGCCGCGGTGCTTCTCGCTCTCTTCGCGATCAGTGCCAATTCCCAGGACGTCCCGAAGGAGAACCCCTACGTCACGGAATTGCTGAAACAGCTCGGCCCGAATGCGAAAAAGCCGGCGGGCGAGGTCTTCAAGAACGTGACGCTGCTGAAGGACATGCCCGCCGACCGTTTCCTCCGCATCATGGACACCGGCTACCGCCAGTCCCTCGGCGTCAGTTGCGACTACTGCCATGTGGAGGACCGCTGGGAGGCGGACGAGAAACGCCCGAAACGCGCCGCCCGCGAGATGATCGAGATGGTGCGCATGATCAACAAGCACCTCGGCACCCTGGCGGAGATCGACACCCAGGACGCAGCCGTGAACTGCACGACCTGCCACCGAGGGTACGTGAAGCCGGCGCTGCAGATGCGGTAACTGTCATCCTGAGCCGCGTAGACGGCGAAGGATCCCCTGCCGAAGCACGCGACGCGCTCAACGCACGGGGTCCTTCGCCGTCTACGCGGCTCAGGATGACAGGGAGCGCGCGTCGACGACTTCCAGACGGATCCCGCGGTACTTGTCCGGCTCAATCTTCACCAGCAGATCCACCGGCCCTCCGGCGACCTTCAGCCCCTTCACGCTCGGCCACAGCACCCCGGTCGCGCTCCCCGTCGCATCCTGCAGCGCCAGCTCGCAGCAGTCCTCGGCAAACATCCGCGTGCCCGTGACCGTCACCTCACGCACCAGAAACAGCGGCTGCGTGTTGCCCGCGCCAAAGGGCTGGAGCATCTCGTGCGCGGCGAGGAACTCCGCGTCGATCTCGCCGAGGGTCAGCGTGGCGTCGATGCGCGCCTCGCGGCGAAACAGCCTTTCGTCGAACGTCTCGAACAGCGCATGCAGCCGCGTGCGCAGCGCGTCGAGGTTCCGTGCCTCCAGCGAGAAGCCGCACGCGAACTCGTGCCCGCCGAAGTGCGTGAACAGCTCCGACACCGACTCCAGCGCGCCGTGCAGGTCGATCGTCGGAATGCTCCGCCCGGAGCCGACGCACGTCTCGCCCCCTTCGATCGTCATCACCAGCGTCGGGCGGTGATAGCGCTGGGCGATGCGCCCCGCGGTCAAGCCGAGCACGCCGCGATGCCAATCCTCGCCGGCCAGGATCAGCACCCGCTCGCCCCCACGGATCTGCGCCTCGGCCGACTCCCGCACCTGCAGCTCGATCTCCTGGCGCTCGGCGTTCAGCCGATCCAGCTCGCTGCAGATCTTCCACGCCGCGTCTTCGTCCGGCGCGGCGAAGAGATCGATGGCCGTATTCGCGGACGCCAGCCGGCCCGCGGCGTTGATCCGCGGTCCGATCTTGAACCCCACATCCACCGCCCGCAGCGCACGGCCCTCCAGCCCGAGCCGCTTGAGGAGCGCGCGCAGCCCCGGGTTGCGGACTTCCGCCAGTCCCGCGAGACCCAGCGAGGTGATGGTCCGGTTCTCGCCGACCAGCGGCGCCACGTCCGCGACCGTTCCGATCGCCGCGATCTTCAGCAGCGACTCCACCGACATCTTCTTGCCGTTCCGCCGCAGCAGCTCGCAGCACAGCTTGAACGCGACGCCGACGCCCGCCAGGTCCTTGAACGGATACTCGCACCCCGGCTGCTTCGGATTCAGCACCGCCGCGGCCTCGGGCAGCGTCCCCGGCGGGAGGTGATGGTCCGTGATGATCACGTCGATCCCCCGCTCGATCGCGCGTTGCACCGGCTCGACGCTGGTGATCCCGCAGTCGACGGTGATGACCAGCTTCACGTTGCGCTCGACCAGCACGCGGTCGAGCACCTCCATCTTCAGGCCATACCCATCCACCAGCCGGTGCGGCACGACGAAGCCGGCGTCCGCGCCGAGGGCGCGGAGGACGGTCTGCAGCATGACGATGGAGGTGACGCCGTCGACGTCATAGTCGCCGTAGATGACGATCCCCTCCCCGTCCCGCACCGCCCGCGCGATCCGCTCGCACGCGTGGTCCATCCCGTGGATCGACGACGGATCGTGCAGGTCCCCGATCGCCGGGGCCACGAAGCGGCGGTACGACTCCTCGTCCTCGATCCCGCGGCGCACCAGCAGCGCGCGCAGCTTGTCGTTCGCGATGGGCAGCCGGAGGTTGTCGGGAGCCGGAGGGAGGAGGGTCCAGAGGTCGTGGATCACGTGGGATTACGGTAGCGGATGGGGAGTCTTCGAGTCTACGAGTCTTCAGGGCGTCGAGGGTCTCTTGACGACTTGAAGAGTCGGCGACTCGATCACTTCTCGAACACGCCCATCCGCCGGAACTTCTTGTACCGCTCCTCCACGAGCTGGGCGGGCTTGAGCTTCGTGAACTCCTTCACTGCCCGCTCGATGTAGGGGGCCAGCAGTTCGGCCGCGGCGGCGGGATCGGCGTGTGCGCCGCCGGGAGGCTCGGCCACGATCTCGTCGATCACGTTCAGCTTCTTGAGGTCCTGGGCGGTGATCTTCATCGCCGCGGCCGCGTCGGGCGCCGCGGAGGAGTTCTTCCACAGGATCGCGGCGCAGCCTTCGGGCGAGATCACCGAGTACACCGCGTGCTCGAGCATCAGCACGCGATCGCCGACGCCGAGCGCCAGGGCTCCGCCGCTGCCGCCCTCGCCGATCACGGAGATGATCACCGGCACCTGCAGCGCCGCCATCTCCCGGAGGTTCACCGCGATGGCTTCGGCCTGCCCGCGCTCCTCCGCGCCGAGGCCGGGATAGGCGCCCTGCGTGTCGATGAAGCTGAGGATCGGGAGCTTGAACTTCTCCGCGAGCTTCATCACCCGCAGCGCCTTGCGGAACCCCTCGGGACGCGGCTGGCCGAAGTTGCGCAGCACCTTCTCTTTGGTGTTGCGCCCCTTCTGGTGACCGACCACGCAGACCGCCGTGCCTTTGAAGCGGCCGAAGCCGGCGACGATGGCGGGGTCATCCCCGAACTTGCGGTCGCCGTGGATCTCCGACCAGTCCTCGATCAGCGCGGCGATGAAGTCGAGTGTGTACGGCCGCTGCGGATGACGCGCGACGAGCGTCTTCTGCCACGGGGAGAGGTTCGAATAGATTTCCTGGGAGACTTTGGTAAGCTTCTGCTGGAGGTCGGCGATCTCGGCTACCCGTGCCGGCTCCGTTTCCCCCGAAGAATCCATGGCGGTAAGCTCTTCGATTCGCCGGCGGATCCTGACGATCGGCTCCTCGAATTGACTCGGATCGGCACTCATGTGGCCGTGACCCTAACAAACAACGCGCATGCTGGCAACTGAAGAACCGACCCTTCCCTCCCACGATCCCGCGCCCCGCCCGGCGCTGCTCGAGCAGTGGTCCGCCAACGAGAGAATGCGGCACGTCCCGCCCATCTCCTGGCTTCTCCAGAAGCTCGACCAGGACCTCCGCCGCCGCATCGAGAAAATCCTCGTCCCGTACTCGGACGTGGCCTCGAACGACCCCCGCCACGCCGCCCTCGACGTCGAGCTGCGGGCCCTTTGCCGCTCCCTCGACCGGATCGCCTACGTCGCCGGGCGCGGCCGCGGCGGCCATCCGCCGAACGACCTCGCCGCCAAGGTGCGCTGGGCGCTCGACCACGCCATCCAGAACCTCTCCGGCGCCGACGCCGACCTCTTCGGCCGCCGCTACCCGATGCAGACCTTCGAACGCTCCAACGCCGAGCCGCTCTGGGGCGCGACCCTGGCCGCCATCCAGCACGTCCACAACCTCGTCGACCTGATTCGGGAGATCGAGCCGGACATCGACGAGCGGATCTACGAGGGGTTGGTGGTGCTGAACGAGCCGCTCCGCCGCGAACCGATCGCCTGATTCCTCCGTCCCACTCTGTGCCTCTGTGTCTCTGTGGTGAATACGAACGTGGTCCAAGGCGCACGGTTGCGGACTCGCGGCACGTGTGCATTCACCACAGAGACACAGAGGCACAGAGTGGGACGGAGGACGATCAGAGGATGTTGATCGGGTCGACGTCGATCGCCACTTCCACGCCCTTCCACTTCCGTGGCAGCAGCACGGCCTCGACCGCCTTCCGCAGCGCCGTGCGCATGGGCGATCGCAGCAGGATCTGGAACCGCCACACACCCTTGATCCGCGCGAGCGGCGCGGGGGCCGGCCCCTGGATGCGCGTGCCGGTGAGTGGCTCCACCGCGCGTTCGAGCAGGCGGCCGCATTCGTTCGCCGCGCGCTCGACGTCCGTCAGGTTCTCGCCGCGGAAGAGCAGAGCGATCATCGACGTCACCGGCGGGTAGTGGAACGTCCGCCGGAACTGGATCTCGGCTTCGTAGAACGACTCGTAGTCGTGGCGGAGGGCGTGCTGGATCGCGTAGTGGGTCGGGAACGCCGTCTGGATCATCACCTTGCCGCGCAGCTCGCCCCGCCCCGCGCGGCCGGCGACCTGGGTCAGGAGATAGAACGTCTTCTCCGCCGCGCGGAAGTCGGGATAGCCGAGGATCGAGTCGGCGTTGAGGACGCCGGTGAGGGTGACGTTGGGGAAGTGGTGCCCTTTGCTGAGCATCTGCGTCCCGATCAGCGCGCGCGTCTCGCCGCGGCGGAAGCGGTCGAGGATCTGCACGAGCGAGCCCTTGCGCCGCGTGGAATCGCGGTCCAGCACCTCCACCGGCACGTCGGGGAAGTCGCGATGGAAACGCTCCTCTACCTTCTCCGTGCCGAAGCCGATCGGCTGCAGCACCTCGCCCTGGCAGAGCGGGCATTTCGAGGGGATGCGATGCCGCAGGCCGCAGTAATGGCAGATCAGCAGCCCCTCGCGCCGGTGCACCGTCAGCGTCACCGAGCAATCGCGGCAGCGGAACTCGTGGCCGCACTCGCGGCACAGCAGGTACGGCGCATAGCCGCGCCGGTTGATGAGGATGATCGCCTGCTCGCCCGCGTCGAACGTCTCGCGGAGCACCGTCTTCAGGCCGGTGCTGAGGATGACGAAGCCCTTGTCTTCCTTCTCCGCCTTCTCTTTGCGCAGGTCGACGATCTCGACGTCCGGCAGGGGACGGGCCTCGACGCGCTTGGTCATCCGCAGCAGCGTGTATTTGCCGCGCGCGGCGTTCTCGCGGGATTCCAGAGACGGCGTCGCCGAGCCGAGGACGACCGGAATCCCGCGGGACTGCGCGCGCACGACGGCGAGATCGCGCGCGTTGTAGCGCGGCGTCTCCTCCTGCTTGTACGCGCCGTCGCCTTCCTCGTCCACGACGATCAGGCCGAGGCGCTGGAAGGGTGTGAAGAGTGCGGACCGCGGCCCGATGGCCACGTCCACCTCGCCGCGCCGTGCACGCCACCACTGGTCGTACCGTTCGCTCGCGGAGAGGTTGCTGTGCAGGATGGCGATGCGCTCGCCGAAGCGCTCCTTCAGCCGCGACGCGAACACCGGCGTGAGCGAGATCTCCGGCACGAGCAGGATGGCCTGCTCTCCCCGCTTCACCGCCGCCCGCATCACCTCGATGTACACTTCGGTCTTCCCCGACCCGGTCACGCCTTCGAGCACGAACGGCGCGAAGGTGCCGAGGGTTCCGGCGATCGCGGTGATGGCCATGCGCTGCTCGCCCGAATAGCGGATCTCGGGCGTCTCCACTCCGTCCAGGCCCGCGAGAAAGGCGTCGAGCGTATGCCGCCGCGCGCGGCGCTCCACGCGCACGACGCTCTTCTTCACCAGCGCCGACAGCACCGCCGCGCTCACGCCCGCATGTTCCAGCGCGCGCACCGACAGCTCCCCGCCGCGCGCCTGCAGCAGCGCGACCGCGGTGGCCTGCTTCGGCGTCAGCCCGCCCGGATCGCTCTCCAGCACCACGAACCGGTCGTACCGCACCCCCTCGGCGTCCCGCAGCCGGTCCTGCAGCGCGATGATCCCCGCGTCGCGGAGCCGGTCGAGCGACGAGCGCGAGACCTTCAGCTCCTCGAAGATCGTCGCCACCGCGAGCGGCCGCTTGCGCAGCTCGTCGAGCAGCGGCAGGTCGGCGTCGAGGATCTGCTTCGCGTCGCGCGCGCGCTCGATCATCGCGTCGTCCGCCGTCAGGATCGCCTGACGCTTGCCCCGCGCGGCCATGTTCGCCGGCAGCGCCACCTTCAGCATCTCGCCGAGCGGGGCGATGTAGTACTCGGCAGCCCAGCGACAGAGATCGATGATCTCGGGGATCAGCGCCGGCTCGTCGTCGTCCAGCACGGCGGTGATCGATTTCAGCTTCGCCGCTTCCACCGGCGCCTGGTCGAGCAGCGCCACCACGAAGCCGGTCGTGCGCTTCGGGCCGAGGGGGACCTCCACGCGCGAGCCGAGCCGCACGCCGTCCTGCAGCGACGCGGGGATGCGGTACGTCAGCGTGCCGTGGAAGCCCACGGGCACAGCAACTTCTGCAAACTCGGAGAGCATCTAGGAGTGCGGTGGTGTGGGCGGGTGGCTACGCAATCCCCAGCTCCGCCATCACCTTCTTCATGTCCGCCCAGACGTCCTTCTTCGCCGCCGGATTGCGGAGCAGATACGCCGGATGATACGTCGGCATCAGCTTGATCCCGTTGTACTCGAGCCACTTCCCGCGCACGGCGGAAATGCCATAGCCCTTCTCCGTGAGGCTCTGCAGCCCGAAGCGTCCGAGGGTGACGATGACCTTGGGTTTGATCAGCTCGACCTGACGGCGGATGAACGGCCGGCAGGCGTCCAGCTCGTCCGCCTCCGGATTGCGGTTCTCCGGCGGGCGGCACTTGATCACGTTCGCGATGTACACGTCGTCGCGCGTGAGCTTCATCGCCTTGATGATGTCCGTGAGCAGCTGCCCCGCGCGTCCGACGAACGGCTCCCCCTGCTCGTCCTCATCGCGCCCCGGCGCCTCGCCGATGAACATGAGGTCCGCGTTCGGGTTCCCCACGCCGAAGACGACGTTCTTGCGCGAGCCGGCGAGGCGGCACCTGGTGCAGTCGTGTGTTTCGAGGCGGAGAAGATCGAAGGGAGAAGCCGAGTCGTCGAGTCTTCGAGGCGTCGAGGTCTCTTCCTCGTGTCGACTCGAAGACTCGTCGACTCGAAGACTCGCCGCCTCGACGACCGGCCGACTCAGATCCAGGTGTGTGTACCCCAGCTCCCGCAGCAGCGCGAGCTCGTTCAGGACGTCGCCATTCATGCCGCGATTATGTTCTATACTTGCCTCGGTCCAAACCTTCAGCAATCGTCCGAAAAAAGAGGAGAGTTTCATGAAGAGAGTCGCAGCCGCTGCGATCGCCCTGTGTGCGCTCGCTGCCCCCGCATTCGCCCAGAAAGCCACTGTCAAGGTCATCAACCAGAGCAAGTGGGAGATCCACCACCTCTTCCTTTCGTCCTCCGCCGAGGAGGACTGGGGTCCGGATCAGCTCGAGGACGAGATCCTCACCAAGGGCGACCAGATCACCCTCACCGGCATCCCCTGCGACGAGTACGACATCAAAGTCGTCGACGAAGACGGCGACGAGTGCATCATCGAGGCGGTCGAGCTCTGCAAGGACCACTCGTTCTGGAAGATCACGGACAAGGATCTTCTGGAGTGCGAGGGCTACGACTGATCGATGTAGGGCGCGGCGTCCAATGTAGGGGCGTGGCTTCAGCCCGCCCCCCTCGTGGGCGGGGGCGTTCCCCCTCCCCGTCCGAGGGGCGGGCTGAAGCCGCGCCCTACATGAGCTCCAATGGTCAGGCGGGCGTCAAGCTCGCCACCACCACGTCGAGGATGCGGTTCGCGATCTCATCCTTCGACGCCCGCGTGAACCGCGTCGTCGCGCCGTCGCGGCCGATGACCAGGACCTCGTTCTCGTTCGAGTCGAAACCGATCCGCGCGTCGGCCACGTCGTTGGCCACGATCAGGTCCGCGCCTTTGCGCTGCAGCTTCTCCCGCGCGTTCTGCTCGACCATGTCCGTCTCCGCCGCGAAGGCGACGATGAACGGCCGGGGCGTGAGCTTCGCGACGTCGGCGAGGATGTCCGGGTTCTTGCGCAGCTCGATGGTGAGGGTGTCGCGGTCTTCGCTCTTCTTGATCTTGCGGTCGGCCACGCTGATCGGGGCGAAGTCCGCCACGGCCGCGGCCTTGATGACGATCTGATGCTCGCCCGCCGCGCGCATTACCGCGGCGTGCATCTCCGCCGCCGTCGTCACACGCTGCACGTCCACACCCGCCGGCACGATGACCGACGTGGGGCCGGAGACGAGCGTGACCCGCGCGCCGCGGCGGCGGGCGGCATCGGCGATGGCGTAGCCCATCTTTCCGGACGAGCGGTTCGACAGGTAGCGGACCGGGTCGAGCGGCTCGCGCGTCGGACCGGCCGTGACCAGCACGCGCCGCCCTTCGAGATCCCGCGCGTGGAACCGCGACCGCACGAAGGCGACGAGGTCCGGCACGTCCGGCATCTTCCCCGCCCCTTCATCCCCGCACGCCAGGAGCCCGTTCACCGGCTCGATGACCCCCACGCCGCGCGCGCGCAGCGTGGCGATGTTCTGCTGCACGGTGGGATGCGCGAGCATGAACGTGTTCATCGCCGGCGCCACCAGCACTTCCGCGCGGTGCGCCAGCGCGTAGGTAGTCAGGGCATCGTCGGCGATCCCGGCCGCGAGCTTCGCCAGCACGTTGGCCGTCGCCGGCGCGATCAGCAGCAGCTCGGCCCAGCGCGCGAGCTCGATGTGATCGACGCCGCCGCGCTCGGGGTCGCCCCACTGCTCGACGATCACGCCGTGGTTGGACACGGCGGCGAGCGACAGCGGAGAAACGAAACGCGCGGCGTTCGGCGTGAGGATCACCCGAACGTCCGCGCCCGCGTCCTGGAGGCGGCGCACCAGCTCCGGCGCTTTGTACGCCGCGATGCCGCCGCTGACCCCCAAAACGATGTTCATGGGAACTGCGTTACTCGTTGTTCTCCAGCGCCGTCGTCTCTTCCACCGGCGCGCTGAGCTGCCACTTCACCGCGTTCACGGCCACTTCGTCCATGGCGATGCGCGTCGGCTTGGCGTGACGCGGGCGGGTCTTCGGCTGCGCCCCCTGGATGAGCTGCTCCGCTCGTTTGGAGACCAACAGCACGTAGCGGAACTTGCTGTCCACTCCTTCAGGCAGTCCTTCCATTGCGATCCTCCTCTTTGAGTCGCTCGGCCATCTTGGCGATGGCTTCGAGCGCAGTCTTGGTCTGCAGTTTCCTGGCGATGACCGCGGCCTTCAGACACTCGGTCGCGGCTTCGAGGTTGTCGTTGATGATGATGTAGTCGTAGAAATCCTTGCCTTCGTCGATCTCGTCGATCGCCTTGCGCAGCCGCAGGTCGATCTCCTCGTCCGTGTTCAGACCGCGCTCGCGCAACCGCACCCGCAGGGTGTCCAGCGACGGCGGAAAGATGAACACGCTCATCGACCGCGGCTCCAGCTCGGGGTCGTTGGCGATCTGCCGCGCCCCCTGATAGTCGATGTCGAGGATCACGTCCTGCCCCGCCCGCAAACGGTCCACGACCTCGGCGCGGGAGGTGCCGTACCAATGGGCGTGAACGTGGGCATGTTCCAGAAATTCCCCCCGCGCGACCATGGCTTGGAACTCGTCGGCCTCGACGTAGTAGTAGCTCACGCCCGGGACCTCCCCGGTGCGCGGGCGCCGCGTGGTGTGGGAGACGGAGAAATACAGCTCGATGCCCAGGGGCTGGAGTTGGTCCCGGACGCCCCGGATGAGCGTGGTCTTCCCGGCGCCGGACGGGCCCGAGACGATGAACAACGTCCCGTCCGAGTGGAAGTTACTCGACATTCTGTACCTGTTCGCGGATGCGCTCGAGCTCCGTTTTCAATTCTACGACAAGCGTCCGGATGGCCGCCGAGCGCGACTTCGAGCCCATCGTGTTGATCTCGCGGAGCATCTCCTGCGAGAGGAAATCGAGCTTCTTGCCCGCGGCCTCTTTCCCCGCGATGGCCTTCTGGGTCTGGTCGAGGTGATGCCCCAGCCGCGTCAGCTCCTCGGCGATGTCCCCCTTCTCGACCATGACCACCACTTCCTGGGCGATGCGGTCCTGCGAGACGTCCGTGCCGGCCTGCGCGGCGATCTCCCGCACGCGCTGCTGGTAGCTGGCCAGGAGCTCCGCGCGGACCTCGTCGCGATGCTTCGAGAGCTGCTCCGTGAGGTCGCGGATCGCGTTCATCCGCGAGGTGATGTCGTTGTGCAGCGACTCCCCTTCCCGCGCGCGCATGGCCGCCATCTGCGCGAACGCCTCGCGCACCAGCCGCACCAGCCCCTCCCGCTCGTCGTCCGTGATCTCCGCGTCGAGCGGCTCGACCTGCAGGAAATCGGGGACGCGCATCAGGTCGCTCCCCGTGAGCGTCGCGCCGAGGCCGAGCTCCTCGGCGATCGAGCGGAGCTGCGGGATGACCGTGTTCGCGATCTGGGTGTTGATGCGCACGTTGTATTCGGGCTGCTGGGTGCGCTGGATGCGGATCGAGACGTCCACCTTCCCCCGCGAGAACACCTCGGACGCCAGCGCCCGCAACGGCGCCTCCATGTCCCACATGTACTCCGGCAGGCGCACGGAGGCTTCGAGGAAACGGTGGTTGACGCTCTTGGTCGTAACTGTGGCGAAGTAGCGCACCGAGAGCGCACCCGCCGCGCGGCCGAAGCCGGTCATGCTGTGGATCATCTGAATTGAAGGATGAAGGACTGAAGGATGAAGGATGAATCCCGCGGAGGAGATTCATCCTTCATCCTTCACTCCTTCATCCTTTTTCCCCTCCAGTAGTGCCTCCGCCTCATCGGCGAGGTCGTTCATTGTCCGCTCCACCCGTTCCCGCCATTCCTCGACGTCCGCGTCACGCGGCACGTGCAGCGGCTCGCCGTAGAGAAAGAGCGCTTTCGAGAACGGATACGGGACGACCATCCGGTCCCAGGAGCGGAGGAGCTTTTTTTTTTAGCGGCGAACGCGACCGGCACGATCGGCAGGCCGCTCATCTTGGCCGCATAGACCACACCGTCTTTCGCGATCCGTGCCGGACCCTTCGGCCCGTCCGGCGTGAAGACGATGTTCTTCCCTGCTTTCGCCTCGCGCAGCAGCTCGCGCAGCGCCGCGCCGCCGCCGCGAGTCGACGAGCCCCGCGCGGCGTCGACGCCGTACCAGTCGAACACCCGCGCGATGTACTCCCCGTCCTTCGACCGCGAGATCATCACCGAGACCGGCCGGCGATACCGCGAGTGCAGCATCAGCAGCAGATGCGCGTGCCAGAACGCCAGGATGTACTGCGGCGTCCGCTCGATGTTCTCCACGCGCACGTGCTCCACCCGCAGGCTCGCGTGGAGCGCGCGGATGAACAGCGACGCGATGAGAGAAACGAACTTCATCGTAAAGCGGGCGGAGTGTATCGCGGCGGCGCTCCAAAGAGGTTCCTCGGAGTTCCTCGGTTCCTCGGGTTCCTCGGAGTGATGGGCTGGCTCCACTCCGAGGAACCCCGAGGAACCGAGGAACCCCGAGGAACTCCCTCACCGGCGGCGTGTGAAAATACGCACCGTGGCTGATGCCTTCCCCAACATGGTCGGCCGTTATCGCGTCCTCTCGCTCATCGGCGCGGGGGGCATGGGCGAGGTCTATCTCGCGGACGACGAAAAGCTCGGGCGGCGGGTGGCCATCAAGATCCTGCCGGAGGCGGTGAGCCGGGACGAGGAGGCGAAGCTGCGGATGCTGCGCGAGGCCCGCGCCGTCGCCGCGCTCGATCATCCGAACGTCTGCACGATCTTCGAGGTCGGCGAACAGGAGGGCCGCCCGTGGATCGCCATGCAGTTCATCGAAGGCGAGACCCTCTTCGACCGGATGAAGCAGTCGCGCCTCTCGCCCGCGGAGTGCCTCGACGTCGGCATGCAGGTCGCCGCCGCGCTGGACGAGGCCCACAGCCACGGCGTGATCCATCGGGACATCAAGCCGATGAACATCATGCTCACGCTGCGCGGCAACGTGAAGGTGCTGGACTTCGGCCTGGCGAAGTTCGACGGACGGCTCGATCCCTCGACGGACATGCTGAAGTCGCGCACCGGGATCGTCACCGGGACGGCGCCGTACATGTCGCCGGAACAGCTCCGCGGCGCTCCCGTCGACGCCCGCAGCGACATCTTCAGCCTCGGCGTGGTCCTGTACGAGATGGCCACGGGGAACCGCCCGTTCGAGCGCGCCAGCACCGTGGCGACGATCACGGCCATCCTGTTCGAGGAGCCGGAGCCCATCGCCGAGCCCGCGTTCGTGTCCCTCGGCCCGGTCGTGCGCCGGGCGATGGCCAAGGAGCCGTCGAAGCGCTTCGCCACGTCGAGGATGGTGCTCGAAGCGCTGCAGGACCTGAGGAACCGCCCGTCCGGGCGCTCCCGCCGCACGATCAGCGCGGAGCACGAGGTCACGCAACGCAACGTCGCGCCGGCGGCGGCAGCGGCAGCCCGCCCGGCTTCAGGAAAAACAGCAGCCCGTGCGGCGTCGATCGCCGTCCTCCCCTCGACGACCGGCTCGCTGGAGCCGGGGCTCGAGTATCTCGTCTATGGCTTGACCGAGGGGATCGTCGAGGCGCTCGGGCACGTGCGCAAGCTGCGCGTCATCGCGCCCGGCACGGCGGCGCACTACGGCGGCACCGACGCCGATCCGCTGGCAGTCGGGCGGGAGTTGAACGTCGCGGTGGTGGCCATGGTGCGCGCGCGCGTCCGCGGCGACGAGCTGCACGCCGACGTGGAGCTGGTCAACACGGCCGACGGCTCGCTGCTCTGGTCGTCGCGCTACATGCGCCCCGTCCGCGAGGTGGCGACGCTGTCGGAGACGATCGCCGAGGAGATCGCGGACCGGATGCGTTCGGGGTCGCAGTCGGGGACGCGGCGTCCGGTGAAGAAGAAGCGCACCGTCGACGCCGAAGCCGAGCAGCTGTTCCTCAAGGGCAGGTTTCAATGGATCAAGCGCCATCCCGAAGCGGTAAAGGCGGCCATGACGCTGTTCCAGCAGGCGGTGGAGCGCGATCCGTCGTTCGCGCGGCCGTACGCGGGGCTGGCGGACTGCTTCGTCATGCTGGGCTTCATGCACGCGCTGCCGCCGCGCGAGATCCTGCCGAAGGTGAAGGCGGCAGCCCGCCGCGCCATCGAGCTCGATCCCGCGCTCGCCGATCCGCACGCGACCCTCGGCTACGCCGCCGGCCTGTTCGAGTGGGACATGGAGACGGCCCAGCACGAGCTCGAGGAGGCCATGCGCCTCAACCCGAACTATCCGTGGGCGCCGCACTGGCTGGGCATCCTGATGGCCGGCCGCGGCCACACGCGCCGCGCGCTGGAGCTGATCGACATGTCGAAGGACCTCGATCCGCTCTCGCCCATCATCAACGTCGGCGCCGGCATCCCGCTGCACATCGCCGGCCGCTACGACGAGGCGGTGCAGTGCTACCGCGCGGTGCTGGAGATGGACCCGTCCCTCGCCCCCGGCCACTACTACCTCGGCATGTCGCTGCAGATGCGCGGCGATGAGGAGGAGGCGGTGCGCGAGATCCAGCGCGCCATCGACATCGCCGGCCCCGCTCCGATCTTCCTCGGCGCGATGGCCCACGTGCTCGGCTCCGCCGGCCGTACGGCGGACGGGGAGCGTTTCGTCGAACAGCTCCGGGCCCTGTCGCGGGAGCGCTACGTCTCCCCCTACAGCTTCACCACCGCCTTCACCGGCCTCGGACGCATCGGCGAAGCGCTGGACGCCCTCGAAGCCAGCCTCGAAGAGCACAACGCGTGGCTCTGGTTCCTGCCGGTCGACCCGCGGTTCGACGCATTGCGCGCCGAACCGCGGTTTGCAACTCTGCTGGAGCGCTACGGATTGCCCGTGCGCGTGGAGAAGGACTGACGAGGTTCCTCGGAGTTCCTCGGTCCCTCGGAGTTCCTCGGAGTGGAATCGACGTCCCTCACTCCGAGGAACGCCGAGGAACTCCGAGGAACCCGAGGAACCGCCGTTTCACTTCTTCGGCTTGTAATCCCACTTCCACGTGCCGAGCTGGTTGGTCTTGTCGCCCTTCAGACCGCCGCCGGTCACGTTCCCCACGTACATCAGCGGGTCGAACGAGATCGCCGGGAAGAGGATGAACTCGGCCTGCATCGGCACGGAACCGCCGGGGCAGTTGAGCGTGTAGGCCACGGCGTCCCGCACATGGAGCTGGTAGTAGCCCTTGCGGTAGCCCTTGCTCCCCTTCGGCGCGAAGTTCATCGACCAGGTATACAGATCGCTGCGGATCGGCGCGCCCGACTTCGCCGCGTTGACGCCGCACGGACCCACGGGGCCGGTCACCGTCCAGTCGGCGTAGCCGGTGATGTCATAGAAGTAGCCGAGGAAGTGCTGGACAGGCTCCATGAAATCGCGCGGCTCCCAGGTGTTGTGGTACGTCAGCTCGACATTCCCCAGCCCCTTCTTGGTGAGGGCGCTCGAGTCCCAGTCCATCGTGCCCTCGAAGCGGCAGCCCATGTCCGTCGCGATCAGCAGCGGCGCCAGGCCCTGCGGCTTCAGCACCGCATTCGGGTCGATGTTGCTGTTCGCGAAGATGAGCACGATCTCGTCGATCTTCTCGCCCGGCTTCTGGCGGCAGAAGGCCTTGTACGGGATGTTCGTCCAGTCCTCCGGCGTCTGCCACTTGCCGTTCTTCTTGAGGATCGCCTGCACCGACGCGCCCTTCTTCTGCGCGGCCGTGACCGGCTCCCACTTGTACTGGTCGCCGAGGTCGAACGTGTTGAGGAACGTGCGCGGCTCGGTCGTGACCTTGAACGTCAGTCCGTTGAGGAACGCGAAGGAATTCACCGCGTCGCTGAAGACGAAATGCTTGTACGTCGAGGTGAGGTGGTGCAGGTCGGCGTTCAGCGTCGCGTACGTGTCGACCGCGCCATTCACCGGAAGCGTGGCGCCGTGCGCCTTCGGGCGGTGCTGGAGCTGGTCCATCTTCCGGTACTCGTCGACCGGCTCGTCGTTCCAGTTGTGGAGGACGAACTCCGGCCACACTTTCTCGAAGCCGCCGAGGGGCTGAAGTGCCTTTTCGATCGCCGGGAGACTGGGCATGCTCTCGGTGTTCGCCCAGATCTGCCCGACGATGGTCGTCTGTCCCTTCACCCGCGCCAGAAAGAACGGGAACAGATACGCGCCGTACCAGTGCGGGTCGTTCCATTCATTCAGCGGCATCTCCGGCTGGCTGAGGTAGTCCGGCGCGAACGGATGCTCGTTGTACGGCGACGTGGACCCCGGATAGACGTAGTCCTTGACCCATTCCGCGGTCGCTTCCATCAGCCAGCGGTACTCCCCTTCATTCGTGCACTTGCCGCTGCGGACATTCGGTTTGAACGCGTACTGGAAGGCGTGCATGATCTCGTGCGCGAGCTCTTCCTTCGGCTTGTTCTTGTTGAACTGGATGTACGCCCACGCGGCGTCGGTGCACGAGCCGTCATACATGCCGGTGGTGACGCTGCGGGGGATGTCGACCAGCGCGATGTCGAGTCGCGAATCGCCGCCCATCTGCGCGCCCAGCCAGAAGTCGTCGCCGTCGTCGGGCAGCGGCTCGCGGCCCATGAGCGCCGTGAGCTTCGGCCAGATGCGCTGGTCGATCTCGAAGACGAAGTCTTTCGCTTGGGCATGGGCCTGCGCGTCGCTGGCGTAGTACCAGACCTTCACTTTGCCGTTGGCCGTCGGGACGAATGCCCACTGGAGGCTGAGGTCGCAATCGAGACACGGCTTGTCGATGCCGATGCCGTACGAGACGATGTCATCGGACGCCAGCGAGCGCGCCTGCTGCTGCTGGCGCAGCTCCCACCAGCTGTTCTCGTGAAACGGCGGGATCAGGAACGGCGCGATCTGCTGCTGGACGTTCACCGGCAGCGTCGGGTAATTGGCCGCGACCTCGGACATGTACGTCGAGTCGGACAGGCCGTCGTCGTCGCCGCGCATCTCCTGCGGCAGGCGCGTATCGCCGTAGAGCGCGAAGACCTTGTACAGCATCGCCTGATCGGCTGCGATGCGGCCCGCGGCCACCGCGCGGTCGATGACGTCGAACGTCGTGACCTGAGGCCCCGGCGCGGGCGCCGAGCGCATCGACCGCCGCCGTCCCTGTGCGTCCGCGCCGGCAGCGCCGACGAGCAGGATCAGGCCGAGAAGCACTACGAGCTTGCGAGCAAGTGTTTGCATGGTGGCGAGATCATCGCGAGGCGCGCTTACGACCCGCTTACCGGGAATCGAGTTCCTCGGAGTCCCTCGGTTCCTCGGAGTTCCTCGGAGGGAGTGCCAGTGTTTCCCCCTCCGAGGAACTCCGAGGAACTCCGAGGAACCCGAGGAACTCGTTCAAAATACGCACGTGAACGACGTCGAACGCGACCTCCGCATCCATCTCGCCGCGTGCTATCGCCTGGTGGCCTTGTTCCACTGGGACGACCTGATCTTCACCCACATCTCCGCGCGCGTGCCGGGTCCGGAGCACCACTTCCTGATCAACCCCTACGGCATGCTGTTCGACGAGATCACCGCCTCGAGCCTGGTGAAGATCGATCTGCACGGCGCGAAGGTCGAGGACAGCCCGTACGACGTCAATCCCGCGGGCTTCACCATCCATAGCGCCATCCACTCCGCGCGCGAGGACGCGCAATGCGTGCTGCACATCCACAGCCTCAACGGCGTGGCCGTGTCGGCGCAAAAGGAGGGTCTGCTGCCGCTATCGCAACAGTCCATCTTCGTCCTGGCGTCCCTCGCCTATCACGACTACGAAGGCGTCGCGCTCAATGAAGACGAGAAGCCGCGTCTCGTCCGCGACCTCGGCGACAAGAACTTCCTCATGCTCCGCAACCACGGCCTGTTGACCGTGGCCGACACGATCCCCGACGCGTTCCTCTTTATGTACTTGTTCGAAGCGGCGTGCACGATCCAACTGCGCGCGCAAGCCGGCGGCAACGATCTCGTGCGCATCGACCCCCGCATCATCGCGGGCGCCACGGCCCAGGCGAAACAAGTGACCCGCGGGGCGGGCGGCGGGCTGGCGTGGCCGGCGCTGTTGCGCCGCCTCGACCGGATCGATCCAGGCTACCGGACGTGAGTCATTTGGAGTGGGGAGGCGAGTGGCCGATCACGTACGCCCCCCCTGTCATCCCGAGCGTCGAGCGAGGGACC
>DASUSN010000226.1:0-67921 GCA_036375075.1 Thermoanaerobaculia bacterium | reverse complement strand
CGACGTGACAATGGCGGCAAGCCACGAGTATGTGGCGCCGCGCAACGAGACCGAACAGCAGCTCGTGGAGATCTGGGCGGCGGTGTTGAACCGCGGGCCGGAGACCATCGGCGTCCACGACAACTTCTTCGAGCTGGGCGGACACTCGCTGCTGGCCACGCAACTGGTCTCCAAGATCCGCACGCAACTGGGAGTCGAGCTGGCGCTCAAGGCGCTGTTCGAGCGGAGCAGCGTCGCGCAACTGGCGGAGGTCGTCGCCGCGGCGCCGACGAGCGCGATTCCGCAGATCCGGCCGGTGGACCGCGAGCAACTCGACGTGCTCCCGCTGAGCTTTGCGCAGGAACGGCTGTGGTTCATCAACCAGCTCGAGCCCGACAGCGCCGGGTACAACGTACCGGGAGCAGTGCTGCTGCGTGGCGAACTGGACGCCGACCGGCTGGACCAGGCCTTCAACCTGATCATCGAGCGCCACGAGAGCCTGCGCACGATCTTCCCGAGCAGGGACGGCCGGGTGCAGCAGCAAATCCTCGATCGTCTGGACTTCAAGCTCGAGCGCATCGATCTCAGTCGTTCCAGCGCGCGCGACGAGGAAGCCAGAAGCCTGTGCCAGGCGGACGCCGCCAGGCCGTTCGATCTGGCCAGTGGACCGCTGATCCGCGGCAAGGTGATCAAGCTCGCCGACGACGAGCACATCCTGATGCTCAACATGCATCACATCGTCAGCGACGGGTGGTCCCTCGGCGTCATGATCCAGGAGCTGACTCTGATCCTCGAGGCCTTCCGCGAGGGACGTGGTCCGAAGCTGCCGGTCCTGCCGATTCAATACGCGGACTACAGCGTCTGGCAGCGACAGTGGCTGGATGAGAGCGGACTTCTCGAACAGCAGCTTGCCTACTGGCAGCAGAAGCTCGCCGGCGCCGCGGAGCGGCTGGACCTGGCGACCGATTACCCGCGGCCGAGCATGCAAAGCTTTGCCGGCGCGACCCATGCCTTCGCGCTCGACGGACAACTGGCCGGCCAGCTCAAGCACCTCGCCGAGCAGCAGGGCGGCACGCTGTACATGGTCCTCCTGGCCGCGTTCAAGACGCTGCTCCATCGCTACACGGGTCAGAACGACATCTGCGTGGGGAGTCCGATCGCCAACCGGCGGTACGGGGAGACGGAAGGCCTGGTCGGCATGTTCGCCAACATCCTGGCGCTGCGGAGCCAGGTCGAGGGGGACGATCCGTTTACCGAACTGCTGGCGAAGATCAAAGCCACGTGTCTCGAGGCCTACGAGCATCAGGATGCGCCGTTCGAGAAGGTCGTCGACGCGGTGAGCCCGCAGCGGAACCTGGCGATCAGTCCTCTGTTCCAGGTGGCGTTCGTGCTGCAGAACATCGACATGGGCGAGGCGGACTCGCACGTTCAGCCGTACCGCCTCGAGAGCGGCATCAGCAAGTTCGATCTGACGCTCACTCTCGCAGAGACGAGCGGAGGCCTGAGCGGAGTGATCGAGTACAGCACGGCACTGTACAAGCCGGCGACGATCGAGCGGATGGCGGAGCACTTCACGGCGCTGTGCCGTTCGGTGACGGCCAGGCCGGCAGCCCGTGTGCGCGAGCAGGAGATCCTCGGCGAAACAGAAAAACATCGGCTGCTTGCCGAGCTCAATGCCACCCGCGTCGCATACCCGACGGACCAGTGCCTGCACGAGCTCTTCATCGCTCAGGTGGAGGCCCATGCGCACAAGACGGCCGTAGTGAGCGGCGAAGACCGCCTGACCTATCAGCAGTTGTATGACCGGAGCCGGGATCTGGCTCTGTATCTCCAGTCACAGGGCGTCGGGCCGGACAGCTTAGTGGGCGTGTGCATGGAGCGGTCGCTGGAGATGGTGGTGGCCCTCTACGGAATCCTCGCGGCCGGCGGCGCCTATGTGCCGCTGGACCCCGAATATCCGGACGACCGCCTGGAGCACATGGTGCGCGACAGCCGTGCCGCCGTCGTTCTCACCCAGGAAGCGCTGCGCGGGAAACTGGCCGCCCTCGTCGACGCCGAAACGCGCGTCATCGCGGTGGATGCGCAATGGCCGGAGATCGGCGAGCGCGTCGACGCATTGAAGGCTGCGGGCGTCGCGCTCCGCGAGGACGTCGCGCCCCATCACCTCGCGTATGTGATCTACACCTCGGGATCCACGGGCCGGCCCAAGGGCGTCATGAACGAGCACCGCGGCGTCGTGAACCGGCTCCTCTGGATGCAGGACGCATATGGTCTGAACGAGCAGGACGCGGTGCTGCAGAAGACGCCGTACAGCTTCGACGTGTCGGTCTGGGAGTTCTTCTGGCCGCTGTTCACCGGCGCCACGCTCGTGATGGCCCAGCCGGGAGGCCACAAGGATCCGGCCTATCTGGCCGAGACCATCCGGCGGCACGGCATCACGACGCTGCACTTCGTTCCCTCCATGCTGGGGGTCTTCCTGGAGCATGCCGAGGCGTTGCGTTGCCCGAGTCTGCGGCGCGTGGTCTGCAGCGGCGAAGCGCTGCCTTCCGCACTCGCGCGGCGCTTCGCGGAGCGCCTGCCGCATGCGACGCTGTACAACCTCTACGGCCCGACGGAAGCGGCCGTCGACGTCACGGCCTGCACCTGCCCGAAGACGGAGATCCCCAATGCCATTCCCATCGGGCGGCCGATCGCGAACACGCAGATCCATATTCTGGACCGGTACGGAGCGCTCGTGCCGGCGGGCGTCGTCGGGGAGCTGCACATCGCGGGCGTGCAGGTGGCGCGCGGCTATCTGAACCGTCCGGAGCTGACGGCCGAGCGCTTCGTTCCCGACCCGTTCTCCGCCGAAGCGGATGCGCGCATGTACAAGACCGGCGACCTGGCCCGCTGGCTGGACGACGGCAACATCGAGTACCTGGGACGCAACGACTTCCAGGTCAAGCTCCGCGGCTTCCGCATCGAATTGGGAGAGATCGAAGCGCGGCTGGCCGAGCATGAAGGGGTGCGGGAAGCGGTGGTGGTGGCGCGGGAAGACACGCCCGGCGACAAGCGTCTGGTGGCGTACTACACCCCGTCTCCGGAGCGTGCGTTCCCGGTCGCGCAGTTCCTGCGCCTCCGGAAGACCGATGCCGGCGCGGCCGCCAGCCATTGCACGCTGCCGAACGGCGTGACGGTCTTCCAGCAGAATCAGGGCGAGACCGACTTCGTCTATGAAGAGATCTTCCAGGACGACGGGTACCTCAGATACGGCATCACCCTGAATGACGGCGACTGCGTCTTCGACGTCGGTGCGAACATCGGTCTGTTCTCGCTTTTCGTAGCCGAGCGATGCCGCAACGCGACCATCTACGCGTTCGAGCCGATTCCGCCGGTCTTTCAGACGCTGCAGTTGAACTCCAGACTCCACGGCTGGAACGGCAAGTTCTACGAGTGCGGTCTGGCCGGAAAGTCGACGCAGCAGGTCTTCACCTTCTACCCGCACAACACCGTCATCTCCAGTGGCTCCACCAGCCAGAGCGAAGCGCGGGAGATCGTCAAGTCCTACCTGATGACGCAGGAGGGAGTCACGAACGGCGAAGCCGTCGATGAGCTGCTGGAAGCGCGGCTGGAAGCCGTCGAGTACACGTGCCAGTTGCGGACGGTCTCGGAGATCATCGAAGAAAACCGCGTCGAGCGGATCGACCTCCTGAAGGTCGACGTCGAGAAGGGCGAGCTCGACGTCCTGAACGGCATCCACGAAAGCGACTGGTCGAAGATCCGCCAACTGGTGATCGAGGTTCACGACGTCTCCGGCCGTCTCGCGGAGATTGCCGAGATGCTCGCGGCACGCGGCTTTGAAGCCCATCACGAGCAGAGCCGGTCGCTCGAATCGACCCAGCTCTACAACCTCTACGCGCGCCGTCCGGCGGAGGCCGCGAGCTCCGGCAACGGAAATGAAGCGGCGGGGCAGCCGGTCGCGGAAAAGATCTGGAGCAGTCCCGAAGTCCTGTGGCGCGATGTTCGAGCGTTCCTGAGCGAGCATCTGCCGGAATACATGGTCCCGGCGGTGGGTGTCGCGCTGGAGGAGATGCCGCTGTCGCCCAACGGGAAGCTGGATCGCAAAGCTCTGCCGGCTCCTGAGGCAGGAACGGTTGCGGTTCGCGCATATGAGCCACCCCGCGGAGAGATCGAAGAGGCCCTGACCTCGATCTGGCAGGACGTCCTGCACGTAGAGCGCGTCGGCCGCAATGACAACTTCTTCGAGCTGGGCGGGCATTCGCTGGCCGCCGTGCCGCTGATGGCGAAAATGGCGCGGCAGTTCGGAAAGGTGCTCCCGCTCTCCGCAGTGTTCACTGCGCCGAGCATCGCGGCGATGGCAGAACTGATCTCTCGTGAGAACGAGCCGTCCTCCGACATCCTGATTCCGATCCGGGCGAAAGGCGACAGGCCCCCGGTCTTTGCCGTACCGGGAGCCGGCGGCAACGTGCTCTCGCTGCGGTCTCTCGCCGGCGCACTGGGGGAGAAGCAGCCGTTGTTCGCGCTGCAGGGAGTCGGCCTGGATGGGAAAGCGCAGCCGTTCCGGACGGTCGAGCAGACAGCCGAGGCCAATGTCCGGGCGGTGAGAGCGCAGCAGCCCGCGGGCCCCTACCGGCTCATCGGGTACTCATACGGTGGCGTAGTTGCCTATGAGATGGCGCAAATCCTCCTGAGCCAGGGGGAGGAGGTCTCTCTGACCCTCCTCGACTCGATCGCTCCGCCGGTCGCGCGATTCAGCGATGAGGTCACAGGAGTCGTCGAGATGGTGAAGGAACTGACCGGCGGCGACGACCTCGGGATCGACGTCGAACGGCTCCGGCAGTCGTCCGATGAAGAGATTGCCCACTATCTGGCGGGCGTTCTGAACGGCCGCAACCTGCTCGACGTCAACGCCGAGCAACTCGCGGCGGGAATGAACGTCTTCCGCGCGAATCTGCATTGCTATCGTACCTATCAGCCCGCGAGGCTGCCGCGCGCCATCGATGTGTCTTTGTACCGCGCGACGCAGACGCGCGACCTGGAGGCCATGCCGCACGACTACGGATGGGGCGCGTTCTTCCACGGCGACGCGCGCATCCACGATGTCGAGGCCACGCACTATTCCATTCTGGATACGGTGCAGTTCGCGCACTGATCGAGAGAAACCCTTCCAGGTATCTGTAAACCGCGACCCGTTCATTGAAAGAGAGGCTCGTCTTTGCTTACTAGAGATCGTGTTCTGACCATCTCGAAACTGGCCATTCCCGTGAGCGTGGCCTTGAGCACGACCATGGTGATGTCGCTGGTCGATCTCGCGATGGTGGCTTCCCTCGGGAATGAGGCCACGGCAGCCGTTGGGCTATCCGTGTTCGGCCACGCGCTGCTGCTGGCGTTCGTCGGGGGCGTCGGACCGGCGGTTCAGGGGCTGGTCGCCCGCAGACGGGGCCAAGGCTCCTCGGAAGCCGGAGCCCTGCCGTTGAACGCAGGACTGCTGGCATCACTGATCGTCGGCATTCCTCTGTCGATCATCGGTTACGCCATCGCTCCCTACTTCTTCTCGCTGGTTTCCTCGGATCCGGGGGTGATCAGTACGGGCGTCCCGTTTCTGCGTTTCCTTTACGTGGCGACGGTCGCCGCGGGGATGAACGCCGCCTTCCAGGGCCACTGGACCGGCATCGAGAAGCCGAACGTGTTCATGTCGATCGTTCTTTTCATGAACGTCCTGAACTTCTGCGGCAATTACGTACTGATCTCCGGCCGCTTCGGCTTTCCCGCCATGGGCTCGGCAGGAGCAGCGCTCAGTACGGCCGTTTCTCTCCACGTCGGCGTGATCATCAACATGGTGCTGAGCTGGCGCCGGTTCCGTAAGGACGGCTTCCTGACGGCAAAGCCCGATGCGTCTCTCCTGAAGCGCATCTTCGGCCTCGGGATCCCCGCCAGCGCGCAGCAGTTTTTCCGCGCCGCGGGCGTCGTCGTCTTCTACTGGATCGTGGGACAGGTGGGGACCGCGGAGCTGGCTGCCCTCAGCGTTCAGGTTCGCGTCTCAATGGTGCTCGGGATCCTCGCGATATCGCTGGGCAGCGCCTCCGCCACTCTGGTCTCCAGAACGATGGGTGAGGGCGATCCCGCCGGAGCTTCCGAGTGGGGGTGGGACACCGGGAAACTCGGAGTCATCGTCCTCACGCTCCTGGCGCTTCCGCTCGTCGTATTTCCGGAGTTCTTCCTGTCGATCTTCCTGACCGATCCACGCTCGATCGAGATCGCGGTGCTGCCCTGGCAGCTCATGATGGGCATGGTCGGGCTCGGGAGTCTGATCTACATCTTTGCCTATACGCTCGTCACCGTCGGCGATGGCAAGCGCGTCGCCTTGATCTCCTTCGGCACGCAATGGCTCGTCTTCCTGCCTGCGGTCTGGATCGTCGGTCCGTATCTGCATTACGGCCTGCTCCAGATCTCGTACGTCCAGGTGATCTATGGAGCCGTTTCCGCCGGGTTGATCACCATGATCTGGGCACAGGGCAGGTGGCAGAAGATCGCGATGTGACCTGTGCTTCAGGAGACTCCCCGCAATGGAAAAATCTGAACAATTCGATGCCATCGTCGTCGGCTCCGGGGCCGGCGGCGCCACTGTCGCCAAGGAATTGAGCCGGCGAGGCGGGAAAGTGCTGCTTCTCGAGCGCGGCGGGAATGCCCCGCTGAAAGACGGCGTGCTTGCGGCCGTCTCCGTCATGAGCGCGGTGTCGGCGGGCGACAAGCTCGCCAGCGGCAGGGCAATGACGACCGGCGGTACGACGACGGTCTATCTCGGCGCAACGGTCCGCCCCCTGTTGGACCTGTTTCGCACCCTGGGAATCGATCTGTCGCGCCAACTGGAGGAAGCGGAACAGGAACTGCCGCTGGCGCCTCTGCCCGACGCACTCCTGCGGCCTCAATCCGTGAAATTGCGCGACACGGCCGCAGCCCTCGGATACGACCTCTTCACGAGCCGCATGCTGGTCGATCAATCGAAGTGCACGACCGGATACGCGCATGCGGCCAAATGGACGGCCCGGAACTACGTCCAGGAGGCGGTCGGAAACGGCGCAACGCTCGTCAATCAGGCGAGGGCGCTCCGCGTCCTCGTGGAGAAGGACCGCGCCATCGGCGTGGAATACGAGCACCGGAACAGCAAAAAGGCAGTCGAGATCCGCCGGGCCTACGGCTCGAAGATCGTTCTCGCCGCCGGCGTCGCGACGCCGGTTCTCCTGAAGAAGAGCGGCGTGAAGAACGTCGCGGACGACGGGTTCTACTGCCACCCGAGCATCGCCGTATTCGGCACGTCACCTCTGAAGGGCCACGACGGATTCGGGGGGACGTGGGGGTTACTCCTCGAGGACGGAATCCGGATCGGCGACGCGAACTTCGATCGCACGCTCTATCGGCTGGTCATGCTGGGGCAGCGTCAATGGCGCCGCTTGTTCTCCTATTCGAGGAGCATCGGCATGGGCGTCATGGTCAAGGACGGTCTCAGCGGCGAGCTGCGGGAAGACGGCCGCTATCACAAGCAATTGACGACCGAAGATCACGCGAAGCTCGCAAAAGGCGAACAAGTGGCCCGCCGCATCCTTCAGCATGCCGGCGCCAGAAATCTCTTTACGTCCTCGATCTCCTCTTCCCATCTCGGCGGCACGATCCGGATCGGACGGCATGTCGACGAAAAGCTGGAAACGGAGTACCGCAATCTGCACGTCTGCGACGGCTCGGTGCTGCCGGCGGAAGTCAACACGCCGACCCTGACGCTGATCTGCCTCGGAAAGTATCTCGCCAACCACATTGCGCCGGCGGTCTGAAGTCCCGCAGGCGCTCCTTACGGATGCGATTTCCATCGCCGATGTTCAACCCGTTCTCTCAACCGCAATCTTGGAGGAAGCATGGACAGCAATTCAACGACTGAAGTCACCCCGCAGCCGAAGCGCAAGGGAAGGATCCGGAGGTTCCTGCTCCGGAGCCTCATGGTTCTCGTCGCGGCCCTCGTCGTCGCCCATTTCGCCTGGAAGTATTCCGGCTCCGGCCAATGGGTGAAGGAGGGAGAGCGGAAAGGCGTCACCGTTTACGGGATGAAGAATCCCGGCTCGGTGACCAAGAAGTACAAAGCCGTATGGAAGATGCGCGGGAAGCTCAGCCGCTTCGTGATGTGGGCGAGCGACGTGAAGCCCACCACGAGACACTCCATGCGCAGGGAGATCGGTCTCTACGATCATCGGGTCCTCGAGACGCACGCCGATCTCCGCGCGACCTGGTCCGCCTGGAAGGTGCCGTTCGGGCCGTATCTCTCGCCGCGAGAGTTCGTCGCCAGGGCGCAGTTCTCACAGGATCCGGTGACGAAGAAGGTGTCCTACACCGTGACCGGCGAGCCGACCAGGCTTCCGCCGGATGAGTGCTGCGTCCGCATTCCGCTGATGATCAACGTCTGGACGCTGACTCCTCTGAAAACCGGCGAGATCGAGGTGGAATGGTTCGTCGACATGGAGCTCGGCGGGGCCATGCCGTACTTCGCGCAGAACGCCTTCATGCCGAAGGGCATGTACGGCTTTGCGTCGCGCGTGCAGATGTTCACGGAACAGGAGAAGTACAAGAACGCGCAGTACTACTGGATTCAGGAGCCGGACGCTCCGACGAGCCTGACGCAGTCGGCGGTGCCGGCGAAAAATCCTTCATGAGAACAACCGTGCCACGGGGGCACAGAGAGGCGATTCGACGGACGACTCCTCTGTGCCTCCCGCAGTCATGACGGCACGCCTTCGGCTGCACCCTCGATCGGTACAGGAAACAACCATGGATACGACAGGCAACGGGCACGAATCCGTCAGGCTGCTGAGGTTCGAGACCGTCCATCTGCGCTCGCCGACGGTTCCCCGGGTGACGTTCTATGAGGGCAGACCTCCGATGGACTTCCTCAGGGAGAAAGTCGCGGAGATGTGCCGGAAGAACCCGTGGCTTCAGGGGAAGCTCACGAAAGACAGCGGCGGCAGAGTGGTGCTGCGGTATCCGAAGAGCCCGGCCGGCATCGATCGCTACCTGCGGGTCATCGACGTACCTTCCATGAGCTTCGAGATGGGGTTCCCCGCGTTCGCCAATGCGCTGAAGGAGCTCTCTCCCAAGCGGGGCAACTTGTGCGTGGACAAAGACGAGGATCTGTTCCGGGTCATCGTCGTCAACATCTCCGAGAATCGATTCGCACTGGTGCTGGCGATGAGCCACGTCTACTCGGACGGCCACACCTTCTACCAGGTGCACAAGATGCTTTCGAGCACGGAGCCGGTCCGCTCATTGATCGTCGACCGGATCTACAGCAGCCTGGCCGACATCGACGCCCTGATTCCAGGCGGGCATGACACATTCCGTTGGATGCTGTCCCCCGGGTTCATGGTGAACATGGGCGGGAAGATGCTGCGGCGCCGGAAGCCGAAGCTGCACCTGTTCACCATCAATCACCGGATGATCGACGAGCGGAAGAAGGAATACGAGGCGAATCACAAGCCGAAGTTCATTTCGTCGAACGACGTGCTGACGTCCGAGTTCTTCTCCAAGACCGACTGCGATGTCATGCTGATGACGGTCAACTTCCGCGGCCGGCTTCCCCATCTCACGGCCGATCACGCCGGCAATTACCAGAGCATCATTGCGTATCAGCGGGAAGACTTTGCGGCACCGGAGCTCATCCGCACCGCGTTCGATAACTATCGCCGTGCGGTGTCGGGAGAGCTCCCCGGGTTCCTCCGGTCGACGCGGCTCAAGATCGGTGCGATCACGAACGCGGCCGGTTTTTACCAGGACGTCGTGCTGCCGGGCTGCAAAGTATTGTCGCATCGCCCGGTCATCGTGGACGATACCCCGCTGATTCCTTTCCAGCACATCGTCTTCGTCTTCAAAGCCCGCAACGATCAAATGGGCATCATCACCGGCAGCAGAAATCCTTCTGCGCTCTCGAACCTGGAAGTTCTCCAGGAACGGGTCGTATAGAACGCCTTCCCGGTGCCCCGAGGAACTACAACAGTATGAGATCGATCACGATCGTCGCCATGGTCGCGCTGCTCGCCGTTCAGCCGCTCGCCGCCGAATCTCCGGATCCGGCCATCGATCAGGCGAAGGTGCTCATCCAGGCCGGCCAGGGCAGCAAAGCCGTCGAGGTCATGGAGAAGGCGGTGGCCGCCAAGCCGAATGACGCCCGGCGATTCTTCTGGCTGGGGACCGCTTATGGCACCGCGGCCCGCGGGGCGGGCATGCTCAAGACGATTTCGATCGCCGGCAAGGCGCGGGATGCTTTCGACAAGGCCGTGGCGCTCGATCCCGGCTTCATCGACGCGCGTTTTGCTCTCCTCGAGTTCCATCTCATGGCCCCCGGGGTCATGGGTGGCGATGCGGCGAAGGCTCGCGAGCATGCTGCCGAAATCAAAAAACGCGATGCGATTGCCGGACATCGCGCATTCGCTTTGCTCGCGGTGGCGAAGAAAGACCTGAAGACGGCGCGTGCCGAATATGCCGCTGCAGTACGGGAGAGCCCGGACTCGACGAAGCCACGCTACTGGTACGGCGTCTTTCTCATGATGCACGACAAGAACTACGCCGCCTCTGGGGAGCAGTTCGATGCCGCGCTGCGCATTGACCCGAACTACATGCCGGCGCATTTCCAGATCGGACATCTCGCCGCCCTGTCCGGAGCGAATCTGGCCCGCGGCGAAGCGGCTCTCAGGAAATACATCACGACCAACGTGGAGACCGAGAGTCTTTCGATCTATCGCGCGCACTACTGGCTGGGTCTCGTCTACGAGAAGCAGGGCAAGAAAGCGGAGGCCCGGGCCCAGTTCCGGGAATCGCTCCGCCTCCAGTCGGACAACAAGGACGCGAAAGAAGCTCTCAAACGAGTGTCGTAGAGCGTGCTGCTGTAGTTCCCGGAAGGTAAATATCCTCGAAGAGACGTTCGTATGGCGATCGGCATGAACGATCGCGAAGCCGGTTGCGCTCGTTCAACGCACTGTCCCCACTCCCATCCTGAGCTGACTCTCTCCACATGACCAAGCCGGCAGTCTGTCGAATCGACAAGTGCCCGCCTTTTCCCGAAGCGCAGAAATGCACACCCTATGCTAGAAATTCTCAATCGTTACGCTCACGGTCTGGCGTCGGTCCCGATTCTCGTCGCGCTGCGTGAGCGCGGCTGCCTGGACCGACTCGCCGGCACGGGCGCGGCTTTCTCCGCCGAGGAATTGGCGCGCGAGTTTTCCGCGAACCGCGGCTATCTGGATGTAGCGATCCGGATGATGGTGTGCCTCGAATGGCTTCATCCCGTTGCGGACGGGCGCTATGAAGCGACGCCCGAACTGCGGAGCGCGAGTGCATTGCCGGCGCGCATCATGGAGCTGTACCGGTTTCCGTTCGACCAGTACGTGCGAGGCGATGGCGGGGAGTCCTCCCTGGAGCCGTGGCTGGAGCAGTCGGAGCGCCATTGGAACAGCGAGCATCCGTTTCTGCCGGACTATCTCGACGGCCTGCTGGTCCTCCCCCTCCTGCTCGCGCTGCGCACGCAGGAGCGGCTGAGAATCGATGGCGAGACGCTGCGTCTGGACGTCGATCCGGCTGTCCGCAGCCAGATCGAGCGCCTCTTTATCGCGAAGCGGTGGGCGGCCCGCTCCGGTGATGCGCTGCAGGTGAACCGTGCCGGCCGCTTCGTGATCGACAGGGTCTTCATCACCGCGACGGTGGCCTCGTACATGCCGATGTTCAGGCGCGCGGACGAACTGCTGTTCGGCGACGCTGCGCGGGTGTTCGAGCGCGACGCGCAGGGCCACGAAACACACGTCGACAGGACCGTGAACGTCATCGGCAGCGGCTTCCAGCACGAGAAGTTCTTCTCTGCACTGGCCGATCTGGTCATCCGATGCTTCGAAGGCGAGGACTACGAGTCTCAGCCGAAGTACATCGTCGACATGGGATGCGGTGACGGCACGCTGCTGCTGCGCCTGTATGAAGCCGTGCGGGACCGCACCCGCCGAGGCACGGTGCTCGACGTCCATCCGGTGATTCCGGTCGCCGTCGACTTCAACGAGAAAGCGCTGGTCGAGGCGTCGCGGACGCTTGCGAGCATCGGGCACATCGCGGTGCGGGGAGACATTGGAGATCCGGCGGCCCTCGTGGAGACGCTTCAGACGAACGGCGTGGAGGACCTCCACCGCGTGCTCCACGTGCGGTCGTTTCTGGACCACGACCGTCCCTTCAAACAGCCTAGCGATCGGAAGGCGGCCGAGCAGCGGCCGCCAACCGGAAGCAACGTCGGCATCGACTCCACCGGCAGGCTCATCCCCTCGGGCGACATGGTGCAGAGCACGGTCGAGCACCTGAAGCGCTGGTCGCAGATCACCAACGAGCACGGACTCGTCGTCCTCGAGGTGCATTGCCTGCCCCCCGAGGTCACGGCCCGGTATCGCGACGAGAGCGAGAACTTCCATTTCGACGTCTACCACGCGTTGTCCCACCAGTTTCTACACGACGCGCAGACGTTTCTCTCCTGCGCGGCGGAGGCCGGTCTGTTCTGGCGGGAAGGGGGCGGAGCCGGCTTTCCGAAACATCTGCCCTACACGCGGGTCACGCTCAATCATTTCGAGCGCCGGCCGTATCTGGTCCGCCGCGGGCTTCCGGAGGACCGCGCGGCACTGGCGCAGTTGGAGGAGGTCTGGCCGCAGCGCCGCTCGCGCGACGCAGCGGTCGACGGGCAGTTCCTGCTCGAAATCGAAGGTGTCGTCGCGGCCTCGATCCACTGTGAGGAACAGAACGGGACGGTCCGCCTCACGTCCGCATGCTTGCGCATCGGCGCACCAGCGAGCCATCTCCGCGATCTGCTGCAGTTCGTCGAACAGTATTGGGCGCTGAGCGACGCCGGCCCCGTCGGCGGGATCGAAGAGTGCCGGCTGGAACTGGCGGCGACGGACGCCGAGGTGCCGGTCGCGCGAGCGGTCGCGCGCAGCGTCCAGGCGCGCGTGGCGGCGTATCCGTTTGCGGTGGACGACGATCCGCGAACGGCGGAGCGCGAGCTCGGCACGTTCTCGTTCCGCTGGCTCATGGCGAAGCTGCAGCAACTGGGCGTCATGCGCGACGCGGGCGAGGCATACGAGCTCGAGGAGCTGGTCCGGCGGCTCGGGGTGGTGCCGAAGTACCACCGCTACTTCGACGCGCTGGTCCGGCGGCTTCAGGACGAAGGACTCGTCACCGTGCGCGGGAGCCGCATCGAGACGACGCCGCTCGTTCGCGAGTATGCGCTCACGTCCGTCGACCGGCAGCTCGCGGAGTTCCGGGAGCGCTTTCAGCAACGCTTCCCCGCGCAGGCGGGCCTGCTGAACCTGACCGTGCGCTGTCTGGCGCGCTTCGACGAGATCGTCACCGGCCGGATCGACATCACTCACGTCGTTTTCCAGGACGCCAACATGGACGCCTTCACGGAGATCTTCCGTGGTGGACGCGTCTCGGACTACTTCAATCGAATCGTCGCCGACGCCGTACACGACACCGTCGTCCGGCTTCGAACCGGCGTGCCGAAGGTGCAGATCCTCGAGATCGGCGCGGGCACGGGTGCGACGACGGCGGCGATCGTCGAGAGGCTGGAGCCGCTCGCCGGATCGGTGGAGCTCTGCTTCAGCGACATCTCGCAGTCGTTCCTTCGAAACGCGAGACGCCGGTTCGCCGGGTCGCCGGTCCCGATCGACTACCGGCTGCTCAACATCGAGGAAGACCTTTCCCGGCAGGGATTCGGTGCGCATCGCTTCGACGTCGTCGTCGCCGCGAACGTCCTGCACGATACGCGGGACGTCGATCTCTCACTGAAGCAGGTGCGCCGGCTCCTGAAGCCGGGCGGCCTGCTCATCCTGGACGAGTACACGTCCTTCAAGGATTGCCTGTTCTTCAGCGGTGCACTGCTGCACGGGTACTGGCTCTTCGAAGATCCGGAAAAGCGCCTGCGCGACACGTGTCTCCTCGGCGTGCCGCAGTGGATCGGCGCGCTCGAGCGTACGGGCTTTGCCGTCGCCGGTGCGCACGTGCTGCCGACCCAGAGTCTCGACGCCACCTGCAGCCAGAGCGTGATGCTCTGCGAAGCGTTGGAGCGGGATGAGGTGGAGGAGCTGCCGTCGCAGCGTCCGCAGTCGGAGCTCGTCGCCCTCGTCGAACAACAGGCCCTGCTCGTTCTCGGCGAGCAACGAGCCTCCGCGTACTCGGCGAAGCGGCCGGTGATGGACATGGGGCTCGACTCCCTGGAACTGGTCGAGCTGAAGTCGCTCATCGAACGGCATGTCGGCGTGAGGCTGGCTCCGACGTTCCTTTTCGAGCACGAGACGGCCGAGAAGATGGCCGCGGCGTTATCGGCGATCGCGCCGGCCCGGCAGGTCGAGAGACCGACCCCGAAGGCCTCTGCCGCCGAGGAACTGATGCCGGAGGCATCGGTCGCTGACGGCGGCAGTCCGCAGCCGGCCGTCGTCGCTGACCCGCAAGTCGCGGCGCCTGCGCGAAACGACGGCGATGCCATCGCCATCGTGGGCATGGCCTGCCGGTTCCCCGGCGGCGCGGAGTCGCCGGAAGCGTTCTGGGAGCTCCTCGACAACGGACGTCACGGCATCGTCCCGATGCCGGAGGGACGCTGGCGCTGGCCGGCCTTCGTCGACGTGAGTGGCACACACGCGGGAATCGACAGGGGAGGTTTCCTCGAGCGCATCGACGAGTTCGACGCGCCGTTCTTCCGGACTTCCCCGAAAGAAGCGAATCTCATGGATCCGCAACAGCGGCTCCTTCTCGAGCTGAGCTGGCGGGCCATCGAAGACGCAGGGCATCGCCCCTCGGAGCTGTCCGGACGGCAGATCGGCGTCTTCGCCGGCGTCTGTCACTACGACTATCGCGAGGTCCTGGTCCATACCGCCGAGCCGGTGGACGCCTACGTGGGCACCGGCAGTGCGCCCTCGCTGCTCGCGAACCGTCTCTCGTACTTCTACGACTTCAAGGGACCGAGCCTGACGGTCGATACGGCCTGCTCCAGCTCCCTGTTCGCTCTGCACCACGCGGTCACGGCCATCCGACGCGGCGATTGCGAGCAGGCGCTCGTGGGTGCCGCGAACCTGATGTGCAGCCCTACCAACACCATCGCCTACTACCGCGCGGGCATGCTGTCGCACGCGGGCGTGTGCCGGACGTTCGACCACAGGGCGGACGGCTACGTGCGCGGCGAGGGCGCAGCGATGCTGCTGCTCAAGCCACTGGCGGCGGCGCTCGCCGACGGCGACTCGATCTACGGACTGGTTACAGGGACGGCCGTCAATCACGGTGGACAGGCGGCGTCGCTCACGGCACCGAAGCCGGAGGCCCAGGCGACGGTCATCGAGGCCGCGTGGCGGGCCGCGGACGTCGCTCTCGATTCCGTCGGATACATCGAGGCACACGGCACCGGTACACCGCTGGGCGACCCGATCGAGATCGGGGGGCTCATCCAGGCGTTCGAGCGCCTCGCGCGGGCGCGCGGGGAAGCGTGGCCCAGTCAGCGGCGGTGGTCGCTCGGATCGGTCAAGACCAACATCGGCCATCTCGAAGGGGCCGCGGGACTGGCGGGAGTCATCAAGATCCTGCTGTCCATCCGCCACCAGTCGATTCCCGCGTCGCTCCATCTCGACCGGCTGAATCCCCAGATCGATCTGACCGGCAGTCCGTTCCATGTCGTCGGGCGCAACGAGCCGTGGCTCGCGCCGCGCGACGCGGCGGGACGCGAGCTGCCGCGTTGTGCCGGCGTGAGCTCGTTCGGCTTCGGCGGCTCCAACGCCCATGCCGTCATCGAGGAATATCCGCACAAGGGAAACAGGACCGTCGCGGAAGATGGTCCCTACCTGGTGCCGCTCTCGGCGCGCGACGACGAGCGCCTGCTGGAGCAGGCAACCCGTCTGCTCGAGCTCCTAACCGAGGGCGATCGGCCATCCGCGCCCGCGCTGGCGGACGTCGCGTACACGCTCCAGGTCGGCCGCGAGCCGATGGACGAGCGCGTCGCGTTCGTCGTCCACGGCCGGGAAGAGCTCGTGGCCGCGCTGCGGGCGTACGTCGAGGGGACACGGACGTCCTCCAATTGCCATCGCGGCCGCGTCGACGTCCGGCGCGACCGGGGCGGGGCTGCGCACGCGCGGACGCGGGAGGCCGAGGCGTGCGTCGCGAAGGGGGATCTGGCGAAGCTCGCGACGTTGTGGGTCGAAGGGGTCGAGCCCGACTGGGCGCGGCTTTCCACGGCTCGTGGCGCCCGCCGCGTCCACGTGCCGACGTATCCCTTTGCGAGAGAGCACTATTGGATCGAGACCGCGGCCGTCACGCGCGCGGCCGCTCTCGCGGCGCCGGGCATCGTGCACCCGTTGCTGCACGCGAACTCGTCCACTCTGGACGAGCAGAGTTACCGCGCGACCTTCAGCGGGGATGAGTTCTTCCTGTCCGACCACCGGGTCCGCGTTGACGGCCGGACCGAGCACAGAGTCCTGCCGGGAGTCGCCTATCTGGAGATGGTGCGGGCAGCGGTGGAAGCCGCAACGCCGGGGCGTACCGCATCGACGCTGCTGGAACTGCGAAGTGCGGTGTGGGTGCAGCCGATCGTCGTGAACGGAACGACGCAGGTCAGCGTTGCCCTGGCGCCCAGCGACGAAGGGCCGATCGGCTTCGAGATCCGCACCGGCGATGCCGGGCAGGAGATCGTCCATTGCCAGGGACAGGCGGTCGTCAGTCCCCGGCCGGCAGCGGGGACGCTCGATCTCGAAACGATCGCGCGGCGCATGGGGCAGGGCCGGCTGGAGCCAGCGGCCGTTTACTCGGCGTGCACGCGCCAGGGCCTCGTCCATGGCCCCTCCTTTCAGGGAGTGACCGGCATCGATCGCGGCAGCGACGAACTGTTGGCCCGCCTGCGGCTGCCGCAAACCGTCGAGGACGGGTTGGAGGAGTACGTCCTTCATCCGAGCCTGATGGACGGGGCAATGCAGGCGGCAGTCGTCCTGCTCGACGGCGAGACGGGATCCGGCCGGCCGCGGATGCCTTTCGTTCTGGAATCGCTCCGGGTGGCGTCGCCCTGCTCGCGCGAGATGCTGGCGTGGGTCCGTTACACGCCCGGCAGCGGCGCGGGAGACAAAGCTCCTCGGCTCGACATCGACCTGTGCGACACGCGCGGCAACGTCTGCGTGGAGATGCGTGGACTCACGTTGCGGTCGTCGGGCAACCAGGTGCGACCGGCGGCGGAGGCCGCGGCCGCGTGTGTGCTGGCCGTTCCGGCTTGGCGTACGGCCCCGATCGGACCGGCCGCCGCCGACGATGCGGAGCACCGCGTCATCCTGTGCGACTTCCCGCAGATCCACATCGAGGCACTGCGGGCGTCGATCGGGCAGAGTGAAGTTCTCTCGTTGCAGAGCGAGCCGGGAACGACGATCGCGCAGCGCTACGGCGATCACGCGCTGGCGTGCTTCGAGCAGATCCGCGGCATCCTCAAGGGCAGCACGCGAGGCAGGGTGCTCCTGCAGATCGCGATCGCCGATCGCGAAGAGGGAGCGCTCCTCGCCGGTCTTTCCGGGTTGCTGAAGACAGCCGCTCTGGAGAATCCCCGGTTCACGGGGCAGATCATCCTCGTCCACCCCGACACCGCGGCGGAAGACCTGGGCCGGTACCTGCGCGACGAGAAGGCGCAGCATCCGGATCCGCTGGTCCGGTATGGAGACGACGGCACGCGCCAGGTGGTGCGCTGGCAGGAGATCGCGGCCGACGGGCAGACGCCGCCGGTGGCGCTCCGGGACGACGGCGTCTACCTCATCACGGGTGGCCGCGGCGGTCTCGGTGTTCTGTTCGCGAAGGAGATCCTCGAGCGCACGCGCGGCGCCAAAGTGGTCCTGGCGGGACGTTCGGCGTGGAGCGGCGAGGTGCTGGTCGACGGACTGGCCGGCCCGGCCGCTGGCCGTGTGAGCTACCGGCGGGCGGACGTCGGCGATCCCGCCCAGGCGCGGGAGCTGATCGAGTCCATTCGGAAAGAGCACGGCCGGCTCGATGGCATCGTCCACGGCGCCGGGGTGCTTGCGGACAGCTTCCTCCTCGAGAAAGACAGCGCGCGGTTCGGCGAGGTGCTCGCACCCAAGGTCACCGGCACGTACAACCTCGACCAGGCCAGCAGCGACGTGCAGCTCGACTTCTTCGTGCTGCTTTCCTCCGTCGTCGGGGTTGTGGGGAACGTCGGGCAGGCCGACTACGCGGCCGCAAACGGCTTCATGGACCACTTCGCGGCGTACCGGAATCGGCAGGTGGCGGCCGGAAAGAGACACGGCCGCACGCGATCGATCGGCTGGCCGCTCTGGGCCGAGGGCGGGATGCAGATCCACCCGGCGTTCCGCGAAGGCTTGGAGAAGGCCATCGGCATGCAGCCGATGCAGACGGCCGCCGGGATGCAGGCCTTCCATCGCTGTCTGGCGTCGCCGCACGATCAGATCGTCGTCGTCGCCGGCGATCCGGCGCGGATCCGTCGCGCTTTCCTGGCGGAGCCGGTGCCGCCGTCCGCGCCGGAGGAACGCCCGGCACCGGCCGCGGTCGACGAGCCTGTGCTCGTGGAGAAGACCGAACGGTACCTGCGCAAGCAGCTCTCGGGCGTGCTGCAGTTGCCCTCCCACAAAATCGACCTGCAGGTGGCGCTCAGCGAATACGGCATCGACTCCATTCTGGCGATGCAGTCGATCAACAAGCTCGAAGAGACGTTCGGCACGCTTCCGAAGACTCTCTTCTTCGAGCATCAGACCGTGCGTGCGCTGGCCGCGTATTTCGTCGCCCAGCACTCGCAACAACTGAAGGCGATGTTCACCTCGCCCTCCGGCGAAACGGCTTCCGAAGCCGTTCCGCCGCGCGCCGCCAAGACGCCGCCCGCGAGACGGCGATTCTCGCCCGCGCGGGATGCCGCGGCGGCCTGGCCGGCGCAGCGCGAGGCGGTGGCGATCGTCGGACTGAGCGGCCGGTACCCCGAGGCGGCCGACGTCGACGCCTACTGGAACAACCTGCGCGAAGGGAAGGACTGCATCGTCCCCGTTCCGGCCGAGCGCTGGGACTGGCAGGCGTACTACGACGCCGGCCGCAGCAAGGACGGACACCATTACAGCAAGTGGGGCGGTTTCATCAGCGGCGTCGATGAATTCGATCCCTTGTTCTTCAACATCTCGCCGCGGGAAGCGCAATACATCGACCCGCAGGAGCGGCTGTTCCTGCAACACGCGTGGAAGGCCGTCGAAGACGCGGGCTATACGCGTGCGCGCCTGCAGCAAGCCTCGTCCGAGAGAGGGCTGTCGGGTGAGGTCGGTGTGTACGTCGGCGTGATGTGGAGCGAGTACCAGTTGTTCGGAGCCGATGCGGACATTCCGGACCGCGTTGCGGGATTCGCCGGGAACGTCGCCAGCATCGCCAACCGTGTCTCGTTCGCCCTCGACCTGCACGGGCCGAGCATGACTCTGGACACGATGTGCTCCTCCTCGTTGTCCGCGATTCACTACGCGTGTCAGGACCTGAGGCTGGGACGCACCAGCATGGCCATCGCCGGCGGCGTCAACGTCACCGTCCATCCGAACAAGTACCTGATCCTCAGCGTCGGGCAGTTCATCTCCAGCGACGGCCATTGCCAGAGCTTTGGCGTCGGGGGCGACGGGTACATTCCGGGAGAGGGTGTGGGAGCCGTCGTCCTGAAACGGCTCTCCGACGCCGAGCGGGACGGCGATCACATCTACGGCGTCATCCGGGGCAGCGCGCTGAATCACGGCGGACGGACCAACGGCTACACCGTGCCGAATCCGAAGGCGCAGGCGAGCGTCATCGCCAGGGCCCTGGCGGAGTCGCAGACCGACGCGCGCCACATCAGCTACGTCGAAGCGCACGGCACCGGCACGGCGCTCGGTGACCCGATCGAGATCGCCGCGCTGGCCAGGGCCTTCGGCGAGCACACAGGCGACAAGGCGTTCTGCCTGATCGGCTCGGCGAAGTCGAACATCGGCCATTGCGAATCGGCCGCGGGGATCGCCGGGCTGACCAAAGTCCTGCTGCAGATGCAGCACCGGCAGATCGTCCCGTCGCTGCACTCGGCCCAACTGAACCCGCACATCGACTTCCCCGAGACTCCGTTCGTCGTCAATCAGTCGCTGAGACCGTGGGAGGCGCCGCTGATCGACGGCCGCGAGGGGCCGCGCATCGCCGGGCTCTCCTCGTTCGGTGCCGGCGGATCGAACGCCCACATGATCATCGAGGAGTACGTGGCGCCGGCACAGGAGCCGGCCACCACGGGCGACGCGATCGTTCCACTTTCCGCGAGAACGCCGGAGCAGCTCGACGAGAAGGCCCGCGACCTCCTGGCCTTCCTCACGGCGCGGACCGGGCCGCTGGACCTCCGCTCGCTGGCCTGGACGCTTCAGGCCGGGCGCGAGGCGATGGAAGAGCGTCTCTGCTTCGCCGTGAGCTCCGTCGAGCAACTGGTCGAGAAGCTTCAGGCCTATGTGGCGGGCGACGAGGACATCGAGGACGCGTACCGCGGCGCGGTGAAGCGCAACAAGGAAACGTTGTCGTTGTTCAGCGCCGACGACCTGCAGCAGGCCATCGACCGCTGGATCGCGAATGGACAGTTCGCCAAGCTCGCCGAGCTCTGGGCCAGGGGCATCGAGCCGGACTGGACCCGCCTGTATCCCGGCGCGAGGCCGCGGCTGATCAGCCTCCCCACCTATCCGTTTGCCAGGGAGCGCTACTGGATCGACGTCACGGCGAACAGGCGGTCGACGGCGGCCGTCCTGCACCCGCTGCTGCACAGCAACACCTCCGATCTCCGCGAGCAGCGTTATGACTCCACGTTCACGGGCCGCGAATCCTTCCTCGCCGATCACCAGGTGATGGGCCGCAAGGTCCTGCCCGGCGTTGCCTATCTGGAAATGGTCCGCGCGGCGGTCGAGCACGCGGCGCCGCGGGAAGGGGCGACGGCGCTGGAGCTGCGCGACACGGTCTGGGTGCAGCCGGTCGTGGTCGACGGCGAGACGCGGGTCAGCATCGCGCTGTCGGAGCGCGAGGACGCCATCGATTTCGAGGTCTACAGCGACCAGGACGTCGTCCACTGTCAGGGGCGTGCGGCGATCGTCCCGCGCACTGTGCCCGCCAGGCTCGATCTGGCGCGGCTCGCCGAACAACTGACCGAAGGGCGTCTGGATCGCGCCGGCGTGTACGACGCCTGTGCGCGCATGGGGATCGCGTATGGCCCCGCGTTCCGGGCGATCACCGCGGTCCACCGCGGGAACCGTCAGGTGCTGGCGCACTTGCGGCTCCCGGAAGGCGTCGAGAAGTCGGACGCCTATGTGCTCCACCCGAATCTGCTGGACGGCGCGCTGCAGGCGTGCGTGGGGCTCTTCGGAGACTCGCCCGAGCCGCGCCTGCCGTTCGCACTGAAATCGTTGCGCATCCTCTCGCCCACGGTTGCGGAGATGGTGGCGTGGGTGCGCTTCGCCCACGACTCCGCGCTCGAGGTGGAGATCGACCTGTGCGACGTTGACGGCAACGTCTGCGTGGAGCTGCGCGGCCTCTCGCTGCGCGCGTTCGGGTCGATCGGAACGAGCACGCTGCTGGCCGTCCCGGCCTGGCAGGCGAGCGAGGTGGTGCGCGGGGGTGGGATCGAGCTCACCGGCCATCACGTGCTCTCGCTACGGATGGAACCGCACGAGCCGGTCGAACGGCAGTACGGCAGACACGCGCTCGCGCTGCTGGAACAGGTTCAAGCCATCCTGCGGAGCAAGCCCGAAGGCAGAGTGCTGCTGCAGGTCGTCGTGACGGACGAGCTGCTGGCCGGCCTGTCGGGACTGCTGAAGACCGCGGCGCTCGAGAATCCGAGCTTCGCCGGTCAGCTCATCGTCGTTCCCGGGGACGTGAGCGCCGAGGAGCTGGGCCGTCGTCTGGAGGAAGAGAAGACGGGCGGGCTGGAAGCGCTGGTGCGCTTCGAGAACGGCGTGCGCCAGGTTCTGCGCTGGCAGGAAGTCGCGGCAGAGGAAGCGAAACCGCCGGTCGCATTCAAAGACGGCGGCGTCTATCTGATCACCGGCGGACGCGGCGCTCTGGGGACGCTCTTCGCGCAAGAGATCCTCGCGCAGACCGCGGACGCTCGCGTCATTCTGACCGGGCGCGGGAAGGCGGACGCCGTCGAATCGAACCGCCGGATCAGCTACCGGCAGGTGGATCTCGGCAGGCTCGAAGACGTCCAGCGCCTCATCGCGGAAGTCGAAGCCGACTACGGGCGGCTCGACGGGATTCTGCACAGCGCGGGCATGCTCTCGGACCAGTTCCTCCTGAAGAAGACGGGCGCCGCATTGAGCGACGTGCTGGAGCCGAAAGTCGCCGGCACGGTGCACCTGGATGAAGCCACTCGGGACATCGCGCTCGATTTCTTCGTTCTCTTCTCCTCCTTTGCCGGAGCGATGGGCAACGTCGGCCAGGCCGACTACGCGGCCGCGAACGGATTCATGGACCGGTTCGCGGCGCATCGGAATCGCCAGGTGGCCGCGGGGCAGCGGCGTGGCCGCACGCTTTCGATCAACTGGCCGTTATGGCAGGCCGGCGGCATGGGCATCGACGAGGCGAGCCTCGCCGCCCTGCGGCAGCGCGTCGGCATGCAGCCGATGCAGACGGCGGCCGGACTGCGGGCGTTCCATCGCAGCCTCGCGTTATCGTGCGACCAGGCCCTGGTGGCGGAAGGCGACAAGGCGCAACTCCGCCGCACGCTGGCCGCGGAACGGCCGGCCGTGCCGGAACGTGCGCCTCTCCCGCGGGCCGCAACCGCGGCCGAAACGAGCTCCGCGGATCTTCTGGAGAAGACGCAGCAGTATTTCCGCCGCCAGTTCTCGGAGCTCCTGAAAGTCGCGGCTCCCAAGATCGATCCGGAAGCGCCGTTGGAGCAGTACGGCATCGACTCCGTTCTCGCGCTTCAGTTGATCAACAAGCTGGAACAGACGTTCGGCGCGCTGGCCAAGACGCTGCTCTTCGAATACCAGACCATCCGCGATCTGAGCAGGTACTTCATCCGCCAGCATGCGGCGCAGCTCCAGGCCCTCTTCGCGCCTGCAGCCGCTCCGTCCATGCCCTCCGCGCCGGCGGCGGTTCCGGCGAAGCCGGTCGCCAGCCGGCGGACCGGCAGGCTGGCCGCGGCCCCTCGCACCGCCGCAGCGGAATCGGACGCCATTGCCATCATCGGCTTGAGCGGCCGGTATCCGGAAGCCATCGACGTCGCCGCGTACTGGGAAAACCTGCGCGATGGCAAGGACTGCATCGTCGAGGTGCCGAAGGAACGGTGGGATTGGCGGGAGTACTTCAGCGAGGATCGCACGCAGAGCGGCCATCATTACAGCAAGTGGGGCGGCTTCGTCTCCGGCGTCGACGAGTTCGACCCGCTCTTCTTCAACATCTCGCCCAAAGAGGCGAAGTACATCGACCCGCAGGAGCGGCTGTTCCTGCAACACGCCTGGATGGCGATCGAGGACGCGGGCTATACGCGCGCGAGCCTGCAGGCGTCGCACGGGGGCGGCACGGCGGGCCGCGCCGGTGTGTATGCCGGTGTCATGTGGGGCGAGTACCAGTTGTTCGGCGTCGAGGCCAGCGCACGAGGCAACCGCCTCGGTATCGCCGGCTCCACCGCCAGCGTCGCCAATCGCGTCTCGTACGCGCTCAACCTCCACGGTCCCAGCATGACCGTGGATACCATGTGCTCCTCTTCGCTGACGGCCATTCACCTCGCCTGTCAGGACCTGAAGCAGGGCCGGTGCAGCCTGGCGATCGCGGGCGGCGTGAACGTCAGCATCCATCCGAACAAGTACCTCGCGCTCAGCGCCGGTCAGTTCATCTCCAGCGACGGGCACTGCCAGAGTTTCGGCGAAGGCGGCGACGGGTACATCCCCGGTGAAGGCGTCGGCGTGGTCGTCCTGAAGCGCCTGTCCGAGGCGAGGCGGGACGGCGACCACATTTACGGCGTCATCCGCGGCAGCGCGCTCAATCACGGCGGGAAGACCAACGGCTACACCGTTCCGAATCCGCAGGCGCAGTCGGGCGCGGTGAGCCAGGCGCTCGAGGAATCCGGAACCGACGCGAGGCACGTCAGCTACATCGAGGCCCACGGCACGGGGACGAAGCTCGGCGACCCGATCGAGATCACCGCGCTGAGCAAAGCCTTCGGGCAGTACACGCAGGACACCGGGTTCTGCCTGATCGGCTCGGCCAAATCGAACATCGGCCATTGCGAGTCGGCCGCGGGGATCGCCGGCCTGACCAAGGTCCTGTTGCAGATGCAGCACCGGCAGATCGCCCCCTCGCTGCATTCGGCACGCTTGAATCCCTACATCGACTTCGACAGCACTCCGTTCGTGGTCAATCAGACCTTGCGCCCGTGGGATGCTCCCGTGGTCGACGGCCGGACGCTGCCGCGCATCGCTGGCATCTCGTCCTTCGGTGCCGGAGGCTCGAACGCGCACCTGATCGTCGAGGAGTATCAGGCGCCGCCGGAACAACCGGTCGCCGCCGGGAATGTGGCCATCGTCCTCTCGGCCAGGACCGCCGCACAGCTCCAGCAGAAAGTCCGCGACCTGCTGGAGTTCATCCGCGCGCGGCAGGCCGCGATCGATCTGGCCGCGGTGGCCTACACGCTCCAAGTGGGCCGCGAGCCCATGGAGGAACGTCTCGGATTCGTGGCCGGCTCGATCGAGCAGCTCGTGGCGAAGCTCGAGGCCCACGGCGCGGGCGATCAGGCGATCGAAGACCTGTACCAGGGACAGGTGAAGCGCAACAAGGAGGCGCTGTCGGTCTTCTCCGCCGATCCCGACCTGCAACAGACGGTCGAGAAATGGATCGCCAATCGAAATCTTTCCCGGCTGCTGGACCTGTGGGTGAAGGGTCTCGAGGTGGATTGGGCCGGGCTGTACGGCGAGGACAAGCCGCGGCGCATCGCTCTGCCGGTCTATCCATTCGCCAGGGAGCGGCACTGGGTCGATCCGCTGCCTGCCAGGCCGACCGCGACCCTGGCGGCCTCGGTTCTGCACCCGCTGCTGCACGGCAATACGTCCAACCTGACCGCACAGAGCTATCGCTCGACGTTCACCGGCGAGGAGCTCTTCGTCGCCGAGGAGAACGGACAGAAGGTGCTGCCGGCCATGGCCTGTCTGGAAATGGCGCGGGCGGCCATCGGGCACGCGATGCCCGTTCCTCCGGAATCGCCGGTCCTCGAGCTGCACGACATCACATGGGCGCAGCCGATCGTGGTCGGTGGGCTTCGGCCCGTGGACATCGGGCTGTTCGTCGAAGACAACGGCCGGATCGCATACGAGATCTACAGCCAGGACGGCGAGCGCGAGATCGTCCATTTCCAGGGCCATGCGGCGTGGAGCTGGGAAGCGGCGCCGGCCACCGTGGATCTCGCCCAGCTCAAAGGGCAGGGACAGCGCGTCGTGCCGCTGCACGTGCCGCTTGTTTCAAACGAATACGTTCTGCATCCGACGCTGCTGGACGCTGCACTGCACGCCGTCCAGGATTCACAGGAATTCCGGGGGCCGGTGTCGCTGCAACGGCTGCGCATCGTCTCGTCCTGCGCGTCCGGGATGTTCGCGTGGGTGCGTCCCGCCGAGGGCGGTGGGGTGGACATCGATCTGTGCGATGGCCGCGGCAAGGTCGCCGTGCAGATGCGGGGGCTCACCTTGCTGTCGCGACGCATCGAAAGCGTCGAGACGGTCAGCGCCGAGGCAGTCAGCGTCGAGACGGTCATCGAGCAGGCACCCGTTCCGGTCGCGCCGGCGCTCGCGGTGTACCGGGAGATCCCCTTCCTGAGCGCCGCGCCGGTCGAGGGGAGAAAGCCGGCTGCCATCACTTTGGCTGCTCCGGCAGCGACCGCGTCGCCGGCGTCTTCCGCCGGGCGGGCACGCATCGCGTTGTCCAACGCCGGCGTCGCCGCGTCCTCCGCCTCCGCGACCTCGCCCGTCCGGCTGTACGAATCCAATGGCGGCATCTTCTCCATCGAGATCGCCGCTTCGCGCGCGCAGAACACGATCGGCCACCTTCTTCAGGCCCTGGAGCGGGTGCAGCAGGAGCCAGCGCTCAAGGTGCTGATGCTGAGCGGGATCGAGCACTGCTTCCTCACCGGGGACCGGGAGGAGTACAACCGCGCCGTCGACCAGAAGCTCTTCCAGCGCCTGGCAGAGTTTCCCTATCCGGTCATCGCCGCGCTCCAGGGCGACGTGATCGGCGCCGGCTTCCTGGCCGCGGCGCTCTGCGACTTCGTGGTGTGCAGTGAAGACGCACGGTATGGCTTCACCGAAGCGGAGCGCCGCTTTCATCCCACGGCCGCCGAGGCGGTCCTGCTGGAGGAGCGCTTCGGCAAGGCCCGCGTCGAGAGATTCCTGTTCGGATCGGCCGATTCGTCGGGCAGGGAGCTCCGGTCCGACGGCTGGACGTGTCCGATCGTTTCCTGGTTCGAGGTGGAGGCCCGCGCCGGACAACTGGCATCGGCACTGGCGTCCCGGTCGCAGGAAGCGCTGCGGCTTCTGAAAGAGCATCTGAGCCGCCGCATCGCAGAGCTGGCTCGCGCACTGACGCGCGTCGAGGTCACGGAAGCGGCGGCATCCGAGGCCCGGCCCGAGGAGATCGCAATCGTCAGGTACGGGCGCACGGGTCTGAAAGACGCGCTCCCGGACCTTTCCGCGTACAGAGCCGTCGTCCTCGTCGCCGAGGATCCGGACGTTCCGGACGATGCCGCAGTCGATCTGCAGCGCCTGATCGTCGGCGCGGAGATCCCGATCATTGCGGCGCTCCCGGGAGATGCGCGTGGAAATGCATGGCTCGTCGGTTTGGCGTGCGACGCGCGCGTGTACGCCGGGAGCGGCGTGTACTCTTCGGCGCATGCCGGACCCGCGCTCGAACAGGCCGCGGCCGCGCTGTTCGCGCATCGATTCGGCCACGAAGCGGCGAGCGAGATTCTGCTGACCGGCGCGGACTATTCGGGCGCCGAGCTCCGGCAGCGCGGTGGCGCTGCCTTCGTCGAGGAGTCTGACCGGGTGCTGCCCGCGGCCATGCATCTGGCCGCCGTGTGGTCGAAGCTTCCCCGGGCCACGCTGGCCGGACAGAAGAAGCAGACGGAGGCCGCGCTGCAGGAGCGGAGCCTGTCCTCGGCCACCGCATCCGATCGCACGGAAGAAGCTCTTGCCGCACCAGGCTCCATTCCGCTGCAGTCCCGCGTGGTCACGGCGACCGTTCACCCGGACGGCATCGTGGCCGTCCGGATGGAGGATCGCGAAGCGAAGAACATGTTCTCGGAGGCTCTCGCGGAAGGCATCCGGGAGGTCTTCGCACACATCGCCCGGACGCCTTCGTACAAGGTCGTGGTCCTCACGGGCTACGACACCTACTTCGCCTCGGGCGGAACGAAAGAAAGCCTGGTGTCCATCCAGGAAGGGAAGACGCGGTTCACGGACTCCGGCGTCTTCCACGTCGCTCTCGAATGCCCGCTGCCGGTGATCGCTGCGATGCAGGGTCACGGCATCGGCGCGGGATGGTCGATGGGCATGTTCGCCGACCTCGTGCTGCTGAGCGAGGAAAGCCGCTATGTGAGTCCGTACATGAGCTACGGATTCACGCCGGGAGCGGGTGCGACGTACAGCCTCCCGCAGAAGCTCGGCCGCGATCTCGCCCACGAGAGCCTGCTGACCGCGCAACAGGTTGCCGGCCGCGAACTGAAGGACCGCGGTCTCGCGCTCCGCATCCTCCCGCGGACCGAGGTGACTGCCGCGGCGATGGCGCTGGCGAAGCAGATCGCACGAGCCTCGCGAAGCCGGTTGATCGAGCTGAAGCGGCAGTTGACGGCGCATGTGCACCAGCGGCTGGAAGAGACCTATCAGCGCGAACTGGAGATGCACGAGAAGACGTTCGTCGGACGCGCGGATACGCTGGCGCAGATTCACAGCCACTTCGATCACGACGTCCAGACGCCCGCGGCCGTGCCGCCGTCCCGGCCGGAGCCGCAACCGCAGTCGAACCCGCAACCGGCGTCGCTGGCGGGCGAATCTTCGTCGTCGGTGATGGCCACGCTGAGAAGGCTCCTCGCGAACGAGCTGCTGCTCCAGGAAAGCGATGTGGACGACGATGCCCAGTTCGTCGATCTGGGACTCGACTCGATCACCGGCGTGACCTGGGTCCGCAAGATCAACGAGACCTACGGGACGTCGATCGAGGCGACCAAGGTTTACAGCCACCCGACGCTGGCGCAGCTCAGCCGCTATGTCGAGGAAGAGGCCAGGCAGGCGGGCACGCTCGCAGTGCCGGCCGCGCCCGCAGAGGCGCCGCCGGCGCCGCGAGCCGAGGAGCCCGTGGTCCGCGCGGCGGTCGCGGCGCCGGTGCTCTCGCGCCGCAGGCGCAGCGCCTCGCGGTTCGTGACGAACCCTCCGGCGAGCCGCGGGCCGGAGCCGATCGCCGTGATCGGGATGGCGGGACAGTTCCCGCAGGCGAAGAACCTCGAGGAGTTCTGGCGGAACATCGCCGAGGGGAAGAACTGCGTCACCCAGGTGCAGCGCTGGGACGTCGATACGTACTATCAGCCGGGCGAACCGGTGCCTGGCAAGACCTACAGCCAGTGGATGGGCGCGCTCGACGATTACGCCCTGTTCGATCCGCTGTTCTTCAACATCTCGCCGACCGAGGCGGAGTGCATGGACCCGCAGCAGCGCCTGTTCCTGCAGGCGTGCTGGCACAGCATCGAGAACGCCGGCTATGACCCGAGGAGCCTGTCGGGAAGCCGGTGCGGCGTGTTCGTCGGGTGCGGCACCTCGGACTATCAACAGTTGTCGCGCGAGCACTCCTGGAGCGCGCAGGGGTTCACGGGGCGTGCGATGTCCATCCTGGCGGCGCGCATCTCGTATTTCCTGAACCTGCGAGGCGCGAGCATGGCCATCGACACCGCCTGCTCCTCCTCGCTCGTGGCACTCGCAAACGCCTGCGACAGTCTCAGCTCGGGCGGGAGCGACATGGCCCTCGCTGGCGGCGTGTATGTGATGGCCGGGCCGGAGATGCACATCATGACGGCCCAGTCGGGGATGCTGTCGCCCGAGGGGAACTGCTACACCTTCGACGATCGCGCCGACGGGTTCGTGCCCGGGGAAGGTGTGGGCGTCGTGCTGTTGAAGCGGTTGTCCGACGCCGAAAGAGACGGCGACATCATCCAGGCCGTCATCCGGGGATGGGGCGTCAACCAGGACGGCAAGACCAACGGCATCACCGCGCCGAACCCTGAATCGCAGACGCGCCTGGAGCAGGACGTCTACGACCGGTACGGCATCGACCCGGCCGCGATCCAACTGGTCGAAGCGCATGGTACGGGCACGAAGCTCGGCGACCCGATCGAGGTGGAAGGTCTCAAGAACGCCTTCAGGAAGTACACGCAGAAGAAGGATTACTGCGCCATCGGCTCGGTGAAGAGCAATATCGGCCACACGCTGGCGGCCGCCGGAATCGCCGGCGCTCTCAAGCTCGTCCTGGCCCTCCAGCGCAAGGTGCTGCCGCCGACCATCAATTTCGAGCGGCTCAACGAGCACATCGACCTGCGGGAGAGCCCGTTCTACGTCAACACACAGTCGCGGGAGTGGAAGGTCGAAGGTCCGGCGCAGCGGCAGGCCGCGATCAGCTCCTTCGGGTTCAGCGGAACCAACGCCCACGTCGTTCTCGCCGAGTATCCGGCGCCTCCCGAGACCGAACGAGCGGTTCCGGGGAAGTGCCTCGTCCCGATCTCGGCCAGGACCGCCGACCAGCTCACGCAGAAGGTGCGCGACCTGCTGGCACACGTACGCGGGACAGGCCGCTCCCTGCAGCTAGCGGACATCGCCTACACGCTGCAGGTCGGCCGAGCGGCGATGGAAGAGCGCCTCGGCTTCGTCGTGAGCACGGTCGACGAGCTTGCGGAGAACCTCCAGGCCTGGCTCGACGGCCGGCCCAACGTCGAAAACGTGCACCGCGGCCAGGTGAAGCGCGACCAGGAAGGTATCAGCGTCATCAGCCAGGACGACGAGGTGAAAGACGCCGTCGTGGAGAAGCTGATGGCCCGGCAGAAGCTGTCCAAGCTGCTGCGGCTCTGGGTCCAGGGTCTCGATCTCGACTGGACGAGGCTTTACGGCGAGGGCAAGCCGCGCCGGGTCAGCCTCCCGGTGTATCCCTTCGCCAGGGAGCGGTATTGGATCGAGCCGGTTGTGGACGCGCAGGTAGCCGCGGCGGGCATGCATCCGCTGCTGCACAGGAACGACTCCGCCCTGCGCGAGCAGCGCTACAGCGCGACGTTCACGGGCGAGGAACCGTTCCTGAAGGACCATCGGGTTCGTACCGGCGGCCGCGACGTGCACAAGGTCCTGCCGGCGGTGGCGTATCTCGAAATGGTGCGCGCCGCGATCCAGCAGACCTGGCCCGGGCAACTGGAGTCGGCCGTGCTGGAGCTGCACGACACGATCTGGCTCAAGCCGATCGTGGTCGAGCGACCGGAAGAGGTATCGATCGCGCTGTTCCCGGCGGACGGCGATTGCGTGGACTACGAGATCTCCACCGTGAGTGACGGGCAGTCGACGGTGCACTGCCACGGACAGGCGTCGTTCCTCCGCGGGAGCGCGCCGGCCCGGATCGATCTCGCGCGGCTCCGCGGGCGCATGGGCGCTGAATCACTCGAAGCATCCGGCGTGTACGCCAGGTTCGCGGCGATGGGCCTGCACTACGGACCGGCGCATCAGGGGATCACTGCCATCCGGCGCGGAGATCGGGAACTGCTCGCGGAGCTCGCGCTGCCCGCCGTCGTCGAGGCGGGCCGCCATCCCTACGTTCTGCATCCGAGCCTGCTCGACAGCGCGCTGCAGGCTTCGATCGGCCTGACGGCCGAGGCGAGCAGCGTGCCGGACAAGCCGGCAGTGCCGTTCGCGCTGGAATCGCTTCTCGTTTTGTCGCCCTGCACGAAGGCGATGATCGCCTGGGTGCGCATCTCCGGCGGCAGCAGCCCCGGCGACCTCGAAGTGGACATCGATCTGTGCGATGCGGAAGGAAGCGTCTGCGTCCAGATGCGAGGGTTCGCGCTTCGTCTCACCGGGGGCGAGGTCATGCCGGTGCTCAGCGGTCCAAAGCTCCCCATCAAGAACGACGTGTCGTTCGATGGACATCTCTACGCGACGCTGATCGACGACGTGGCGGCCGGCCGCCTGTCGATCGATGAGGCAGCCGAACTGGGGTAACGCGTCCCGCTTCTCCCTCCCATTCCAGTCCATAGAGTTCCGTTCGCGGCTGCCGTCCGGCCATGCAGGTGTGATCCATGAATCGAGAGTTGAGACAAATCTACGCCGATCTCTCCGACGGAAAACTGTCGCAACAGCAGGCATTGGAGATGATCCGGACGGTGAAGCTGCGGCGGGCGCAGGCAGGCACGCTGCCGGGCAGCACGCTGCTGGCCAGCCCGGTCTGGGAAACCGCCGGCGTGAACGCTTCGACTCGGGCCGTGTACGACGAGCGCCACGTCATCGTGTGCGAGCTGCCGTTCGTCGATGAAGGCGCGCTGCCGGCCGGATTCGATCGTCTCGCGGTGCAGGCGGATGGCGAAGGGAACATCGCCGTGCGCTACGCCGCGATCGCGGCGCGCTGCTTCGAGAAGGTCCAGAGCATTCTCCGGGGAAAGCCTCGGGGGAACGTGCTCGTCCAGATCGTCGCCGCGAACGATGGCGAGAATGCTCTGCTGGGCGGCCTGACGGGATTGCTCAGGACCGCGGCGCTGGAGAATCCGCGGCTCGTGGGCCAACTCCTCCTGGTCCCCTCGAAGACGACGACGGAGAGACTGGCGGGATGGCTGGAAGCGGAGACGGCGCACGCGCTCGCGCCGGTCGTCCGTTACGAGAACGGCGAACGGCAGGTCCTCCGCTGGACGGAGATCGCGGAGAGCGCGGAGAAGCCGCCGGTCGCGTTCAGCGATGACGGCGTCTATCTCATCACGGGCGGACTCGGTGCGCTGGGGCTGCTGTTCGCCCGGGAGATCCTCGCCCGGACCAGCCACGCCCGGGTCGTGCTGACGGGCCGCCGGGAGCTGGGCGACGACAAGCGCCGGGAGCTGGATGCGTTGTCCTCACAGCCCGGGCGCGTCAGCTACCGGCGCGTCGATCTCGGCGATCGGGAGCAGGTCGAAGGGCTCGTCGGCGGGATCGAAGACCGGCACGGGCAGCTCGACGGCATCCTGCATTGCGCGGGGATGATCGCGGACAGCTTCATCCTCAAGAAGAGCGCGGCGGAATTCCGCAACGTGCTGATGCCCAAAGTCGTCGGCACGGTGCACCTCGACGAGGCCAGCTGCGACGCCGACCTCGATTTCTTCGTGCTGTTCTCCTCCTTCGCCGGCGCGATGGGCAACGTCGGCCAGGCCGACTACGCCGTCGCGAACGGGTTCATGGATCAGTTCGCGGCGTATCGCAACCGCCAGGTGGCGGCGGGGCGGCGGCGCGGGCGGACGAGAGCGATCGACTGGCCGCTGTGGCTGGACGGTGGAATGTTCATCGACCCGGCCAGCCGGGAGATGCTGCAACGGACCACCGGCATGCGGCCGATGCAGACCGCGACGGGCTTGTGGGCGTTCCATCGCAGCCTGGCGCTTCCGCACGATCAGGTGCTGGTGGGCGAAGGCGATCCGGCGCGGATGCGGGAAGGACTGCTCACCACGGCCGCCGCTCCTTCCGAGCCCCGGCCGGTACACGCGGCTCCGGCCCTGCACCTCGACCCCGAGGAACTCGCGGACAGGACGATCGACTACCTCCGCCGCCAGTTCTCCACGTCGCTGAAACTGCCGGCGCACGTCATCGATCCGCATGCCGCCCTCGAGCAATACGGCATCGACTCCGTTCTGGCGATGACGCTCACGCGGAACCTGGAGCAGACGTTCGGCGCGCTGTCGAAGACGTTGTTCTTCGAGTACCAGACCATCGGCGCGCTGAGCGAATATTTCATCCGGAGCCATGCCGCGACGCTGGCGTCGCTGTTCCATGCGCCGAAGGGCGGCAACGGCAACGGGAACGGCAACGGCCATGGAAAGAAGATCGCCGAGACCGCACCGCAGGTGAGCCAGGCGGTGCAAAGCAGGCGGACGGCGCCGCGCCGGACTCGCCAGCAGGCCCAACCCCCCGCGCCGGCCCCGGAATCCGACGCGATCGCGATCATCGGGTTGAGCGGGCGGTATCCCGAGGCGGCGGACATCAACGCGTACTGGAAGAACCTGAGCGGCGGCAAGGACTGCGTCGTCGAGGTGCCGAAGTCCCGGTGGGACTGGCGCGAGTACCTGAGCGAAGACCGCGGCGCCGCCGGACATCACTACAGCAAGTGGGGCGGCTTCATCGAGGGGGTCGACGAGTTCGATCCGCTGTTCTTCAACATCTCCCCCAGAGAGGCGAAGCTCATCGATCCGCAGGAGCGGCTCTTCCTGCAGCACGCGTGGATGGCCATCGAAGACGCCGGCTACACCCGCGCAAGCCTGCAGATCCCTGACGCGAACGACATGCCCGGGCAGGTCGGCGTGTACGTGGGGGTGATGTACAACGAGTACCAGTTGTTCGGCGCCGAGTCGAGCCTGCGGGGTCAGCGTCTCGGCATCGCGGCCAGCACGGCGAGCGTCGCGAACCGCGTATCGTACGTGCTCAACCTCCATGGTCCCAGCGTGACCGTGGACACCATGTGCTCCTCCTCGCTGACGGCGATTCACTTCGCCTGTCTCGACCTGAAGATCGGGCGGACCGCCCTGGCCCTCGCCGGCGGCGTGAACGTCAGCATCCATCCGAACAAGTACCTGGTCCTCAGCGGCGGACAGTTCATCTCCAAGGACGGCCATTGCCAGAGCTTCGGCGAGGGCGGGGACGGATACATTCCGGGTGAGGGAGTCGGAGTGGTCGTGTTGAAGCGGCTCTCCGACGCGGAGCGCGACGGCGATCACATCTACGCGATCATCCGCGGCAGCGCGCTCAATCACGGCGGAAAGACCAACGGCACCGCCGTCCCGAATCCGCACGCGCAGGCCAGCGTCATCGGCCGCGCGCTGGCGGAGTCGCGCATCGACGCCCGTCACGTCAGCTACATCGAAGCCCATGGAACGGGGACGAAGCTGGGCGACCCGATCGAGATCGCCGCGCTGGCCAAGGCCTTCCAGCGATACACCGCCGACACCGGGTTCTGTCTGATCGGATCGGCCAAGTCGAACATCGGTCATTGCGAGTCGGCCGCGGGGATCGCCGGCGTGACGAAGGTCGTCCTGCAGATGCAGCACCGGCAGATCGTGCCGTCGCTGCATTCGGCGCGGTTGAATCCGCACATCGACTTCGCGAGCAGCCCGTTCATCGTCAACCAGGCCACGCGGCCGTGGGAGCGGCCGGTGATCGACGGCCGCACGCTCCCGCGGATCGCGGGCGTGTCGTCGTTCGGCGCCGGCGGATCGAACGCGCACATCATCCTCGAAGAGTACGAGGCGCCTGTGCGGCAGCCGCTGGCAGCCGGGAACACCGTCGTCGTACTCTCCGCGAGGACTCCCGACCAACTGCAGGAGAAGGCCCATCAACTGCTCGACTACGTCACGCAGCGCCAGGGCAGCCTCGACCTCGTCTCCGTCGCGTATACGCTGCAGACCGGCCGCGAGCCGATGGACGAGCGCGTCGGCTTCATCGTGAGCTCGGCCGCGCAACTGATCGAAAAGCTGCAGGCGTTCGTGGCCGGCGAACAGGCCATCGAGGGCGTGTACTCCGGTCAGGTGAAGCGCAACAGGGAAGCGCTGGCGGTCTTCAGCTCCGACGCCGACCTGCAGCAGACCATCGAGAAGTGGATCGCCACCGGCAAGCTCGCGAAGCTGCTCGACCTCTGGGTCAAAGGCCTGGAGCTCGACTGGAGCCGGCTGTACGGTGAGGTCAAGCCGCAGCGGGCCAGTCTTCCCACCTATCCGTTCGCCAGAGAGCACTACTGGATCGAGACGGTGGACATCGAGCCCGTCTCCGTGGGGCCGGCGAGCACCGCCGTGCTCCATCCGCTGCTGCACCTCAACACGTCGGATCTGACCGGGCAGACGTACCGCTCGACGTTCACGGGGAAAGAGCTCCTCCTGGCCGGTCATCGGGTGGATGGGCGAAAGAGCCTGCCGGCCGCGGTGCTGCTGGAAATGGCGCGGGCGGCGATCGAGGACGCGACGCGGAGCTTCGGCGATGCGGTCGTGGAATTGCGCGACATCGCGTGGACGCAGCCGGCCGAGGGCCTGCAGGTGGGCGTGGCGGTGTCCGCGCCCAACGCGCGCGAGATCGAATTCGAGATCTACAGCGAGGACGGCGAAGAGGAGGTCGTCCTTTGCCAGGGGCGCGCCGGATCGGCCGCCTCACCGGCGGCGGGGAAGCTCGACCTCGAGCGGCTCGAACGGCAGATGGAGCGGGACATCGATCCGGAGAAGGTCCGTGCGGCAGCCGCGCGGATGGGGATCGTCCACGGGCCGGCGCTTCAGGGCATCCACGCCATCCGCAGCGGCAACGGCGCATTGCTGGTCCACCTCCGCATGCCGGCGGCCGTCGGGGTGAAGGCGGCGGAGTACGTCCTGCACCCGACCCTCATCGAGGGCGCGCTGCAGGCCGCAGCCGTCGTGCGCGATGAGACCGGGGAGCCGGGAACCGCGCTGGGAATGAGATCGCTGCGCGTCGTGGCGCCGTGCGCTCAGGAAATGTTCGCCTGGATCCGCCCGGTGTCCGGCAGCGAGGCTGCGGGCGACGTCGTGGAGCTCGACGTCGATCTGTGCAACGAGCGTGGCGAGGTCTGCGTGCAGATGCACGGGATGCGCTGGCAACCGGCATCCGCGGAGGCGGTCGAGACCGGCCGGCTCGCGGCGGCCGGGGAAGCCTCCCGTCCGGCGCTCGTGCGCAGGGAGATCCTTTTCGCGACGGAAGCGAGACCTGCCGAGCCGAAGAAACGCCCGGCGATCGCGCTGGCCGCACCAGGCGCTCCCGTCCCGTCCGCGCCGGCTCCGGCTGCACGCGCGCGGGTCGCATTGTCCAATGCCGCCGCGGGCGCGCACTCGCCGGCGCCGGCGCCCGCCGCCTCGCCCGTCCGCTTGTACGACTCCGGGAACGGCATCTTCTCGATCGAGATCCTGGCGTCGCGCACGAATGGCGTGATCGGCCACCTGCTGCAGGCGCTCGAGCGTGTGCGGCAGGAGCCTTCGCTCAAGGTGCTGATGCTCAACGGCATCGAGTACTGCTTCGTCCACGGCGACCGGGACGAGTACAACGAAGCCGTCGACCGGAAGCTCTTCCAGCGGCTGCTGTCATTTCCTTATCTGCTCATCGCCGTTCTGCCGGGCGACGTGATCGGCGCGGGATTCCTGGCGGCGGCGCTGTGCGACTTCCTGGTATGCGACGAGGATGCGCAGTACGGCTATGCGGACCGGCAGTCGGGCCTCTTCCCGACGGCGGCCGAGGCGGCGCTGTTCAGCGAGCGATTCGGCGCGGCGCTGGCGGAGGACATGCTGTACCTCTCTCCCGTCTCCACCGGCAGGCAACTGCGGGAGAAGGGTTGGACGTGTCCGATCGTGCCGCAGGCAGACGTCGAGGCCTGTGCCGAACAACTCGCATCGACCTTCATCACGAAGTCCCAGGATGCGCTGCGCCTGCTGAAGCAGCACCTCGCGCGTCCGCTGACCGGATTCGTCGACGCGCTGACGCCGGTCCACCCGGAGGAGCAGGGCGAGCCCGTTGCCGCGGGTGCCATCGCATCGCCGTCGCCGCATCTTCATCTGGACAGTCCGGCAGCCAACGTCCTGATGGTCCGGTACGAGAAGCTGGACGTCGAGGCGCTCCGCGAGGTCTTCGCCAGCGTTCGGGAAGGCAGCTCCTGGAAGGCCGTCGTCCTCGCGGGCATGGACGAGGAGGGGAGGGGCGAGTCCGTCACGGATGACGCGGTGCTCGCGCTGCACCAACTGATCTCGGCCTCGGACGTCCCGGTGATCGCTGCCCTGCGCGGAAATGCGCACGGCGCGGCGTGGCTCCTGAACCTGCTCTGCGACGCGTGCGTGCACAGCACCGCCGGGCTCTATTCGGCAGGGGACATCGGTCCGGTTCCGCTGGCCGCGGCGGTCTTCACGCATCGCTTCGGCAACGTCGTCGGCAGGGAAGTCCTGGTCGCCGGAGCCGCGTGGCGGACCGCCGATCTCCGGCAGCGCGTGGGCGCGCTGCTCACCGCGGCCCCCGATGAGGTCTTGCGCAAGGCCGTCGAAGTCGCCGAGTCCTGCGCGAGCCTTCCGCGGACGACGCTCGCCTCATGGAAAAGGCAGACCGCGGCCGCGATCGACGCCGCGGCGCGCGCCATCGAAGCCGCCGCGCGGCCGGAAGAGACGCCCGAGGCGGTCTCGGATCTGCCGGTGACGCCGGGAACGGTTCCCCTGCGCTCGAAGGTGGTCACGGTCACCGCTCACCCGGACGGCATCGCCGTGGTGAAGCTCGAAGACCGGCAGGCCCGGAACATGTTCTCCAACGAGTTCATCGAAGGAGTCACGGAAGCCTTCGCCCACATCGATCGGACGCCCGCGTACAAGGTCGTCGTTCTCACCGGCTACGACAGCTACTTCGCGGCCGGGGGCACGAGGGAGGCGCTGCTGGCCATCCAGGAAGGGAAGGCCAGCTTCACGGACGTCGACGTCTTCCGCATGCCGCTCGCCTGCAGGCTGCCCGTCATCGCCGCCGTGCAGGGCCATGCCCTCGGCGCCGGCTGGGCCATGGGGATGTTCGCCGACTTCGTCCTGCTCAGCGAGGAGAGCCGCTACGTGAGTCCGTACATGAATTACGGGTTCACGCCGGGGGCAGGGGCGACCGCGATTCTCGCGGACAAGATCGGAGACGACCTCGCGCGCGAGAGCCTGTTCACCGCGCAGTTCTATGCCGGCAGCGAGCTGAAACGGCGGGGCCTGCGGCTCCCGATTCTGCCGCGCGCGGAAGTCGTCCCCGCGGCGATGCGGCTGGCGGGTGAGATCGCCCGCGTGCGGCGCAGCCGCCTGATCGCGCTGAAGCAGCAGTTGACGGCGGGCCTCCGCGAGGCGCTGGAAGAGACCTACCGCCGCGAGCTGGAAATGCACGAGAAGACGTTCGTCGGACAGTCGGACACGCTCGAGAAGATCCGCCTGAACTTCTACGGCGACATCGAGACGCGACCCGCCGACGAGCCGCCGACGCGCTACGTGCTGCAACCGCGCCCGGAGCCCGCGCAGGCGCCGGCATCGGCGGCCGATCCCCTGCCCGACATCATGGCCACGCTGCGGACGCTGCTCGCGAACGAGTTGCAGATGCCCGAGAGCGACATCGACGACCACGCCCAGTTCGTCGACGTCGGCTTGGATTCGATCAGCGGCGTGAGCTGGATCCGCAGGGTCAACGAGCGATACCAGACGACGATCGAGGCCACCAAGGTTTACAGCTACCCGACGCTCGAACAGTTCGGGCGGCACGTCATGGAAGAAGCGGAGAAACGGGGCACGCTGCCGGTCATCGCTCCGGCGGCAGTTGTCGAGGCGACGCCCGTTCCTGCGAGTGGCGCCGTTTCGCGCAGGCAGCCCGCGGCGAAGCTCACCTCCCGCCGCGGACGCGCGAAATCGCGATTCGCCTCCGCGACGGTGCGGCCTGCCGCCGAGCCGATCGCGGTGATCGGTATGGCGGGCCAGTTCCCGCAGGCGAAGAACCTCCGGCAGTACTGGCAGAACCTCGCCGAGGGACGGAGCTGCATCAGCCGCGTGCCGTCCCAGCGCTGGGACCTGAGCGCCTGGTATCAGCCGGGCGACCCCGCCCCGGGGAAGACGTACTGTCCGTGGGTCGGCGCCATCGACGAATACGACCTGTTCGATCCGCTCTTCTTCAACATCTCGCCGACCGAGGCGCTGAGCATGGACCCGCAGCAGCGCCTGTTCCTGCAGACCTGCTGGCACGGGATCGAAGACGCCGGCTACGATCCTCGCTCCCTGTCGGGCAGCAAGTGCGGCGTCTTCGTCGGCTGCGCCGCCGGTGACTACACCCAGGCGTCGCGGGATCACGCGTTGAGCGCCCAGGGCTTCACCGGCAACGCGATGTCGATTCTGGCAGCGCGCATCTCGTACTTCCTCGATCTGCGCGGCCCCTGCATCTCACTGGATACGGCCTGTTCCTCGTCCCTCGTTGCGATCGCCAATGCGTGTGACAGCCTGAATTCCGGCGGCAGCGATCTGGCGCTGGCCGGCGGCGTCTACGTCATGTCCGGGCCGGACATGCACATCATGACCTCGCAGGCGGGGATGCTCTCGCCGGACGGCAAGTGCTACTCCTTCGACCAGCGCGCCAACGGCTTCGTGCCGGGCGAGGGCGTCGGCGTGGTGCTGCTCAAGCGCCTGTCGGACGCCGAGCGCGACGGAGACATCATCCACGGCCTCATTCAGGGCTGGGGAATCAATCAGGACGGCAGGACGAATGGCATCACCGCGCCGAATCCGGAATCGCAGACCCGCCTCATCCAGGACGTCTACGACAAGCACGGGATCGATCCCGAACGGATTCAACTGGTCGAAGCGCACGGCACCGCGACGAAGCTGGGCGATCCGATCGAAGTGGAAGGGCTGAAGCAGGCCTTCCGCAAGTACACGCAGAGCACCGCCTACTGCGCCCTCGGCTCCGTGAAGAGCAACATCGGGCACACGCTGACGGCTGCCGGCATCGCCGGCGTCCTCAAGCTGATGCTGTCGCTGCGGCACGCGCAGATGCCGCCGACGATCCATTTCGAGCGGCTCAACGAGCACATCGAGCTGGACGGCAGCCCGTTCTACGTCAACGGCGAGCTGCGGCGGTGGGAACGGAAGGACGGACCGCGGCTGGCAGCCATCAGCTCGTTCGGCTTCAGCGGCACGAACGCCCACCTGGTGGTCGGCGAGTACGTGCCGCCGGCAGGCGAGGCGCGGCCGGCGGTCTCCTCCCCGGCGATCTTCCCGTTGTCGGCGAGGACGGCGGACCAGCTCGAGCAGAAGGCCCGCGATCTCCTGGACCTGCTGCGTCAGGAGCCGCGGTCCCTTCCGCTGCACGACGTCGCGTACACGCTGCAGGTGGGCCGGCAGGCCATGGACGAGCGCCTCGGGTTCGTCGCCGCCTCGGTCGAAGACCTGACCCGCAAGCTCGAAGCGTGGCTTGCCGGGGAGGTCGTGGCGGACACTTATCGCGGGCAGGCCCGGCGCGGCAAGACCAGTCTCGCGGTCCTCGGCAGCGACGGCGAGCTGACCGGCGCCGTCGTCGAGAAGTGCATCGCGGAGAACAAGCTCTCCCGGCTGCTGGAGCTGTGGGTCCATGGGGTGGAGCTGGATTGGCGCAGGCTGCACGGCGACGTCACGCCGCGGCGTGTCAGCATCCCGGGCTACCCGTTCGCCAAGGAGCGTTACTGGCTCGAGCGCCGTGAGCCGGCGATCGCGGAAGAAGCGACGGCCGCCGTTCATCCCGCGCTGTCCGCGAACGACGCGGGCGTGGTCATGGCCACGCCGCACTGGCAGACGTCGACAGATCGCGAGGAGCTCGCATTTGCGGAGCACCACGTGATTCTCTGCGACCTGCCCGCGGCCGGGACGCTTCCGGATGCGGAGTGCCTGTCGCTGCACGCGGAGCCGGGAAGCACGATCGCCGAGCGTTACAGCGAATACGCCGTCGCCTGTTTCGAGCGCATCCGCACGATCCTCCAGGGCAAGCCGGAGGGCAACGTGCTCGTGCAGATCGTCGTCGCGGACGATGGAGAGCAGGGCCTGCTGGCCGGCCTTTCGGGATTGCTCCGGACCGCGGCACTGGAGAATCCGCGGCTTGTCGGACAACTGGTCCTCGTTCCGTCCGGGCTCGACGGCGAAGAGTTGCGCAAGCTGCTGGAGAGCGAGCGGTCCTCGGATCCTCTGGTCCGTTACGAACAGGGAGTCCGGCAGGTTCCGCTCTGGAAGGAAGTGGAGGCGGAGCGGAGCGAAGCCCCGATCGCCTTCGACGACCGCGGCGTGTATCTGGTCACCGGCGGTCTCGGCGCCATCGGCGGTCTCTTCGCGCAGGAGATCCTCGCGCGTGCGCCCCGGGCCACGGTCGTCCTCACGGGCCGCGCGCCCGGGAATGCCGAAACCGAGGCGCGTCTCGCGCAGTCTGGCGGACGGCTGGTCTACCGGCAGGTGGACCTCTGCGATCTCGATCAGGTCCGCCGGCTCGTCGAGGGCGTGCGGCACCAGCACGGACGGCTCGACGGAATCCTGCACTGCGCGGGGATGACCTCCGACGACTTCATCGTCAGGAAGGGGAGCGACGACTTCCGGCGCGTCCTGGCACCGAAGGTCACCGGCACGTACAACCTCGATCAGGCCAGCCGCGAGGCCGCGCTCGACTTCTTCGTGCTCTTCTCTTCGGTGGCCGGAGCGCTCGGGAATCCGGGGCAGGCCGACTATGCGGCCGCGAACGGCTTCATGGACCGTTTCGCCGCACACCGCAACGCACTCGTAGCGGCGAGCCAACGCCACGGCCGCACGCGGTCGGTCAACTGGCCGCTGTGGCAGGAGGGTGGGCTGGCCCTCGATCCGGCGACGCGCGAGCTGGTCCTGCAGACGATCGGCGCGCAGCCGATGCAGACGGCCACGGGCCTGGAGGCGTTCCACCGCGCGCTCGCGCTGTCCTGCGACCAGATGCTGGTCCTCGAGGGCATCCCCTCGAAGATCCGCGCCTACCTGCGGCGGGCGCGCATGCTCGACGGCGGCTCCACGCGGACCGCCGTTCGCGTGCGGAAGGCCGGAGCGGTGAGCGTGCACCAGCTCCAGCAGGAGCTGAAAGCCCTCCTGGCCGCGGTGCTGGGGATCGACGCGTCGATCATCGCCGCCGATCAGCCGTTCGCCGAGTTCGGTCTCGACTCCTTCCTCGGCGCTGAACTGGTCGCGAAGGTGAACAGCAAGTACGGGACGGAGCTGTCGCACGCGAGGCTCTTCGACTACTCGACCGTGAGCGACTTCGCCCGCTTCCTGGAACAGGAGATCGGGAAGCTTCCGGCCCATGCCGTTGAAGCCGAAGATGCGTCCGAGCCATCGCATGGGCCGGCGCCTCTCCTCGCCAGGACCGTTCGTCCCGGCCCGGCGCACCGAGGGCCCGTGGAGGGCTCCCGCGACAAGGTCGCGATCATCGGAATGTCCGGACGGTACCCGCAGGCCCCCGACCTCGATCACTACTGGCGCAACCTCGAGGAAGGCCGGAACGCCGTCGTCGAGGTGCCCTCCTCGCGGTGGGACGTCGACCGCTTCTACGATCCCGATCGCACGAAGAAGGACAAGACGTACTCGAAGTGGCTCGGCGCGCTCGACGACATCGATCGTTTCGACCCGCTGTTCTTCCGGATCTCGCCGCAGGAAGCCGCGTACGTCGACCCGCAGCACCGGCTCTTCCTGCAGGAGAGCTACCGGGCATTCGAGGACGCGGGCTACTCCACGACGACGCTGAGCAACACCAAGTGCGGCGTCTACCTCGGGATCTCCACCAACGAGTACACGACCCTGCTGTCGCGCGCCGGCGTGCTGTCGGCTCCGGTGACGGGCAACAGCTACGCCATCGCGGCGGCCCGGATCGCGTATCACCTGAACCTGAAGGGACCGGCGATCTCCGTCGACACGGCGTGCTCCTCGTCGCTTGTCGCTATCCACCTGGCCTGCCAGGCCATCCTGAGCGGCGACATCGACATGGCGCTGGCCGGCGGCGTGAGTCTGTGGCTGACGCCGGACTCCTACGTGGCGATGAGCAAAGCCGGGATGTTCTCGCCGGACGGCCAGTGCAAGACGTTCGACGACTCGGCCAACGGCATCGTCAACGGCGAAGGCGTGGGCGCGGTGGTGCTCAAGCGCCTCAGCGATGCCGAAGCGGACGGGGACGTCATCTACGGCGTCATCCTCGGCTCGGGGATCAATCAGGACGGCCGGACGAACGGCATCACGGCGCCGAGCGTCAACAGCCAGATCGAGCTGGAGCGCTCGATCTATACGAAGTACGGGATCTCCCCGGAGAGCATCGGTTACGTGGAAGCCCACGGCACCGGCACGAAGCTCGGCGATCCGATCGAGCTGGAGGCGCTGGCTACGGTCTTCCAGGAAGGCACCTCACGCCGGAACTTCTGCGCCCTCGGCTCGGTGAAGAGCAACATCGGCCACACCACGGCGGCGGCGGGCGTCGCCGGGCTGCACAAGGTGCTGTTGTCGATGCGGCATCGCACCCTGGTGCGGACGCTCAACGTCGCGAACGAGACCTCGCGCTTCGACTTCGCGAGCTCGCCGTTCTACATCAGCCGCGAGACGAAGGCGTGGGAAGTCGAGCCGGGCGCTCTCCGGCGCGCGGCCATCAGCTCGTTCGGCTTCAGCGGCACCAACGCCCACCTCGTGGTGGAGGAGTGGCCTGCCGTCAAGCCGGCCCCGGTGGCGCAGGATGTACCCGTCATCGCTCCTCTTTCGGCGAAGGCCCCGGAGCAGTTGCAGCAGAAAGCGCGGGACCTGCGCGACTTCCTTCGCACCGCGCAACAGCCGGTCGACCTAGCCGCCGTCGCGTACACGCTGCAGGTCGGCAGAGAGCCGATGGAGGAGCGTCTCGCGTTCGTGGTCAGCTCCGCCGCCGAGCTCTCGGAAAAGCTCGACGCCTGGCTGCGTGGCGAGCGAAACGCCGCGGGGATTCACCAGGGCCGCGTCGAGCCGGGCAGCGACGGCATGACCTTCATCGGCCGCGACGACGACATGCAGGAAGCGATCGACAAGTGGATCGCGCGCGGCAAGCTGGCCACGCTCGCCGACGCCTGGGCCCGAGGGCTCAGCCTCGACTGGACCAGGCTCCATGAAGGCGGCAATCCTCGGCGGGTGAGCCTGCCCGCCTATCCGTTCGCCAGGGAGCGCTGCTGGATCGACGACCCGGCCTCACAGCCCGCCGCCGTCGAAGACCAGGTCCTTTCCACCGCGGACATCGACTCCATCGAGGACATCATCGGCCGGATCGCGGATGACGCGATCGAGCCCTCCCACGCCGTCCAGGCGCTGCGGATGCTGGTGTAGTCCGCTCTCTCCCCACGTCCACGCACTCACACCGCCGACCCTGGATCGTCCACTCCGGACAGAGAGACCCGTGATGATCGACTTCATTGAATACGTCGTGTCGGAACTGAAGAGCAAGAGGCTGTCGAAAGCGAACGCCGTAGCTCTCGTCCGGCAGTTCTCCAGCCGGATCCTGGGATCCGCGGCGGTGCTCCACCCGCTCCTGCACCGGAATACCTCCGACCTGAGCGAGCAGCGCTACTGCTCGACCTTCACGGGCCAGGAGCACTTCCTCACCGACCATCAGGTAAAGGCGGGCGACGGCGACGGGCAGAAAGTGCTGCCCGGCGTGGCGTATCTGGAGATGGCCCGGGCGGCGGTCGAGCACTCGTTGCCGGAGCGGCCGGACGGGGCGGTGCTGGAGCTGCGCAACACGGTGTGGGCGCAGCCGGTCGTCGTCGCCCGGAAGAAGGACGTCAACATCGCGCTGCTGGCGATCGACGACGAGCAGGTCGACTACGAGATCTACAGCGAAGACGAGGGCCAGGAGTTCGTCCATTGCCAGGGCCGGGCCCTCTGGAACCGCCAGGCGGCCGCGCCGGTGGTCGACCTCGAACAGCTCCGGCGCGAGATGACGCGCGGAAGCCTGACTCCGGAGACCGTGTATGCGACCTGCGCGCGGATGGGGCTCGTCTACGGTCCCTCGTTCCGTTCGATCGCGGCGATCCGTCTCGGCAGCGGACAGCTCCTCGCGGAGCTCCGGCTGCCGCCGATCGCGACGGAAGACGCCGATGGATTCGTCCTGCACCCGAGCCTCATGGACGGCGCGCTGCAGGCCGCGGTGGGATTGCTGGAGGACGGCGATGCCGAGAAACCGCGGCTGCCGTTCGCGCTCGAGTCGCTGCGCGTGCTGTCGCCGTGCACGGCGGAGACGGTCGTGTGGCTGCGTCATGCGGCGGGCAGCCAGCCGTCGGACAAGGTCTTCAAGCTCGACATCGACCTGTGTGACGCGGACGGCAAGGTCTGCGTCGAGATGCGCGGCTTCTCCTGGCGCGTCCTGAGCAACGAGCTCGGGGTCACGGCCACCGGGCGCCGCACCGTCGGCAGCGTGCTCGCAACACCCGTCTGGCAGGCGCGCGCCATCCAGACGCGCGACGCCGCGCTCGCGGAGTGCCACGTCCTGTCGCTGCGGCAGGACGGGCAGCAGCCGGTTGCACGCGACTTCGGCCGCGTCGCGCTCGAGTGCTTCGAGCGGATTCAGGACATCTTCCAGCGGAAGCCGCAGGGGAAGGTCCTCCTGCAGGTCGCCGTCACGGACTCCGGCGAAGAGGCACTGTTCGCCGGCCTCTCCGGCCTGTTCCGGACCGCGGCGCTCGAGAACCCGCAGTTCACGGGGCAGATCGTGCTCGTTCCCGCGGAGCTGAGCGCCGAAGAGTCGGCGCGGCGGCTGGAGGACGAGAAGCGAGGCGCCCTCGATCCGATCGTCCGGTACCGGAACGGAGTCCGTGAGGTCCTGCGCTGGCAGGAGGTCGTCGCGGACGCCGCGCCTGCGCCCATCGCCTTTGTCGATCGGGGCGTCTATCTGATCACCGGCGGCTTCGGCGGCCTCGGTGTCGTCTTCGCACGGGAGATCCTCGAGAAGACCGGCGACGCGCGCGTCGTGCTCACGGGGCGCGAGCCGCTGAGCGCCGCGAAGCAGGCCGCGCTCGACGCGCTCTCCGCGACGCCTGGCCGCGTGATCTACCGGCAGCTCGATCTCGGCAATGCCGAATCCGTCCGGCAGACCGTCGCCGCGATCCGCGAAGAATGTGGACGGCTCGACGGGATTCTCCACAGCGCCGGGATGATCGCGGACGACTTCATCCTGAAGAAGGAGCGCGCCGCGTTCAGCTCCGTGCTCGAGCCGAAGGTGACGGGCACGCTCCACCTCGACGAGGCCACCCGGGACGTGGCGCTCGACTTCTTCGTCCTGTTCTCCGCCGTCGCCGGCGCGACCGGCAACCTCGGCCAGGCCGACTATGCCGCGGCGAACTCCTTCATGGACCACTTCGCGGCCCACCGCAACCGGCAGGTGGCCGCGGGGCAGCGACAGGGCCGCACCCGGGCGATCGACTGGCCGTTGTGGGAGGCCGGCGGCATGGCGCCCGATCCGGCGAGCCGCGACCGTCTCCAGCAGACGACCGGGATGCAGCCGATGCACACCGCCACGGGGCTGGAGGCATTCCACCGGATTCTCGCGCTGCCGTACGGCCAGGTGCTGGTCGTGGAAGGCGATCTCGCGCAGATCCGCCGGATGCTGCTCGCCGAGCCCGCGGTGCAGACGGCGCAGCCGCAGGCCGAGGTGAAGATAGATTCCGCGAGCCTTGCCGAGAAGACGCAGGAGTACCTGCGCAATCAATTCTCCGGGATACTGAAAGTCCCGGCGCAGAGGATCGACCCGCGGGCGGCGTTGGAGAACTACGGCATCGACTCCATCGTGGCCATGCAGTTGACCAACCAGTTGGAGACGGTGTTCGGCTCGCTGTCCAAGACGCTGTTCTTCGAATACCAGACCATCCGCGATCTCGCGGACTACTTCATCGCGAGCCACTCGGCTCGGCTGGCGGCGCTGTTCGCACCGGCTACCGGCGGCCGGATCGACGTGGCGGCGCCCGCCGCAATCGCGACGACGCCGTCCGGTACCGCAGTCCCCAGCCGCCGCTCCCTTCGCCGGCGGACCGCGGATCGCCGCGCCGCGGGCGACGACGAGCCGATCGCCATCATCGGCTTGAGCGGCAGGTACCCGGAGGCGGTCGATCTCGAGGCCTACTGGCGGAACCTGCGCGACGGCAAGGACTGCATCACCGAAGTGCCGAAGGACCGCTGGGACTGGCGGGAGTTCTACAGCGAAGATCGCTCGAAGGGCGGCCACCACTACAGCAAGTGGGGCGGCTTCATCGAGGGCGTCGACGAGTTCGATCCGCTCTTCTTCAACATCTCGCCGCTGGAGGCGGAGTCGATCGACCCGCAGGAGCGACTCTTCCTGCAGCACGCCTGGATGGCCATCGAGGACGCCGGGTACACTCGCGCGGGCCTACAGGTGCCGCAGGAGGGCGATCAGCCCGGACAGGTCGGCGTCTACGCCGGCGTGATGTACACGGAGTACCAGATGTTCGGCGCCGAGGCGCTGGCCCGCGGCAGGCGCCTGGCCGTTCCGGGCAGCGCCGCCAGCATCGCCAACCGCGTCTCGTACGCCCTCAACCTGCACGGTCCGAGCATGACCCTGGACACGATGTGCTCGTCGTCTCTGACGGCCATCCATCTCGCGTGTCAGGACCTCAAGAACGGCCGCACGAGCCTCGCCATCGCCGGCGGCGTCAACGTCAGCATCCATCCCAACAAGTACCTCGTGCTGAGCGAGGGACAGTTCATCTCGAGCGACGGCCATTGCCAGAGCTTCGGCGAAGGGGGCGGCGGCTACATCCCCGGCGAAGGCGTCGGGGTGGTCGTGCTCAAGCGCCTCTCGGACGCGAAACGCGACGGCGACCACATCTACGCGATCATCCGCGGCAGCGCGCTGACGCACGGCGGCAAGACCAACGGCTACTCGGTGCCGAACCCGCAGGCGCAGACCAGCGCCATCAGCCGGGCCCTGGCGGAGTCGGGCACCGACGCGCGCCACATCAGCTACATCGAAGCGCACGGCACGGGCACGAAGCTGGGCGATCCGATCGAGATCGCGGCGCTGAACAAGGCCTTCCGGAGGTACACACCGGACAGCGGGTACTGCCTGATCGGCTCCGCCAAGTCGAACATCGGCCACTGTGAGTCGGCCGCGGGAATCGCCGGACTGACCAAGGTTCTGCTGCAGATGCGGCACGGGCAAATCGTCCCGTCGCTGCACTCGGCGGAGCTCAATCCGCACATCGATTTTCCGGCGACCCCGTTCATCGTCAACCAGACGCTGCGGCCGTGGGAGCCGCCTGTGGTCGACGGCCGGACCCTGCCGCGCATCGCGGGCATCTCGTCGTTCGGAGCCGGCGGCTCGAACGCTCACGTGATCGTCGAAGAGTACGTGCCGCCGGTGGAGGAGCCGGCCGCGGTCTCCACCGTCGCCATCGTCCTCTCGGCACGGACGGCGCCGCAACTGCGGCAGAAGGCGAGCGAGCTGCTGGAGTTCCTCCGGCCGCGCGTGCACGAGCTCCATCCCGGCTCGCTGGCGTACACCCTCCAGGTGGGCCGCGAGGCGATGGACGAGCGCCTCGGCATCCTCGTGAGCTCGACCGGAGAGCTGGTGGATCGGCTGGAGCGCTGGCTGGCGGGCGAGAAGGGCGTCGCGGACGTCCACCGCGGCCAGGTGAGGCGCGACAACGACACCTTCTCGCTGTTCAGCACCGATCCCGAGCTGCAGCAGGCGGTCGACCGCTGGATCGCCGTCGGAAAACTTCCCAGGCTGCTGGAGCTGTGGGTCAAGGGCCTGGATCTCGACTGGAGCCGGCTGTACGGCGAGGTCAAGCCGCGCCGCGTCAGCCTGCCGGTGTATCCGTTCGCGAAAGAGCGGTATTGGATCGACGCTTCCGCGGGCACGCATGTGCCGGCGAAAGGCGCGGCCACGGCGGCGCTGCATCCGCTGTTGCACAGCAACACCTCCGACTTCAGCGAGCAGCGTTACAGCTCGACCTTCACGGGCGAGGAGCCCTTCCTCGCCGATCACCGGGTGAGCGCCGGCAACGGCTCCGCGCACAAGGTGCTGCCGGGAGTCGCGTACCTCGAAATGGCCCGCGCGGCCATGGAGCGCGCGTTTCCGGAGCGGCCCGCGTCGGCCGTTCTCGAGCTGCACGGCACGGTCTGGGCGCAGCCCGTCGTCGTCGACGAGACCACCGGCGTCAGCATCGTGCTGCTGCCGGGGGACGGCGACGAGATCGAATACGAGATTTACACCGGCGACGAAGAGGCGCACTGCCAGGGCCGCGCTGTCCTGCGCGGCGAGTCCCCGGCGCAGAAGCTCGAGCTCGAGCAGCTCCGTGCGCGGATGAACCGCGGGCGGTTGGAGCCCGGCGAGCTGTATGAAGCGTGCGCACGCCTCGGGCTGCACTACGGCCCCTCGTTCCGCGCGGTGACCGGCATCCATCGCGGTGCCGGCGAAGTGCTCGCGGAGCTGCGCCTGCCGGACGCCGCGGCCGCCGACGCGGCCGGCTACGTTCTGCACCCGAGCCTGATGGACGGTGCGCTGCAGGCGGCGGTGGCGCTGCTCGACGGCCCCTCCGCGTCGAGCGAGCCGCGCCTGCCGTTCGCGCTGGAGACGCTGCGTGCCGTCGCGCCCTGCACGCCGCAGATGGTGGCCTGGGTCCGGCTCGCGCCGGGCAGTCAGGCCGCGCACGAAGTGGTCAAGCTGGATGTCGATCTTTGCGACGCGGACGGCAACGTCTGCGTCCAGATGCACGGGTTCTCGACGCGCGCCCTGAAGATGAAAGAGACCGGCACGCTCACCGCCACGCCGGTCTGGCAGGCGGGCGAGCTGCCCGCGGTCGATCGCGCCCGCGCGTACGCCGAGCATCACGTCATCCTGTGCGAGCTGCCGGACGCCGGCTTCGACGCCAGCCTCGTTCTCACGGCGGGGCAGGAGAGCGTCGCCCAGCGCTACGCCGATCACGCGCTGGCGTGTTTCGAGCGCATCCAGTCGATCCTGCTGCGCAAGCCGCAGGAGCAGGTGCTCGTTCAGATCGCCGTCCCCGACCGCGACGAGCAGCAGTTGTTCGCCGGCCTGCAGGCATTGCTGAGCACCGCGGTGCTGGAGAACCCGCAGCTCTCCGGCCAGCTCGTTCTCGTTTCGCCGGACGTGACCGGTGAAGAGCTGCGCCGGATCCTGCAGGACGAGCAGGGCCGCGGACTCGATCCGCTGGTCCGATACCGGAACGGCGTGCGGCAGGTCCTGCGCTGGCAGGAGATCGCCGCCGGCGAGGCGGCCTCTCCGGCGATCGCCTTCAAAGACGACGGCGTGTACCTGATCACCGGCGGCCTCGGGGGACTGGGGACGCTGTTTGCCGAAGAGATCCTCGTGCAGACGCGGCACGCGAAGGTCGTCCTCACGGGACGTTCCGCGCGCGGTGCGGACGACCGGACCGGTCTCCTCGCGAGCGAGCGCGTCGCCTACCGGCAGGTGAATCTCAGCGATCCCGATGACGTCGGGCAGCTCGTCTCCGCGATCCGGAGCGAGTGGGGAAGGCTCGACGGCATCCTGCACTGCGCGGGGATGCTGAACGACGGCTTCTTCGTGCAGAAGACGGGCGACCAGTTCCGCGACGTCCTCGCGCCGAAGGTGACCGGGACGTGGAACCTCGACCAGGCCACGCGGGACGTGGAGCTCGATTTCTTCGTGCTGTTCTCGTCGATCGCCGGCGCGAGCGGGAACCCGGGACAGGCCGACTACGCGGCCGCGAACGCGTTCCTGGACCGCTTCGCCGCGCATCGCAACCGGCAGGTTGCGGCGGGCGCGCGTCGCGGGCGCACGCGCTCCATCAACTGGCCGTTATGGCAGGCCGGCGGGATGGGCGTCGATCGCGAGACGCGGGAGCTGCTGCGGCAATCGACGGGCATGCAGCCGATGCAGACCGCGGCCGGCGTGGCCGCATTCCATCGCGCTCTGGCGTTGCCCTACGACCAGACGCTGGTCGTCGAAGGCGACCTCGCGCGGATCCGCCGCGGCCTGCTCGGCGAGGCGGCGCGGCCTGCCGCACCTCAAGGCGCGCAGCCCGCCGCGATCGATCCCGCGATCGATGCCGGCGTCCTCGGCGAGCAGACCCGGGAGTGGCTGCGCAGGCAGCTCGCCGGAGTGCTCAAGCTCCCGGCGCACAAGATCGATCCGCACGTGGCGCTGGAGCAGTACGGCATCGACTCCATCCTGGCGATGAAGCTCACCAGCCAGTTGGAGAAGTCGTTCGGCACCCTGCCGAAGACGCTCTTCTTCGAGTACCAGACCATCGGCGCGCTGGCCGAGTACTTCGCGGGGCATCACGCCGCGCAGGTCGCGTCTCTGCTCGCGCCGTCCGCGCGCCCCGAGACCGAGGCCGCGGCCCCAGCCGCCGCGGTGTCTGCGCCTGCGAAGCGGGCGAGCCGGCGCTTCAGCCGCACCCGCGCCGCGGATTCGGCTTCGCCCGCGGTGCCCGAGCCGATCGCCATCATCGGGTTGAGCGGCCGCTATCCGCAGGCCTTCGACCTCGACGCGTTCTGGAACAACCTGCGTGAAGGCAAGGACTGCATCACCGAGGTCCCGAAGGAGCGGTGGGACTGGCGCGAGTACTTCAGCGAAGACCGCACGAAGCCGGGCCAGCACTACAGCAAGTGGGGCGGATTCATCGAGGGGGTCGACGAGTTCGATCCGCTCTTCTTCAACATCTCCCCGGCCGACGCGGAGATCCTCGATCCGCAGGAGCGCCTGTTCCTGCAGCACGCCTGGATGGCGATGGAGGACGCCGGCTACACCCGCGCCTCCCTGCAGGTCCGGCGCGACGGCGATCTGCCGGGGCAGGTCGGCGTCTACGCCGGCGTGATGTACAACGAGTACCAGTTGTTCGCCGCCGAGGCGAACGCGCGCGGCCGGCGGCTGCCGCTCCCCGGCAGCTCGGCCAGCATCGCCAACCGCGTCTCGTACGTGCTCAACCTGCACGGTCCGAGCATGACCGTGGACACGATGTGCTCGTCCTCGCTGACGGCCATCCACTTTGCCTGCCAGGACTTGGCGCTCGGGCGCACGTCCATGGCCATCGCCGGCGGCGTCAACGTCAGCATTCATCCCAACAAGTACCTCGTGCTCAGCGCGGGGCAGTTCATCTCCAGCGACGGCCACTGCCAGAGCTTCGGCGAAGGCGGCGACGGCTACATCCCTGGAGAAGGCGTCGGCGTCGTCATCCTGAAGCGGCTGTCCGAGGCCCGGCGGGACGGGGACCAGATCTACGGCGTCATCCGCGGCAGCGCCATCAACCACGGGGGGAAGACCAACGGCTACACCGTTCCGAACCCGCAGGCGCAGGCGAGCGCGATCGGCAGGGCCCTGACGGATGCGCGCATCGACGCGCGCCACATCAGCTACATCGAGGCGCACGGCACGGGCACCACGCTCGGCGACCCGATCGAGATCGCAGCCCTCGGCCGCGCCTTCCAGCCGTACACGCAGGACACCGGCTACTGCCTGATCGGCTCGGCCAAATCGAACATCGGTCATTGCGAGTCGGCCGCGGGCATCGCCGGGCTGACCAAGGTGCTGCTGCAGCTCCGGCATCGGGAGATCGTGCCGTCGCTGCACTCGTCGACGCTGAATCCCCACATCGACTTCGCCAGCACCCCGTTCGTCGTGAATCAGGCGCTCCGGCCGTGGGACGCTCCGGTGATCGACGGCCGGACGCTGCCGCGCGTCGCAGGCATCTCCTCGTTCGGTGCGGGAGGCTCGAACGCGCACCTGATCGTCGAAGAGGCTCCGCTGCCGGCGCAGCAGCCGGCGGCCGTCTCCAACGCGGTCGTCCCGCTGTCGGCGCGGACGCCGGAGCAGTTGCGGCAGAAGACGCGCGACCTCCTCGCGTTCCTCCGCCCGCGGCTGGGCACCGTCGACCTCGCGGCCATGGCGTACACCCTCCAGGCCGGCCGCGAGCCGATGGAGGAGCGCCTCGCGTTCGTCGTGAGCTCGGCCGAAGAGCTGGCCGGAAAGCTCGAGGCCTGGCTGGCCGGCGAGGACGCGATCGAAGATTGCTACCAGGGACAGGTGAAGCGCAGCGGTGATGCGCTAGCCGTCTTCAGCGCGGATGCCGACCTGCAGCAGATGGTCGACAAGTGGCTGGCCAACGGAAAGCTCACCCGTCTGCTCGAACTCTGGGTGCAGGGACTCGAGGTCGACTGGAACAAGCTGCACGGCGAGGGCCGGCCGCGGCGCATCAGCCTGCCGGTCTACCCGTTCGCGCGGGAGCGGCACTGGATCGACGCCGGCGCGGGCACGCCCGCCGTCGCCGGGAGCGCGGCCGCGGCCGTGCTCCATCCGCTGCTGCACACCAATACGTCCGACCTGAACGAGCAGCGCTATCGCTCGACGTTCACGGGCAACGAGTTCTTCCTGGCCGATCATCAGGTGACCATGAACGGGGCCGGCGGCAAGGTGCTGCCCGGCGTCGCGTATCTGGAGATGGCCCGCGCCGCGATCGAGCAGGCGCTGCCGGAGCGGCCGGAAGCGACTGTCCCGGAGCTGCACAACGTCGTGTGGGCGCAGCCGATCGTCGTGGCGGAGCCGCGGCAGATCACCATCGCGCTGTCGGCCACCGGCGACGGGCAGGTCGACTTCGAGATCTACAGCCGCGGCGACGGGGAGGATGTCGTCCACGGACAGGGCCGCGCCGTCCTGGCCGCCGATCCCGCTCCGGCCAAGCTCGACGTCGAGCAGCTCGAGCGCCAGATGGTCCTCGGCCGCATCGAGCCGGACGCCGTGTACGCCGCCTTTGCCCGCATGGGCCTGAGCTACGGGCCGACGTTCCGGACGATCGCGGGACTCCATCGCGGGCTGGGGCAGGTGCTGGCGCATCTGCGGATCCCCGCGGCCGCGGCGCCGGCGTCGTCGGGCTACGTCCTCCATCCCAGTCTCATGGACGGCGCCCTGCAGGCGGCGGCCGGTCTTCTGGATGACCTCTCCGCGCCGAACGAGCCGCGGCTGCCGTTCGAGCTCGAGCTGCTGCGCGTCCTGGCGCCCTGCACCGCGTCGATGGCCGCGTGGGTGCGTCTCGCACCGGGCAGCTCGAGCGCGAGCCACGTCATCAAGCTCGACATCGATCTCTGCGACGACCGCGGCAACGTCTGCGTGCAGATGCGCGGCCTCGCCTCGCGTGCGCTCGGCAAGGACGTCCCGGCGGCCGTCGCGCAGAGCAGCACGGCCGGCAGCCTGCTGGCCACGCCGGTCTGGCAGACCAGCCCCATCGAGACCTTCTCCGCTCTGGAGTTCGTGGAGCGCCACGCCATCCTCTGCGAGCTGGCACACGTCGACGTCGAGCAGCTCGCGTCGTTGCTCCCGCTCACGGAGTGCCTGTCCATCGAGGCGGAAGAAGTCGAGGGCATCGCGCAGCGCTACACCCATTACGCGGCGGCGTGCTTCGAGCAGGTCCAGGCGATCTTCCAGGACAAGCGCGAAGGCAAAGTGCTCGTCCAGATCGCCATCGCCGACGATGACGAGCACTCGCTCTTCGCCGGGCTGTCCGGACTGCTCAAGACGGCCGCGCTGGAGAACCCGCAGTTCATCGGCCAGCTCATCCTCGTTCCTGCCGATACCACCGCCGAGGACCTCGAGCCGTATCTGAACCGCGAGATGAGCCGCGGGCTGGATGCGCTCATCAAGTACCGCAACGGCGTGCGCCGCGTCCTGCGCTGGCAGGAAGTGGCCGCGGAGCCGGAAGCGCCGCCGGTCGCGTTCAAGGACCAGGGCGTCTACCTGATCACGGGCGGCGTCGGCGGCATGGGCCTGCTCTTCGCGGCGGAGATCCTCGAGCGGACCCACGACGCGCGCGTCGTGCTGACGGGCCGCTCCGCGCTGACCCCCGAGAGGCAGGCCCTCCTGGATGCCCTGGCGACGCAGAACGGCCGCGTGAGCTACCGGGAGCTCGACCTCATGGACCTCGGCCAGGTCGAGGACCTCGTCGCGGGCATCCGGGACGAGTACGGGCGCCTCGACGGCATCCTCCACTCGGCCGGGATGATCGCGGACCGCTTCATCCTCCACAAGGACGTCGCCGAGCTCACCGAAGTCCTGGCGCCCAAGGTCACCGGAACGGTCCACCTCGATCACGCCACTCGTGACGTGGAGCTCGACTTCTTCGTGATGTTCTCCTCCATCGCCGGGGCGATGGGCAACGTGGGCCAGGCCGACTACGCCGCGGCGAACGGGTTCATGGACCAGTTCGCGGCGTATCGCGACGGCCAGGTCGCCGCGAAGCAGCGGCACGGCCGCACGCGCTCGATCAACTGGCCGTTGTGGGAGCAGGGCGGGATGAAGGTCGACCAGGCGACGGAGGAGCTGCTCCGGCAGACGACCGGCATGTCCGCGCTGCAGACGGCCGCCGGTCTCGAGGCGTTTCATCGCTGCCTGGCGTCGCCCTACACCCAGATGCTGGTCGTGGAAGGCGATCTGGTCCAGCTCCGCGCGCTCCTGGCCGAGCCGGATGTGCGGCCCGCCGCGGACAAGCAGCCGGTCGCGGCGGCCGAGGCGGTGCCCGAGGTGGCGCCAGAGAGCCTGGCCGAGAAGACCCAGGACTATCTGCGCGACGAGTTCTCCGGGATACTGAAGCTGCCCGTTTACAAGATCGACGTGCAGGCCGCGCTGGAGAAGTACGGGATCGACTCGATCCTCGCCATCCGCCTGACGAACCAACTGGAGAAGACGTTCGGGCCGCTGTCGAAGACTCTCTTCTTCGAATACCAGACCATCGCGGCGCTGGCCGGATACTTCATCAAGGCGCATTCCTCCACCCTGCGGGAGAAGCTCGGCCATCTGCAGCAGAAGACGGAAGCGAAAGGTGCGGGCGCCGGACAGACCCTGGTCCCGCAGCGGCTGCCGGTGTCCGCGCGGCGCCCGCGGTTTGCCGCCCCCGCCGCGAAGCCCGCGGGCGGCGACATCGCCATCGTCGGCTTGGCCGGCCGGTATCCGCAGGCGGAGAACCTGCTGGAGTTCTGGCGCAACCTGAAGGATGGCCGCGATTGCATCACCGAGATTCCGGCGGACCGGTGGGATCACGACCTCTATTTCGATCCCGACCCGAGCCGGGCGGGGAAGAGCTACACCAAGTGGGGCGGGTTCATCTCCGACGTCGACAAGTTCGATCCGCTCTTCTTCAACATCTCCCCGAAGGAAGCGGAGCTCATGGACCCGCAGGAGCGCCTCTTCCTGGAGACGGCGTGGGAGACGATCGAGGACGCCGGCTATAGCCGCGAGAAGATCGCCGGAGGCCGCGTCGGCGTCTTCGTCGGCGTGATGTGGGGCCAGTACGAGCTGTTCGGCGCCGAGTCCCTCGTGCGCGGCAATGCGGTGCTCCCCGGCTCCTCGTATGCCTCCATCGCCAACCGCGTCTCGTATTTCTTCGACCTCCGCGGGCCGAGCATCGCCCTCGACACGATGTGCTCGTCGTCGCTGACGGCCATCCATCTCGCGTGCGAGGCGCTGCGGAGAGGGGAGATCGAAGCCGCGCTCGCGGGCGGCGTCAACGTCTCGATCCACCCGTACAAATACCTCTCCCTGAGCCAGGGGAAGTTCGCCGCCACCGACGGCAAATGCCGCAGCTTCGGCGAGGGTGGAGACGGATACGTCCCGGGCGAAGGCGTCGGTGCGGTGCTGCTCAAGCCTCTGGACCTGGCGCTGCGCGACGGCGACCAGATCTACGCGACCATCAAGTCGAGCAGCGTGAACCACGGCGGCAAGACGAACGGCTACACGGTCCCGAATCCGAACGCGCAGGGCGTGCTGATTCGCGAGGCCCTCGGAAAGGCGAACATCGATCCGGCCACCCTCGGCTACATCGAGACGCACGGAACCGGGACGTCGCTGGGCGACCCCATCGAGGTTACCGGGCTGCTGCAGGCCTTCGAAGGCTCCGCGGGCGAGAAGCAGTCCTGTCCCATCGGCTCGGTCAAATCGAACATCGGCCATCTCGAGGCGGCGGCCGGCATCGCGGCGGTCACCAAGGCGCTCCTGCAGCTCCGGTACGCGCAACTGGTGCCGTCGCTGCACGCCGATCCGCCCAATCCGAACATCAACTTCGCCGACTCGCCGTTCTACGTGCAGACGGAGCTGGCCGACTGGGTCCGGCCCGCCTCGCACCCGCGGCGCGTGGGCATCAGCTCGTTCGGCGCCGGAGGCTCGAACGCGCACCTGATCCTCGAGGAGGCCCCGGCCGTCACCCTGCCGGAAAGCGCGCCGCTCGCGGTGCGGTCCGAAGCGATCGTGCTCTCGGCGAAGAATCCGGATGCGCTGCTTCGCTACGCGGAGCGCATCCTCCGCTTTCTCGACGCCGTCCCGGACGGATCGCTGGCGGACATGGCCTATACCTTCCAGGTCGGACGCACCGCGATGGACGCGCGCCTGGCGGTCATCGCCACGACCACGGAAGAGCTGCGCGGCACGCTGGAGGAATGGATCGCGCTGCGGAAGAGCGGCGACGCCTCGGACATGCAGCGGGCCTTCTACGGCAACGTCCGCGAGACCCAGTACAGCGCCGGCATGCTGGTCGCCGGGCCGGCCGGGAAGGCGTTCATCGAGACGCTTCTGCGGAACCGCGACCTCGAACGGGTGGCGCGGCTCTGGGTCCTCGGCGCCGACATCGACTGGTCGCTCCTGGATCGCGACGGCAACGCGCGGCGGGTCTCGCTGCCGACGTATCCGTTCGCGAAGGAGCGGTTCTGGGTGCGCCAGGAGACCGCGCCGCTCCGCGTCGTCCGGAAGGCGATCGAGCCGCCGGCCGAAGAGAAGCGGCGGATCTCCTACGTCCCGCAATGGACGGCGCAGGAGCTGGCCGCGGCGGCGGAGCCGCGGCCCGCGACCGGCACGGTCCTGTTGCTGGATGCGTCCGAGGAGCTGTTCAGCGCGTGGCGCGAGCTGCCGGACGCCGGCACGATCGTGCTCGTGAAGCCGGGCGACGCCTTCGAAGAGATCGCGCCGAATGCGTACGCCTTCGATTTCACGCGCGAAGAGCAGTTCCAGGCGCTGGTGGCGGCCCTCGAGAGCAAAGGCCTCTTTCCCGACGTCGTTCTGCACCACGCGACGCAGCCGTGCGATCTCGCCGTTCCGGAGGACGTCGCGCGGCAGCTCGACCGCGGCGTCTTCGCGCTGTTCCACCTCTGCAAGGCGCTGATGGGCGCGAAACGCCACGCGGTCCGGGTGCTGTCGCTCTTCGCCGGCGCTCCGCTCGGCGCCGCGATCGCCGGGTTCCTGAAGACGCTCGCGCTCGAAGCGCCGTCGTACGGCGCGAAGAGCGTCGAGATCGCAGGCGACCTGCTGGTCGCTGAGAAGATCGCGCTCATTCAGGACGAGCTCCGCGACAGGGAGTGGCACGCGCCCGAGGTCCGCTACCGCGACGGTGCGCGCTCGGTCCGCGCGCTGGTGCCGCAGCCGGCCGCGCAAGGGAAGCTGCCGCTGCGCCGCAACGGCGTCTATCTGCTCACGGGCGGCCTCGGCGGCCTCGGGATCATCTTCGCCGAGTACCTGGCGAAGAACTACCAGGCCCGCCTGGTCCTCACCGGCCGCAGCGCGCCGAACGCCAGACAGCAGGCGAAGATCGACCGCCTGAAGGCGCACGGCGCCGAGGTGCTCGTCCTGCAGGCCGACGTGACCCGGCGCGACGACGTCGAGAGGGTCGTCCGGGCGGCGAAGGAACGGTTCCTCCAGCTCCACGGCGTCATTCACGCTGCGGGCGTGACGCGCGACGCGTTCCTGCTCCGCAAGACGCGGGAAGAGATGGACGCGGTGCTGGCGCCGAAGGTGTACGGCACGATCAACCTCGACCTGGCGACGGGCGGCGAGAGCCTCGACTTCTTCGCCCTGTTCGCGTCCGTCGCCGGCGTCACCGGCAACATCGGCCAGTGCGACTACGCATTCGGGAACCGCTTCCTCGACGCGTTCGCGGAGAGCCGGGCCCGGATGCGCTCCGGCCGGACGCTCTCGATCGACTGGCCGTTCTGGGAGGAAGGCGGGATGCGCCTCGCTCAGGACGACATCACGCGTCTGGAGCGCCAGACCGGCATGCTGCCCCTGCCCACGCGCGACGGCATCGCGCAGTGGGAAGAGCTCCTGCGCTCGGACGCCGTGCAGGCCGTTGCGCTGTACGGCATCGCGCCGCGGATCGCGGCCTTCACCGGCCGGCAGTCGGGTCAGGTCCACCGGAGTGCGCCGGCCGGGCCGCAGAGCCTCGAGCCCTCCATGCTCGCGGGCAGGACGGAGGCGTACCTCAAAGCGATCGTCGGCGAGGAGATCCAGCTCGCTCCCGAGCGCATCGGGTCCTTCGATCCGCTCGAGTCGTTCGGGATGGACTCGGTCATGATCAACCGCATCAACGCGCGGTTGGAGACGGACCTCGGCGAGCTCCCGAAGACGCTGTTCTACGAGCACGAGACCGTTCGCGAGCTCGCCGCGTATCTCGTGCGCGAGGCGCGCGAAGCGTTACTCCGCCTGTTCGGCACCACCGGCGACGTCGAGCCGTTCCATCCCGCGACGGCCGTCGCGGACGAGGACACGGTCTACGAGGTCCTGCCGGCGCGCGCGCGCGACGAGGTCGAAGCCATCGCCATCATCGGCATGCACGGCGACTACCCGCACTCCGCGACCCTGGAGCAGTACTGGGAGAACCTGAAGCAGGGGAGGGACCTGATCGATCCCGTTCCCGCGAACCGCTGGGACTCGGACGAGCTCTATCACCCCGATCCGGCAGCCGCCGCCGACGGGAAGATCTACTGCAAGTGGGGCGGCTTCCTCGAAGGGCACGACCACTTCGACCCGCACTTCTTCAAGATCTCCACGACCGAGGCGGCCATGCTGGACCCGCAGGAGCGGCTGTTCCTGCAGTCGGTCTGGGCGGCCATCGAGGACGCCGGCTACACGAGAGACCGCCTGCGCGCGAGCTGTCCGAAAGCCGGAAGCGCGGACGTGGGTGTCTTCGTCGGCGTGACGACCAACTCCTACAGCCTGTGGGCGCCGGAGGAGCGGGTGCGCGGGAACTACGTCAACCCGACCTCGATGCCGTGGTCGATCGCCAACCGCGTCTCGTATTTCTTCGACTTCAACGGCCCGAGCCTGCCGGTCGACACGGCCTGCTCGTCCTCGCTGGTGGCGCTGCACCTCGCCTGCGAGAGCCTGAGAAACCGCGAGTGCCAGGTCGCCGTCGCCGGCGGCGTGAACCTCTATCTCCACCCCGCGAAGTACCACTCCCTCTGCCAGAAGCGGATGCTCGCCGAGGGCGGGAAGTGCTACAGCTACGGCGCGGGCGACGACGGGTTCGTGCCCGGCGAGGGCGTGGGCACGGTCGTGCTCAAGCCGCTCAGCCGCGCCATCGCGGACCGGGACCGGATCCACGCCGTCATCCGCGCGAGCGCGTTCGATCACAGCGGACGCTCGAACGGGTATTCGGCGCCGAACCCGAACGCGCAGGCGCACCTGATCAGCCGCACGCTGGAGAAGGCGCGGATCCATCCCGAGACGATCGGCTACGTCGAAGGGCATGGCACCGGCACGCAGCTCGGCGACAGCATCGAGGTCGCGGCGCTGACCAAAGCGTTCCGCAAGGAGACCACCCGCCGGCAGTTCTGCCCCCTCGGATCGGTCAAGGCCAACATCGGTCACTCCGAGTCCGCGGCCGGCATCGCCGGCCTGGCGAAGGTCGTCCTGCAGATGCAGCACGGGCAACTGGCGCCGTCCATCCACTCCGACGTGCCGAACCCCAACATCGAGTTCGAGACCTCGCCGTTCTACCTGCAGCACCGCCTCTCCGAGTGGCAGCGGCCCGCGGACCATCCCCGGCGCGCGCTGATCAACTCCTTCGGAGCGGGCGGGCTGAACGCCTGCCTGGTCGTGGAGGAGTACAACGAGTCCCATCATCCGTCGCGCGACGCGGGTCCGTATCTCTTCACGCTCTCGGCGAAGAACGAAGAGCGGCTGCACGACTACGCCGATCGTCTGCTGGCCTTCGTGCGGAGCGACCGGCGCGTCGACCTGGCCAGTCTCTGCTACACGCTGCAGACCGGCCGCGAGGCGATGGAGGAGCGGCTGGCCATCGTCGTCGGCGACGTGGACGAGCTCATCGACCGGCTGGGCGAGTGGAGCGTCGACGCGGCGGCCGCCGGCGTCCATCGCGGCAGCCTGCGGCCCCGCCGCGGATCGAACCGCTCGCTGAAGCTTGTGCCCGCGGCGCACGAGCTGAGCCTGGACGACGTCGCCTCGCAATGGGTCGCCGGCGACAAGGTCGACTGGGACAGCCTGTACTTCGGCGAGAAGCCGCGCCGCATCGCGATCCCCACCTATCCCTTCGCCCGCGAGCGGTACTGGCTGTCCGACACGCCCGCCTCGGAGCTGTCCGTGCCCTCGCGCACGTCGCTCCATCCGCTGATCGCCTACAACTCCTCGACGCTGGACGAAGTGCGCTTCAGCTCCTCCCTGCCGGAGACCGCCTTCTGCGCGGCCGATCACAAGGTGGGCGACGAAGGCATCCTGCCGGGAGCGGCATTCCTGGAGATGGCCTGCTTCGCCGCCAACATGGCCAGCGAGCAGCGCGTGCGCAAGATCAAGGACGTGATGTGGATGCAGCCCCTGAGCTTCCGCAACGGAGCCCAGACGCTGCGCACCGTGCTGCGCCGCACCGCGGAAGGAGCCGAATACGTGACCTCGTCGTTCAACGACGATCACGAACAGGTCATCCACTCCGAAGGGCGGCTGGTGTTCGGCAACAACCGGATCAAGGTTGCCGCGTCCGAGGATCGCATGACGCCGCAGATGCTGAAGACGCAGTGCTCGCCGCCCGAGCCCGGGTCCACCTACTACGACAAGTTCCGCTCCCTCGGCCTGAACTACGGCCCGTCGTTCCAGACCATCCAGGAGATCCACGTCAACCACGTCTTCGCGCTGTCGAAGCTGAAGATCGCCGACGAGCTCAAAAAGGAGTTCGGCCAGTTCATCCTCCACCCGAGCATGATCGACGGCGCCCTCCAGACCATCGCCGGCCTGGTCGGCGGCCAGTCCCCGCGCACGGCCTGGCTCCCCTTCGCCCTCGACGAGCTGGAGATCCTCGGCCCCGTCCCCCAGACCTGCTACGCCTACGCCGAACGCGCCGACGCCGCCGTGCAGAACCCCACCGGCGTCTCCAAGTTCAACATCCGCCTCCTGAACGAAAGCGGCGAGACACTGATCAAACTCAAAAACCTCTACGTCCGGCCGCTCGCCGCACCGCTCGCGGCGGGGCACTCGCCAGCGCCGTCGCGCCCCGCCGCAGGCGGCCGCCTGCTTAGCCTTTCCGGAGGGGCGATGGAGTGAGGCGCCTGCCGCCGCGGAACGCCGGCTTCCAGCCGGCATGACTCCTTGCAAACGCTTGCCTGCTGAAAGCCGGCGTAGCGGCCGGCAAGGATGCCGGCGCTCCGCGAACGACGTTCCTCGTCCAATGCGTGGCTGGGGGCTATGGATTGCGGAGGCAACCGATTGCCTCCGCACTCCAGAAGCGGCGCCGGCTGGCGCTCGCGATCACTCGTACGCCGCGTCCACCACCCAGCCGCCCGACGGCGCTTCGAAGACGCGGTAGACGCCGCCTTCCAGTTCCACGTCCCAGTATTCGCGGGCGGCGGGGGCGTCGGCCCACCAGGACGACTCCACGCGCCAGGGGCCGGAGGACATGCGCACGGGGCCGGAGAGGTTGCCTTCGCCGTGGATCGACGCGATCTGCGTTTCGCCGTCGTGGACTGCCGTCGTCACTTCCACGGGGATGGGCGGGCGGAAGACGCGGACGGCGAGGAGGCCGCGGCTCTTCTGCGGCCTGGTGCGCGTGGTGGGCGGCGGCGGCGGAGCGTAGTCGCCGAGGGCGTAGCGCTCGGGGAGGTGGCCGTCGACGGACATGGCCATGCCGACGCGGTCCTCGCCGAGGAGCGAGACCAGGCGGGCGATAGTCGTGGCGAGCTTCTCCGGCGACAGCGCCGGAGGTCCGAACAGGGAGAGCTGCGCCCGGCGGGGGCGGTCGGGGTGGGCGACGACGCTGAAGCCGATGACCGGCGCGCCGGGAGGGTTCTTCTCCAGGTCGAGACGGAGCAGGGTGAGCATCGTCTTCACGTCGCGCGTCGGCGCCGGGAGATCGATCCCGCGGGCGTAGAAGCCGTCCGGCTCGAGGTTGAGCGTCAGCTCCAGACGCTTGCAGGCGAAGCCCTGTATCTCCATCCGTTTCGACAGGCGGTCCAGCGCCGCGCTGGCGATGAAGAGGAACGGCTCGAGGGCGACGAGCGGCCATTCGAGGTCGGTTCCTTCGCGGAAGTCGGGCGGCAGCGGACGGGGGATCAGCGGACGCGGATCGATGCCGCGGGCGGCGTAGTGCAGCTCGCGTCCGAGCTCGCCCAGGCGCGTGGCCACTTCGTTCTCCGGCAGGCCGGCCAGCTCGCCGATCGAGCCGATGCCCCAGCGCTGGAGGGTCGTGGCGGCATCGAGCTCCGGCGTGAGGCGCGCCAGCGGCAGCGGCGCGAGGAACTCCGATTCCCTGCCGGCCTCGACGACCGTCGGCGACTTCGGGAGCTCCGCGGCGACGCGCGCGGCGAGCTTGCTCGCGGCGATGCCGACGCGCGCGGGCAGGCCAATCGCGTCCGCCGCACGGATCGCCGCTTTGGCGAGGTCGAGCTCGGAGTCGTAATGACGCGACATCCCGTCGACGTCGACGTACACCAGCCCTTCGCCCGCGTCCTCGACGCGCGGCGAGAAGGTCTCCGCCACGTCGAACAGCGCCTCCTGCGCCGTCCGCTCGCATTCCGAGTCACGGGAGCGGGCGATGAGCTTCGGCAGGATCGACCGCGCCTGGGCGAGCGACATTCCGGGGCGGATGCCTTTCGTCCGCGCGCGCCGCGTCGCGGCGACGACGTGCACGGCGTTGCCGTGGCCCTCCACGATCGCCACCGCTTCCTGCAGCAGCTCCGGCTCGCTGCGCAGCCGCGCGGCGAGGGGGAACATCGGGACGTAGAAGCAGGCGATGCGGGTCATGGGAGTCGTCGAGTCGTCGAGTCGTCGAGCCGTCGAGCCGAGGGGGCCTCGTCGACTGGACGACTCGACGGCTCGACGACTGAGTCGGGGGCGGCGAACGTCACTTTCGTCCTGCTTCCCGGCTTGAGATGGCGGTGCTTTTCGAGAGTCAGGCTCATCTCGATGCCCGCGAGGAGGCGGGGGCTCTTCCCGCGGCCGATCCACTTCGGGCGCGAGCCGTATCCTTTCAATACAGCCTCGCTGGCCGTCCCGGTCAGCGGGTAGGGGGACGACACGAGCATCGCCGCCCCGTGCGCCTCGGCCGTGCGGCCGAGGCGGACCCAGGCGGCATCCGGGGCGCGGCGGCCGCGGAGGGGATGCAGCCCCATGTCGACGACGACGAGCTGGAAGCCGGTGGCGGTGATCATCTCGGCGCTCATCACCGCGTCTTTCACCGTGCGCGGCCGCACCCACAGCAGCCGGCGCAAGTCGACGCCGTTGGCCTCGGCGAGCTGCGGATCGAAATGATCGCCAAGGTCGATCAGCGCGACGGCTTCGCCCATCGTCGTCGCGGCGACGAGCGCAGAGAGAACGATGGAGAAACGGCCCGCCCCGCGGCGTGCGACGAGCTCGACCATCTTCCCGCGCGGCAGCCCCCCGCCGAGGAGCGCGTCAACGGCGTCGAGGGTCGTGGGGAGAGTGGAGGAGCGCTCCGTATTGGCCGTGTGGCGCAGGAGCTCGGCGCCGCTACGGACCTTCGACAGGATGACCGGGTCGAGGGCCGCACGGAGCTGGCGGAGGGCATCGCTTTCCCCCGGTTCCACAGGGGGTGGAGGGGGGACCAGCCTGGGTGCCGGGCGGCTCGGGTCGAGGTCGAGGAGTTGGAACTGCCAGTCGAGATTCCGTGCCGGAGCCGCCATCAGAGCCACGGGTAATGTAGGCGGTAACGGGGCGGTAGACAAGATGGGGAGATCGTGCACTACGGAGTGTGCAAAGCACTCCCGCAACGTCCTGCTATAATCCGCGCCGTTTCAGGGTAACTTCTTCCCCATGGACGTGAAAAACGACTCGACCCCTGGTTCGACGAGTGTCGAGATCTTCGGGCAGACGTACAACGTTCGTGGTGACGGGGACCCTGATTATTTGATGGAGCTTGCGCGGTTAGTCGATACCAGGATGCGCGAGGTCGCGGGGCAAGTGGCTACCGTCGACCCGATGAAAATCGCGATTCTGGCGGCATTGAACATAGCCGACGAGTTCTCGAGATACAGAAAGAAGCGGGAAGACGCCGCGGGAATCTGGATCGAGAGGACGGAGGAAATATCGGATAGGCTCAGTAAGGTAATCAGCTGAGCAACTTCGGTTTCGTGGTTGTGAATCGTTTCGGAGACCCTGCAGAGTTCGTGATGCACGATCAAGCCCTGCAACCGTACTTCTTATCTCGGGTAGCTCGCGTCTCGGGTCGCGTGCACGCCTTCCTCCTCATGTGGGAGCTCAGAAGGTAGCCATAACGACACGGGTAGGGCGCCCACCTGTCTCGTACAGGTTCAGGTAAGAATCTTTCATTACGGCTCAGGCGGGGTACTCCGAAATCCTTCCTCACTCGCGCGAGCCTCCTACGCGGAGGACGTTTTGAACAGCACTTCAGTATTGATCGCGATCGGCATAGGGCTGGCCCTGGCCGTCGTCCTGGCCCTGACTTGGGCCGCGGTGTACCGCAAGCGCGCCGAGGCGCAGCTCGCGGAGGCGCGCAAGAACGCGGACCGCCTCCTCGAGGACGCCAACAAGCAGGCCGCTGCGCGGGTGAAAGAAGCCGATCTGGAGGCGAAGGAAAAGCTCCTCCAGATGCGCTCGGACTTCGACAAGCAGGCGCAGCAGCGTCGCGACGAGATCAAATCCGTCGAGAAGCGCCTGCAGCAGAAGGAAGAGTCCCTCGACAAGAAGACGCAGCAGATCGACTCCCGCATCGCTGAGGTCGAGAAGCGCGACCGGAGCCTGAATGACCGGGAGAAGCGCGTCGAGGCGAAAGAGACCGAGCTCGACGAGCTGATCGAGGCGCAGCGCCACCGGCTGGAGCAGGTCGCCGGCCTGACCGTCGAGGAGGCCAAGCGCGAGCTCATCCACGGGATCGAGAACGAGGCCAAGCTCGAAGCGGCGCAGATCATCAAGCGCATCGAGAGCGAAGCCACCGAGCTCGGCAACCAGAAGGCCCGCAAGATCCTCGGCATGGCCATCCAGCGCATGGCCTCGGACTACGTCGCGGAGAACACCGTCTCCGTCGTCGACCTCCCGAGCGAGGACATGAAGGGCCGGATCATCGGCCGCGAGGGCCGCAACATCCGCGCGCTGGAGCTCGCGACCGGCGTTGACCTCATCGTCGACGATACGCCGGAAGCCGTCATCCTCTCCGGCTTCGACCCGATCCGCCGCGAGGTCGCCCGCATCTCCCTCGAGCGCCTCATGCAGGACGGACGCATTCACCCCGCCCGTATCGAGGAACTGGTCGACAAGGTGCGCCAGGAGCTCGACCAGAAGCTGTTCGAGGAAGGGGAGGCCGCGGCCTTCTCCATCGGCCTGACGGACCTCCATCCCGAGATCCTCAAGCTCCTCGGGCGCCTGCGCTACCGTACGTCGTACGGGCAGAACGTGCTCGTGCACTCACTCGAAGTCGCGCAGCTCGCGGCGTTGATGGCGGTGGAGCTGGGCGTGAACGACACCATCGCCAAGCGCGGCGGCCTGCTGCACGACATCGGCAAGGCCATCGATCGCGAGATGGAAGGCACGCACCTCGAGCTAGGCCGTCAGGTGCTGGAGAAGTACGGCGAGAAGCGCGAGATCATCCACGCCATGGAATGCCACCACGGCGACTACGACCCGACCACGGTCGAAGCCGTGCTGGTGAACGCCGCGGACGCGCTGTCGGCCGCCCGGCCGGGCGCCCGCCGCGAGATCCTCGAGAACTACGTGCACCGCCTCGAGCGCCTCGAAGCGATCGCCAACCAGATGGATGGCGTCGCCAAGAGCTTCGCCATCCAGGCAGGGCGCGAGCTTCGCATCATCGTCAACTCCGAGAAGATCACCGACGAGCAGTCGATCTGGCTCTCGAAGGACGTGGCCCGCAAGATCGAAAGCGAGCTGCAGTACCCGGGACAGATCAAGGTGACTGTGATCCGGGAGATGCGCGCCACTGAATTTGCGAAATAGACGACGAGTCTTCGAGCCGACGAGTCGTCGAGACTCGCGCGACTCGAAGACTCGACCGCTCGGAGACTTGAAGACTTGATCCGCGTTCTCTACATCGGCGACGTCGTCGGCCAGCCTGGCCGGCGTGCCTTGCACCAGAAGCTGGAGACGGTGATCGGCCGGGACATGGTCGACTTCACCATCGTGAACATCGAGAACGCCGCGGGCGGGTTCGGTGTGACCGAGGCGATCATGGAGGAGCTGTCGGAGCTCCCCATCAACGTCTACACGTCCGGCAATCACATCTGGGACAAGAAGGACTTCGTCGACAACTACGAGCACTACCCGCACGTGATCCGGCCGGCCAATTATCCGGCCGGCAATCCGGGCAAGGGGAAGGTCATCCGCCAGACGGCGGGCGGGGTGGACGTCGCGGTGCTGCAGTTCATGGGCAACGTGTTCATGCCGCCGATCGACAACCCGTTCCACTGCGCGGACAAGGAGCTGGCGGAGCTCGGCGACAAGGTCAAGGTCATCATCGTGGACATCCACGGCGAGGCTTCCTCCGAGAAGCAGGCCTTCGGGCGCTATCTCGACGGCCGCGCGTCCGCCGTCCTCGGCACGCACACGCACGTGCCCACCGCAGACGAGCGCATCCTCCCGTCCGGCACCGCCTATCAGACCGACGTCGGGATGACCGGCGCGTACGACTCCGTGATCGGCTTCCGTCCCGACGAGGCGCTGCACCGGTTCCTCATGAACACGCCGCGCAAGCTCGAGGTCGCGAAGCGCGACATCCGCCTGTCCGGCGCGCTGGTCGAGATCGACGAGGAGACCGGCCGCGCGGTGAAGATCACGCGCGTGCGCGAAGATTTGGGAGAGTAGGAAGTCGTCGAGTCTTCAAGTCGTCGAGTCGACCAGTAGACGTCCAGAACTCGACGACTTGAAGACTCGACGAC
>DASUSN010000225.1:0-12803 GCA_036375075.1 Thermoanaerobaculia bacterium | reverse complement strand
GAGCGAGGGACCTGGGTGGGCGGGGCACGAAGCTCGTACCGGTCGCCCCACCCGCCCAGGTCCCTCGCTCGACGCTCGGGATGACAGCCTGTTCTAACGCACTGCCCGGCGCCGGGACGTTCGCTCGTAGGCGAACTCCATCTGCAGGCGATCCAACTGCACCACGCCGTCGAGGTCGATGCGCACGTCGTTCGTGCCGGGGCGGACCAGCGCGACCGGCACGTCGATCGAGCGATGCACCCACTCCTCGCCTGCGGCACCCTTCACCGTGGACGCCGGGGGCAGCACCCCCACCCGCGTGCCGTTGACGAACAAGGTCGCGGTGCCAACGCCCCCGACCGACCGGATGTCGTACACCAGTTGCGCGCGCGACAGCACCCCGAACCTCGTCGGGCGCGTGAACGTCAGGTCCACACGCGGCGTCTGCGTCGTGCAGAAGAACACGCCCCCGTGGCAGTACGCGAGCGATCCGAACCGGTCGTACAGACCCGGGTTGGGCTGATCCGCGCCGAACCGCTGCGTGTCGCGGAGGTCGAACGACATCCACCCCGTCTGCCGCGGCACGTTCTCGACGCCCTGTTCCTTCGGCGTCACGGCCGTCGCCGCGTAGCGCACCGGCTCCACGGTGATGTCGCGCCACTGCAGCTCGCGGACCTGGCCGAGGAAGCAGTCGCCCTGCGGGTGGTGATCGGCCTGATAGGCGACGGCGATGAAGTGTACGTACACCTCCGGCCACGGCACGGTCACGGGGAACGAGTCGAGCTCCTCGAACTCTCCATACGGGTGAGATGCCGTGGACAGCACGACCCGGTCGGGATGGAACTCCAGGCGCCACTGAACCAGCTTGTCGCGCTCCGCGGGGTCGGTCGTCATCAACTCCTGAATGGACTGCCGTTTCGTGACGGAGTCCCGCCCCTCGCCGGCGATGGTGCTCTTCACTCCGAAGCGGACGTACCAGCCGATGTCGTTCTGGCACGGCGCGTCTGGAAAGCCGGTGGCGATGAAGTTCACCGAGTCCTCGGCCGGCCGGTGCCCCGGTCCCGGTGTGCCCTCGTTCCCGAACATCAGCGGATCGGCGAAGGGATCGGTGACCGAGGGCACGGACGTGTACTCCGCGCCGACGACCGTGGTCGCGGGCGTGACCGCGACCTCCCACCAATGCCCGGAGGTCTGGAAACGGGGCGCCCAGAAGGTCACGACGCCCGGCTGGCCCGGCGCGATGAGCATCGGATTCCGCAGGCGCGCGCTGGCGATGGTCTGATAGTCCGTATGCATGACCCCAACGCCCGGCGAGCCGTCGCCGCCGACAACATGGGCGTTGGCGGCCCGGCCGTCGGAAAGCGTCGCGGACGCGGCGCGGTGGACGTCGACGTGATGGCCCTTGCCGAGGGAGGCCACGGCCAGGAACTGCGTGTCGCCGCGAACGTCCCACGACTCCGCGTCCCACCACACCGTCGTGCCGTGGTCGCCGGTCATGGCCGCGTGGTCGCCGGACCAGACGAACCGCTCGACGAAGCGGAGCCGCCCGTCGGCGGTCACGATCTCGCCGCCGTAGGAGAGCGCGGCAAGCCCAAAGCAGACCAGGAGCCCGAGGAAACGATGCATGTCGAACTGGTGGAACAACAGAGAACTATGATGCCATCCCGATGAAACGGATCCTGGCGTTCACCGCTCTCCTCGCCTGGTGCGGCGTGCTGCTCGCGCTGCGCGCGTCGCGGGCGCACAACACCACGTACTTTTTCCTGGTCTGGAATCTGTTCCTCGCGGCGGTCCCGTTCGCCGCGGCGCTCCTGTTCGAGAGGGCCAAGGGGCTCATCACCGGTGCGATCACGTTCGTCGTCTGGCTGGTGTTCCTGCCGAACGCGCCGTACATCCTCACGGACTTCATCCACCTCCGGCCGCGGCCGCCGGTGCCGTTGTGGTTCGACGTGCTGCTCCTCCTCTCCGCCGCCGGCACGGGCCTGCTCCTCGGCTACGGGTCGGTGATGATCGTGCAGCGGGTGATCGAGCGCCGGCGCGGCACGCGGACGGGCTGGCTGGTGGCCACGGTCGCCCTGTTCCTCTCGGCCTTCGGCATCTACCTCGGCCGGTTCGTGCGCTTCAATAGCTGGGAGGTGGTAACGGATCCGATGCCGCTGTTCGCGGACATCAGCTACCGGCTGCTGAACCCGGCGCAGCATCCGCGGACGTTCGCCGTGACGGCGCTGTACGGGTTCGCCCTGCTCCTCGGCTACGTCGCGCTGCACGTGGTGTCCGAGGATCGGGCGGGCTGAAGCCGCGCCCTACGTTACACTTCCGCCGCGCATGCAATACTTCCTGGCCGGCGGTTTTGCTCTCCTCGTCTGGATCGCCATCGTGTTCTGCAACGAGCGATTCCACCTGCTGAGCTGCGATCGTTTCGCGACGCCGGCGCTGAAATGGATCGCCTACCTCTGGCTCGGCGGGTTCCTGGTCGGGCTGGCGCTGCTGGTGACGAATTCCGCGCTCACGCCGGTCACGGTCAAGCAGCTCGAAGGCATCCCGTTCTATTCGCTGTTCTCGATGCACGCCATCCTGATCGTCTTCCTGATCGGCTGGTGGCTGCTCAGCGGGCGCCCGCCCCTGCGCGAGTTCCTGCAGATCCGCCACGAGCGGCCGGCGGAGGTCGCGGCCATCGGCCTCTCCGTGGGCGTGGGCGGCTGGGTCATCACCATCATCATGGCCATGCTCGTCGGCCTGCTGCTGCAGGCCACGGGCGCGCTCGACAAGCCGCCGGAGCCGCCGGCGATGATCGGCTGGATGGCCAACCTGGCGCTGTGGAAGAAGATGCTGATCGTGCTGTCGGCGATGACGGTGGAGGAGTTCTTCTTCCGCTCCTTCCTGCAGAAGCGCGTCGGCCTGGTAGCGTCGACGGTGCTGTTCGCGCTGGCGCACTTCACGTACGGGAACCCGCTGCTGCTCATCGGCGTGACGGTGATCTCGCTCGTCATCGCCATCACCTTCTATCGCACCAAGAACGTCATCCCGGGCATCCTCGCGCACGGCGTCTTCGACGCGATCCAGCTCTTCGTGATCGTGCCGATCGCGGTGAAGATGATGGGCATCGGATGAGCTACGCGGAGGTCGTGCAGCGGCTGGCGGATGACGCGCCGATCGCGCGCGACGACGTTCGCCGCTGGATCGAGTCCGGCGACCTCCTCACCTGGAGCGCGGTGTACGCGCTGACGGAGAATGCGTGGTCGCGGATTGCCCCCGACATCCCCATGGACGAGCAGATCGACTTCATGCGCCGCTACCTGCTGCGCTGCATCGACGAGAACCCGTCGCCGGGCGAGCACCTGCACGGCGGCTTCGAAGCGGCCTGGGAGCTCGCCGCCTCCATGAAGCACTGGCGCACCCTCGGCGGCAAAGCCGCGGCCCACGTCCGCGGCATCTCCCTGGAGCTGGAGAAGCTGTATCGCCGCGCCGAGCCCGCCGCGAAGAACCGCATCCTCTGCGGCGTCCTCGAGCACGCGTTCGAAGACCCGGCGCTACGCCCGTACTTCGTGAACTGGGACCGGGACTGCGATCTCCGCGAGGCGTACAGGTTGGCGGTGGAGTGGGGCTCCGCTCATGAAGAGTAAAAAAGATTAGCCCCGAGCGAAGTCGAGGGGCCAAGTTAGCACCTGCGTGGCACGAGCCCACAGGCGGCTGCACGTGTGGCGCGTTTCAGGCTCGCTCAGCGTTGCTGCTAAGTTGGCCCCTCGACTTCGCTCGGGGCTAACCGAAGAGGGCCCTACTGCTCGCTAACGACAACCCCATCCCCTTCAAACCGGATCTTGAACCCGGCGGCGCCGTCGGTGTTCTCGATCATCACCGTTTCCAGGGACTTGTCGTCGACGACGGTGGGGATGAGATTGCCGGTCCAGGCGACCAGGGCGTTGGACGAGATCGACAGCGGGTACTCGCGCGTGACGCGGAGGGTGAGCGGCTCGATGGACGTGGAGATCGCCAGCGAGCCTTTGCCGAAGATCTTCACGGTGTCGATCTTGCGCTGGTAGGACGCGTCGTAGATCGGCTCGACGCGGTAGGTCAGCGAGTCTTCGAGGGCGAGGAGGTTGCTCCCTTCGACGTAGATGAACTCGTCGTTGAGATCGAGCAGGAACGTCTTGCGGCCCTTTTCGTAGACGAAGATCTTCCCCTGCCCCACCGCCTTGACGAGCGTCTGCGCGGTGGTGCCGAGGAGGCCGGACTCGGCGACGAACTTCAGGTTGCCGGAGTAGCTCGAGACCGTGCCCCGCTTGACGTGCACGGAGCGCGCGAAGTTGATCTCCAGGAAGCCGTTCTCGTGGAGGGTGAACGTCTTCGACGCGCCTTCGATCTTCCGGCCGACGTCGATCTTCTTGGCCTCGACGTGCTGCGGCTCGTCGACGGCATCCTGCAACTTGCGCGCGGCGGTGACCGCCGGCTCGGGCATGGGGACAGGAGCAGGAGGTGGGGGCGCGGGCACCGCGGTTGGGGTCGGGGTCGTGCCCGGCTGCGTGCGCGACTCCATGGCCGCGCGCTGGATCTCTTCCGCCTGGGCCGCCGTCATGGCCCGGATCTTCTCGGTCGTGATCTTCGGCTGCGGCTCGGTCTTCGCCGGGACCGCGGGTGCCGGCTTTGGCGGCGGAGCAGCAGGAGCCGGAGCAGGCGCAGGCGCAGGCGGCGGCGGCGCGGACGGCCGCATCTCCAGCTCCACCTCGCGCACCAGCTTGTCCGCGCCGGCGAACTTCAGATGCTCGAGGGCCAGGCCGAACTTCTTCTTCTGCCGGTACAGGAGGCCGAGGTAGAGGTGCGATTTGGCGTAGTTCGGGCGGAGGTCGACGGCGCGGAGCAGGAACTGCTCCGCCTCCTCGAGCTTCCCCTGCTTGAAGAGGATCAGCCCGAGGTTCGAGTGCAGGATGAAGACGTTCGGGTTCTCGCCGATCAGCCTCCGGTAGATCACCTCGGCCTCGGGGAACGCGTTCGTCTTGAAGTAGACCAGGCCGAGGAGATTCAGGACGTCGGCGTCGTCGGGACGAAGGCGCTGCGCGGATTCCAGCTCGCGGCGCGCTTCGCCGTAGCGGCCCTCCTGAAAGGCTTCGCGCCCGCGGTTGTAGTGCAGGAGGAAGACGCCCTGATCGAACGGGGGCGCCACGGCGGGATCACGCTCGGGCATTCGTCGGCGGCGATTGTACTCTCAGGAACTGTCAGCGTGCCGCGACTTGTCCGAGGTATTTGGCGCCCGGGATCAGCGCCGCGGCGACCGGACCGGCGGACGCGCCGAAGCCGCCGCGCAGCTTCTTCCCACCCCGGCGTCCGGCGAAGACCGTACCGCCGCCGCCGTACGGGCGGCCGTAATACACGGTCATGGCCCGCTTCACGTAGGTCTGCGTCTCGTCATACGGGGGAATGCCGCCGTACCGGAGCACCGCGTTCTCGCCGGCGTTATAGGCGGCCAGCGCGCGAGGGAGGTCGTCGCGGAACATCTGCGTGAGGTACGCGAGGTAGCGCACGCCGCCGTGGATGTTCTCCTCGGGGTCGTTGATTTTCTTCACCCCGAAGCGCTTCGCGGTCGCGGGCATGAGCTGCATCAGGCCGCGCGCGCCTTTGTGCGACACGCAGGCGGGATTGAAGTCCGACTCGACCTGGATGACGGCGCGGACGAGCGTCGCGTCGATGCGGTATTTCTCGGCGTAGCGCTCGATGATGGGGTCGTACTTCGAGCGGCGGTCGTGCTTCTTCGCCAGCCAGTCGAGCGTGCGGCCGCGCACCGGGCTGTCGTTCGTGATGACCTTCGTGCCGTCCCGTTTGACCGTGAGACGCACGTCGGCGCCGGCCGTCGCCGCCAGCATCACACCCAACACGAACGCACCGAGGACCCGCATTGCGCGAAAATCGTAACATGGCATTCGCACCCATCCAGAAAGAAGTCGACGCGTGGATCTCCCAATTCGAGGAAGGCTACTTCCCTCCCCTGCCCATGCTGGCGCGCCTGACCGAGGAGGTGGGCGAGCTCTCGCGGGCGCTCATGCACCACTACGGCGGCAAGAAACCGAAGCCCGGCGAGGACGCGGGGGACATCGGCGGGGAGATCGCGGACGCGATCTTCGTGCTGGTATGCCTGGCCAACTCGCTGGAGGTGAACCTCGACGAGAAGTTCGGCGCGATGATGCAGAAGTACCGCGAGCGCGACGCGGAGCGCTGGACGCGAAAGCGCTGAGGCCTCCTCCGTCCCACTCTGTGCCTCTGGGTCTCTGTGGTGAGTACACACGCGCCGCAAGTCCGCAACTTCGCGCCTTGGATCGCGTTCGTATTCACCACAGAGACACAGAGGCACAGAGTGGGACGGAGGGAGAACGCCATCATCGGTTGCACATCGCATACGCCTCGCGGAAGGTCGGGTTCTCGACCAGGGCGCGATTCACTTCGAAGTAGCTCCGGACCACGTCGTTCGTCTGCAGGAGGCGGCGCCGGAGGTCGATGGCGATCTCGCGCCAGAACTTCGCGGCCGCGGCGGGCTTGGCCCGGAGGAACTCCGCCAGGTCGTTCATGGAGATCGAGAGTACCTCCGTCTCACCGACGGCCTTCAGGGACGCCGACGCCACGCCGTCCTCGATGATCGAGAGCTCGCCGAACGTCTGTCCGGTTACGAGGTCGCAGAGTGAGACCTCCCGGTCCTGCACCTGGCGGGTGACGCGAATGCGTCCGCTGCGGACGATGTGCAGCGCGCGGTTGGCGTTTCCCTCCTGCAGGATGACGTCGCCGGGCTGGAAATGCGTGGGGTGCAGCACGCGGCGGAGGTGCTCCAGCTCGTCGGCCTCGAACTCGACGAACAGGGGCACAGTCCTCAGAAAATCGTCATCGGGCACGATATTGCTCCGTTTTTGCGCTACAATTTGTCCATCCAAAAAGAACAGGTTCGGTAAGTCCCACGCGACTCCGGAAGGGTAGCGCGGGAAGGACCGGCCATTCAATGGTCCAGGAGAAGGTTATGGACGGCCTGCTGCGAGCGTTGATCAAGACGGTGAGACGCCGGCTTCGCGCGGACGAGGAAGTCACGGTGGAAGCCGTGACCAAGGAGTTGGGCTACACGCGGCAGTACATCTCCGGCCGCTTTCACCGTATCACCGGACGGCTCCTCAGCCAGTTCCTGAAGGAGAAGCGCCTGGAGAAGGCGGCGCGGCTGCTGAAAGCCGGAAACGTGCGCGTGTCGCAGGTGGCGCGCCGCTGCGGGTTCGACTCGGAGAACTACTTCCGCCAGCAGTTCCGGATCCGCTACGGGATGTCGCCCCGGCAGTTCCGTTCGAACGGAACGATCCGGGCAATGCCGCGGCGGCCCATGGTGGCCATGGCCACGGCCTGACGGCGCCTTACTGCGGCGAGATCACCGTGACGTGCTGCGTCTCGTTGTTCGTCACGGTGATGAACGCCCACATGCGCGGCGACATCCAGCCGCGCATGTTCGCTACGGTCACGTCGAAGCGTCCCTTGCCCATCAGCGATGAGAGCTCGGCCGTGAGGTCGACCGACCGGTACGACGGCCGATTGCCGCTGCACGGCGGCTCGGCGCAGACAGCCCGGACGGCGTAGCCCTTCGTCGCGGATTCTGTTCCGCGCGAGGCGGTCACCTGTACGTCCACGGGGCCGCCGTCGATCTCGTAGATCCGCAACTGCACGCGGTAGCGGGGGTCGAACGGCACGTTCGCCAGCGTGAGGGCGGTCCGGGTGTCGCGCTCGCGGACGACCGGCAGCTCCGTCCCCCACTGCGATTCGTCGCGCGACCGGTCGCGGATCACGCTGCCGAAGCGGATGTCGAACCCGCGCGGGACGAACAGCACCAGCCCCGAGGGACGGTTGCCGAAGCCGTCCAGGGAGACGCGCGAACGCGGCCCGAGCGACGTCAGCGGCCTCGCCGCCTCCGGGACAAAATGCGCCGGCGACCGCGACGCGTTGATCATGTCCACCTCGGTCGCCCACTCCGACCCGTACGCGCCACCGCCTTCGTACAGCACGGGCACGAGCACGCGCTCGTAGACCGAGGAATCCGGCACCGCTGCCGGATCGACGTAGCGCACCGCGGCGACCACCGAGCCGTCGAAGTGTGCATGCTGCACGCGCAGATCGACGGCGCCGGCGGCGTGCGGCGGCAGCGTGACGATCAGCTCACAGTCATCGCCGCCACGCCGCGACGGGACGGTCTCGCCGTTCATCGTGACGACCGCCCCTTCCGCGCCGTAGCACAGGCCGACGATCCGCGCTTCGGTGGCGACGGCGGTGCTGACGGTGTCCGGCTCCACCCGGAATGCGGGCTGCGCCTCGCGCACGACCAGGCTGCGCGTCGCGATCGTCCGGAGCCCGTCGTAGTCGTCGACGATCAGTACGAGCTCGTACTGCCCTGCCGGGAACACCCCGAGCGGGACGTCCGTGTGCCAGGGCACGATCACGGCCGGGCAACCGACCTCCCGCGGGATCTCCCAGCGAACTTCGACGCGCCGGCCCGTGCGCGTCACGCGCGGATCCGTCGGCACACAGCCGTCGCGCCACAGATGCCGTATCTGCAGCACCACGTGCGAGGTGTTCGTCGGAGCAGCCGGCTCCGTTTCGAAGGAAGCATGGACGGAGACCGTAGCCAGCAGCAGGAGGGAGAGCAGGATCGTGCGCATGTTCATGGGGTGACGACGGTGACGTGCTGCGTTTCGTTGTTGGTGATGGAGACGAATGCCCAGTGGCGCTGTGCCGCCGCTCCGATCGGAACGACCGCGACGGAGAATCGTCCCCGCCCCGCGAGCTCCGGGAATGTCTCCAGGAGATCGATGGCGGCGAACGCCGGCCGTGCGCTGTTGCACGGCGTGACGTCGAAGCCGCACGTGCCGCTCAGCGTGAGGGACCGGGAGCGATCGCCCGCGAAGACCCGCACGTGCGAGGAAGCGGCATCCACGCCGTAGATGCGCAGCAGCGCGCGATATGGCGCCACGAACGGGATGTCCGGAAAGCGCATGGTCCGCTCGCGCACGAAGTCCGGTTCCCGGACGACGGGCACCTGCGCTCCCCAGGACGCGTTCTCGCGCGACGTATCGCGGACGAACAGATCCGTTTCGACGTGGCCGAGGTCGCGGGGGAGGAAGAGCAGCAGCCCGGCGGGGTGATTGCCGAAGCGCATCAACTCGACGATGTTGCCCTCGCACGAGGCGGACGCGCATTCCGCCTTCACGACGTCGTGCATCCACCGCAGCGGCTGGTCCGTTTCGGTCGGATAGATCCGCCCTTCCGTGACCCACTGTGAGCCGTAGGCGCCCGGACCGTCGTACAGCAGCGGGATGAGCACGCGCTCGAAGGCGGATTCGTCCGGCGCGGCGGCGGGATCGACGTAGCGCAGCGCAGCGCGCGTGGTCAGCATCGCTTCACCGAAGCGCGCCGAGACGTCCACGGCTCCGGCCGCGTGCGGGGGCGCCACGACGGTGACGGACATGCAGTCGGAGCTCACGACCGGCACCGCCACGCCGCCGATCGTCACGCCGGACTGTGTCGTGCAGTCGTCGGCCTCCCGCCAGAGGGTGATCGTCTCCCCGCCCGTGACTCTCACCGTGGACGAGGTGACGTGAAACGGCGGAGCGGCGTCCGCAATGACCAGGGTCTCACGGCGCGGCAGCTCGTAATCGGCAGAGACCTTCACCTCGTACACACCCGGCTCGAGCACGCCGATCGCGACGCTGGCCTGCCACGGCGTCGGCACGCTGATCCCGTTGCATCCCGGCGGGATCCGCACGCTCACGTCGATGACGTTCCCCTGCCTCGCCACCTGCGTGAGCCGCGGGACGCAAGCGTCGGGCGCAACACCGCGGATCTGCACCTTCACGAACGAATGGGAGGTCGGCGTGACCGGCTCGAACCAGACCCCGGCAGCACCGGCGGAGGTGGAGAACGCGAGGAGGATGGTCGCGACGAGGATCCGCATATGTTGCGAAGTATAAGTTATTAGGCATGCCGTCATCCTGAGCGTAGACGGCGAAGGCCCCCCTGCGGTTCGCGACGACCGCGCATCCCTCAGGAGGTCCTTCGCCGCGCTACGCCGGCTCAGGATGACAGTGAGGCGCGGAATGCGGGATTTTTTGCACTGAATGCGTTCTGCTCAGACCCTGCCGGCCACTTCCGCTACGACTGCCACCAGCTCCGCCGGGTCCGCCGGCTTCGGCAGGTGCGCCTGGAACCCTGCCTCGGTCGCCTTCATGCGGTCATCCGGCCGCGCGTACGCGGTCAGGGCCACCGCGGGGATCGCGTTGCCGGCCGCACGGACTTTGCGGATGAGCGTGTAGCCGTCTTCGCCGGGCATGCCGATGTCGCTGAGGAGGACGTCGTAGCGGTCGGCTTCCAGATGGGCCAGCGCCTCGGCCGCCGACGCCGCCGGCGTCACGACCGCGTTGCAGTCTTCGAGGAAGCGCCGCACGATCACGCGCGCATCATCGTCGTCGTCGACCACGAGCACGCGCAGGCCGTCGACGCCGTCGCAGTCGCTGACCACGGGCCGCCGCTCCTCGCGGGTGTGCCGCCTGGCCGCAGGCTCCTCGGACTGCCGCAGCGCGACGATCGGCAACGCGACCGTGAAGGTCGCGCCCTTTTCCAGGCCTTCGCTGGCGACGCGTACCGTGCCCCCGTGCAGTTCGACGAGCTGCTTCACGATGGCCAGGCCCAGCCCGAGGCCGCCGTGGAGACGGGTGGTGCTGGCGTCGGCCTGCCGGAAGCGGTCGAAGACGAACGGCAGGAACTCGGGCCGGATCCCCGCGCCGGTGTCGCACACCGACACCTCGACGTGCGAGTCCATCCGCGCGACGCGCACGTCGATCCGCCCCTCGGACGGCGTGAACTTCACGGCGTTGCTGAGGAGGTTCCAGAACACCTGCTGCAGCCGGTTCTCGTCGCCGCTGATGCGTAGCGCGCCGTCTTCTTCGGCGATGCTGACGCGGACGCGTTTCGCGTCCGCCGCGCTCTGCACAGTCGCGGCCGCGGCGCGGACGACGCCGCCGAGCTGCAACTGCTGCACGTCGAGCCGGATCTTGCCGGAGACGATCCTGCTCATCTCCAGGAGGTCTTCGATGATCTGCGCCTGCGCCCGCGCGTTGCGTCCGATGACCGCGATCCCCTCCTCGATCTCCTCGGGCGTGTTGCCGCCCGCGCCGAGGATCTGGGCCCAGCCCAGAACGGCGGCGAGCGGCGTGCGCAGCTCGTGGCTGAGCGTCGCCAGAAACTCATCCTTCATCCGGCTGGCCCGCTCCACCTCGGCCCGTGCCGCGCGCTCCGCTTCGAGCGCGAGACGGTCGTACAGGCGCGTGCGGCGCTGCAGCTCGTGCTCCGCGCGCTTGCGCGCGGTGATGTCGAGGACGACGCCGTGGAAACGGATGACGCCTCCCTCGTCCGGCGCCGCGAGCCGTCCGCGCGCGCTCACCCACACCTCGACGCCGGCATTGACGACGCGGTACTCGGTCTCGTAGTCGACGCTCCTGCTAACCGTCGCCGTGACCGCCGCCATCACGTGCGCCCGATCGTCGGGATGGATGGCTTCGACGAACCGCGCCAGCGGCGCCGTGCCGTCGGCGTCGCGCTGGACGCCGAAGATCCGGTCGAAGTTCGCGTCGCCCCACAGACGGTCGGAGGTGACGTCCCATTCGTAGGTCCCGATCTCGCCGGCGATCAGCGCGGAGGAAACGCGCCGCCGCGTCTCCAGCAGCTCCTCGCGGATGTGCTTCTGCTCGGTGATGTCCTCGACCGTGCCGACCAGATACCGATCGTCGCCGTCGTCGTACGCGGGCGTCAGATGCACGAGCCCCCAGACGATCGAGCCGTCGGGGCGGATGTAGCGCTTCTCGAACGCGGTGGCCGCGCCGCTCTGCTGCACGTTGAGACTGGTGAGGTCGCGGTCGTCGGGATGGGTGAACCAGACCGAGTCCCGCCCGAACAGCTCCTCCGGCTCGCGGCCCACGAGCCGCGCGAACGCATCGTTCACGCGGACGATCCGCCCGGCCTGGTCGGCGATGACCATGCCGAGGCCGGCGCGGTCGAAGACCGCCGCGAAATCGAGAGCGGTCGGGACGGGAATGCTCATCACCCGGAAGTATGAATGTCGAAAATTACTTTCAGGTGAATCCGACGCCGCGCCCTACATTCGTGGCTGAAAGGATGCCTCGACCCACAGATAACGGAGGGTGTTGCCGTCGAAGGTGCGCGTTCCGAGCCAGTAGCGGACGAACAGCAGCACGCGCCGGAGCCACGAACGGCGCGTCGCGCGCTCGGCGAGATGCGTGCGGTGCTCGTCCGCCGTCGCGAAAGTCACGGAGTGCAGCGCGTTCGTCAGGCGGACGACGCTCCCCTGGATCATCAGCTCGTCCCACTGCCCCTTGTTCGCAAAGCGCATGTAGTAGCGGCGGTGGAAGAGCCGCACTTCGCCGCTGGCTTTGCCGAGGTGGAGCGCCTTGCCGGCGTAGAAGGGCACGCTGCGGATGCGGAAACCGCGGGCCTGGACGTCGCTGGCAGCCCTCAGGATCTCCTTCGCGAGCGCCTCGTCGACGACCTCGCGCTCGCGCACGACGAGGATCCAGTCCGTCGACGCGGCGTCCACGGCGCGGTTGAACTCCGCGCGATGCTGCGAGAGCTCATCGCGCGGCGGGATGTCGAGCACGAGCTGCTCGATGTGCTCGAAGTGCGGCGTCAGCGCGACGAGATCCTCGGTGTGCACGTGGCCGAGGGTGATGATGGCGAGGCGCATAGGTCAAAGTCGTCGAGTCGTCGAGTCTTCAAGTCGTCGAGTTCTGGACGTCTACTGGTCGACT
>DASUSN010000224.1:0-8032 GCA_036375075.1 Thermoanaerobaculia bacterium | reverse complement strand
GGGGCGGCAGGCATGTGCTTCGCGCCCCACCCGCCCAGGTCCCTCGCTCGACGCTCGGGATGACAGGAGCGGACGACGCCACGAGCTGGCAGCGCGAGCCGCGTAGCGGGCGACCGTAGGGGCTTCATATACTCCTCCCGTGGCAGTCACGCTCTCCGCCGCCGAGGTGCGGCGCAGGCTGGTCGCGCACCTCGGGCTGGCGAAGAGCGCCGGGCGTGGCGCGCGGGGGACGCGGGCCGTGCTGGAACGGCTGCGGTGCATTCAGCTCGATCCGCTGGATGCCATCGGGACGAATGCGGACCTCGTGGTGATGGCACGCGTGGACGACGTCGCGCGGGGGGACGTGTGGCGGCACCTGTTCCCGCGGCACGCGTTCGAGCATTTCGCCAAGGAGCGGTGCATCCTGCCGGCGGAGGCGTTCCCGTACTACCGCGAGCAGGGGCATCAGGCGCAGACGCCGTGGTGGCGGCATGGGGAGCGGGCGGAGCGGGTCGCGCCGGAGCTGGTGCGCGCGGTGCTCGACGAGATCCGGGATCGCGGTCCCGTGAGCGCGCGGGACCTGACGGACCACGGCACCGTCGTGCCGATCGACTGGGCCGGGTGGACGGGCACGAGCAAGGCCACGACGATGGCGCTGGAGATCCTGTGGACGCTCTGCGACGTCGTGGTCGCGGGACGGACGGAGTCGGGCGCGAAGATCTACGACATCCCGAAGTGGGACGGCGAGCCGCAGGAGCCGTTCGCGCGCTGGGCTCTGCGCGAGCGGGCGCGCGCGGCGGGACTGCTCACCCGCGCCGGGGGCGCGATGTGGTCGATGCTCAGCGGCGTGCGGACGTCGCCGCTCGTCGAGGAGATGATCGACGCGGGCGAGTTGGTGGACGTGGCCGTCGAAGGCACGTCGCGCCGCTATCTGGCCGTGCCCGAGTTCCTGAAAACGAAAGCGCCGCAGTATGACGGCCGGGTACGCATCCTCGGCCCGCTCGATCCGCTGCTGTGGGACCGCGACCTGGTCCGCCACGCGTTCGGCTTCGAGTACGTCTGGGAGGTCTACAAGCCCGCGCCCCAGCGGAAGTGGGGCTGGTACGTCTGTCCCCTCCTCCACCGCGACCGGCTCATCGGGCGCGTCGACGCCCGCATCGAGAAGAGCGCCCTGGTGGTGAAGAAGATCTGGCTCGAAGACGACACCGCCGACCGCGCCGCCATCGACGCCGCCCTGGAGAGGCACGCGTCGATGTGCGGAGCGGAGCGGGTGAAGATGCCGCGCGGTTCCCGGAAGCCCTAGCAGCAGGGATCGACGACGATGTCCGGATCGAGCCTCGGGTGCTTGTCCGTCCACACGTCGTACTTGCACCGCGTCCGGGAGTTGGCGGGCAGAGTGCGCGCGCTGCAGTGCGCGCCGTTGCAGGTCACGTCGGTGACGCAGCCCGGCTCGATCTCGATGTTGAGCGCGTTGCCGCCGCTGCGCGTCCACCAGTGGAGCATCACCGCCTGCCGGTCGCTCTGACCGACGGAGTGCGCGGTGATGGGATCGGGATGCACGCTGAGCGTGCCGCCGGTGTCGTCGACGCACACGATCGGCGCGTTGCGGTCGGCTTTGCCGAGTCCCTTTCCGCACGGGTTGTTCATTAACGTGCCGCCACCCTTACTCGGATTGGTGGCCGGACTGCTGGCACAGGTGTTCAGAACGAGCGCGGCCATCACGAGCAGACACCCCCGGAGCACGATGCGAACCTCGGACATGGGATCTCCTCCTTCTCTGTCAGCTCTTCGATTCTACGGCGTTCCTGAAGGAGGGAAGGTCGCGAAGTTTTCGGAGCTCGGGATCCCTGGCGAGGTCGCGCGCCGGGTAGCCGTTGGCCACGGCGCGCTCGATCCACGAGATCGCGCTGTCCGACTGGCCGCGCAGGAGGGCGATCAGGGCGGCCTTGTAGAGCACCGACGCGTTCGTCGGATCGATCTCCAGGGCGCGCCGGATCTCGTTCTGCGCGTCGTCCGTCTTCCCCGTGTACGCAAGGCTGAGCGCGAGCGCGGCGCGGGCCTGGATGTTGTTGGGATTGACCTCGAGGGCGGCTCGGGCGGCGCCGGCCGCCTGCTGGTAGGCCTCGATCGCGCGGCCCCCCTGCCCCGGCACCCACCGGCAGGCGTCGCCGAGATTCGCCCACATCACGAAATCCGCCGGCGCGAGCTGCGCGGCCTTCTCGTAGGATTGCCGGGCGTCGTCATAGCGGCCGAGCGTGAACTGCACGGTGCCGACGTTCGAATAGCCTGCCGCGTTGGGACGCAGAGCCAGGGACCGCTGGAGCGACGCCAGCGCCTCCTCGTACCGTCCCAGCGCCGTGAGCGCGCCGCCGAGGTTCGAATGCGCGAGCGGGAACTGCGGGTCGAGCTCCGTGACCCTGCGGAAGTGCTTCACGGCCTCCTCGTGCCGCGACTGTCCGTAGCAGAACGACCCGTACCACATCAGTCCCGTGGCGCTGTCCGGGCGGACGGCCAGGGCTTTGCGGTACATCGCCTCCGCGTCGGCGGCGCGGCCCTGTTTCTCGTAGGCCCGCGCCAGTCCCACCAGCGCGCTGGGATCGTCCGGCCGCAGCGCGAGCGCGCGCTCGAACGACTGCACCGCGTCCGTATGGTCGCCGGTCGCGTTCTGCACCTCGCCGAGGGTGATGTGCGCCTCGGGATCGTTCGCGCCGAGGGCTACGCCGCGGGCGGCGTAGACCGTGGCCTGCTCGATCAGCGCCGGGCGCCGGGCGAGCGTCGACTTGCGCAGCAGGGCGCGCGCGAGGAGGGCGTTGACGGAGCTCGACTCGCGCGCGTTGCGGAGGATCGACTCCAGCGCCGTGATGGCGCGATCGGCGGACGGCTCGTCGCGCACCCGCTGCAGCAGCCCCACCGCCTCGGTGTACCGCCGCTGATCGTCCGGACCGAGCGTGGACTTCGTGGCCTGCAGCCGCTCCGGAGCGGCGCGGCCGAGGGAGCGGAGGAGATCGTCGGCGACGGCGTCCTGCAGGGCGAAGACGTCCGCGGCCGCGCGCGTGGCGGTGCTCGCGGCCAGCGTGCGGCCGTCGCGTGTGTCGATGAGGGAGAACGTGACCCGGACGTCGCCGGAGCCGCGCTGCACGGTGCCGCGGACGACCGCCTGGGCGCCGGTGCGGCCGGCGATCTCGCGGATGTCGTCGACCTCCGCCAGTGGCGCGCCTTCGAACGGCGTGGCCACGCGGAGCTCGCGCACCTCGCCCAGCCGCGCGGCCACCATCTCCGAGATCCCGTCCGCGAAGACGCGGCCCTCGCTCGTGGCGCCGAGGTCGCGGAACGGGACGACGGCGATCGACGTGATGTCGTGCGCATCGTCGCGGCGCTTCCACATCACATACCCCGCGGCGATGGCGATCACCAGCACCGCTGCGATGGCCCACATCAGCGGCGACCGCCTCCGCCACTGCATCGTCTCGGTGATCTCGCGGCGCTCGATGGACGAATGGGTGAAGCCGTCGCGGACCTCGCGGAGATCGCTGGCCAGATCGCGCGTCGAGGCGTAGCGCTCGCGCGGATTCTTCGCCAGGCAGCGGCAGACGATGCGGTCGAGGTCGCGGGGGATGGCCGGGTTGACGGCCGACGGCGGCGGCGGATCGTCGCGGAGGATGGCCGCCAGGGTCTCGGTCTTCGAGGCCTTCTCGAACGGACGCGCGCGCGTGAGGAGCTCGTAGAGCATCACCCCGAACGAGAACTGGTCCGAGCGCGCGTCCATCTCCCGGCCCGTGGCCTGCTCGGGCGACATGTAGCCCACCGTGCCGAAGATCGTGCCCGGCGAGGTGTGGGGCATGGTCGTGTCGTCCGAGGTGAGCGTGCGGATCTGCTTGGCCAGGCCGAAATCGAGGATCTTCACGAATCCCTCGGCCGTGACCATCACGTTGTCCGGCTTGAGGTCGCGGTGCACGATGCCGCGGTCGTGCGCGGCGGCGAGGCCGTCGGCGATCTTCGTGGCGATGCGCAGCCCGTGCTTGAGCGACATCGGCTCGCGCGTGACGAGCGTGCGGAGGTCCTCGCCGTCCACCAGCTCCATTGCGATCCAGGCCAGGTTCTCCGACTGCGAGATCTCGTAGATCGTGACGATGTTCGGGTGATTGAGGGCGGAGGCGGCGCGCGCCTCCTGCTCGAACCGCCGGAGCGCGTCGGGATTCGAGGCCAGGTCCGACGGCAGGAGCTTCAGCGCGACTTCCCGCCCCAGCTTCGCGTCGCGCGCGCAATAAACCTCGCCCATGCCCCCGACGCCGAGGGGCCTGAGGATCTCGTACTGAGCGATGCGGTCACCGGGGACGAGTTGCACGGGAAGGAGAAGGATACCCGCTTTCCAGAGAGGGCGCGGACGGCCTCACGCCGAGGCCGCTATGGCGCTCCCTGACAGGAGCTTCGTGGCACCGCTCGTACGTCTGCTTTGCTTACCCCCGCATCCTCCACCACGCCATCGCCGTCAGCGAAAGCACCATCAGCGCGAGCGCCCACTCACTGGCCGTGGGGACGTGCTGCAGGTGGGCCGGGGCGGTGCCGGCGATGAGCTGGCCGCGGATCTCGCCCTGCTCGTAGTCCGGCAGGGAGTGGATGTTCACGTACAGGAACCCGGCCGCGAAGTCGGCGACGAGGCGCGGCGTCAGGGGCACGTTGCTCTCGAACGTCCGCGTGTTCGGGAAGTCGAACACCACCGGGCCGTCGGCGCCCGGGGGCGCGGCGTGGAGGTGCGTGGACGAGGGCGACGGGACGTTGTGCGTGCAGCGGACGAGCACCGAGGTGGCGTCACCGGCCAGGTCGGCGAAGCAGTCGCCGGTCCGGGTCGAGTCCGTCGGCGGCACTTCCTGGGCGCCGCTCGGATAGAACGAGAATGCATCGACGGTGCGCGGCAGGATCTGCCCGCGGATCTCCCCCTCGGGGCGTCCGCCGGCGTGGATGTTCACGTAGAGATTACCGGAGAGGAGCGCGGTCACGTCCGCGGGCGTCATGCCGCTCCACGTGGCGACGATGGGGCTGAGCGGATCGCCGAGATCGAAAGCGATGTCGCCGATGGCACCCGCGGCGCCGCGGTGGATGTGGGCGATGACCGGGCCGCTCACGTCGTGCGTACAGACGATGGCCAGCTCGCCGGCGCCCGAGTCGAACTGCGCGAAGCAGCCGCCGCGCGCCGTCGAGCCGGACGGCGGCACTTCCTGGCTCCCGGACAGGTGGAAGACGAAGGTCTGCGGCGAGGCGACGGTCTCGAGGTTCGTGAACGTGCAGGTCACGACCTCGCCCGCCTGCAGACGTACCGTCGCGGTGCGCGCGAACGGATCGCCCGTGCTGTCCGCGTCGGAGCACGAAACGTTCGCCAGCGAGTGCGTGGCCGTGGGGCTCTCGGCGATCGTATAGGTGCCGGCGACGACGTCCGTGAAGGTCTGCACCTCGCCGTGGTCGAGCGCGAACGTCCCGGCCGAGCCGGGGACGTCGTCCGTGAATGTGAAGCCCGTGCCGCCAGCCGGCGACGTCGACTTCACGATGCGGATCGTGCCGGTCGTCGGCAGCACGACCGGCTCGGCGATCTGTCCGCGGATGGCCTCCGCCGTCTCTTCTTCACCCGACTCGGCCTGATGGACCTCCACGTAGAGGAACGTCGCGGCGAAGTCCGCGACCGCGCGCGGCGTCATCGGCACCGTCGAGGCGAAGGGACTGGCGGCCGAAGGGAAGGTGTAGACGAGCGGACCGTTCTGGCCGCGCGGCGCGCGGTGTACGTGCGCCTGATCGGGGCTCGGCAGGTTGTGCGTGCACGAGACCGCGAGGCCGGTCGCGGCCTCGTCGAGGTTCGCGGTGCAGTTGCCGGTGTACGGCGAGTCGCCCGGCGGCACCACTTGCGGCGCGTCCATCGTGAAGCTGACGGTATCCACCGTGCTCGGCAGGATCTGGCCGCGGATCGCGCCGAGCGGGCGGCCGGAGGTGTGGATGTTGACGTAGAAGTTCCCGGCGAACAGGTCGGCCACGTCCCCGGACGTCATGCCGCTCCACGTAGCGATCACCGGGCTATCCGGCGCGCCGAGGTCGAAGGCGACGTCCCCGATCGCGCCCACCGCGCCGCGGTGGATGTGCATCACCGTCGGCAGGTTGACGTCGTGCGTGCACAACAGGGTCAGCGCGTTCGCGCCGGAATCGAAGCGGCCCATGCAGCCGCCGCGCTCCGTCGTCACCACGGGCGGCACTTCCTGGTCGCCGGAGAGGTGGAAGACGAAGAGGTCGTCCGTCGGCGCGGTCTCCAGATTGCGGAAGCGGCAGGTGACGGTCTCGCCCGCGTCGACGCGGATCGTCGCGGCGCGCGCGAAGGGGTCGCCGGTGCTGTCGCCGTCGTCGCACGAGACGTCGCCGAGGGTGAAGCCGGATGCGGAGGGATCGTTCTCCGTGACGGTGTAGGTGCCGGGCTCCACGGACGCGAACGTGCGCGTACCGCCGTCGTCGAGCGTGAAGGCGTTCGGCGCCTCGATGGTGTCGGTGAAGCCGAAGCCGGTGCCGCCGGAGGGATAGGTGTTCTTGACGATGACGATCGTGCCGGTGCCCGCGCCGGCGGGCGGCGTCCCGATCTGGCCGCGGATCTCGTCGCTCGGAGCCTCCTCCGAGCCGCCGGGCGTGTGGATGTCGAGATAGAGGAACGTCGCGGCGTACTTCGCGACGAGGAGCGGCGTCATGGGGATGCTCGCGTTGAGCGGCGACCCGGCGCCGGGGAAGGTGAAGACGACCGGCCCCACCTGGCCGAACGGCGCGTCGTGGACGTGCGCGGCGCTGGCGCCGGCGAGGTTGTGCGTGCAGTTGATGGCGAGCGACGTCGCCCCGGAGTTGAGGTCGCCGGTGCAGCTCGCGGTGGCGCTGCTGTCGTTCGGCGGGACGACCTGCGCGCCGTTCGCGGTGAAGGCGACGGCGTCCACGTTGTTGACGATCTGCCCGCGGATCTCGCCGGCGGGCCGGCCCGCGGTGTGGATGTTCAGGTAGAGGTTGCCGGCCAGGAGATCGCTGATGTTCGTGGGCGTCATCGCGGTCCACGTGGCGGTGACGGGGCTGGCCGGGTCGCCGAGGTCGAAGACGATCTCGCCGTTGGCGCCCGCGGGAGCCCGGTGGATGTGCGCCACGGTGGCGCCGACGACGTTGTGCGCGCAGGTGATCGTGAAGGTCGCCGCGGGCTGGTCGAGCTGGCCCATGCAGCCGCCGCTGGCGGTGCTGGGCACGGGCGGGACCTCCTGGCTGCCGCGCAGGTCGAAGACGAACGTTTGCGCGGCCGCGGGGATGGCGGAAAGGAGCAGCAGGACGACCAGCAGAGCTGTCGATCGCGTAGGCAAGGCGACCTCCGGGACAATGGGTTGAACGGACGGTGGACGGACGCCTCATGAAATCACATCTCGCCGCCGGGCGGAATGTGTTTTCCGTTGGTTGACGGGCGGCGCCGCGCGCGGCGTTTACCCTGAGCCCACCCGGAGGCGCACATGAGGTTTCGTCAACTCGCCCTGGCCGCGCTGGTGGTCGGTACGCTGGACATCGTCGAGGTGATCGTCTTCTACTGGCTGCGCGGCGTCGCCCCGATCCGCGTGCTGCAGGGAGTGGCCGCGGGGCTGTACGGCCGCGCGTCGTTCGCCGGCGGCGCCCGCACGGCGCTGATCGGACTGGCAGTGCACTTCTTCATCGCCACCGTCGTGGTGTGCGTGTATCACTTCGCCAGCCTCCGGATCGCGGCGCTGCGGCGCTCACCGGTGTTGATGGGGGTGTTGTACGGGCTGGCGGTGTACGCGTTCATGAACGCGGTGGTCCTCCCGCTGTCGGCGTCGGGGCCTCCGAAGTTCGTGCCGCTGATGGTGTTGAACGGGCTGTTCGCACACGTGTTCTGCGTGGGCATCCCGACGGCGCTACTGGCGCGCGCGAGGACCGAGCCGGCGCTGGCGCCGGCTTGATGTCATCCCGAGCGTCGAGCGAGGGACCTGGGTGGGCGGGGCGCGAAGTACGTACCTGCCGCCCCACCCACCCAGGTCCCTCGCTC